>JBAYHD010000017.1:0-3517 GCA_041666305.1 Minisyncoccota bacterium | reverse complement strand
TCGCCGATCGCGTTCTGCCGGAGGCTGTCGGCATCCGTGCGGTTTCGGAGCGCGTGAAGGAGTCGCTTGTGGCGCGCTACGGTTCTCGTATTGCCGAACCCTCTGTTATTCCTGTGCCGGTAGGCGCAGCCGTGCCAGCTCCAGTGGCGCTACCCAAATACCCGTTCACCTTTGCGCTCATTGCCGTCGGGCGACTTGAACCCGAAAAACGCATTGAAGACATACTCGCGGCACTCAAGCTTGTCGCGCCGCATTACCCGATGGTCGGACTCTTCGTTGTGGGGGAGGGCCGTAGGCGTCGAGAGCTTGAGGATATGACCCGCTCTCTCGGCCTCTTCGACAAAGTGGTCTTCCTCGGGGAGCGTTCTGATGCTCGAGCGCTCATGGGGAGCGCGCAGGCGTTCATTCAGGCGAGCGCGTACGAGGGCTATGGCCGCACGCTTCTTGAGGCTGCACTCGCCAAAGTGCCCATCATCACGACCGATGTCGGCATTGTTGGGGAAGTGTTCAAGGGCTACGAGGAGGTACTTTCCGTGCCCGTTGCTGACCCGACCGCGCTCTCACTCGGCATTGTCGGGCTTATCGAGGACAATCGCGTGCGGCAGGAGCTCCCGATGCGTGCTGAAGCCGCTGCTCGCGCCCACCTTGCTTCGGTCGGCGACATCCCGACCCGTATCGCAGAAGATCTTGCGCGGTCGGTACAGTGGTAACCTCCTACCTCTGACGCGGGTTCAAACTTAGGTGAAAGTGCCTGTTACTCGTGATAAAGTGAGTCATTCCCATGGCATTAGCGTCTGATACAAAACCACTTATTGGATTTATAGGGCAGGGATATATCGGCAAAAATTATGCCGATGATTTTGAGAAACGCGGCTTTTCAACCGTGCGTTACGCGCTTGAAGAGCCGTATCGAGGCAATGAAGGGAATATAAGAAAGTGCGATATTGTTTTCATCGCAGTTCCAACACCAACGACACCGGGTGGTTTTGATGACTCCATCGTGCGTGAAGCCATCGGGCTCACGGGGGTTGGGAAGATTGTTATTGTAAAATCAACCATCTTGCCGGGTACGACCAAATCATTCCAAGCGCAGTATCCCGACCGCGTTATTTTCTATTCGCCGGAATTCCTTTCCGAAGCGACCGCCGCGCATGATGCTGCGCATCCGTTTTCAAACATACTCGGCGCGACTGCAGATGATGCTGCGCATAAAACATCTGCGGAACAAGTGCATGCCGTCCTTCCTTCTTCTCCCTTCTCTCTTACCTGCGATAGCACCGAAGCCGAGCTTATAAAATATGCCCACAATGGGAGCGGTTTCGTCGAGGTTGTTTTCTTCAATGTCATGTACGAACTCGCGCAAAAACTTGGAGCAAATTGGACATCGATAGAGAAAGCGATGCGAGCGGATCCATACATCGCAAATCGGTATGCGAAACCAGTGCACAAGACCGGTCGCGGTGCGGGTGGGCACTGTTTCATCAAGGATTTTGCGGCCTTGCGAGGAATGTACGAGAAAAAAGTCGGCGACTCTCTGGGGACTGCCGCCCTTGTTGCGTTTGAGCAAAAGAACATTTCCCTCTTAAAAGAAAGTGGGAAAGACCTCGATCTTCTAGAAGGCGTTTATGGAGATTCCATATGAAAAGGCGTTCGTCACGCACGGTTGTCATAACCGGTGCTGCGGGGTTCATCGGTTTTCATTTAGCACAGGAACTTCTGAAACAGAGATGGAATGTTGTCGGTGTTGATGTCCTGACCAATTACTACGATCCACGCATCAAACAGAAGCGCCTTGAGATTCTTAAGAAATACCCGAAGTTCCGTTTTTACAAAGTGGATATCGCAAGGTATGCGATGCTCGAGAAGATATTAAAAGTGGAGAGACCGGACGAAATTGTGCACCTCGCGGCGCAAGCTGGCGTGCGCTACTCGCTCACAAACCCCTGGGCCTACATTGATTCAAATATGCTTGGTATGCTGAATGTCTTTGAGGCAGCGAAGCGTCTCAAACTTTCGCGTGTACTCTATGCGTCTTCGAGTTCAGTATACGGGCTAAACAAGAAATCGCCGATGAGCGAGAGTGATCGGACCGATACGCAGATCTCGGTATATGCCGCGACCAAGAAGGTGAACGAGGCGCTCGCACACTCCTACAATCATCTTTACGGGTTTGAGACGGTCGGTCTACGCTTTTTCACCGTTTATGGTGTGTGGGGACGGCCAGATCTCGCACTTTTCAAATTCGTAAAGAACATCCTCGCGGGCAAACCCATCAATGTCTATAATCGCGGGAAAATGAAACGAAGCTTCACACACATTTCCGATATCGTTGCAGGTATCGTCGCCATTCTGAGGCAGAAATCGCACGGGCGCAACGAAATCTACAATCTTGGTGGCGCCGAGGTCATGCCGCTCCTCTCCTTCATCAAGCTCATTGAACGGGAGACAGGGAAGAAAGCAGAGCAAAACCTTATGCCGATGCAGGCGGGCGATGTGCGCGAGACAGTCGTCGATTGGTCGAAGGCGCACAAAAGGCTTGGGTTCGTGCCGAAGACGACGATGCATGAAGGTGTCGCCGAGTTCGTGTGTTGGTTCCGCGATAACGAAAAATTCTTGCGCACGCTCCGTGAGCCGAAGCAATAATATGGAAAACACTCGTGTCCCGAAAGTGATTCGATATATAATCTCAGGTGGTGCTGGGGCTGTGGTGAATCTAGGTTCGCTTTTTGTTCTCAAGCATTTTTTCGGTGTTTGGTATCTCGCTTCGTCAATCGTGGCTTTTGTGGCATCTTTTTTCGTGAGCTTCACATTGCAGCGCACATGGACATTCGAGCACTGGACCACTAACGGGCTCGTGCGCCACTCCTCTCTCTATCTCATCGTCGCGATCGCAAACACTTTTCTCAACACAATCATCGTATTCGTCCTAGTTGAATATCTGCAAGTTTGGTATCTCGCGGCCCAGCTCGTCGCCGGTCTATGCATCGCAGTGATGAGTTTCTTTATCTATCGAAAGATTTTTGTATGAAATTGCTCATAGTAACGCAAGTGGTTGACAGTGAGGATCCGATACTCGGTTTTTTCACTCGTTGGATCGAGGAACTTGCAACGCGTGTTGAGCAGGTGAAAGTCATCTGTCTTAAGGAGGGGAACCACACCTTTTCAAAAAATACTCAAGTGTATTCACTCGGGAAAGAGCGCGGGCGGCGCTCGAGCATAATCACTGCGGTGTGTTTCAAATGGCTCGCGTGGAATCTGCGCGCCGACTATGATGCTGTCCTCGTGCATATGAATCCCGAATACATCCTAGTCGCTGGTTCGCTGTGGCGTGTCCTCGGGAAACAGGTCGCACTTTGGTACAACCATCCTCATGGCGGGCTGAAGCTGCGTCTTGCCTCGCGTCTCGCGCATACAGTTTTCTATACATCACCGTATGCCGCTTCCGCACGACTGTCGAATGCTGTTCGCATGCCGGCTGGTATCGACACCGACCTCTTCGCTCCGGCTCCCGTGCCCC
>JBAYHD010000016.1:0-3990 GCA_041666305.1 Minisyncoccota bacterium | reverse complement strand
GAGCCCGTAGGTATGCCAGTATGGCTGATGGTAGTCATCTTCCGGAAAAACGGAAGCAAGATGAAAGAAGGTGAATGCATGCCATGTCGCAAAAAACATAACCCCGCGAAGGAGCCAGAGCGCGGTATCCCCCGCCGGCAGTTGATAATAAGAGTAGTTGAGCACGCTCCAACACACCGTAACCATCGAGAAATAGAAGAACGCTCGGTTCGTCGTCGACCGTATGTTGTTGAAAAGAATAACGAAACCGAGCAAGCCGATGCCCGCAACTGCGATGCCGACAGACAGGAGGTCGAGGTTTGAGATCACGGTCATATTATTCTAGCGCGTACTGGTGACAACAGGCGGTTTACGAAATGACACTGCGCTCGGCGCTTCCGCATAGCCGACCCGGAACATAAGGAACGGTTCGTTCGAACTCATCTGCTCCCGTATTCGAACATACGCACTCTTCACTAATGCGCGCTCCTCGACGGAGAAAAGTGGAGAGTCGCCGCGCGCCACGGTACGAGCGAGAAACAGTAGCCCCGTCACTATTTGGAGCGACATTCCTCGAGCGGCTGCCATAAGCCACACACGCTCAAGCAGACGCCCCGCTTCTATGTAATGCAGGCGGTCGAACCGGCTGAGTGTGATGACCCCGAACGCAGAGGCGCTCGCGTTCTGTTTTGCATTGGTCGCGGCGACTACTTTTGGGAAACCAATCTTTGCGAGCACCGTTGCCACCGGCCAATACCGCAACACCTTAAAAAGAAGTTGCGCGGGCGGAGGCAACTCAAGCGTTTTGATATACAAGCCCGGTTTCCCCGCAGTGTTCTGTTCCTTCGACCAGAAGATGCTCTCAAAGAAGAGCTTATGCAGAGATTTGTTTTGCAATGCGACCTCCTCCATCGTCGTAAGCGCACGCGCGACCGAAGCCATATCCTCTTTACCCTCGAGAAGTGACAGGCGTGCGCCTTCCACCTCTCCCGCTGCGTTTATGAGAGCTTGGCGGTCGCCATCTGCGAGCGGCGAGTTTTTGTATGCTTTGCGATTCGTGTGCCGGAGCAAAATGGCTCGTTCAAGAGTTTGCTCCAAATCGGAGGGAGCGGCTTCGTCCCGAAGAACAAGTGTCGCAACCGGGGCACCCTCACCACCAAAGCGTATCTCTGGAGAAAATCCCAGTGCTTTTGCTTCGAGCTCGGCATTTTGAATAGCCGCACCAAGCGCGATGAAGGTGCCGCTCTCGTCTATATTTAAAAGCGCGTTATCTTTTTCCGGAATCGCATAGAACTCAATCGTGTCCGGCGTGCGAAACACAAAACGCCATGGCTGGGAATTATCCCCCGATGGAGCAGCAACGGCCGCGGTGAGGATCTTCCGTATTTTTCCCTCGTGCACCGCATCCATAGGCTATAAACCGAGCGCGGCGAAGAAATCCGCTCGCGCCTTTTCGCGTGCATCCTTCATATGTGGTTCGTGGTGCGATGGATCAAGCAGCGCATCGAGGCTTATCTCACACTTCTCCTCGTTCACTGCCTGTCCGAGCGCAAGTCGCTTCAAGATGTAAGCAATGGCGACGCCCGAGAGCGTTGCGGCATCGCCGAGCTGCGGCCACGAGTAAATCTCGCGACCCACCTGGAGAAGCGAGCTCATCATGCGTTCAGTCACGAGTTCGGGACCCGCGATCTTCGTCGCGAGTTTCGGCAGATCGGAAGGGGTGAAGGATTTGAACATTTCCACATCCACATCGCCAATGACACCATTGAAAAGCTGTTTCGTTGCATCAAGATCGAACCGTTCCGTTTCAACAATAATGTTGTCCCCGTTGTCGGTCGCCATCACAACCGGAATGCCCCGCTCGCGTGCCGCGAGCCGCAGGCGGATCTTTATTTCAAGATTATCGGTCTCCTCGACAAGGACATCGGCGTCGGCAAGAAACTTGTCCATATCGCTCTCCGTAACACCGGAATCAAATGTCTCTATTTCGGCATACGGGTTCAGTTGATAAATGTATTCGCGTACGAGGTCGGTCTTTTTTCGACCAAGCGCGAGAAAATCGAACCGCATGCGATTGAGGTTTGAGGCCGAGACCTCGTCCGGATCGGCAATCTTGATGCGGCGCGCGCCGCCCATAAGCGCTACCGTCATCGCTCCATGGCTGCCCACGGAGAGCCCCGCATACGCGACCCGCAGATTGTAAAATTTCTCCTGCTCCTCTTTCGTTATGATATTGCGGTTGCGCGCCGTGCGTATTTCCTGATGCTCATCATGTGGCAAATAGTGTGCGAGCGTCTCATTCCACGGAAAGAAGAACCATTCCCCCACTTCTTCGAGCGGCTTCCCGGCGCAATACTCCTCGGTAAATGACCTCACTTCGTCTGCATGCTCTTTGATGAATTTAAAACGCGGATTACGAATGAGGAACAAATCTTCAAGAAGAAGGTCGTAGCGATCCACAACTTGGGCTGGCTGCAAACGATCGCGAAATGCCGAAAATGATTCTTTCGAACGATTAAACTGTTCCGGCTTCATACCGGAATACTACCACGCACCATATTTACGCCTGGCGCACTACCCACGGCTGCTTGATACCTGGCTTGAAATAAAGCGGATCCTCGTATGCCCAGAAAACAAGCTTCGGCTCTGAACGCTTCCCAAGAAAATCGGACAACTCTCGGAACTCGGAATTCTTTTCGCGCAAACTTTTGATTATCTCCGCGATCAGCTCTGATGCGAACGCCTCCCCGACCTCCTTACCTGGTTTTTGCTCAAGATTTACTTCAAGATATTGGTCCTGGCGCTCGTCGAACTTCGTGATGAGCGTGAGCTTACCGGTCAGGCTGTCGACAAATGGCTTCTGCAACAGCACCTCTTTTATGGTTTCGGGGTACACCTGCAAACCGTAGAGTGTCGTCGAGAGATCGATGCGCTCGAAGACATAGACGAACGGCAGTTCAGAGACATGCTTGCGAATGCCTGCCGCCTGAGCCTCTTCCATGAGGTCGATACCGTGCGCCTTGTACCGCTCAACGAGTTCGCGGAATGTGTACACGCCACCGTGGTCCCCTATTGAATACCGCAAAAGCGGGAGCGCGCTGTCGCCCGATATGAGTATCTCGCCGTTCGGGGCTTCGAACGAGACGAACTCCGGAACAAACTGTGCAAAGGTCGGTGTTTTTGTCGTACCGCCGAAGATGGCGGCGAAAAGCTTGCCATCTTTCATCGCGAGGCGTCGCGCGAGGATAGAGAGAGGTGTTTCGAACGCCATCGAGCCAATGTCGGCGCTACCGTAGATGTTAATAGCATCGGTAACCGGGTTCTGGATGCCGACTTTTGCGGCGAGATGGTCACGGAAATTTTCGGTAAATGCTTCCGCTGCAAAAAGAAGCATCATCTTCTGTTTATCAAAAGAGATGCCCTGCGCGACCGCCTGGTCGATGACATCCTTCAGGAAAGGGGGGTAGCCGGCGAGGATAATCTGCTCGTACCGTGGCGCGAGGTCAGTGAGTGCTTTCAGTATTTCCGTCTTATTAATGCCCGGTGTAAGAACTGAGATAGGGTACCCGCGGCGGCCCATGAGCTCAAATGCCTGGTAAGTAATGAGTCCGCCAATCCACACGCCCATGCCGAAACAAACAATGACGAGCGTCGATTTATCTTTGTTCAAAGAACTTGTGCGGAAGATGAGCTCGTGAATAAAGGACGAATGTTCATCAACCTCGTGCGAACGAGCAAAGTAGGTTGGCTTCCCTGTCGAACCGGATGTCGAGGTGAGGACTTGTGGCGAGCGCATCGAACCGTTCCACAGCAAGTCTGCTGGAGCGTATTTCTGCAGATAATTCTTCTTCGACACTGTTGGGAGAGAGGCTGTGTCTTTTGCCGTGTGGATGGCGTCGGGATGTACATTGTGTTCGTGGAGGAATTTTCGATATGCCGGAACATCAACCGACATTCGCTTGAAAAGCGAGAGGAGATGGCTCCGGTCAACACGCGACCAGTCGACACTTT
>JBAYHD010000015.1:0-4391 GCA_041666305.1 Minisyncoccota bacterium | reverse complement strand
TGAGAGCGACAGGGCGAAGGGCGGCCCCGCGAGTCCGCGAGCGGGGCGAGCACCGAGGCTCTGCGAGGTGCGAGTCAGTGTTCGAAATAAGTTCGCGCTTGGGTTATTATGTCCTCACAAATTCAGAATTGCATTTCAAGTGGTAGTAGGTTATAATACGCACAACAAAAGGACCAGTGGTGGTCTTTTTGTTATTTGATCTTTACCCATCTCAGGAGCAGTTATGTCGTTGAACAAAGAAGCAGTACAAGGCGTTCTGAAAAAATTCGAGGAGACGATGCACGACCCAATCTCCAGCGAACACGAGCGCCCGGAAAGTACGCAACATCGCCACGTTATGGACTGGCCGGAACTTATGGAGAAGGAGGGCCTTCCTATCCGCGCATAGCGCTCAACCCGCATCATCGCGCATCCTTCGGGGTGCGCGACTTGTTTTTCCGCCCTCGTATTCCGACCAAAGTCATGTTGTGGTATAGTCCCCTCACGCGCGGTTAGCTCAGTTGGTAGAGCGCTACATTGACGTTGTAGATGTCGGGGGTTCGAATCCCTCACCGCGCACCATGCGACCAAGAAAGCACACGAAATACGAGAAAAATGTCTCGACGCACCGAAAGGCCGTGGCGGGCGGTAAGGTCTATATTTACGGCAAACATGCACTCGTGGAAGCGCTTCAGAATGCGCCGAAAGTCATCCGGAAAGTGTTCCTTGCACGCGATATGCGCGACACTGAGTTGCGCGCTCTGCTCCAAAAAAACAACATCCCGACTGCTGAACTCGCGACCGGGAAAGGTAAGGAGCTTGTGGGGCGTGACACCGCGCATCAAGGTGTTATCGCCACGATGGATCCGTCTTCTTTGCTCATTTCGCTCGACGAATTTTTGAAAACACTTGATGTGAGAAAAAATCCTGCGGTCGCCGTGCTCGGTGAAGTGCAGGACCCGCACAACGTGGGCGCCATCATCCGTAGCGCCGCTGCTTTCGGCCTTGCCGGCGTTCTCATTCCCGAACACAATCAAGCCGGCGTCACGGGCGCGGTCGTGAAGACATCTGCAGGCATGGTCTTCCGAATTCCGCTCGTTTCCATAGGCAATGTGAACAACACGCTGAAGATGCTGAAAGATAAAGGCTTCTGGATATACGGTCTCGCCATGGATGGAAAAACAGTGCTTGGCGTGGAGGCATTCGATGCACCGACTGCGTTCGTCGTGGGCAACGAAGGCGCCGGTATTCGCGAAAAGACACTGGTCGCCTGCGACGTCACCCTTTCCATTCCAATGAATCCGCGAACAGAATCCCTGAATGCCGCCGTCTCTGCCGCCGTCGTCTTCTACGAATGGTCGAGGAAACACCCGGAAGCATTATGAAATACGATCAGCACCTTATCGCAAAGTCATGCGGCAACTACGAACTTCTTGATTCAGGCGACAATGAGAAGCTGGAGCGCTTCGGCGACATCATTGTCGCCCGTCCCGAGACACAGGCTTTGTGGACGAAACAGCGGCCCGAACTGTGGGCGACGGCTCATGCGACCTTCATGTTCAAAGACAAAAAGGGTTCATGGCAAATACAGAAGGCGGTCCCCGATTCGTGGAAGGTCGTGCGCACCGGCCTCCCGCTCATCGCGCGCCTCACGAGCTTTAAGCACACCGGCATCTTCCCCGAGCAATCACCGAACTGGGAGTGGCTTACGCAGGTCGTCCGTCCCGAGATGAAGGTGCTGAATCTCTTCGGTTATACGGGCGCGGCGACCGTGACTGCCGCGCTTGCCGGCGCCTCGGTCACGCATGTGGATGCCTCAAAGCAATCGCTCGATTGGGCACACGAGAACGCTCGGCTCTCAAACGTTTCCGAGGACAAGATACGCTGGATACTCGACGACGCACTTGCATTCGTAAAACGTGAAGTGCGTCGCGGCGCAAAATACGATGGCATCATTCTTGATCCGCCGGCTTTCGGTCGAGGCGCCAAAGGCGAGGTCTGGAAGATTGAGGAGGATTTTCCTACCCTTCTTACATCGCTCAAAGAACTTCTTTCTGATGCTCCAGGTTCATTCCTTCTGGTGAATGGCTACGCCGCCGGCTACGCACCGCGCTCATTTGCGCAGGCGGTGGAGAGCGTCTTCGGCGATACGAACGGTGAATGCGGCGAACTTCATATACAGGAGCCGTCATCAGGGCGCGTCATTCCCGCCGGCATCTATGTGCGCTTTGTGCGGTAAACTGTTCGTATGCCTCATAAAGACATAGCCATCCTCTACCACGGCGGTTGCCCTGACGGCTTCGGTGGTGCGTATTCTGCATGGAAAAAATTTGGCGACACGGCCGATTATATTCCCCTGAAGCACGGTAAGCCGGCGCCAGAAAATCTTGATGGTAAGGATGTATATTTTATAGATTTCTGTTATCCAAAAGAGATAATGGGTCAGTTGGAAAAAGTCACGAAATCAATAACGGTACTTGATCATCATGAAGGAGTGCGGGATGTCGCGACTCAATTCCCGGGCGTTTTCGACACAAACCACTCCGGTTCAACTATCGCATGGAGTTACTTTCATCCCAACATTCCTGTGCCAATACTGTTGAAGTATGTTGAAACTGGTGATCTGTATCGCTTCGATCTGCCGAATGCTCGAGAAATTCTTGGGTACGTGTACACGCTCACCGATTCTTTTGCCTCTTTTAATATAGAAAATATAGAGAAATGGAACACGTTCGTTGCAGAACTGGAGAATCCTAATGAGCTTAAACGCATTATAGGGGTCGGAAAATTATTTGCCCAATATCACGAACATGTAGTCGTACACGGTATCCATCATGCCGAGGTTGTGAATTTTGAAGGATACGAATGCTACCTCACGGGCTCCACAGGCGAATTTGTGAGCGACATCGGAAATAGACTAGCACGCCTGAAACCCCCGATTGCCATTATTATTTCTGCTGGTGCAGAAAGCCTTCGTGTGTCATTGCGCAGTGACGGAAGCGTAAATGTTGCAACACTCGCACAAAAGTATGGCGGCAACGGACACCCTGCGGCCGCTGGATTTGAAATCATCTATGGGAATCCTATTCCTTGGACCGTCTTGAAAGAACATGAAAATCCTAGCTATTGAGACCAGTTGCGATGAAACTGCGATAGCGATCGTTGAAGCTGAAGGCAATGAGCAAAGCGCGCAATTTCGCGTACTCGGAAATGCGCTCCTTTCGCAAATAGAGATACATAAAGAATACGGCGGGGTCTTCCCCGCTCTCGCGAAGCGCGAGCACGCGAAAAATCTCGTGCCCATTCTCGAGGCGGCGCTTGAAGAAGCGGAATTGCTGCATGAAGACACGCAAGTTATCCCCGGTGAAATGCGCGACAAAATCGCTGCGATTTTGTCGCGGGAACCCGGTCTTGAAGAACAATTTTTTGAATTCGTTTCCGAGTGCGAACCGCCAGCGATAGACGCGATAGCCGTCACTGCCGGTCCCGGTCTTGAGCCGGCGCTCTGGGTCGGCATTAACTTCGCCAAGGCGCTCGCGCTTCTCTGGAACAAGCCGCTCGTCGCGGTGAACCATATGGAGGGCCATATTCTCTCCGCTCTCGCCTCTTCGCAAGATCCGAAAGGTGACACCTTACGAATCGAGGGAATTCAGCTACCGGTGCTTGCATTGCTTATTTCGGGCGGACATACCGAACTCATGCTGATGAAGAAATGGCTAGAATACGAACTCGTTGGCCAAACGCGCGATGACGCCGTGGGCGAAGCATTCGACAAGGTCGCGCGTATGCTCGCGCTCCCCTATCCGGGCGGTCCCGAGATCTCCCGCCTCGCCGAATCCCTCCGTGAACTTGGAGGCTTCGCCTCCAAGTTCACGCTACCGCGACCGATGATCAATGAGGCGAGCTGTGATTTTTCGTTTGCGGGGTTGAAAACGGCAGTGCTCTATCTTTTGAAGGATAATCCGGACATGAGCGAGGATGAAAAATCGCACATGGCGCTCGAATTTGAAAATGCGGTTGTGGAAGTCCTGTGGAAGAAAACTGCGCGCGCGCTCGGAGAGACGGGCGCCGAGACGCTCGTCATCGGTGGTGGTGTTTCAGCGAATACGCACATTCGTCGCACATTTACCGAAAAAATAAATAACGAGTGCCCGCAGGTGAATCTCCGCATCCCTTTTGCGGCTCTAACCACCGACAACGCCATCATGATCGCGCTCGCCGGTTTTTATCGCGCTTCTAAAAAAGAATTCGTCACCGACATCATCGCAAACGGCAATTTCTCGCTCGCAAAATGAACCACAGCCGCCTAGAAGGCGGCTGTATCCTTAGCGCACTAAAGTGCTTAGTTAGGAAAATCCACGATGGTGAAGTCGTCTCCACGTTTGTCGAAGTCTTCGTCCTGGTTTTTGATA
>JBAYHD010000014.1:0-5332 GCA_041666305.1 Minisyncoccota bacterium | reverse complement strand
TATCAAAAACCAGGACGAAGACTTCGACAAACGTGGAGACGACTTCACCATCGTGGATTTTCCTAACTAAGCACTTTAGTGCGCTAAGGATACAGCCGCCTTCTAGGCGGCTGTGGTTCATTTATACAACAGGCACAAAATCTAGTTCTTTTTCGGCGACACGAGCTGCCGTGAGCTTCACGCGAATGGGGTCGCCGAGCTGGTAGGCTTTGTGCGTGCGCTTACCGACGAGGCGATAATTCTTCTCTTCGTATTCAAAGAAGTCATCGCCGACGTTGCGGACGTTTATCATGCCGTCGGCATGTGTTTCATTAAGCTCTACATACAGCCCGCGCTCGGTGACGCCTGAGATGACCGCATCAAATTCTTCACCGATGCGGTCGGCAAGAAATTCTACCTGCTTCATCTTGATCGAGTCGCGCTCAGCGTCGGAGGCGGCCACTTCTCGTTCAGACGAGTGGATGGCGAGCTTATCAAATGACTGCATCTCTTCTGTGGTGATCGGCGTGCCGCCTGCGTGCGATTTTATGAGCCTGTGGATAACTAAATCTGGGTAGCGGCGTATCGGGGAAGTGAAATGCGTATAGAAATCGAAGGCGAGCCCGAAGTGGCCGATGTTTTTTGTCGTATAAATTGCTTTGCTCATCGAGCGCAAGGTTGCCATCTTCACCAAATACTCCTCCGGCTTCCCTTTCACCGATTCCATAAGTTTATTGAGTTCGGCGCCGGTGACGTTTCCACTGCCGGTGGTTTTCAGGTGATAACCCATGATGCGAAGGAGGTGTGCGAGGTTCTCAATGCGGTCGGTATCCGGTGCGTCGTGGACGCGATAGAGGGAATAGAAATGTGAACCGCCGTTTGCGGTGAGCTTGGAGAGATGCTTCGCCACGGCTTCGTTCGCAAGTAGCATGAAGTCCTCGATGAGAAGATTTGTCGCTTTGCGTTCTTTCAAATGCACGGCGATCGGTTTGCCTTCGGCATTGAGCTCGACCTTCACTTCGGCGGTATCGAATTCAATGGCGCCCTTTGCTGCGCGCCGCGCGCGTATCTTCAGCGAGAGCGCGAGCAGGGTAGAAAGCTCTTCGTGCATTGTGCCGGACCCGGCATCAAGCACCTCCTGCGCATTTTCATACGTAAAGCGTTTGTTGGAATGGATGATGGTCTCGCCAAACCACGTCTCCAGAATGTTCGCTTCGCTATCCAGCTTAAAGACCGCCGAGACGGCGAGACGGTCCTCGTCCGGTTTCAGCGAGCAGAGGTCGTTGGAGAGCACTTCGGGAAGCATGGGGATAGTGCGATCGACGAGGTACACGGAGGTCGCGCGCACAATGGCTTCCTTGTCGAGGTCGGTGCCGGGCTTCACAAAGAATGAGACGTCTGCAATGTGCACGCCAACTTCAATATTTCCGTCGGGAAGTTTTTGCACAGAAAGAGCATCGTCGAAGTCTTTTGCGTCAAAGGGATCGATGGTGCAGGTGGCGACACTTCTAAAATCACGCCGTTTCGGATTCCTCGCTTCTTCGGCGAGGATGGTCGCGCCATTCTTTTCGAGTTGTTCTGCGTCTGCAACGACGCCGGGAGGGAAGTCGGAGGAGAATCCTTGCCCGAGCGCGAGTGCACGCATTTCAACGTCGTGCACACCCGCCTTGCCGATGACTTCTTCAACGGTGCCGAGCGGGTAGTCTTTGTCCGCAGCCCATTCGCCGAGACGCACGAGCACTTTGTCGCCGAGCTCTGCTGCACCTCGGTCCAGAATGACGAGCGGCACATACATTTTTTTGTAGTCCGGGGCGAGCATCGTGAGGCCGTCTTCCTCGATGAGCATACCGACGAAAGTCTCTCGTGCGCGCGACACGATTTCCATCACTTTGCCGGATGCGCGCGGCGGCATTCGCCCCATCGGGTCCTGATACATCCCCGCCGGCGCGACTTTTACGATGTCACCCGAGAGCGCATGGTTCGCCCACTCCTTCGGGATGAGAAGGTCTTCCTCCTGCCCTTCCACAGAGAAAAATCCGATGCCCTTCCGGGTCATCGTTATCGGACCTTCATATATCGTATCTTCCGGCATTTCCTTCACTGTAGCAAATTGTGTGCTCATTTGCGATTTTGGCCCCATTCTGGTACAGTCCGCTTACATGTTGATGATCCGTTTTCAGCGCATCGGCCGGACCAATGATCCGGCATTTCGCATTGTCGTCCTCGAGAAAGAACGCGCCGCAAAGGCGGGCAATATCGTGGAGCTTCTCGGCACCTACAATCCGCACAGCAAAGCGCTCACGTTGAACGAAGAGCGGGTGAAGCATTGGATTGCTATGGGCGCCCAACCGACCGGTTCCATCCACAACCTCCTTATTAATTCGAAGGTCATCGAAGGCAAGAAGGTGAATGTGCTCCAGAAGCACACGCCGCAAAAGAATGAGGAAGCGATAGCAGCCGAAGCGGCAGCAGCTGAGGCAGCAAAAGCGGCCGCAGCGGCGGCGAAGGCAGCTGCAGAGGCGCCGGTAGCAGAAGCCGCTCCCGAAGTCGTTGCTGAAGCTCACGTTGCAGAAGAAATTGTTGAAGCTCCGACGGAAGCCGAGGTAGCCTCAGAAGCCGAACCGGCTCCTGAAGAGGCATCGGCACCCGAAGTCGCAGTAGCCGAAGAGGCGCCCGCCGAAACCTCGGCAGTCTAACTCATCGCCCAAGTGGCGGTGCTATCATTCTAAATATCCCTTTATGGAACCAGACCAAGCACTTCTTGAATACGCAGTGAAGGCCATTGTCGACCATCCGGAAGCGGTGGAGACCACGCGCACCATCGACCAGATGGGCGTGCTTCTGACTCTCTCGGTACATCCGGACGATATGGGCAAGGTCATCGGCAAGAGCGGCAAGACCGCCGAGGCGTTGCGCATTCTCCTGCGCGTCGCTGGTATGAAAGGGAATGCACGCGTGAACTTGAAGATAAACGAGCCGGTCGGCGGCAAGCGCGATATGGAAATAAAGACCGTCGACCAAGTGGTCGAGGAGCTTTAATTGCATAGGCATTAAAAATTAAGGGTTTCGTAAATCCTTAATATATGAAATTTCATCTCATCACATTGTTTGAAGAAGCTTGCGACGCATACTTGAGCGCGTCGATCATCGGACGCGCGCGGAAGGAGAAAAAGATCTCAATAAAATATCAGACCCCGCGTGATTTCGTAGACAACAAGTGGGGAAAGGTAGACGAGCGCCCGTACGGCGGCGGCCCCGGCATGGTCATGACCGCTCTCCCAGTCGTCCGCGCCGTCCAGAAATCCATTGGCCGAAATTATGGGTTTCGTAAACCCTTAAATATTAAGGGTTTACGAAACCCTTACATGCCGAAAGCGGTAATTGTGTGGTTCAGCCCGAGCGGGAAGCAGTTTACGAACAAAGATGCGGATACGCTCGCGAAATATAGCGACGTCGTGCTTGTCTGCGGCCGCTACGAGGGCATCGACGAGCGTGCGAAGAAAATCCTGAAGACGCTCGCGCCGGTGAAAGAATTTGCCGTCGGTGAAGCGGTCTATACCGGCGGGGAAGTTCCGGCGCTCGCCATTGTCGACGCCGTCACACGCCGCCTGCCGGGCGTCCTCGGCAAAGATGCGTCCGTCGAGGAGCGCCGCATCGCCTCATCTGCGGTCTACACCCGCCCCGAAACGATTTTGTATAAAGCGAAGCGGTATAAAATCCCAGCCGTACTTAAAACAGGACACCACGAGAAAATTAATGCCTGGAGAAAACAGAAATAAAATAACGGAACGGAGTCCTTTCGCATATCCGCGTGCGTTATGGAGTAAAAAATAAGGTAAATTGCTCAACACCTGGTGTTGCACAACGTATCAAACGTATCAAATGTTTTATACGACCGTGGTTTACTTTTGATATCCCAGTAATGACCCTATAGGACCAAAATGGGGATAAGAGTTTTAGATATAAGGTTCTCCAAACTGGCCATCACGCCAAGATAGACGCCTGGCGGAAAGAGAGTTGGTATTTTTTCTCACAAAGACTATACTGTTTCCGGGTGACCTTAACGGAGGTGTAAATGAACCTATCAACTCTGCCACAGGTAGTGTTTTCGAAAAACGATGGTTTCTGCTTTGCCGACATTTACCTGAAATTGTATCTAGAAAATCCAGATTGTAACGAATTGGATCTAGAGCTCAAGATTGACGTATATTTGGATAATCTTGAGCGTCACGGCGTCATACGGCGTGGTACTCGAGACGGAGTAGTGCGAGGTGGCGGACATTACTGGTTTCCCGGACTCAAGCCAAAATGAATCGCCCCTCAACAGAACCGTTGGAGGGCGGTTTTGTTTTGTCCACAGAGGGCTTGCGGGAAATGGGGCAGGGTGATACATTGGGCACATTAGATACGACTGAGTACTGGAGGGCGGGGCGGAGCAAGATTCATACGGGCGACGAAAAGAACGCAAAAGCGCAAGCGGATTTATTTCCGTGCGTTCGCATTTATATATGTTAGTCGGGAGACAGCAAATTACTCACTTCAGCCACCCTCACATGCTCAAGAAACTCGTTCAGAAGACCTTTGGTGCGTACCGAGCTCCCTCCGTTTCGTTCCCGGACCTCGTCGGGCACCAGCGGTCTTCGTTTAACTGGCTTCTCAAAGACGGCCTCACCGAACTCTTCAAAGAGTTTTCTCCTATTTCCGACTACTCGGGAAAGAAGTTCCAACTGGAGTTTGAAAGTTTTGAAATTGGCGAGTCGAAGTTCGATGAACAATTTGCGCGCGAGAATGCACGCACCTACGAGGCGCCGATAAAAGTGACGGTGAAGCTTGTGAACAAGACGTTCGGTTCGGAGAAGAAACAGGAAATCTTTTTGACCGACATGCCGATGATGACGCCCCACGGCTCGTTCATCGTCTCCGGTGTGGAGCGTGCTATCGTCCCGCAGCTCGCACGCTCATTTGGCGCATTTTTCGTGTCCGAGCTCCTGCGCGGCAAGCCATTTTTCGGCGCGAAGATAATCCCGCTCCGCGGCGTATGGATAGAGATAGATTCCGAAGCCGACGGCGCGATTTTTGTGAAGATAGACCGCAAGCGCAAGTTCCCCATCACTCAACTCCTCACCGTCTTCGGCGGCGGTCTTGGCGAGGCGGTTGTGAAGCATTTCGCAAAGGACCCGCTCGCGCTCGCAGCCATCAAGGCCACGCTTGAGCACGACGAAGCGAAGTCCATCGAAGAGGCATACATCGAGATACACCGCCGCATGCGCGACGGTGACCTCGCCACGCCCGAGAACGCCAAGAACTTCGTGCAGTCCCTTTTCTCCGTGGAGCGCTATGATGTCGGCCGCGT
>JBAYHD010000013.1:0-10746 GCA_041666305.1 Minisyncoccota bacterium | reverse complement strand
TGCCGGTTGCCCTTGCGGGCCCCCTTGACTTGCATGACTTATCCACGCCGCCAGCATTCACCCTGAGCTAGGATCAAACTCTCATTAAGAATAGGCGGAACAAAAGAATTCACACATCTTTTCCCCGTAGTGAAATTTCGGCTTGCGCCTTCGGCGCGTCCTTTGGACGAGCCGAAATTCTACTACAGGATTTTTGCCCGCCATCTCCATGGCGGGCGTTCACGTATTTAGTTGTCAGAGAGCGAAACAAAAACCCAGTCCCGCCACAGCGGGACAGTAGAGCCATAGTATAGGAGTGGCTTAGGGGCGTCAAGCTGGTATAGTAGGACTATGAAAAAGCCGGTGGTGGTAGCCGTTTCGGGAGGGTTTGACCCGATCCATATCGGGCATGTGCGGATGTTTAAGGAGGCGAAGAAGCTCGGCGACGAGCTCGTGGTGATACTCAATAACGACGACTGGCTGGTGAATAAAAAGGGGTTCGTGTTCATGCACGAAGTTGAACGAAAAGAGATCATCGAGGCCATTCGAGGCGTCGATAGGGTCATACTGAGCGACCATACCCTCGACGATCCCGACCGGAGCGTCAACCGTATGTTGCGGGAATTGAAGCCCGATATTTTTGCGAACGGTGGCGACCGCCACCCTGACGACGATCCGGTCCCCGAGGTCACGCTCTGCGACAAGCTCGGCATTAAGCTCGTATACAACCTCGGTGAGGGCGGAAAGGTGCAGTCCTCCTCCTGGCTCATCGCTAAAGCAGCACAAAAATAAGCGTGCACAAGTTGCGCGAGATCGGCAAGGCAGTATGATACAAGAAGCCGTCACGCTTTGTCTTAGGTTATGCAACCAACAAAAGAACGTGTTGTCGTATCCGTCGGGGGTTCTCTTATCGTTCCTGATGGAATTGATACCGACTTTCTCACACATCTCAAAGCGCTGGTTTTAGAAAAAGTTCAGCGAGGGTTCACTTTCTCCATCATCGCCGGCGGCGGAAAAACTGCTCGCCGCTATCAAGACGCCGCGAACGCTGTCACTCCCCTTTCTCCGCAAGATACCGATTGGCTCGGCATTCATGCCACACGCCTCAACGCGCAACTTCTGCGCAATATTTTTGCCGGCTACGCACATTCACAAGTCATAAAAAATCCAACCATTGATATCGATGCGGACGAACCCGTTATTATCGCAGCTGGCTGGCAGCCCGGATGTTCCACTGATTATGATGCGGTACTCGTCGCACGGAATCTCGGTGCGAAGCGTCTCGTGAACCTTTCAAATACCGACTATGTCTATACCGCAGACCCAAAGAAAGATCCTAATGCGCAGAAGATAGAAAAAATAAACTGGGCTGATTTTCGAGCGCTCATTCCGGACCACTGGGACCCGGGACTTTCTTCTCCGTTTGATCCTGTAGCTGCAAAAGAAGCAGAGGCAATCGGGCTTGAAGTCGCCATCATCAACGGCTCGAGGCTCGAAGAGTTTTCAAACTATCTCGACGACAAACCCTTTATCGGAACAATTATTTCTTCTCAAACCACTTAGCAATCGGGATAAGCAGCGGAGCGGAGCGGCAGATGGAGGAGAACGTGCCGGCGGCAACGCCAATGAGCATCACGAGTGCGAAGTCCTGCGTTGCAGGAGCGCCGAAGTAGATGAGTGCGATGAGCGCGAGGACCACCGTGAGTGCTGTATTGATGGAGCGCGTCATCGTCTCGCTGATGGACTTCCCTATCGTCTCTTCAAATGATTCATGGAGACCCAATTTTTCATTGCGCGAGAGATGTTCGCGGATGCGGTCGAAGATGACGATGACGTCGTTCACGCAGTAGCCGAGAAGGGCGAGGAGGGCGACCACGAAAAGCGAGTCTACTTCTGCACCGGTGAAGTGGCAGAACGCCGCGAAGAATCCTGCAGGGACGATGATGTCAATCGCGAGCATCGCCACGACCGTGAGCCCATAGCCCCAACTCGGGACCGGTTCCGATACCTTGCGAAACGCGAACGCGATGTAGAGCACGATGACGAGCATCACGGCGAAGATGGCCCAGAGCGCTTTATTAGTGAATTGGCCGCCAAGCGCAGGACCAACTGAGGTGTAGGAAAGTTCCGTGGTAGAGGCGTTTGTCGAAATAGCGGAGAGAACGGAAGCGTGTTCCGACTCCGTCAACGTGCGCGTACGGATGGAAACGCCGTTATCGCCGAACGCACGAACGGATGCGGTCCCGAGCGAAACGGAGTCAACTTGTTTTTGGATATCAGCAAGCACCGGCTGCGTCTTCTCATACTTCACCTGCATCATGGAACCGCCGGTGAAATCAATACCGAGCGGAAGTCCCCAGAGAAGGATAGCGCCGATCGCCCCCGCAAGGAGAAGTCCCGTGAGCCAGAAGAAGAAACCGCGATGATTGATGATGTACATAGGAGTTAGGCTCTAGGCGCTAGGCATTAGCTTTTTTAAATCCAGAGTGCAGCGCCCACTTCCAGAATGGCGAATTCTCCGTCTCTGGAACGAGCGCGAGCAGGAAGACGCGGGAGAGCGATACCGCGGAAATGAATGAGGCGAGTACGCCGAGCACGAAGACGAGTGCGAAGCCCTTGACGAGTGCGGTCCCAAGCCAGAAGAGGATGACGCCCGAGATGATCATTGTAAGGTGTCCGTCGCGAATGGCCGGCCACGCGCGCGAGAAACCGATGTGCACCGACTCGCGCGGGGATTTCCCCTCGCGGAGTTCCTCCTTCGTGCGCTCAAAGATGAGCACGTTCGCGTCCACTGCCATACCGACCGAGATGATGAGCGCTGCGATGCCGGAAGCGGTGAGCGTCACCGGGATGACCTTGATGACGGAGAGCATGAACGCGACATACTCGACGAGCGCCACTGCCGCGACGAGGCCGGGGAGCCGGTACCACGCGATCATGAAGAGCGCGACGATACTAAAGCCGATGATGCCCGCCGTAACGCCGGCACTGATGGCCGCGGCACCGAGTGTGGGACCAACCGCAGAACTGCTTTCAAGCGTGATAGGCACCGGGAGCGCGCCGAAATTCAGATTGCGCACCAAATCGCGTGCTTCGGGTGCCGTGAAGCGACCGCTGATGGTTGCCACTCCTCCCGGAATCGCTTCTTGGATAGTGGGTGTGGTGATGGGTTGACCGTCAAGGAAAACAGCGAGTGTCTGCCCGACGTTCTCACTTGTTATTTTTTCAAAAAGTTTTGCGCCATCGGAATCGAAATTAAGAAGCACTTGCGGTGCCGAAAGACCGGCGGTCGCGCCCGAACCGAATTGCAAAGACGCACTTGAAAGATATCGGCCGGTTAGTCCGGTTGAAATGAAAGCCACTTGGGTCGTCGTACCGACCTTGGTCGTCGTTGCGAGACGAAAGTCCAAAGTCGGCGTTTCCCCAAGAGCCGCCTTTGCCGCCTCAATGTCGGTCACGCCGGGCAAATCCACAATGAGACGGTCTTCGGTGGTGCCCGAGAGTGCGCTCGCCCGCTCCGTCTGCACGATAGGCTCCGCAACGCCGAACATGTTCACTCGGCGTTCTATAACGCCCTGCAGCGCCGAAAGAGCGTCGTCCTGCTCGCCAGACGGCGTCTGCGACATATCAGCTTTGTAGACAAGCTCGGTACCGCCAGCTAGATCAAGACCGAGTCTGAAGCGGTACGAGCTCAAAGGATTCGTTTCCGTCGACCACACGAAATAAGTAAGCAAAAGCCCTATGAGGAGGGCAAAAACCGCAGACACTCGGAAACGAGTCATTAAGGAGAGTATAAACGAAAAGTGCAAAAAGCGAAGCCTTGTAAATTATGAAAAGTAAGATATACTCTCTCCGGGTACCAATGTAAATTCTCCGAGGAGGTGGCTATGTCCCGCGACGATCGCGAACTGTATTCACAAGACGCACCAAAATTTCCAAGGTTTCATCAGCTTGCCGTGGGCGAGTTTTTCCGATTCAAGAGAACAAGTCGCGGTTCAGGCCTGATGAAAATAGAGCCGGAACAAAGCGGGAGGAAAACGGTGAACGCTTCCTTTGGAAGAGAGAAGGTTTATGTTCGCCCGAACGTACCGACAATCCCTGAGAACTAGCATCTTCTGGGAAAACTGAGACAAAACGCCGCGCATAGCGCGGCGCTTGAATTTGATGCTATAAATTGCGTTCCGCGAGGGTTACGGCATTCTCGAAGAGGCAGGCCACCGCCAGGGGGCCGACCCCGCCGGGGACGGGGGTGAAAATTGAGCATATTTCCGCACATGATGGATCGGCGTCACCAGCGAGCGCACCACCCGATTCGGAGGTGCCGGCATCAATGAGCACGGCGCCTTCTTTGAGCATTCCCGGTTTAATGAAATGTGGCGAGCCGGCGCCGGAGACGATGATGTCGGCATCTCTTAAAGCGGAGAAACCGCCAGAGCGGAAAGATACGTGTGTGACCTCTGCTCCTTGCTGTTTAAACCACGCCGCGACCGGCGCCCCAACCAAGAAGCCTGCGCCAATTACGACAGCTTTCTTCCCTTTTATCTCTACTCTTCCAAACTCTAAAATCTCTTTGACCGCACCCACGACCGGCGGCAACAATGAAAGGTTTACGAAACCTTTCATTTCAAACGCCGCGCGCGCGGCAGAGGAGAGCACATCTGCGTCTTTTTCGACCGGGATGCTGTCCAAGATCGCTTTCGTATTCATGCCTTCAGGCAGCGGCAGCTGCACGATGACGGCGTCGGTGTCAAAAGCGAGCGGCAATGCCTCGCGCACTTCAAAATCACAGCCGGCAGCTTCGGCGCTTCTTTTTTTGATATTCAAATACGAACGTGTCGCGGGTGTCGCACTGAATGCATACGCGACGACCTTCGGTCGTCGCGGCAGCTTCGCCGCGCGTGCTTTGGTGCGTGCGAGCACTTCTCTTGCCATTATTCGTCCATCTATGATCATTGTTTATGTCGCCTCTGTGCTTCCGGTACGAACGATTCGTAGGCGCCGTCGGTGTACCGAAAGGCGTCGGGCCCTGCGTATTGGTACTGATAGCCGAGTACGCGCGTTACCTTGGAGCCGTCTACCGCGATCGGGTACGAATACCCTTTCCAGCTTCCTGGTGACGTCGGGATGCGACCGCGAGTCAAGTGCCAGACCCAAAAGAATGCGAGGCGCACCATCCACGGATAGATGGGCAACTGCATCTTCCCCACTGCCTTCGCCATATCGCTTCCGAGAACGACCGCGCCCGGCGGGCAGACGTTGAACACCTCATATCCGTCAACCTTATCGCCGAAGGCGAGCCGCTCCACGATGCCGACCACGTCGTCCTCGTGGATGTATTGTCGCAACCACTTTGGTGTCACTGGCACCCATGACACCCAGAGCGAAATGATGTCGTACAGCACCGATCCTTGTCCCTTGAGAGACCCAGAAAGAGACGCCTGCAGACCGAAACGAATGCGCATGAAGCGCCCGCGAGGCCCGGTGATAGCGGCAGGGCGCACAACTGCCACCGCTTTCTGTGCAACACCTGGTGTTGCACAATACGCGTTGTACTTCTCTTTCAAGTGCTCCTCGGCAATGCGTTTTTCTTCAGCATAGAGATATTGCGTCTCTCTAAATGGCTCGTCCTCGGTGTAGCGATGTTCAAGCGTATTGGTCGAAAACGCTCCATACGAAGCAACTGTTGAAAAGTGGACGAGCCGTTCCACCGAATCCTCGCCGAAAGCGAAATCGAACACTTTGTCGGAGCCGTCAATATTCCATTTCCACTCAATATCCTGGTGTCCATACATCTCGCGGATTTGCCACGCGGTGTGGATCACGATGTCAGGCTGATATGCGCGCGCCCGCTCTTCCCACTCATCGGCAGTATTAAGATGCAGATAAACGAGTTTCGGCTCATCGCGGAAATTATCGGGCATCGGCTCCTTGTCGAGGCCGATAATGCGTTCGACATCAGGACGTTTCGTAAATTGCTCCACGAGCATTGCGCCGATATATCCTGCCGCCCCTGTGATAAGAATAGTGTGTTTCATTGATGCTTATACCTTACTACCAAACAAGTGAGACACAAGTTACGTCTTCGTAATTTGTGCGAACGAGTGCAGGGAGAAAGCTTGGCTCTGCAAGCTTACCAAGAACTAAGGCGGAAGAACATTCGTTTCAAAGTCTTGAGCGCAATGATGATATCGAGCCCCAACGAACGGTGCTTGAGATAATAAAAGTCATATGCGAGACGCACCTTTGTTTCTTCAATGGATTGCGGGCTCACATTCCCCGGCTCATATTGCTGATTTATCTGCGCCCAGCCGGTGATACCGGGGGCCACCATGTATCGGGCCTCGTAATACGGCAATGCTTCGGCAAGCCGTCTCCCGAGTCCGAGAATGTCGCTTCGGGGACCTATGAGCGACAGCTCCCCCTTCAAAATATTCACGAACTGTGGAAACTCGTCGAGCGAAGTTCCGCGTAAGAAGCTTCCTACTTTTGTGACGCGGTTTTCCCCCTCATGCATCCACTCGCCCGATGCCGCAAGATTCTTCGTCATGCTCCGGAATTTATATGCGATGATGCGCGCACCGTACCGGCCAAGACGCTCCTGCGCGATGAAGAGCGGCCCCGGCCCTTCGATACGGCTCGCGACCCAAACGAAAGGCGCGAGCACCGCAACAACGAAACCCATTACTATGCCGCCCACGATATCGATGCACCGTTTTACAATGGCATAGGAAAGCGGATCGACCGATGCGACATTTTCTCGGAACCATGCGTACCCGAGCTGCGAGAGTGGCACGCGGTCGAACACTTCTTCATACATATCCTCGAATGCGACAACCTGCTTCCCCGCACTCACGAAGTTGTTGATGAATGCGGTGTCGGCGGTCGCTTTATCAACGACGAGTATCCCAGCCCGCGCGCGTTCATCGCGGGAAAATTCAATGTCGTAGCGGGGATTCCCATTCACTTCATTGAAGAGTTCGTCCGCTTCTGGACCATGTGCGAGCAGCACCGCACGTTCGCGAGAACGCCAGAGCGAAACGCGTGGATAGAGCGCGAGGCGCCAGATGAATATGAGTATGAGCGAAATGATCAGATACATAACCAGAATGGTCTTCGGCGTGATGCCGAACGAAGGAATGAGAAAGAAGAAAAGTGCCGCAAAAAGTATATTTGCGAACTGCGTCTTGAAAAGAGCATCCGAGAGCCGACTCGGGAAGAGAGCAAGCTGTTTGCTGTAGAGTCCGGCGCTATAGAACACGAGTATCCAGAGCGCAAAGAGGAAGGTGAACGGGACGAGGTACGGGATAAGCAATGCAGCGTCCGGTATCGCCAAGTATCGCAACCACAACGTAATATAAAGCGATATAACAAAGGCGACTAAGTCGCCCGCGAATAGGAGAAGAGAGGCTCGTCTGCCGCCGATGATCATTGTGGTAGGCTTATACAGTATACAACCGACCGAGACAATCGAAGGTTATCTCTTCTATGGCCACCCGAATACTTTACGTCATTACCAAGGCGAATTGGGGAGGTGCCGGACGCTATGTCTATGACCTCGCCACCTCTCTTCCCAAGGACAAATTTGCTGTCGCGGTTGCGGTAGGCGGCGACGGCGCACTATCGAAGAAACTTCACGAAGCGCACATTCCCGTTCATTCGCTCGCTCATGTGCAGCGCGATCTTTCCGTCACTAACGACATCGGCGGATTTTTCGCGATCTACAACGCAATACGCTATACGCGACCGGATATCGTGCATCTCAATAGTTCGAAGGCGGGAGGACTCGGTGCTCTTGCGGCCCGGCTCCTTGGGGTGCGAAAAATTGTTTTCACTGCGCACGGATGGCCCTTTATGGAAAAGCGGAACATTGTGTGGAGAGCATTCGCGTGGGCAGGTTCGTGGGTCACGGCGCTCCTATCGCATACCGTTATTGTCATCTCAACGAGCGAACTGCATCTCGGGAAGCGTTTCCCTTTTTGCGCACAGAAAATGCGGCTCATCCACAACGGCATTGATTGGCATATGCACTTTGGTTCTGGCGAGCACATACGAAGCGCATTCCCCAAGGGCGTCCGTATCATCGGCACGATAGGAGAACTGAATGAAAACAAGAATCAAATCGCGCTTATCGAAGAGGCCCGAAATAATCCGTTGATGTATGTGGCGATCGTCGGGGAAGGTGAGCTGCGTCCCTACCTTGAAAAAAAGATTGAGGAATATGGTCTCCGGGATCGAGTGAAGTTGTTTGGCTTTGTTCCCGCGCAGGACGTACTAAAGGGTTTTGATGAATTCGCACTCCCGTCTCGCAAAGAAGGACTCGCCTATGTGCTTCTCGAGGCAAAAGCGGCAGGTCTTCCCCTCCGCACGAATCGCATCGGCGGCATACCCGATATACTGGACGCTCCTGATATGACTGATTTCACTCTTGATCGAATGGTAGAAAAGACAGTTGCGCTCTATCGCTAGCGCCGAGATTTTCTTAGTCGTACTCGACTTTAGAAAATCCAAGTGTAGTTGCTTTCTGAAGCAAGCTACCCGCCCAGATACTCGTTGTCATCCGCAACGCGTGTGGCGCCACGGCCGTGGCGCGCGAGCGAGGTCACGATGCCGAGCATCGCGAACTCAAGCACGAGATGCGAACCGCCGGAGCTCATGAATGGAATGGTCGTGCCGGTCACCGGTAGAAGACCGAGACTGATACCGGTATGAATGGCGATGTGTGCAGCAAGAAGAATGAGCACGCCGAGCGTGAAAAACGCATCAAAGTTGGTCGCGGCGGCGCGCGCTACCTGCGCGAGCCGCGTGAGTATGAGTGCATACAAAGCCAGTAAAATGACGACTCCCGCGAAACCCCACTCCTCCGCAAATGCGGCAAAAATGAAGTCGGTTTGATATTCCGGAAGGAAACGAAGTTTTGATTGTGTCCCATAGCCGATGCCTTTCCCGAACAATTCCCCAGAGCCGACCGCAATTTTCGCCTGATACGCGTTGTAGCCGGAGCCGTGTATGTCACTCGCAGGATTGATGAATGAAATGATGCGTGTGCGCTGATACGGCTTCAACCCCTCGAACCAAAGCGCCGAAGCGACGATGAGCCCAATGAGCCCCAGTATGGCGAGATGCTTCTTTGAAATGCCTGACACGAGCATCATGCCGAGCCAGAGCGTCCCGAATATGATGGCATTCCCCATGTCCGGCTCGACGAGAATGAGAAGTGTGAACGTAAGCGCGTACGCGCCGGAAACGAGGATGTGGCGAAAGTCGCCTATCTCAACGTGCCGGCGTGAAAGATATTTTGCGAGGAGCGCGATGAGCGCAAGCTTCGCGAAGTCGGCGGGCTGGAATGAGACCGAGCCGAGCGAGAACCAC
Organism: Minisyncoccota bacterium; assembly: GCA_041666305.1. GTDB lineage: Bacteria > Patescibacteriota > Minisyncoccia > Phycocordibacterales > Phycocordibacteraceae > C7867-001. Next base: position 1,398 of record JBAYHD010000013.1, on the reverse strand, counting down.
GCACGTGCACCCATCACCGGATGGGCAAGCACCAAGAGCGAGGCCAATAGAACACCCGCAATGACGTAGAGCGTCATCACGAGCGACGTCCGCCGGATGAATCGCATATCAACCGTTGCGATGGCAAAATAGATTACGGTCGCAATGAGGAGCCACAATAGCTGGCGCGAAGCGAGCGAATCCCCTTGCCCAAACGTGCTCATGGTGAGTATGCCCACTAACGAAAGGGTTATCGCCGGAAGCAAGAGTGTCCAATCAAAAAAGAGTCGTGAGCGGGCGAGCAATTCAGACGCCATGATATTTAGAGCGGGATGACCGGCACGACCTCTATCGCAGCGGGCGTTTCAGAAAATGCTTTGTTCCACGTAAACGTGGCCGTCGCTCGACCTTGCGCGGGAATGGTCGGTACGACCGTTTGCGAGGCGGCAATGACATCACCATTTTTGTTATGCACGATGACTATCGCTTGTACGTTATTGAAAGGAGTGGCGGTCGGATTGATGAAAACCGCTTGAACGCGCGGTGCGCCGAGCGTACCTCCGCGAGAAGTGCCCGACACCAGCGGTACACTGCGCTGATTCGGGTTCATAGAGAACCATTGCACCGAAGATGTCGCAACATTAAGGAAAGCTCCGATCACCGCTTGTTTTCCAGAAAAGATCTGCGGAACATAGACCGGCACGCTCACCCCCGGCGGTAGATCTACCGTACCCGTCATTTCCTGTATCAATACCTCTCCTTTGCCGTACAGCGTGATGCGGTACGGAACATTTTTTGCCGCGGCGGTCGTATTTTTATTTTCAATGGAAGCAATGACGTCGGTCCGGCCTCCGCCATATTCGATTGCTTGAGTGTAGAGAACTGTCGGCGGCTGATTCTGTGCCGTGCAGAGATACGCGCAAGGACCGCCGCAATCGATACCCGCTTCATTCTGATTCTGAATGCCGTCGGTGCATGACGGCGCCTTTGACACGGTCGCAATAAGTACGACGGCCACAAACGCAATAATAACTGCACCGATGATAAGCAGAATAAGGAATCTTCGTCGCGCTGCCCAAAGCATGCGGACAGTATAGCAAAATCCCGCCTGCAGGCGGGATTTTGCTTCGAGTACTCGGTTCTGACGGTTAGCTACTGACAAGCGAGCCGAACCAAAATGAATGTCCTCATTCAATTTTGTGAGGCAAGCGCAGGCAGAAAGAAAAAACGCCTTTCCGAAGGCGTTTGTTTCTTACTCTCCCCATCCAAATCTGCACGAACTCAAAAAGTCTTGTGTCGAGTACTCGGTTCTGGCGGTTAGCTACTCTCCCCATCTGAAACGATGAGTACCATCGCCGCTAGGAGGCTTGACTGCCGTGTTCGGAATGAGAACGGGTATGACCCTCCCGCCGAACCACC
>JBAYHD010000012.1:0-13695 GCA_041666305.1 Minisyncoccota bacterium | reverse complement strand
GTCCTGCACCGTCACCGGACCGGGAATCTCGGAGAGCGGCAACGCAAACGCCAGCCACGACTTCTCGACCGGCTCTCCTCAGTCCGTCCCCATTGCAACTCAATCCACGTTCACCATCACGTGTGAGACCAACGATGTTCCGGCCACCAAGTCGGCTACGGTGAACGTGCTTGGCGGTTTCCAGGAATTTTAATTTCTTCGAGCTCACCGTGTTTATTTGCGATGAGCGCTACAAACCATAGGAAAATGGTTTCAATCTTGACGCCCGTAAACCGCTTCCCGGAGGTTAGATAAAGTGGTATAATGGTACCGTACCTGCCCCGCCACGGGCAGGCAACTTGTATGGCTATAGTCATACAAGAAAAAATATAAATGCGTATGAAAAAGGGAATTTCTAGCAAAGAACACCATCATAAACACGGGAGCCCCGTTAGAGACGGGTCGCTTTCAGCGCGCCGCTCTAACGGGGTAAACTCGCATGATCACCATCTCGGTAGTGATTGGCTTGTTGTTCGAGGAGCAAGGACCCACAATCTGAAGAACATCACGGTGAAGATGCCACGCGGTGCGATGACGGTCATCACCGGTCTTTCGGGCTCGGGGAAGAGTTCACTCGCTTTTGACACCATCTTCGCCGAGGGTCAGCGGCGCTATGTGGAATCGCTTTCTGCGTATGCGCGACAATTTTTGAATCAAATGGCGAAGCCAGATGTCGACGAGATAGTCGGCCTTTCCCCGGCAATTTCAATAGATCAAAAAAGCCGTTCAAATAATCCGCGCTCAACAGTTGCAACGGTGACAGAAATTTACGATTATTTGCGCGTGCTCTATGCGCGCGCGGGTCAGCCGTACTGCATTCATCATGACGTGCCCATCGTACGGCTTTCAAAAGAGGAAATGATAAAGATGGTGCTTATGCGCGTGGATGCAAAGCGTAAGACGACGAGCACGAGCGTGATGGGTGTTGCGGTCGATAAGACCGCAGTCACTATTTACGCGCCCGTTGTGGTCGGCCGTAAAGGTGAGTACTACCAGATGCTCTACGATCTTCTCGGCAAAGGATTTGAGCGTGTGGTCATTGACGGCAAGGAGCAATCGCTCCGCGAAAAAATAGTGCTCGACCGAAACAAACAGCACAGCATTGATGCGGTGGTCGACTCAATTTTTGTATCCGAATTTGTCCGTTCCACCGATGCGGCACGCGAACGACTTTCAGAAGCACTTGAACTCGCGCTTAAGGAGGCGGACGGGCTCGTGAAAATCAAGCATGCCGACGGCACGCTTGAGACGCTATCCGCAAAATTCATATGCCCGGAAGACGGCGCGTCGTTTCCGGAAGTGGAGCCGCGCTTGTTCTCCTTCAACTCTCCCTATGGCGCGTGCCCGCATTGTCACGGTCTCGGCACCGAATCACTCTTTTCTGAAGAGACCTGTCATGTGTGCGAAGGGAAACGGCTCCGGCCGGAAGCGCTCCGCGTTTATTTGAAAGGCACCGGAATGGGGGGACTTCGTAAGTCCTCCTCGGAATCCGGACTTACGAAGTCCAAGCATGGGCTCGGGGTGAACATCGTGGATTTTACCTCGATGTCGATACGCGACGCGAAAAATTTCATTGATGATATTGAATTGTCGGAAATGAAATTCGATATTGCCGCGCCCATTTTGAAAGAGATCGATGCTCGTCTCACTTTCATGCTCAACGTCGGACTTGATTACCTGACTCTCGATCGCTCTGCCGCGACGCTCTCCGGCGGAGAAGCCCAACGCATCCGCCTTGCCTCACAGCTCGGTAGCGGGCTCACGGGCGCGCTGTATGTGCTCGACGAGCCAACCATTGGCCTCCATCAGCGCGATAATGACCGCCTCATAAAAACACTGCTTACGCTCAAAGAGCTCGGCAACACCATTCTCGTCGTCGAACACGATGAAGAAACGATGTTCGCTTCCGACTATATTGTGGACATTGGGCCGGGTGCCGGCATTCACGGTGGAAACGTCGTGGTGTCCGGCTGGCTCGACGATTTGCTCACCGCGAAAGAAAATGAAAGCGGTTCAAGCACGCTCGCCTACATTCGCGGAGAAAAAGAACTTGCTGTGCCGGAAGAACGTCGCACGAGTGAGAAAGGATGGCTTCGCGTCCGCGGCGCAACGCTCCACAATCTCGTGAATCAGAATATTGACGTTCCTTTGGGCAAGCTCGTGTGCATCACCGGTGTGTCGGGAAGCGGGAAGTCCACCTTTTTGTATGATATTTTGCATCGAAATATAGCCTCAAGGTTTGCGCGACGCGAAGCCAAACTCGAACACGTCGCCAGCATGACCGGCACCGAATACGTCGGCCGCGCCGTGCTCATCGACCAGTCGCCAATCGGCCGCACGCCGCGTTCCAATCCCGCGACCTACACCGGCGCCTTCACTCATATCCGAGATCTCTTCGCGGCCACTGCAGAAGCGCGCGCACGCGGATGGAAGCCGGGCAGGTTCTCTTTCAACGTTACTGGAGGTCGCTGCGAGGCGTGCCAGGGCAACGGCTCTATCGCGGTAGAAATGCATTTTTTGCCGACGGTCTACGTGACCTGCGACGTGTGCGAAGGTAAGCGCTTTATGAAAGAGACGCTTGAAGTGACCTTCCGCGGGAAGAATATTTATGAAGTATTGCAAATGACGATCGAAGAAGCGGAAAAATTCTTCGGTGATATTCCGGCCATCAACGATCGCTTGATGAGTTTGAATGCAACCGGCCTTGAATATCTCACGCTCGGCCAGAGCGCGACAACGCTTTCGGGCGGGGAAGCTCAGCGCGTGAAGATAGCGAGCGAGCTCTATCGCTCGATGCCGATGAAGACGATCTATCTCTTAGACGAACCGACGGTGGGCTTGCATTACGAGGACGTGAAAAAACTTATTGAGATACTGCAGGAGCTTGTGCGCCGCGGCAACACGGTCGTGGTCATCGAGCACAATTTAGATGTGGTAAAAAGCGCGGACTATCTTATCGATTTCGGTCCCGAGGGTGGTGCTGGCGGCGGGAAGATCGTTGCGAAAGGAACGCCGGAAGAAGTCGCCGACACGGAAGGCTCGCATACGGGCGAATATCTGAGTAAAGTACTCAAACGCCATGCCCGCCACACTAAGTCAAAATAACTATATTATGATTTTTTTGACCAAGTACAATTTTCGTATAGAAGTGTCATTAGTTAACATAGTGTGACGGGCCATGCAAAAAAGCGAGCTACATAAATTTGACCTGCCGGATGTGCCGGGCGTGTACCTGTTCAAGCAGGGCAGGAAGGTACTGTATGTGGGCAAGGCCACGAGCCTGCGCGATCGCGTGCGAAGCTACTTCGACGATAATCTCATCGCAACGCGCGGTCCGCGCGTCGTAGACATGGTCACCAAGGCGACTGGTATGATATATCATACTACCCCCACGGTTTTGGAAGCATTGGTTCTTGAAGCGGCGCTGATTAAAAAATGTCAGCCGCGGGCAAATGCGGAAGGGAAAGATGATAAGACTTTTTTGTACGCCATTATTACGGACGAAGAGATACCGAGAGTACTCGCGGTTCGTGGTAAGGATATAGATTTTGCGAAGGGGAAAGTAGAAAGTATAAAGTATAAGGGAATATACGGACCGTTCCCATCTGGCGCGCAGCTGAAAGAAGGCCTGCGGCTTATCCGCCGCATCTTCCCATTTTTTGATACGCCAAAGCCGGTCGGAGCGAAGAGTAAACATAATCGTGCACAGATAGAATTCAATACGCAGATAGGGCAGTATCCGCGCGGTATGAGGTTTACCTTAGCATCGCCTATAGGTCACAATAAGGTAAACCTAAAAGAATATCGGAAGTCGATACGAAAGGTGATGCTCTTCTTGAGCGGACGGGGGAAGGAGTTGCGCATTCTGCTTGAGAAGGAAATGCGTGCGGCGGCAAAGGACGAACGCTTTGAAGATGCTGCGGAGGCACGCAGACAACTTTTCGCACTCGATCACATTCAAGACGTTTCTCTCATCAAGGATGAGAATATTCCGCGAGGTCCGCGAGGTGACACCTCGAAAGGTGTCACCTCGCGGATCGAGGCATACGACACGGCGCATTTGGCGGGTACGAATGCGATCGGAGTTATGACGGTTGTCGTCGACGGGTCGCCGATCAAGAAGGATTACCGGACATTTAACATACGCGGAGTGAAGAAGAATGATGACATTGCATCTCTGAAAGAAATTCTCACGCGCCGATTGAATCATCCGGAGTGGCCGTTCCCGAATGCGATAGTTGTGGATGGCGGGAAGACACAGAAGAAAGCAGCCGAAACAGTATTGAAAGAAATGAAAATCAGTATTCAGGTTGCTGCAGTAGTGAAAGATGAACGGCATCGCCCGCGCGAAGTCATCGGAGCGCGGGCGGCAGGCATCTCCGAAGTCGACGCCGTCCTCGCCAACGCCGAAGCCCACCGCTTCTCATTATCTCGTCACCGCCGTGCCCGCTCTAAAAAATTAAGGGTTTCGTAAACTCTTATATCTACACGGAAGCCATCGCCCCCGTTTTCTTTTTTGAAATTAAGATGACCATTGCAAAAACAACGAAGATTCCGCACATGTTGAGGAGAGACAGTTTTTCGTCTGCTATAAGATATGCAGTCATTATTTGAGCGATTGGCTCCAAGAGCATGAGCACGAGCGCGATTGATGCGGGAACATAGTTAATTCCTAAATATGTCAACCCTTTCCCAAGGATGCCTGATGTCATCGCAAGTGCCAGTGAATACATGAGGAACGGATAAGAAAGAAAATTGTAGAAATATGCAATGCCGTGTAGGTAAAAAATAATAATAAATGACAACAACACCATGACGGTGTAGATGAGAAGCATTCTGGCGAAAATACTCACCTGTCTAATCTTTCTTGAAATAATCGCATCCATTGAGAGAAGGAAACTTACGACAAGAGCAAACAATTCACCGATACCAAGCGAAATGGCGATACCTGCATCGTTTTTTAGAATCGCTGCACAAATTCCCAGAAAGGCTATACCGGTGTAAATAACTTTTTTATGTGAGGATTTTTCTTTTAAAAACAAAGAGCCAAACAAAATACCCCAAAAAACGCACAAATATAAAATGACTTGCGTGTTCGCAACCGTGGTCAGTTGCAAGGCTATATTATAAAGTGTATTTGAAAGCATCGCGATACAGCCAAGGACGAAAATAAATATATAATTCTTTCTTATTTTTTCCTTTGACGAAACTATTCTGGTGTAAAAGAAGGGTAGACAGCAAATCATTATTAAGAGCGAACCGAATGCCCGTCCGAAGACGATGTCAAAAGTCGAGAAGCCGTTATTGGCTAACACACGTATGAAGTACCACTCAAAGGAGAATGAAAGCGCGCTCAAGACCAGGAACAGCTCCCCCGCGTATCTCCTTGAGGCGGCGCTCATTGTTATTAGTAACCAAAGGAACTAAGATTTTGTTACAATAGCCATATATGCAAACTGTCGTTGGAGTCCTGCGAGGCGGGCCATCGCGCGAGCATGAAGTCTCGCTGAAGACCGGTGCCGCCATCCTTGCCGCGCTTCCCGAGGAACGATACCTAGCGCGTGATATTTACATCGACCGGCAGGGTGTGTGGCACGACCGTGGCCGGTCTGTTGCACCCGAGCGTGTACTACGGCAACTCGATGTTGCGCTCATCGGCCTGCACGGCGAATACGGCGAGGACGGGGAGGTGCAAAAGTTACTCGAACTTTTCGGCGTTCCGTATGCGGGTGCGAATTCATTCGGCTCGTATCTCGCAATGCATAAAGTGATGGCGAAAGCGCGCGCGCAAGAAGAGGGATTACTTACACCGGAATCGTATTTTGTTGAACGAGTGGAGGATACCAACGATGCAGCCGCCGAGATAATCCGAAGTTTCCACCAGCCGGTCATCGTGAAGCCGGTGGGATGGGGTTCCTCGGTCGGTATTTCCATCGTGGGCGGATTTGCACCGGTGCATGACGCCATTGAAAGACTTTTTGCGGACGGTGCGCCAGGTGTGCTCGTAGAAGAATTTATCCGCGGTAGGGAAGCGACCGTTGGGGTCGTAGAAGGATTGCGAGGCGAAGCGCTCTATTCTCTTCCGACTATTGAAATCATTCCGCCTGAAGATGATTTCTTTTCCTATGATGCGAAATATTCCGGAAAATCACGCGAAGTGTGTCCCGGCAATTTCTCCCGCGTCGCTGCCGAAGAACTGCAACGCGCCGCAAAGGTAATGCATCGCGCTTTAGGGCTCCGTCACTACTCGAGGAGCGATTTCATCGTCACCCCGAAAGGCATTTATTACTTGGAAACGAATACGCTCCCCGGACTTACGACTGAATCACTGATGCCAAAGGCACTCGCTTCAGTCGGCGTCACCTTCCCCGACTTCCTTTCTCATCTGGTCAATTTAGCGCTTGGGAGATAAACAATGGATTTAAAAGAAACGTATAACCGCATTGCTCTCGATTGGCACAAGGACCATTCGCATGACGAATGGTGGGTAGGAGGCACAGATTCTTTTATAAAAAAACTTCCTCCGGGCGCACATGTTCTTGACGTCGGCTGCGGTAGCGGTGTGAAGTCGAAATACCTTACCGACCACGGATTGAAAGTCACTGGTATCGATATTTCCGAAAACCTACTTGAAATAGCAAAGCGTGAAGTACCCGGGGGCGATTTCAGAGTGTTGTCGATGACAGATATCGACTCGATGGTAGAAACATTTGATGGAGTGTTCGCACAGGCATCGCTTTTACATATTCCGAAAAAAGATGCCGGCGATGTGGTAAAGAAAATGACCGGACGGCTCGTGCCAGGCGGTTTTCTCTATATCGCGGTCAAAGAATCCCGCGAAGGAAAACCGGATGAAGGAATTGAAAAGGAAAATGACTATGGGTATGAGTACGAACGCTTCTTTAGTTATTTCACAATGAACGAACTTGAAGGCTATCTTACCAATGCGGGACTTGAGGTGATTTCGAAATTGCGAAATCCAAACCCATCAGGAAAAACCGTCTGGCTTCAAATTATCGGGAGAAAATAACTTTTTGGTGGACCGTACAGGATTCGAACCTGCGACCCCCTCGTTGCAAACGAGGTGCTCTACCAACTGAGCTAACGGCCCAAGTTGAGGAAGAATAACATATTGTGCCATACTATAAAAGCATGAAAAGAAGCGTTGACACACTCTGGCTCGTAGCGCTCCTGGCGATGGTACTGCTCGTTGGCGGGCTTGTGTATGAGAATGGGCAAATAACACGGCTTTCACATTCAGTAGCATCGCTCCAAGCATCCGTGTATGAACTTGCGAATACCGCGAGCACAACCGCCGCGAATACCGCGGCAAATCTCGCCGAGCTTGCGCGCCGCGGGCAGGTGGCGCAAAAGTCGCAGAGCCAGTTGCTACAAGACGCGGTCGCCAAGGTGACACCCGCGGTCGTGTCTATCGTGGAAAGCCAAGTCGTGCCGCTCTTGCAAGTGACGTATGAAAATCCGTTCGGCAATGACCCCTTCTTCCAAGGGTTCGGTATGCAAGTGCCGGTCTATCAGCAAATTGGTACGACGACAAAACAGGTCTCTGCCGGAACCGGTTTTCTTGTACGAAGTAACGGTTATGTCGTAACGAACAAGCATGTCGTTCCGGACACGAACGCTACTTACACGGTGCTTCTCTCAAACGGAAAACAAAAAGCAGGTACGGTGGTGTGGCGTTCACCCACGCAAGATTTGGCCGTGGTAAAGATCTCCGGAAGCGGATACGCGACGGTGCCGCTCGGTGACTCGGGGGCACTGCAGCTTGCGCAATCGGTATTTGCGATAGGAAATGCGCTCGGCGAATACAGCAACTCGGTTTCAGTTGGCGTTGTCTCCGGTCTTAACCGGAGCGTCACTGCAGGCAATGACCAAGGAGGCACGGAGACATTGACCGGTGTCATTCAGACTGATGCCGCCATCAATCCGGGGAACTCGGGCGGCCCCTTGGTGGATCTCTCGGGCGAGGCGGTCGGCGTGAACGTTGCGATGGTACGAGGTTCGCAAAACATCGGCTTCTCGTTGCCGATAAAGGAAGTCATCCGTGCGCTCAGTAATCTGGGAATCTAACGGGAAATCTGATAAGGTAAGTTGTGCACGCGCTCTTAGCTCAGTTGGTTAGAGCGTACGCTTCACACGCGTAAGGTCGCAGGTTCGATCCCTGCAGAGCGCACAAGGGAGGTGTTCTGTGTCGGGCCGGAGTATGCCGGTAGTACGCACGCTTCGGGTGCGTGTAGACCGGGTTCAATTCCCGGCGGCCCGACAGAGAGCATCTCCAAGTAGTACAGGTAGTTTATTCTTGGGGTAAATATCGTTTGGATAAACTTCAATAAGTCGATAATTCATCTCCTTAGCTAGTAAGCGTTTCTTTTCAATATTCTTGTCATATTTCTTTTGCACTCCAGCAAGTCCAAAGAATTCGACGAATATAGCAGAATCAATTTTGAAATCGGTTGTGAACTTTGTGGCTCCGTATCGTACATTTCGTTCATGAACGATGTTATTTGCGGATAACCAGTCATCGATTATTCGTTCGGTAAACGAATCGCACACGTGTCCATCAGAAGCAATAAACCTTTTAGAAAATAAAACGGGATTAGTATCGAAACCAGCTTTCTTGACCGCGTTGTTCCAACTTCCAAACCTAACTCTATATATGCGCAACGCATTAAACTCGCGCTTGAGAGGAATACGGCCATTTTGTGTATAAAAATCTCGGATTTCATTGAGGAGATCTTCATTCGAATATTTCTTTCGATATTGATAGGGAGCTAATCGTTCCCTGGCGATTTTCTTTTCGACCTCACTCATCCGGTGTTGGTTTTTTCGAGCACCAATGGCTTGTTTTTGTGCTGGGGTAATGCGGATATCTTTAGTCCATAAATGAACTGTGCTAGTTCTTGCACCCAATTCTTTGGATATTTCGCGATGAGTCATTCCTTCAGCTCGAAGCAATTTCGCTTTTTCCTTTACGAAGGGTAAGTAACGAATGCCGTTTCTTGCTTTTGGCATTTCTAAATTATATCGTGTTATTCTGCATTTACGACGGGCCGTAGTATATCGGCAGTACATGTCCATGGGGTGGATAAGGGCCGGGTTCAATTCCCGGCGGCCCGATGAAATTAGTTTTCGTGCGTGTTAGAATCGGTTCTGTTCGTAAGGGCCATTAGCTCAACTGGTAAGCCGGTCTAAATTCGGAAACCAGACCGGCTTTCTGGCAGCGTTCGCCTCGCATGAGCATATGAGGACATGTACTCATGAACTCGGCTCACTTGCCAGTAGAGCGCATCATTGTGACTCTGTGTGGTTTGGGTATTATGTACAAGTACGGGCCATTAGCTCAACTGGTAGAGCGCGTCATTCGCATTGACGAGGTAAGCGGTTCGACTCCGCTATGGTCCACTGGTTCTGTTCGGGCCGGTATCTTCGCGGACTCGATACGAACCCTTCGTTCGGACAACAAGAATGATTGAAGACATTCATTCTTGTTTCCTCACTCAGGGCCCGTAGCTCACTTGGTAGAGCGCCGCCATGGCATGGCGGAGGTAAGGGGTTCGATCCCCCTCGGGTCCACAAAACAAAACTGCCTGCAAGATGATGTCTTACAGGCAGTAGAGGTTATCCAACGATCCGTTCCCATTTTGATTCGACGGGCTCAACGGTAAGGACGCAATTCCCGTCCCCAAAGTGGACACGGAAGGACCGTTTGTAGTCGCGCACATCGTCTTCGACGGTTGCTGCCCTTTTTATGACGACAATCTTCTCGTTCGGGTCGGCGGTGTCTGTCATCGAAAGAAGTTTGCACGCGCAACTCCTATTTCCCCCCGATAGTTCCGGGTGTTCGGAGATCTCACGTATGACCTCTTTCCCTCGGCTTTCGTCGCCACTTCCGAAGATTTTGTACAGAGACATTCCATCAGGAGTTACCGCCCGTAGGAGCGCGATGCTGAATTCCTTGACTCCTTGTACGAATACGCTGATCGCGTTGTGAGGGGAATCGCTGCACATCTTCATGCCAATCCCGTTGGGGACACTCGCGCATGAGGTCAAAAATATTGACACAGCCAGGAGAAATCCCGGCATGAACTTGTCCATAGTGACTCCTCCGAGATGTATTGTGGATGAAAGGTGCGCCGAAATGACGATACAATATATATAAGCATTTAACCAGTCCGTGCAATCGAAAACCCGCCTTCTGGCGGGTTTTCGATTGCACGGACGGATGTCCGGTTATTTGATGTGCGCCGAGACGAGTTTCGTCATCTCGAACATCGTTACTTCGCTCTTGCCGCCGAAGATCTTCTTCAGCTTCTCATCCGCGAGGATGTTCCGCTTGTTCGCCGGATTCTGGAGATCGTTCTTCTTAATGTATTCCCAAAGCTTCTTGACCACCTGGGAGCGGGGCATAGGACCCGCACCGACGACTGCCTCGAGATCTGCGGACAGACCGAGCGGTTTTGACAAAGCTGGATTGAGTACTCGTACCATAATGAATGTATATTGTATTAAGTCTATTCGACTGCCTCTAGTATATAGCATAGGGAAGGGCTTTGCGCTCTATCCCCAGAGGGCTGTGGCTATCCTCGCGAGGGGCTTGCAATGGGTTCGCGGGGGGTATACTGGAGGTATGACTTTTGAAGGAAACGGCGACGGAGGGGATCATGTGCCTCGGCACCGCGAAATTCCGCATTATCACGGAGACGGCGTGCGCATACTCTTTGTTGTCAGTGCCGTTCTGCTTATCGTCGCGCAATCTACCGGTGCTGACCTCCCCCTTTCGACTTTTGGGACGGTTATCGCTGCGGTCGTGCTCGTCATCGCGGCGGGCATCACGAACCCGGCGCAATTCTGGATACATTGGGCGAACACGTTTCTCGCTATATACGGTACGCTCCTTTTCGGCACGACCGCTGTCAGTCGGTATCGCGCAGGAGCGAGTCTTTTCGATTCCTCGTTCGTGTACGTGGAGGCGCTCGCGCTCCTTTCGCTTATCGCGCTCTATTTCACCACGCGGACCGTCCGAGGGCTTCACATGCGTGAGGATTATTCCCGCTAGGCGCACGCGCGCCATGTTCGGTCATGTTAGAATGAGGTCATGTCGATACAGAGTTTTCTCCTCAAACAGTACGCGAAGTGGAAATTGAAGGACGTGCCGGAGGCACAGCGTGAACAGATGACCGAAATGGTCTCCAAGGATCCTCAGCTCTTCAAAAAAATCGGAGAGGAGATAGAGCGCCGTAAGAAAGGCGGAGAGAACGAAACGAAAGCGGCGCTTGAAGTAATGAAAAAATATCGCGCCGAGCTCTCCGTGCTGTTGCAGAAAAAATAATATGAATGCACTCGTGCCATTTCTCGTTTTTTGCCAAGCGCTCGGCGCAAGCGTCGGTGCATTTACGGCGGTGTGGTCCGAAATCGCATACATCCGCGCCATGCGGGACGGCCATATCGACACCGCCGAGCGCGCCCATATGAACGTTATTGCGCGGGGATTGCGTTTCGGCATGCTGCTTCTCCTGCTTGCGTCGCTCGCACTAGTCATCGCTGATTATTACCTCCGCGTATCGATCCAGCCGGCGCTCTCGCCTGACTATTGGACCTCTACATTGCTGGCACTTCTTATCATTTATGCCGCATGGGCGCTCTCCCTCCGCCGCCTCTCATTTGCGTTCGGTTCCGCAATCGTCTTCACCGCATGGTGGTTCCTCGCATTTCTCACCATCGGGCAGCTGCCGGTACTCTCTTTCGGTTCAGCCGTGGCGGTCCTCGTTGTTGCGACCGTCGTTTTCTACGCGATCCTCCAATACGGCCGCATGCTCGTGCTTGGCAGCACCTCACGACACCATTTGCATAAATAGCAAAAGTGTTTTAGAATGTTTTTATGTTGAAGATAGGCCCCGTATCAAAGCATCTGAATGCGTTGATACGGGGTAAACATTGTCGGCGACTAAAATAACTATGCTAAAAATTGGAATTGTTGGGCTCCCTAACGTCGGTAAATCGACGTTGTTCAATGCGCTCACGAAGGCGTCCGTACCAGCGGAGAATTATCCTTTTTGCACCATCGATCCGTCGGTGGGCGTCGTTGGTGTGCCTGACGCGCGGCTTGCCGCACTCACGGAGTTTTCCAAGAGCGAAAAGACCATTCCGGCGGCTATTGAATTCGTGGACATCGCGGGACTGGTGAAAGGCGCCGCGGAAGGTGAAGGGCTCGGCAATCAATTCCTCGCGAACATTCGCGAAACAGACGCCATTCTTCAGGTAGTCCGTTTCTTTGACGACCCGAACGTGATCCACGTGGAAAAGGACATTGAGCCGTACAAGGATATCGAGGTCATCAATGTGGAACTCGTACTCGCCGATGCCGAACAAGTGCGAAAGCGCCGCGACAAGATCGCGGGCGATATCCGAGCAGGTCGCAAAGAGTTCGTCGCCGAAGACGCCGCACTCGTGAAGCTCGCGCAAGGCTTCTCGGCAGGGAAGCTCGCACTCCATGCGGGGCTCACCGATGAAGAAAAGAAGAGTATTACGCATTTGAATTTGCTCACCATGAAGCCGATACTCTACGCGCTCAATAAAAAGAGCGGCGGGCACAATCTCGACGAACTTAAAGATGGACGCGCAGAGCGCGCATACGAGCTCATCAAATCGCTCGGCGGACGGTATGTATGCGTGGATGCCGCGACCGAACGCGAGCTCAATGACGTTGCCGACGATGATCGCGCCGGTTTCCGCCAGGAACTCGGCGTGCCGGAAGACGGTCTCGCTGATCTCATTCGCGGAGCCTATTCCACACTTGACCTCATTTCATTCTTTACTACCGGTACCGATGAGACGCGCGCGTGGACCGTTACGCGCGGGAGCCCGGCGCCGGTCGCCGGCGCCGCCATCCACAACGACTTTTTGAATAAATTCATCCGCGCGGAAGTCATTGCCACCAACGACCTGCTCGCGTCATCGAGCTGGGCCGATGCGCGCGAGACTGCGAAGCTCCGCACGGAAGGGAAGGAATACATTGTGCAAGACGGCGATGTGATGGTATTCCTCCACGGCTAACACGAGCGAATTGACAATACACATTTGTGCTGATTAAGTGCTCCCCAGACACCCTGCAACTTATTGGAGGACACCATGCACAAAAGCGGTGATTTCATAGCGATTACCAACAGTACGATACTCAAGGCTCCGGTAGCACTGAAAAAATACGTCCGAAGATTCTTCAAGAGAAAAATGATCTTCGGGAAAGACTGCTGGGTGGCGTTCCGTGTTACGGATATTCCGGGTGCGAACGTGCCAGGAGTCGCGCCATCGCACAGCATGGACGTAAACTGTTTTACCGAGGGTCTCCCGAAAGGAACAAAGCTGTACGACCTCATCAAGAAGTTGGAAAAAGATCCTCGACGCTGTTTCACTTTCTGCACCGATTGGGATGATGGGTGCAGCGGTTCCGTCATCAGCGATTGAGCTCATGTGGATCCTCGGGCCTCTTCAGTCCCCGCGTCTGTGCGGGGACTTTTGTTATCCAGTTTTGGGAGAGCAAACCCTCGCCTTCAGGCGAACCTTTTAAGAGGTGTTAAAATCATTTTCAATGAAACTGTATCGAACCGGCCCCCACACGGTCTTCGATCTCAAATACCACCT
>JBAYHD010000011.1:0-14205 GCA_041666305.1 Minisyncoccota bacterium | reverse complement strand
GGTATTTGAGATCGAAGACCGTGTGGGGGCCGGTTCGATACAGTTTCATTGAAAATGATTTTAACACCTCTTAAAAGGTTCGCCTGAAGGCGAGGGTTTGCTCTCCCAAAACTGGATAAAAATCGCGGCAAGGTTTCCCTTGCCGCATCGCGCCAAAATCAAATCAAAAGAAGGGCGTGTCCCATATAGCATCTCGTCTCGACCTGATCTGGCCGGACGAGACCATCCTATTTATCACAGCGTTCATTCCATTATGGAGCTCAATCAACTTAATGAGCGCCGCCTGCAGTTCTTCCAAGGAACATGGTCTTTCTTTCAAGTCTTTCAACTTCGGTGACTTCACCTTCTCAGCCATTGTCGCCTCCACACAGTATTGAGGTGCCGGCACTCTAGCACCTATCTCCACATTTTCAACTTTGTGAATTACGGACATCGTAAGTCCGCATATGCGCTAACATGAGTCCATGGAACTTTGGCATGTATTGAATCGGGCGGTACACGGGCAGGATTTGTATATGGATGATCTCGACCGACTTCGCTTCATCCACGATATGTACGAATTCAATGATGTGATTCCTTCGGACTCAAACGCTGGTTATCGCTTTAAATCTAAGGACATCGTAAGTCCGTATATTCAAGAAAGGTCAGAGGAGCGGCTGGTAGAGATCCATGGGTGGTGCCTGATGAAGAATCATTATCATCTGCTTTTATCTGAATTGGTTGAAGGCGGCCTTTCGCTATTTCTGCGCAAACTCAATGTTGGGTATGCGAAATCATTTAACGAGAAATATGACCGGGTGGGGACGTTGTTCCAAAGCCGGACGAAAAAGATTCTTATAGAAAATGATGCCCACTTTAATTACATACTCCACTATATTCATCTCAACCCGCTCGATTATCTGCCGGGAGCAGAAAAGTGGCGAGAACGTAGTCACGCTGGAATTCATAGCGCCAAAGACGCCTTGAGCTATTTGGAACAGTATCGCTGGAGCAGTTATCCCGATTATGCCGGCAAGAAGAATTTTCCGTCGATTCTCACAACATCGCTTTTTAAAGATGCGCTCGGCAATTACCCGAGCGCTTTGCGCGATTACTTAGCTGATGCCGAGGCAGACATGGGCTTAATGCGCCTAGAGTAAATTACGGACATCGTAAGTCCGTATATTTAGCCTCTCCACCGCCCGCATCGCCGAAAAAGAATTGGATTTTGTGCCAGTCTCGTAAAGACTTAAACTTCTACTAATGGAAATAGAATAAAATAATCGCTGTTGCCATTATGAGTATAAGTGTAATAACAATTCCATACTCAATAACCTTCTCCGGAGTTGTCTTTGATGGTTTTGGATTCGAACGAGCGTCAATGCGTGCTACATGGATCGAGAGCAAGAAAAAAGCTATCAACAGCACGATTGCCAATACTGGACTAAAATCGAGATTACCCATCGAATCATTATTGACATTACGTATTGTGTCAGAAACAACTATAAGAATAAGGAGACCTATAAAACAGATGCCTGATAGATTCTTGAAAAAGACCGGTATTTCTCTAGACATATGTTTAATTATACATTAAACAAATAAGACTATTTCGCCACGGCGATGGCTTCGTCGAATTTGACCGAGAGGAGCTTGGAGACACCATCGCCGCCCATGGTCACGCCGTAGAGGATAGTCGTACGGCTCATGGTCTCGCGGTTGTGGGTGATGACGATGAGCTGCGACTTCTTGGCGAGATTCTCTATCATATCGCCATAGCGGCGGCTGTTCGCTTCGTCGAGCGCAGCGTCGGTCTCGTCGAGTATCAAAAACGGCGGCGGATTCACCTGACTCATCGCAAAGATGAGCGCGATACTCGTGAGTGCTCGCTCCCCGCCCGAGAGTTGCATCAGCGAGCGCACTTTCTTTTTCGGCAGATTGACGGCAATTTCAATACCCGGACGTTCTTTCTCGGCAGGCATATCTTCGATCTCTTCCTCCATATTTTCGGTATCTTCCTCAGGTTCCGGTTCCTCAAGCGCGAGGCGAGCACTGCCGCCGCCGAACATAAGCGCGAAGTATTCACCAAACGACGCATTGACTTTGGAAAGTCCGTCGGAGAAATGCTTCTGCAATTCCGTATCCAAGTCGTCGATGAGAGCACGGAGTCCCGCCGCTGATTTCGCGAGGTCATCAAGCTCTTTCGCGAGGAATACTTCCCGCTCGGAGACCTCTTTGTGCTCCTGACGAATTTCTTCACCGGTCCCCCCCGCTTCTTCAAGGCGTATCTTCGTGCGCTCGAGTGTGCGCTTGCGATCTTCCTGTATGCGACGTTCTTCAGAAGGCAATTGCGAGAGCGGGGAATAGGAAACTACCGAGGAACCGCCGAGCGCGAGTGCCTCTGCCTTATCGCGCTCAAGAGATTCAGAAAGCATGGTGAGCTCGTGCTCTCGCGCGTCAGACTTCGCCACTTCGCCCTCTTCATGCGCTTTCGCCTGCGCGAGGTCGAGGATGCGACGACGTAATTCCCTGCCGGTTTCGTCGTGCGCGGTGAGCGCTTCGCGAGCGCGCGAAAGTGCGGACTTCGCTTTTTCAAGTTGTTCTGAAAGAAGTTTGTCTTTTGCGACCAGTTCCGTCCGTTCGTTTTCAAGCGCATAGGCCGTGCGCTCTTCGTCGGCAAGCAAGTCGTCGCCCGGTGCCGTGAAGCGGCCGACGAATGCTTTGACCGCTTTGTTGATGGCCGCGAGCGCGGCATAAATAGTGTCCGGCGTTACCGCTTCCTCAGCCTGCTTCGCCACTTCGCGCGCGAGCTCGGTGAGATCTTGGCGCGGCACCTTCGCATATGGCTCGCGCGCGACGCGCTCGGACCGCTCTTTCGCGGCAGCAAGGCCGCCCTCCACACGGCCGAGCTTACGTGAGAGTTCGCTTCGTTCGCCGGTGATGCGTTCCACATCGTGTTCCGCATTGCGCACGAGCGCGAGGCGCTTTGAACCCTCTTCGTCGGTGGTCGCGCGCTCCTCGATGATCGCGAGCTCTGAAGTCGCGACCGCAAGCCGTTCCTTCGCATTCTGCTTATCTTCAGTAACTTTCTTTTTCTCCTGCGAAAGATACGTGTCCTCAATGGCGAAGTAAGTCTGTGCAAGGCTGATGAGCTCTTTGCGCAATTCGTCCGCGCGCTCGAGTTTCTTCACCTGATTCTCAAGAAATCGCAGGTGCGGCGCGAGTTCGCGGCGAAGGGAATTCACCTGCCCGATATTTTCCTCGGTTTTCTCGAGCTTCCTACTCGCCTCTTGCTTCTTGAATTCGTAGACTTTGAGCCCGAGCGCGTCTTCGAGCATGGAGCGGCGTTCGCGCGCATTTGCGAGCAGTATCCGATCCGCCTCGCCTTGCGAAATGATGTGATGGCCGGTCTCGCCGATGTTCGCACTCGCGAGAAGCTCGTTGATGTCGCGCAGGCGGACACGCGAGCCGTTGATTGAGTATTCGCTCGTGCCGTCGCGGAAGACCACGCGCTCAATGGCAACCTCGTCAAAATCTATCTTGAACTGCCGCGAGCCCCGAAGGGGCCCCTTCGGGGAATTATCGAAAATGATGACCACCGATGCGCGGTTAGAGCGAGGAACGGTATGCGAACCGCCCCAGATGAGGTCTTCGGCGCGCTTGCCGCGCATGCTCTTCATCGATTGCTCGCCGAGCGCGAAACGGAACGCTTCGGCGACATTCGATTTGCCCGAGCCGTTCGGTCCCACGATGGCGGTCGTGGAATTCGAAAAATCCAAGACCGTTTTCTTGGCGAACGACTTAAACCCGACTATTTCCAGCCGCTTCAGCATTACCTGTTTATTGTATCAAATGAAAAGCCTTTGTTAGGCCCACTGCATCTTATTAAGCCCTGCGACGGCAGCAGCTTGTTCTGCCTCCTGTTTGCTTTGCCCTTCTCCTCGGGCAATTTCTTCGGAGCCTATGAAGACACCAACGGTAAAGCGCTTGTCGTGATCGGGGCCAATTTCTGACAGCGTTTCGTAGGCAGGTGTAATTCCCTTCTTTTCTTGCGCGATTTCTTGAAAACGACTTTTCGCGTCTTGGTACGAACGCTCCGCGATAACCTTGTCTATCTTGGTATACAAATTACGTGCAATGAATGCTTCCGCCGCCTCGTAGCCCGAATCCATATAAATTGCGCCGATGATTGCTTCAAAAGCATCTGCAAGAATGACATCGCGCGCGCGGCCGGTGTCTTTTGATTCACCTTTTGAAAGGAGCAAGAAATCATTCACGTCGAGCGCTTGCGAACTCTCGGCGAGCGAGACAGTGTTTACGAGCGCGGCGCGATACGCGGTGAGCTCACCTTCGGGCTTTGCGGGAAACTTCTTGAAAAGAAAATCGGTGGCGGCGAGCTCAAGCACGGCATCACCAAGGAATTCCAAACGCTCATTATGCGAGCCGGTGTAGTCACGATGCTCGTTGAGGTACGAACGGTGCGTCAAAGCCTCAATCAGGAGATTGAGGTCGTGGAATGAAACACCGAGCTGTTTCGCGAATGCTTCAAAATCGGGCATGACTGTAGTATGTCGTAAATCGCCGAGAAATCAAACAGTAAACGAGACGCGCGATGTATTGCTGCGGAGGAGCGGAAATGTCGCCAGCCCGGCATTTCCTAAGAAAGTGCAAGAGCATTTCTTTCTTCCTGCGCTCGCCTCAGGTGAATATGAAGAATATTCACCACTCGTCTCGCTTGGCAGTAATCTACGCAGTGCATCTTTTGGCATAGCGGCATCAGAATGCCGCACAGAGCTGATACCAAAAGACCGTGCATGCACGCTACGCAACTCCTTCCTCGCAACACACCGCGTGTCTCTAAAAGGGACGCGGGTATTGTAATTTTGGAGACTCTCGGAGGCGGAGCAGCATGGCGAATTGCGGCGCCGGAGGGCGGCTGCGCCGCAATTTGCGACGCCGAGAGTGAGCGCGTCCCGCGGCGGGGCGGGACGACGCGTGCTCCAAAATCACAATACCCGCGTCCCGCATCGATTCTCGGAAGCAATATGCCGCGCGCTCACACGCGGCTTAGTCTAGCGACTCGAGTGATCCAAAAGCTTTTGCACGGCTGCTGTTACGATGGGCAACATGTCGTCATAAAAATTGAGCTCAATGATGTCCTGCAGACGGAACCATTTTGCGTCGTCGAGGCCACCGCTCTTTTTCAGTACCAAAGGTTCAAATTCGCTTGAAGCAAGGAAGAACCACACATGCTTTCTTACCTTTCCTTTTTCCGGATGCGAAGCGACGTATTCATTTTCGCCGACACGGCTTTCCACCTTTGCATCCAGCCCGAGCTCTTCTTTGATGACGCGCGTGACGCCTTTTTCCGGCGTTGCATCTTCTTCAATATGGCCTTTGGAAAGGGTCCATCGACCGAAGACGTCGTGCACAAGTGCGAGATAGTACTGCCCATCGTGCTTGGCGTAGACGATGGCGCCGCCCATTTTTTCCAGCGGCAGTTCTTCGCGTTTTACTTTCTTACTTCCCTGTTCATCTTTGCCCGGTTCGCCGAGCTCTTTGTACACCGCGCCGAGGACGCCGTTCACGAATCTGCCGGATGAGTCCCCGCCGAACGTCTTTGCGAGTTCGATGGCTTCGTTGATGGCGACCTTCGCCGGCACCTGACTGCGATCGGCAAACAGAAGCTCGTAGAGCCCGAGACGCAAGATGTTGCGGTCTACGGGAGCGATGCGCTCCAAGGGCCACTCGGGCGCGGCTTTACTGATAACGAGGTCAATGTCTTCTTTCTTCGCAAGCACGCCGTGGAGAAGGCTTTCCATAAACGGATGGTCGGTATCATCACCGCCAAATTCCGCGACGTTGCGCGCGAGAATGGCTTCCGTGTCTTTGTCGGACGCGTGCGTGGTGTCCCACTCAAAAAGAGTCTGGAGAACAACTGAGCGCGCAAGATGTCGGTTCGCCATGGAAAGATCTGTAGAAACACTATAGCAGATGCAAGGCACTAGGCTCTAGGCGCTAGTGGAAAACAATTGAATTGAGAGACTGTTCAAAAACTTTCAGATGCACGACCAAAATCTCAGGAGCGGAACGACTAGAGATTTGGAAGTACTCTTGTGGTGAGGCGCGGGATGTTGATTTTCGTAGGCGTACCTGAAAGTACGACGGAGAAAATCAACGGGACCCGTAAGAACTCTGTTCTTTCTTCCTGCGCTCGCTCAGAAAAAAACGTCCCGGAGGACGCTTTATTCTTTCACTCGCTTGGCAGTAACGAAGCAGGTAGAGTTTTTGGACGTCTCTTAGACGCCACCGCCGAAACCGCTGCGCGCTTTAGGGCGACCACCGGGCTTCGCTTCAGAGCGAGTTGCTCGCTTGATCTTGCCGAGAATTCCCTTTGCCGCATTCGTTTCAGCATTTGCGTGCTCGTGGCTGTGGTCATGCGCGACCTCGACTGCCGGTGCGGTGGATGCGCCTTTCACTTTCTCACCCTTCACGGCTTTCGTCTTCGGGGAGAATATTTGCTTGCCACGATACATACCCGTCGCTTCATCCAGGCGATGCGGAAGGCGGAGATTGCCGCTCTCCTTATCCTTCACGATATTCATATTTTTGAGCGCGTGGTGCGACCGGCGATTCGCCGTGTGACCGCTCGTATGGCGCATTCGAATTGACATGCAGCCTACCGTATCACATGGCGGATAAAAAATCAAAAGCGCCGTCCCTCCATGGGCGGCGCTCGACGAATACTGGTGAATCAATTACTTACTGCTGCATTTTGCACGTAACCGAAATATCGGCCGAAACATGTTCTCTGCGAACAGAGCAACACAATACTGTCTTTCCTTTGTTGATAGTCGGGTCAATCACTCTTGCCCCACTACACGGTCTGCCGCCGGGTATGCAGGGGTCATTGAACACGCATGCTTTGAAGCCGAAATGCCTGAGAGACTTCAGACTGGCAACTATGGTGCCGTTTTCGTTTTGTGGCAACGGCAGCAGAGGACCGTCGAGGGTTCCTTGATTCATAACTTCTCCTTTTCTCGAATGAGCATTTTTGTCCTACCCCCATGGTCGGACAAGTAAACACCATACCCCATTTCTTCATATAAATCAATGCAGAAAAGAGCGACGGTGGATAGCGCACGGGCCGTATGTGGCGAGCATCTCGTAATGCAGTTTCGTGCCGTATCCTTTGTGTTTTTCAAAGCCGTAGTGCGGATACCTCTGTGCTAATTCCATCATCAGTCGGTCGCGTAATACTTTTGCCGCAATAGATGCGAGAGAAATTAGTGGAATGAGATCATCGCCGTTGATGATGGTTTCTTGGGAGTATTCCGGCGGTGCCTTGAGCGAGCCGTCGAGCTGAACCCTGACAAGCGCCGCGTCCGGCGCGAGCGCATTCACGCCGCGCGAAACCGCGCGGCGCACCGCCGCTGCGATACCCTCTCTATCAATAGTCTCGGCGCTTCCAAACTCCACGGCGAAGCGCACATCTCCTAGGACGACCCTTGCGGCGAGCATCTGAAATAATTTTTCACGATTCTTTTCCGAAAGCTTTTTTGAATCGGCGACACCCGGAAATTCTTTCGCAACATCAAACCCGTCTGCGACGGCCACCACTCCGACCGAAACCGGTCCCGCCAAAGGCCCTCGCCCCGCCTCGTCTACCCCGAGCATGAATCGCATAAGGCAAGTATATCCCTGTAGTAGATTTTGGCGACGTAATCCGATTACGGATTACGGGCGAAGCCCATCGCCAAAATTCACTACGGGGTATACTGGAGCGCATGGCGAGTCGCCCCACACCAAAGCTCCACTTCGTTCCGCGTTGGTACGGAGTAAACTTCATCCATCCGGTATGAGTCGTTTTATTCACTTACACACTCATAGCCATTATTCATTCCTTCAGGCGTTGCCCAAGATAGACGAGCTCGTAGAAAAAGCGAAGAAAGAGGGTATGGATGCCCTCGCACTCACCGACACCGGCAATATGCATGGCGCCATTGAGTTCTATAAATCCGCGACGAAAGCGGGCATCAAGCCGATACTCGGCGTGGACGCCTATCTCGCCCTGCACTCGCGACGTGACCATGATGATGCGAATGTGCGACGTTCGCGCATCGTCCTCCTCGCCGAAAATAATGCGGGGTATAAAAATCTGCTCGCGCTCGTAACAAAATCATGGACGGAAGGATTCTTTGAACGCCCGCGTATGGATAAAGAATTATTGCGTGAGCACCATGAAGGACTCATCGCGATAGTTCCTTCATTCGCCGGCGACGTTGCGCACTTGCTTCGCGCCACTGATGAGAACGGCGCCGCCGCCGCACTCGCGGAATTTAAAGAAATATTCGGCACGGGCAATGTGTTCTTGGAAATCACGCACCATCCAAAAGTCGAGGGACATGAGGCGTTGATGAAAAAAATTATCGCACTTGCGCGCGCGAACGATACACCTCTCGTCGCGCAAAACGACGTGTATTACCTCAACACCGACGACCGCGAAGCGACCGAGATTATGCGCCGCATCCAGCACGGCGCGCACGGCAGAAATGAGGACGAGGATTTCTCCTTCATCAGCGAAAAGACGGCGGAAAAATTCTTCAAAGATTCGCCGGACGCCATAGACAATTGCCGAGCCATAGCGGACCGCTGCAATCTTTCCTTCGAACTTGGGAAATGGACCTTCCCTACCGTACCCGTTTCGCCGGGTTTCAAAAATCACGATGAAGAATTGCGGGCGAAGGCGTTTGCCGGCATTCCAACACGCGGCTTCAAAGAAACAAAAGAGGTCACCGACCGCATTGAATACGAATTGAATATCATCATCGGCAAAGGATTCGCAGTGTATTACCTCATCGTCGCCGACCTGCTCGCATTTGCGCGCCGTACCGGCATCCTCACCACGACGCGCGGCAGCGCCGCCGGAAGTCTCGTGGCCTACCTCGTCGGCATCACGAACGTGGATCCTCTTTTCTATAAACTTCCTTTTGAACGATTCCTCAATCCGGAGCGCCCAAAAGCGCCGGATATCGATATGGACATCGCCGACGATCGTCGTGACGATATGATCGCGTACACGAAACAAAAATACGGCGAAGATCACGTCGCACAAATCGGCACGTTCGGCACGATGATGGCGCGAGCGGCGGTGCGTGATGTCGCGCGCGCACTCGGCCACTCCTACACCACCGGCGACCGCATCGCAAAGCTCATCCCCATCGGCTCGCAAGGATTCCCGATGACCATCGACCACGCACTTGAACTGGAACCTGACCTTAAATCGCTCTACGACGAAGACGACGAATCACGTGAGGTCATCGACCTCGCAAAACGCATCGAGGGCTGCGTGCGACACGTCGGCGTTCATGCGGCGGGCGTCGTGGTCGCACCGACCCCGCTCATTGAATGGACGCCCGTACAGCCAGACCCAAAAGGCACCGGAAAAATGATCACGCAGTACGATATGTATTCCATCACCGACGAGTACGGCGGCGTCGGGCTTCTGAAGTTCGATTTCCTCGGCATAAAAAATCTCGCCATCCTCGCCGATGCCGTCCTTCGTGTGAAGGAAACGCGCGGTATCACGGTAGACATTGAAAATGTTCCCATTGATGACAAACGAACCTACGAAATGCTTGCACGCGGCGAGACCGAAGGCACCTTCCAACTAAACGGCTCCGGCATGACCCGCTGGCTGAAAGAATTGCGCCCCACGAGCATCCACGACATAAACGCCATGGTCGCGCTCTACCGTCCCGGACCGATGGAGACCATTCCTCAATACGTGGAACGCAAGCACAATCCAAAACTCATTCATTTTCTGGACCCACGCATGAAGGATTATCTGGATTTCTCCTATGGCCTTCTCGTGTATCAGGATGATGTGCTCCTCACCGCGATAAAACTCGGTGGCTATTCCTGGCTCGAAGCGGATGCGCTTCGCAAAGCGATGGGCAAAAAGATCCCAAAGGTCATGCAGGCAGAGAAACAAAAGCTGACGCGAGGATTTGTCGGGTACGGAAAACTTTCTGAAAGCACCGCGCAAAAATTGTGGGAGCTGATAGAGCCTTTTGCCGCATACGGATTCAACAAAGCGCATGCAGCAAGCTACGGCAAAGTCGCCTACCAGACCTCATATATGAAAGCGAATTATCCGGTGGAATATCTCGCCGCTGTACTCACGGCCGACTCGGGGGACACGGAGGCTATAGCCACCTTCGTCGCCGAAGCAAAACGGATGGGGATTCCCGTGCTTCCGCCGGACGTGAACGAGAGCGGGACCGACTTTACGGTCGTCGGCAGCGACAAAAACGCCATTCGTTTCGGACTCTCGTCCATCAAGAACTTCGGCGACGGCATTTCAGAATCAATTATCGCGGAGCGAAAAGCGCACGGAACCTACAAGACGCTCTCCGATTTCCTCTCGCGCGTCGGGTCAAAGAATCTCAATCGCAAATCATTGGAGTCGCTCATAAAATGCGGCGCGCTTGATTCCCTGAACGAGTCCCGCGGCACGCTACTTGAAAACGTGGAGACGATGCTCGCCTTCCACCGTGAAGCGACTGCGCAGGCGCCGCAGGATTCCCTCTTTGGCGCATTTGCCGCACCACCCGAGCTCAAGCTCCCTGCGGGGAAATCAATCTCACTCATCGACAAACTCATGTGGGAAAAAGAATTGCTCGGCATTTATGTCTCCGGCCATCCGCTCGATGCGCATGAAGCGATCGTAAAGAAATCACACCTTTCAATTGCAAAAGTAAAAGCGGAGCCGCAACCGGGCATGCTCCTCATCCTCCCGGTCTTGGTCTCCGTCGTGCGCACACTCCTTACAAAAAGCGGCGAGAAGATGGCGTTCGTCACGGTGGAAGACAAAACCGATTCTATTGAAGCGGTCATTTTCCCGCGACTTTTCAAACAGCATGCCGGCATCGTCGTACCCGGCACCTGTCTCTTGGTGAAGGGCAAAGTCTCGGTCCGTAACGGCGAACCCTCGCTCGCCATAGACGAGCTCAAACCGCTCTGAATATGCTATATTCTGGATTATATGGACGCCGGGGCTGATAAAGCACACGATCACAAGCAACTCGGCAAGGAGCTCGATCTCTTTGCATTCTCCGAGCTCGTCGGTTCCGGTCTTCCCCTCTGGACGCCGAAGGGTACGATCCTCCGAAATCTATTGGATGATTTCGTATGGGAATTGCGGCGCAAACAGGGATACGAAAAAGTTGAAATCCCCCACATCACGAAGAAAGAGTTGTACGAAAAAAGCGGTCATTGGGACAAATTCAAGGATGACCTCTTCCGTGTCACGACGCGCGAGGGCGATGAATTCGCACTAAAGCCGATGAACTGCCCACATCATACGCAAATCTACGCGCGCAAACCGTGGAGCTACCGCGAACTGCCTCAGCGCTACGCGAATACGACGATGTGCTACCGCGACGAACAGTCGGGCGAGTTGAACGGCCTCTCGCGCACCCGCGCATTCACGCAAGACGATGCACACTGCTTCTGTCGAGAATCGCAAGTGAAAGAAGAATTCTTGAAAGTATGGGACATTATCCAAGATTTCTACGGCGCATTCGGCTTCGCCCCGAAAAAAATCCGTCTTTCTTTTCACGACCCTGCGCATCCCGAAAAATATCTCGGCGATAAAGCTCGTTGGAAGATTGCGGAGGACATTTTGACCACCATCGCAAGGGAGAAAGGCGCTGAAACTATTGACGGCATCGGCGAGGCCGCTTTCTACGGTCCAAAACTCGACTTCATGGCCGAAGACTCGCATGGTCGTCTCTGGCAAGTAGCGACCATCCAGCTCGATATGAATATGCCGGAACGTTTCGACCTCACCTGCATCAACGAAAAAGGCGAGAAAGAGCGCATCGTCATGATCCACGCCGCCATTATGGGCTCGATCGAACGCTTCCTTTCTGTCCTCATCGAACACCTACAGGGTGCCTTTCCGCTCTGGCTCGCGCCCGCCCAAGTGCGCGTGTTGCCGGTTTCTGAAAAGCACAATGCCTACGCGCAAGAAGTTTTGAACGAATTGAAAGCGGCGAACATCCGAGCGGATGCTGATGACGCGAATGAGTCGCTCGGCAAGAAGATCCGTAATGCGAAGCAAGAAAAAATCCCCTATCTGCTCGTCGTCGGCGACCAAGAAGTCGAATCGAAAACTATTTCAGTAGACAGCCGCGACCACGGAAAACTCGACGCACAATCGGTTGCAGATTTTATCGCACGCGCGACCGAGGAAATAAAAACACGACAATAAAGCAAGTGGCATTTCGAGCCGGTTCAAAAGTCTCAGATGCAAGGCACGGGGAGATGATTTTTGGAGATGTACTCAGATGTACAGCGGAGGAAATCATGGGGCCCCGTAACGAAGCAGGTGGGGCTTTTGGGCGACTCGTTTAGGCGCCGAGGACGGTGAGGGCGCGCGTAAGCGCAAGCTTCGCACCCGTCACGCCGGTGGAGTAACTGGAGTCGATGGCGGTCGTGAGCGAAGTGACGAGCTTTTCCAAGGTCGGCGTGTCCAAACGTGCGGTCATGCGCGCCATATCCGGATCGCATGGTATGCCATCAACGCGAGAACGGTACACATCATCAATAAGGCAAACGGTTTTTGAGAGAAGATGCTCCGGCACGCCCCCGCCGCGCAGGTGCTGGCGAAGTCCGGCGAAGACTGCGACACGGTCGCCTTCCACAAGCGCGGCGGCAAAACCGCGAATGTGCGGCTGCACGGCGCCTGCTTCAACGGTAGCGTTACTTACGATCGCCTCAACATGTTCGTAAATCGGTTCGACATTTTCGAACACCGGCTCAACTTTTTCATATACCGGCTCTACGTTCGCATGCGCTTTGTGCTCGGCAACCGCGTGAGAATGGCGCGACAAACCCTTCACGATGTCGTCCACCGAGAGCGCTCCGTTTTTCGCGTACGATTTGAACCCGTCATACGACGAATAACTGCGCGGAGCTTCGGGG
The DNA here is from genome assembly GCA_041666305.1 of Minisyncoccota bacterium. Lineage (GTDB taxonomy): Bacteria > Patescibacteriota > Minisyncoccia > Phycocordibacterales > Phycocordibacteraceae > C7867-001. The sequence goes on along the minus strand of JBAYHD010000011.1, from coordinate 1,239 downwards.
ATTGCGTGCGATTCGACTATCGGCTCGCTCATCGGCACGGCCACCGGTGCGAATTGCATAGTGGTGTGCATACTTTCGCGCACATTAAGCGCTTCATTCACCCGAGCACCGAAACTGCTCATGCGACGTTTCGCGACCGGTACTGCGCCGAAGAGTACGAGATACGCGAGCGCGAGCGACCAACCGATGAGCGCGATCCAATAGAGCACGGTACCGATCGGACCGAGATCAAGACCGGTGTATGGGATTTCAGAAAGATAGAGATAGGCGAGCGGTTGGGAAAGCACATGCGCAAGCGTTGCTTTCGGCCTTCCACCGCCGCCTCCACCGCCCCCTCCACCGCCACCGCCGCCGACAGGAAGGCTTGTAACCTGAAGGTTCGCCGTACAGGTCAACACTTGACCATCCGTTGCCGTGAAGGTGCCGGTATAGGTGTGCGCACCAACGCCCGGCGCAACCGACAATGAGCCGGAGGGGGATGTCGTTGTGCCGATGCCGTTATCAATAAAGACGTCTTGTATTTTTACGCCTCCCCAGGTAAGCGTGGACGTATCACCCGCTATAACGCTTGTGGGATTCACGCTAAGTGTGCAGGACGGTGCAACGACGACCGGCGGAGTGGTTACCGTAATGGCGGTTGCACATTCTGTTGAACCGCCAGCGCCCGTGGCCGTACCGGTATAGGTGGTGGTCGTTCCCGGAGTGACGGTCGTGGTGCCGGACGCAACCGGAGTGACGGAACCGACGCCCGTATCAATGCTAAACGCAGTTGCGTTCGTCGTGGTCCACGAGAGGTCGGATGAAGCGCCGGTCGTTATCGAAGAAGGCGACGAGGAAAAAGTACAAGTCGGTGCACCCGGCGGAGGCGGAGAGGTGACGATGATCGTCGCCGTGCAGGTGATCGAACCTCCCGCACCGGTGGCAGTGCCGGTGTATGTGACGGTCGTCGCTGGAGTGACGGTCGTGGTGCCGGACGCAACCGGGGTGACGGAACCGATGCTCTGGTCAATAGAGAACGAGGTGGCGTTGGTCGTGGTCCACGAGAGATCGGTCGAAGCGCCGGTCGTTATTTCCGTTGAGGCTGCCGAGAGTACACACGTTGGTGCGGTCGGAGGCGGCGGAGCTGCAGTGACGGTAATCGTCGCACTGCATTGCACTGAACCTCCCGCACCGGTGGCGGTGCCGGTGTATGTGACGGTCGTCGCCGGAGTGACCGTGGTGCTGCCAGATGCGACCGGT
>JBAYHD010000010.1:0-22040 GCA_041666305.1 Minisyncoccota bacterium | reverse complement strand
CGAGATTCCCGGTCCGGTGACGGTGCAGGACTTCACGCCGCTCGCTCTCCAGGTGATGGCTGAATTGCTGCCCGGAGAGACACGTGTCGGGCTGGCGGAAATGGTGGCGTTCGGGGCGAGCACTTCAATTGAGGCGAAGGCCGGTACTGAGGTGCCGCCCGGGCCCGTGCACGTGATCTGATAGGTTGCGGTGCCGGCGGTACTGATGATGCCGGTTGAGATGTTGCTTGGGGTGATCGCATCGGTCACAAGAGTAGGGATGGTACACATAGTGGCATCGGTGGAGGTCCACGAGAGGTTTGAGGACTGACCTTGGTCGATGATTAGTGGATTCGCCAAGAGCGTGGCGGTTGGTCGTGCGAGGCACACGTTTGGCGTCGCAGAACAGCATTGGGCCGGGACATTTATTTTTGGCTGTGAGGGACCCGAGTATGAGCAGCCGCTAGACGGCGGATCTGTTGTCACGCATCCCTGGCCGTAGCAGGGGTTGATGGTGACGGTTCCCCCGCCGGTGGAGTTCGTACAGTTAACGGTCAGTGAGTTCCCTGCCGAGGAGATAACGACTGAGCCGGACTTCGCGCCTGAGGTTGCGTATGATTTAGAAACGCTTGCTGTGGTGCCCGAGAGGCTGTCGGTACCGCTCCATGCATAGGTATAGGTGCCGTCGCCTCCGGAGACGCCGGAGGTACTCCAGGTGAATGAGTCACCGACAAATCCTGAATCAGGTGATACCGAGCAGGAGCCGGCAATGGCGGGGTTGGAGACGGTGACGGTTGTCCACGGACCGCAGTTGTTGAGTTCGTTTGATTCGGTGATGGAGCCCACATCATTTCGATCTCTCTTGTCTGCACAGACGCGGAGCGAATACGTGCCGATGGAGGCGAAGGAGTACGACTTGCTAAAGGTGTTGGTATTGCCGGCAGCAAGAGTCGGCATCACGACAGCCGGGAGGACATCGGTGATAGTTCCCCCGCCGTTGATGGCAGTCGCCACCTGCAGGAAGTTCCTGAAGAGAGAACCAGTGCTTCCTGTACCGACATTTCTGACGATGGAACTGAATGTAGTGGCGGTGCCGGTCAGCGCAGTCGTGGGAGAAATGAGGTCGGTGTCGTTGATAGTGAGGTCAGGAAGCTGGGCGCAAGTATTGGTGGTCTTGGTCCACGCGGTGTTTGAACAAGCGTATGAACAGGCGCCGGAGTATCCGGTATCGCATGCACCAGCAGAAGAACCCGAAACGGTGTCGGGAAGCACACAGCCGCTGATGGTTGTGGCGGCGCAGGTGGAAACTACGCAACTCTGCGTCGCTGCATCCCAACTGTACCCGCTGTTGCAGGAGTACTGACATTTTGCACCGGAGTTGGATGCGGAAAAGGTGTATGGGGTGCCCGCAGAAAGACCAGCGGTGTCGCCAGGATACGTACTCGAGTTTGTCGGGAGCGTTCCGGTACACGAAGGGGCAGCGACCGTAACCGGCATCCAGTTGCCGCAGTTGTTGCCTTCATTTGATTCGGTGATGGTGCCGGCGAGAGTGGCGTTCGCCGAGAGCATGCTCTTGTCGGCGCAGACACGAATGTATCGGGTGGTGCCGGCGTCCGTGACCGGGAATGTGTGTGAGATCGAGGCGGTTGCGGTGCCTCCGGCAGTAAGCGCGGTTGCGCGTGTGTCTGTGCCGATGTTGGTGACGCTCTGCGTGCCGGCGACATTGTTGGCTTTTTGGAAGAGGTTCTTGAATCCCGCCCCGGTTGAAGCATTGACGTTTGAGATGGGGGCGGAGAGAGCAACGTTCGTGCCTGCCGTTGCTGCGGTGAGAGAGACATCGCCGGCAGTGAGATCGGGGAGGATGGGGGTGCACGCATTCGAAACCGCGCTCCACGTTCCATTGGAGCACGCATAATTACAAGTGCCGGAATAGCCGGTACCGCAAGCACCAGCAGAACTGCCTGACACAGTCGTCGGAAGCACGCAGTTGCTGATGGTGGTAGCAATACAATCGGTTCCTACCGCCGTCACGGTCAGCGCAGAACTTGCCGTACCGCCGGGACCCGTACACGAAAGAGTGTATGTATTGTTTCCGGCCGTCGGATACGGACCGACCGTTTCTTGCCAAAGACTCCACGATGGGTTGAATCCTACGCTCTTTGCTCCTGACCACGACCCGGAGGCGGTGCAGGAGGTTGCGTTCGTTGTGTACCACTGCAACGCCGCGGTCGCGCCACTCCCTGCCGTAACCGTGAGCGATGATGAGTAGGAAAGGGCTGATGTCGGAGATACATAGAGACCGACAAAAGGCAGTGGCTGAGCTGTCACCGTTATGGTGAGCGGGGTTGCGGCGGTCGTTCCCCCTGGTCCGGTACAGGAGAGATTATAGGTATGGGTCCCTGTAGCCGTGTAGGCGGGCAATGTTTCAGCTGTCCATATCGCGTCTTTTGACCCCGACCAATCGCCCGAGGCAGTGCAGGAAGTTGCGTCGATCGGCGACCAATAGAGCGTCGCCGAGTTTCCCACATATACGGTTGTTGCATACGCGTTTAGGGTGACCGTCGGCGGAGTCAATTCCTTGGCGGTGACCGTCCTTGTGACACTTGTCGTACCGCCGGCACCAGTACAAGTAAGCGTATACGAGTAGCTCCCGATAGTTGCGTAAGGTCCAACTGTTTCTTGCCACATGTAGGGCCACGATAAAGTATTGCCAATACTTTTAGACCCCGACCACGAGCCGGAAGCGGTGCAGGAGGTTGCGTTGAAGGAACTCCATGAAAGTACGGGGGCTACGCCACCGCCAGCGATAACTGAGAGCGCCGTTGCATACGTGAGGGTCGTTGTCGGAGATAAATACAGATTGACAGTCGGTGCCGGTGGAGTCGTCACCGTTATGGTGAGCGGGGTTGCGGCGGTCGTTCCCCCCGGTCCGGTACAGGAGAGATTATAGGTATGGGTCCCTGTAGCCGTGTAGGCTGGCAATACTTCGGTGGTATACGAGGACGCTTTCGAGCCCGACCAATCCCCCGAAGCAGTACACGAGGTTGCGTAGTTCGGCGACCAGTAGAGTGTCGCCGAGTTTCCCACATATACGGTTGTTGCATACGCGTTCAAGGTGACCGTAGGCGCGGGCGGCGGAGTGATATTGACGGTTACCGTTGCGCACGAAGACCACGCGCCGTGTGAATCTTTTGTTCGGAAATAGATGTCGTGAGAGCCGAGGGAAAGGTCACTTTTATAAAATAAGAAATCGGTGTTGTTGAGCAGAGTCCCTGCGGTGCATGAGCCGTCACGCCATTCAACCGCTGCGGTATAATCGCCGGTGTCCGGGTCTGTAGCGGTACCATAGAACATAATCGAGGTGCCGCTAACGGTCGAATATGGATTGGTGGTCGGCGTAACAATGGTCGCTGTGGGAGCGTTATTGGGAATGCTTGTGACAACGGTAAAAGAGATGGGGGCGAAGTCTTGGCCATCTCCGTCGGGAATTTTATAGCAGGGAGCGTTGGCGCCGGCTCCGCAATAATTGGATGATCGCACGAGACCCAATGCCAAGACACCGACCGTGTGTGCGCCGAGCGAAGAAATGGTGACGTTCATCCCGAACGTTCCGGTATTACTCGCCGGCCTTGGAAAACATACCCATCCAGGATTGAAATAGAAATTTTGATTGGTAGCGTCAAGACCCATTCCGGCGACCAGATGACTGTTTCCGCCTGCGTTCCAACTCGTTGCATCAAGATATGGGATCATGCAGATGTACGTGTCTCCTGCAGGGACCGCTGAAACGTCGTAGGTACCCGAGATCAGTGCCGGCGACAGTGAGAGTCCGCTGACCACCGGAGTATTGAGTGTCACCGAAAAAGCCGTCGAAGACGGATACAGGGGGTAGCTGGCGAACGCATGCCCTGGCGGAGCGAGGAAAAGAAGCGCGAACAAAGAAAGAAAAATATAGCGCTTCATGGTGTTGTGGTCGCTCGTTGAACGTTATAACCCGATTGGGATAGCGAATTCTTTGCGAGTTGCTCCAACTGGGCTGCCGTCATCGGTTCAGCAGAATTGGTTTGGAGCGGGATTCCCTTTCGTTGCACCGGTGCAGACAAGGCCTGCTCGCATGCTTTGCGATAGGTTGTATTCGAAATGGTTGTGCAGTCTGCGAGCGTCTTACTTTCAATGATGCGTGCGATTTCTTGCTGCAACACTACTTCTTCCGCATTCGTCAGCGACGCGTCCGCACCTTTTTTATACGCATAAAAAATTGCGCCTACGATACTCGCGGCTACCACTATAGCCCCAGCAATAAGCAAGATACGGTTCTTACGTCCGATCATAGGTTGTAGACATCACGCACTCTTAGTATAGACCATTGGGTCCAAGGGCTGCGAGAGCGCGTGGATAACAACGAGCGCTCATACAAGAGGCGGCCGCCCCAACGTCGATAACGTTAGAATTCTTTATAATTGATCGGCGCATTTACTACGGCCGATTTCTTGACGTGAACACCTTCAGAGTTCACACAATCGACTGTGTAGGTGGTCTGGGTGGTGACGGAATCAACGACGGTTTTAGCGTCTAGACAGGAATCTGTCCACGATGGGTCGGTGCTTTTTGTGACGACACAAGAATCGACGGTGGGATTGGCGGGCGTACACTTAATGGTGACATTATCTTTTTTGGTTGGATCAACGCGCGGAGGAGTGGTCTGATCGTTTATCGTAACGACCACATCGGGAGTAAGAACGGCAATCGTCGCGTTCGCGGGCGGCGGCGGGCCATAGGTACCGGCATCGCAGGTGAGCGTGTAGTTGTGGTTCGCCAGATCCGGCCATACCGTTGCAGAACCGCTGATGCGGCCGCCCGTCACAAAACCGCTACCACTGCACGACGAAGCGCAGAGTGCGCCGTCGGAAACCGACCAGGTGAGATTGGCGGACAGGCCTTGTTCGACGGTGCTTGGGGTCGCCGTGAGGGTGGCGGTGCAGGACTTAGTTGCAACGCTCGTACACGCTGCCGTCGCCGTTTTACCCGACGTTGAATCGGTCACGGTAAGCGATGCTTGTTTTAAACCGGCTGTTGTATACGATTTTGTGAACGTGGGGACGGTATCGTAGAGGTCGTCAGTACCGCTCCATTCAAAAATGTATGAACTGGAGCCTCCTGAAACTGAAGAATCCCAGGTCACTGACTGCCCGATGTATGGACTGGCGGGAGAACCGGAGCAAGAAACGGCGAGCGCCGGTGGCGGATACACACAGTTGTCGCTCACGTATGTTGAGTTATCCGCGGTGACCGGCGGCTCGGGGAATGCGCACGCCGGATAATCGCTCTTTGTTTGGCGTCTGGTCACTTCTCCGGACGAAGCCGCAACACCTGCGGCGTTAGCATCACACGCGACTTTGACGTCCTTGGTGAGAGGAGCGGTACAGGAGCCAACTTTCGCCTCAGTACATCCCTTGGGTATTCCGTCAGTACCCGTACAGGTCCAGTGGTAAGCGTTTACGTCGTTAACATTGTTGAGGCTTTCTCCGATGGTACAGTCGTAGTGAGTCGCCGAGCAAACACCGGCAGTGGTTGCCGGAGGTGGATACACGCAATCGTCGCTCACATACGCTGAGTTATCCACGGTGATCGGCGGCGCGGGGAATTCGCATGCCGGATACGCGCTTTTCACTTGACGTCTGGTCACTTCTCCGGAGCTGGCGGCGACACCGTCGGTGTTAGCATCACAGGCGACTTTGACGTCCTTGGTGAGAGGAGCGGTACACTCGCCTGGCGGAGGCGTGCAGGTCGGGTAATCGGCTGCGCCATTCTCGCACACGAGCGAGCATCCCCAGTCATTTGCCGGTCCGGAAGCGTTGTAATGGGAATCGGACGTTATGGTACAGCCGTATTTCGGCGCGGAACAAGTTGTGAGCGACCCGCAGGACCATTTCCATGTGGTCGTCGTATCCGCCGGCGAACTTGCGTTCAGTGTTCCCTTCTCACACGCAACGGCACCGGTCGGTTCGGGGTCTTGAGGAGTCGTGCCACTTCCGGTGCCGCACGCATCAGCAGAAGGAATGATTTCCGGAACTATCGGTACCAACGGCGGCGCGGTCGTACATACACCATTCACCACGACCTGTCCTGAAGCACATCGGCTTGTCGCACAAGGGATACTCATACTACCGTTATAGGTTCCATCGCTTGAGCAGAGCCATGCCACCTTGCCGCCGAGTTCAGGGAACGTCTGGTTCATAGAAACGCTACCGGTCGGGCACTGATAATAGCCTTTCGGGGCCGTATCATAGCCTGTCGCACCAGACGCAAACACGTGCGCATTGGCAGTGCCGCAAGAAGGAACCGTGACTATTGCACTTGAAACAACGACCGGCTCCCATGCCCCGCAATCATTGCCGGGATTCGAGTCATCGGCAGAGTCGTTTCGATTCCAATCCGTATTGATATTCGCGCACAGGCGAACCGCATAGGTACCGACCGTGGGAAACGTGTACGAGGTCGAAACGGCAGGAGACGAGGCGTTTACCGCGAGCGAGGAGATCACCGGCGAGGCTCCTTTTCGCACGAGTGATGCCATACTTACTTTCACTACCGTACCATCGGAAAGCGGTATCTGAGTTGATGATGTCGGATCTAACTTCACTATCTGGAACGTATTTGGAAATCCAGGACTTCGCGAAGCGGTCACTTTGCCGATATTGGAGATGACCCCGGAGAATGCAACCAACTGATCCTCGATCGGGGATGGAGGCGTGATGGTGGTATCGCCGGCGGTGAGATCCGGCATAGGAATTGCGCACGCATCGGTTGCACTGCACGACCTCGATGACACTGTTCCGGAACAAAAATTGTTACCGCCACTGCAAACTTGCGTTTGGGTGGATGTCGCTGTACCGCACGCTGTTGGACAGTCCGCGGAGTAGGACCATGTGCCGGTCGGACATGACGCTTCGGTCAGCCCGCCATTCGCACAGGTTGGCTCGGGGGATGTACCCGTGCACTTGGTCCCATCCCATGTATCTTCCGTAGCACAAACGCCGCTCACAGTTACCCTGCTCAATAATTTACCCATCCAATCGCTCGGCGAGGTCACTTCAACCAAATTGAACGCCACAGAACCATAGGGAATAAATTTCGCTTCACTTGTACCGCTACTGCTATACGCGAATGTGCTTCCTCCATCGAGGAAAACTTTGGCGCTCAGGGAACTGGCGTCCCAGGTAATAGTGGAGGAGCAGGAACTCGCTCCATTCGCGATGATACAAGGATTCGGGGAAGCGCTGATACTGGGAGGAGTATCGGTGAGGGTGCTACATCCGATAAGATAATAGGTGGATGCAGGAGGCAATTGAAAGTCGCCGTTAAATCCGAGGGATGGCAAGGGAGTGATACCAAAACCGATAACAGCATCGCCCATAAAATCGGATGCGAGAGTGACTTCTATTAAGCCGCCAGTGAAATACGTTATGGCGATGGAAATGGCGATACTTACGAGAGGGTCGTTGAAATCAAGACCGAAGAGACCAACACCGGCCTGTCCGGACAAGTGTTGCTGGTTCACTAAATTATTATTGTATGCGGTTCCTGCCAAACCACTTTTAAGCTGGTCCATCGTTCCTGTGTAGGGAGCGCCTCGGTAATAAAATCCACACGAATTACGGTCCTGCGTAACCATTGCGTTTCCGCCGACGTCAAGATAGCCAATGTCTCGGTAAGTAAAATAATCTTGCGTAACAGGAGGGTGCAACGGGTCGTTGCTCGGAATCTGTACTGGAACATCATTTTCACTCATAGCAGGCACTGTCCAATAAGAACCAGAAATAACAGTGCCTTGATCGTCTATAGACGGACCATAAAATCTCCACTCGGTAGGTTGCGTCTCGTCGGTGATTTTGTTTTTGAAGTAGGGCGCACTCATATACGAATCTTCATAATACGTACCGACCATCACCGGGGGTATATACTCCCAGTTTGAGAGGTCGTTGATTTGTATCGTCGTGGCAAATACGGTCTGCGGCAATACACATGCCGCAAAAAATAGGATGGGGAGAACTATAACGAATTTGTTTTTAACGAATGACATTTGGTTGAGAGACCAGTTGAGTCCCAACGCTCAATATGTGGTAGCCCCACCACCAGGTTGCGGCCCACCAGATGATGGTCCAGACGATGATGACGAGCGCCTGCTTGCGATACGGTTTTTCGGTGAGAAGCGAAAAACCGAAAATAAATCCGGGCATAGGCGGCAAGAAAAGAGCGATGACGAGGCCGACCCACAGCCATTTCGTCCTTGATTTCAAGACCATTTCTTTCCCGATGTTTGTATCTGCACTCATGGCTTCTCCATCCATAGTTAGTATTGAAATTACGATTAATCGCTGACCGCTCGATTAATGCTAGCACGGGAAATTCTGCATTAGCTGAACGAGGAGGCAATGTGTGAATTAGAAAAAATGCGGTACGTGACGTACGCGACCGCGCTGCCGATGAGCGCGCCACCGATGATGTCTGACGGATAATGGATGCCCGCGATGACACGGCTTACGGTAATGAGCACGGTCGCAACGAAGAACCATACGCCCCACTTCTTGTTGTAGAGATACACGGCGGTGGATAGAGCGAAGAAGAAGGTCGCGTGTCCCGAAGGGAACGACCACGCACTGTCGGTGAGGAGTTGGTGCACCGGCATGGCGAGGAACGGTCGCGGGCGATGGATGAAAAGACGGATGAGTTCCGTAACACCGAATCGCGCGACAAGTGCAGAAATGCCGACAATCAGGAGAATCTGCCATTTCTCGCGTTTTGAATATTGAGAAAAGAACACGAGCGCGAGGAGAAGGACGACCAGAAGATATGGGAGATAGGATGCGAGAAATACGACCGCACTGTTGAATACGGGCGACTGCCCTGCCAAATTATTGAGAACAAAAAAAATCTGCGTATCCAAAGCCATTCCGCATACTATATACTATCCGTACTTCAATGCGCTATTTGAACGCCACGACTCTCATACTTCCGGGCGCAATTGCGGTACTTCTCGCACTGGAGTTCATTTTCGCAGTGCCGAGTTTGTACTTCGTCGCGATATGTACCGGTATCATTGATATATTCATCGTTGCGTACCGCGAGATCCGCGTCGGCAACAAATCCATAGACTTCATCGCATTCCTCGCGATGGCGCTCGCACTCTTCACCCATGAATATCTCGCCGGCGCGGTCATCGCGCTCATGTATACCGGCGGAGAGGCGCTTGAAGCGTATGCTGGCCGGCGCGCCGAAGCATCGCTTGCGGCACTTCTTGCACGCATCCCAAAATCGGCGCTGGTGAAGCAATCGAACGGAAAGTTTGACGAGGTACCGCTCGCGGAGGTTCCGGCCAGTGCGGTCATCATCGTGCGTGGAAACGAATTAGTCCCGCTCGACGGTCTGCTTGCCTCTTCTCGCGCCGTGCTCAACCTTGCAAACCTCACTGGCGAGCCGTTGCCCGAAACCGTCACGCAAGGAGCGGTCATAAAAAGCGGAAGTGTGAATGCGGGCGAGGCATTCGAACTCACGGTAGAGGGCACGCTCGCCACCTCCACGTATGCAAAAATCGTCGACCTCGTTAAGGACGCTCAGCAGAATCAATCCCCGTTCGTGCGGCTTACCACTTCCGCAAATCTGCCGTTCACCTTTCTCACACTTGCGATTTCAGGGGGCGCGTATCTTTTGACCGGCGACATTACGCGCGTACTTGCAGTACTCGTCATCGCAACGCCCTGCCCGCTCATCATCGCCGCGCCGGTCGCGTTCATCGGCGGACTCTCGCGCGCCGCGAGCCGGAACATCATCGTGAAGACGCCCGCGGCGCTCGAATCCATCGCCAGTGTCACCACCATCTTTTTCGACAAGACCGGCACGCTCACGCTCGGTGAACCTCAGTTGACCGGTATCGTACTCAAAGCGGCGAATGTGAACGAAAATGCCGTACTCTCGCTCGCGGCGGCGCTTGAGTTCCATTCCATTCACCCGCTTGCGCATGCGGTAGTTATGGCTGCGAAAGACCGCGGACTTTCTCCCGCACCGGCGACCGAAGCGAGCGAAATTCTCGGCAAGGGAGTGAGCGGTACGGTCGGCGGGAGATATTTGACGCTCGAACAAGCGCCGGAAGGAGATCATAAAGAAGGAGGTATTTCTCTCCTTCTCAAAAGCGACGGGAACCCGCTCGCCGTATTTCATTTCTCCGACGTACTCAAAGACAACGCGAAGAGTTTTCTCACCGGCCTCGCAAAAGAAGGATACAACGTGTCGGTGCTCACGGGCGACCGCAAGGATCATGCCGAGGCGATATTTGCGGGCCTTTCGCTCAATATTTGCGCGGACTGCACGCCTGAGGACAAATACCGCCTCGTGGAGGAAGCAAAAAAACGCGGTGAAAAAGTCGCGATGGTGGGTGACGGGCTCAATGATGCGCCGGCGCTTGCAAAAGCGGATATCGGCATCGTCTTTTCTGGTACGGAAAACAGCGCGTCCATCGAAGCGGCAGGTGTCGCCATTCTGGGGCATGACATCATGCTCATCGGCGAACTCTTTGCGCTCTCAAAACGCTCGGTACGCATCGCAAGCCAGAGCGTCTACGCCGGCATCGGTCTCTCTACCGTCGGCATGACCCTTGCTGCAGGCGGATTTATTGTCCCAGTCGAAGGTGCACTTATTCAAGAAGGTGTCGATGTCGCGGTCATCGTGAACGCGCTCCGCGCAGCCTTTCGCCCGCGTGGTTGACCAAAAAAGAATCCCCAGCCACGAAGTGGCTGGGGACATGAGCGAAAGCATCAAAGACCTTGGTCGGGATCGAGTGTCCCAAACGTCGGACCTGGGTAGAAGCGACCGTCGTCCGGGCAAATGAACACGGCGTTTCTCCCCCGGAGAAGTTCCACGACGTCAGGTGACCTCGCGAGATATTGCAATAACCCGACGTACGCGAGGCCCGACGAAGGTCCCGGTTGCGGTTGCACTTCACCGAGAAGCTTGCGTGTCATAAGGAATGACTCCTCGCGACCAACTTCGGCGATATCGTCCACCGCCGATTTGTACGGAAGTGTCACGACCGCCTCCATCTGATCGTAATCGCGATTTCCGGGTACCCGTTCGCCTTTTTTCGGACGGACGCCAAGCACAATGATGTCTTTGCGAACGCTCTTGAGGTACTGAGAGACACCCGTTATAGTGCCGCCCGAACCCATACCGCCGACAGCGAGATCGAGATTATTGCCGCAGGCACGCAAGAGTTGCGGACCCGTGCATTCTCGATGAATGCTCACATTCCCATCGTGTTTGTATTGGTCGAGCAACAAACTGCCGGGCTGGCTTGCTTCTTCGCGAGCCACTTCTTCGACTTTCCGCGCACCTTCCGGGCAGATGAGGCGAGCCCACGGGATCATGGTGATGACGCTTTTTTTTGCTTCTGGCGCATCGCTGGACATGATCACTTTGACACGTGAAATGCCGAACGCTGGCGCAAGCAGCGCAACTCCGTGCGCGGTATTGCCGCTCGACGGAACCACGAGCGTATCGACATTGTTGTACAAGCCGCTCTCAAAATCTTCCATCATCATGCCGAAGGCGGCGACTATCTTGATGTGTGGAATATTCATGAAGGCGACTGCGGCGCCGATCTCGATGTTGTGGCTGTGCAGATACGGATTCAGCTTAGACGAGAGCCAGCGAACTTTGATGAAGTCGTGCAGACGCGGATTCAAAGAATTGACTATCTTGTGCGCGCAGACTTCGGCCAATGACGGTTTCTTCATATGATGCTCCCTAAAAAGGACGAAAAAATACCCCTTCGTTAGAAAGGGCTTCTGGGCGGAACAATACTCCTAAATCAGGATGGGCGCCAACCTTTTTTGACCTCGGTAATCTGGTTCTTTCCGTCCACGAAAACGGTCGTAGGATGCGTCATTTTCTTCGCGTCTTCCTCACTTACGAGTACGTATGAAAGTATGATGACGATGTCGCCTTTTTTGAAATGATGCGCCGGCGGACCGTTCAGTACTATCTGACCTTTCCCTTCTTCCCCTCGCATGATGTACGTCTTCCACGAAATCCCGTTAGCAAGACTGTTGACCAGAACCGCCTGACCCGGGAGCAAACCCGCCGCGTCAAGAAGCAGTCCATCGATCGTGACGGAGCCGACGTAGTCGAGATCAGCATCAGTGACCGTCGCTCGGTGAATCTTCGCTAAACAAACATCCAATAGCATTGCAGAAATATATCATATCCGACCATTGTTGTGCATTACCGTGTCAACTTGCACTCTGCAGGTGGTATTGTAAAGATGTTCACTTTTTATGAGTCCCGTTAGAAATGACGGACTCACGGGTCGAAATGACATGTGCCAATCTATTATCAATAATAGTCTAGGGTTCGGGGACTGCGTCATGCATGTGTCCGTCCTATTTCTAACGGGATGAGCCTACTTTTCTGGGCGAACATTGTCGCATTGCTCTTTTCTTTCTTCGTCATCGGGGCGGTTCTTGGCGCCGCCTTCTCGCAAACCATCCGCGAGCGAGTCGCGAAGCTCCTCCACCTCGAGCATCTTCTGCTTTCTAAATCTTCGCACAATCCCATTCTCCGGCCAGGGCGGCATCCGTGGAATGCGGAAGCGGTTTTTAATCCCGGAGCCACCGTTCTCAATCACCGCACGCATCTTGTGTATCGCGCGGTCGGTTCCGATGGCGTCTCGCGCCTTGGCTACGCGAGCAGCCCGGACGGCATTCTTTTTGATAAACGGCTTCCCTATCCTATGTACGTCGCGCGCATCCCGCACAATCCGGCCCACCACCTGCGGCACTATTCTCCGATGATGTATCCCTCGGGAGGCAGCTGGGGCGGGTGCGAAGACCCGCGCGTGGTCGTCATCGAGGGGCGCATTTATGTGACCTTCAATATGTTCGAGAATTGGATGCTTCGCGTCGCCGTCATATCCATGAGCGTCGAAGACTTCCTCGCAGAACGATTTGAAAAATGGGAGGGCCCCATCATTCTCTCGCACGGTGCACGCGACAAGAATTGGGTGCTGTTCCCGCAGAAGTTCGGCGGGCAATTCGCTGTGCTCCACAGCATCATCGGCGAAGACGACAATCATGTGCGCATTGAATACACTGATGACCTCGCCACGCTCAGGCAGAGGGATTTCAAAAGCCCTGACCCGCAGAAAATATCCGACAAACTCATCGCCTGGCATGTGCACACGCGCAGTGCCGGTCCGCCGCCTATCAAAACTTCACGCGGTTGGCTCGTCTTTTATCATGCGAACGATGCGAAAGAGGGTCATCGCTATAAGCTCGGCGCGATGCTACTTGATCTTGCGAACCCGACAAAAGTACTCTACCGCGCCGCCGCGCCGGTGCTGGTGCCGGACGAGCAGTATGAGAACCACGGCAAGCCCGGCATCGTGTATGCCGGCGGCGCAGTCGTCCGCGATGGCAAACTCTTTGTGTATTATGGCGGTGCTGACAAAGTCGTCTGCGTTGCGACCACGCCGCTTGATGCGTTCGTCAACGCGCTCATCAAGGGTAGCCAGCCTGCTCTGTCCGAGGAATACGAGACCGAAGCCGATTAAGTATGTTCGTCATCCGCCGAGAACCAGATAATCCAGTCCTCTCGCCCCGCCGCGAGTATCCGTGGGAAGCGTTGTCGGTCTACAACCCTTCGGTCATTCGCGAAGAGCACGGCTGGCGGATGTATTACCGCGCACTCTCCAATCCCGCGGCACTCGTGTCCCCGTATGCCGGGCAGTCCAGCATCGGCGAAGCCTTTTCCGAGGACGGCCTTCATTTTCATTCGCGTCGCCAACTCATTTCCCCCGAAGAGGAGTGGGAAGAATTCGGCTGTGAGGACCCGCGTGCAACCATTTTTGAAGGAGCAACGTATCTCTCTTACACCGCACTTGGCGGCTACCCTTTCTCAAAAGAGAACATCAAGGTCGCCATTGCGGTTGCGAAAGACGGTAAGAACTTCACCGAACGACATCTCGCGACGACATTCAATGCAAAAGCATTTGCTATTTTTCCCGAGCGCGTCGGGGGGAAGGTCACAGCACTTCTTTCGGTCCACACCGATGAACCACCCACCGAGATATGCCTTGTGTGCGCCGACAACGTGGAGGATTTCTGGTCGCCGGCCTTCTGGGACGACTGGTACAAGAACTGGCAATCGCACAAGCTCACCTTGCGGCGCAATGACAACGATCATGTGGAAGTCGGCGCACCGCCCATCCTCACCAAACACGGCTGGCTCATCATCTATTCGTATATTGAGAATTATTTCGGCGGCGGTGAACGCGTTTTTTCCGTCGAAGCGGCGCTTCTGGATCGCGACAATCCGTCAAAGATAACCAGCCGCACGGAGTCGATACTCGTGCCGGAAGAAATTTACGAGAAATACGGGCTTGTTCCCAATGTCGTATTCCCCACCAGCACAACACTCGGCGACGAAGGAAAACTGGACATCTGGTACGGAGCGGCCGATACCATTTGCGCGAAAGCGAGCGTGCATCTGCATGACCTCATGCGCGCGCTTGATCCGGAAACTCCCGCACGCACATTCACGCGTGCGCCGCAGAATCCGATATTGGCGGCGCGCGGTGACAGTTTCGAAGCCCAAAATGTCTTCAACCCCGCCACTATCGACATCAACGGCTCCATATACATTTTGTACCGTGCTATGGACAAAGAGAACACGTCTACCATCGGCCTCGCCATTTCCAAAGACGGCGTGACCATTGACGAGCGTTTACCGGAACCCGTCTACGTGCCGCGTGCCGATTTCGAAATGAAAAAAGGAGGCAATTCCGGATGCGAGGATCCGCGCATCGTCCGTATCGACGATATGCTCCACATGACGTACACGGCGTACGACGGCATACACGTCCCTGCCGGCGCGGTCACGAGCATCAGCGTTGATGATTTTCTCGCCCAGCGGTTCGACAAGTGGAGTACGCCCTTTATCCTCACTCCCGATGGCGTGGATGATAAAGACCTCGTCCTTCTTCCGGAAAAAATGAACGGGAATTACATGCTCTATCATCGCATCAATAACCAGATCTGCGCCGATCTCCTGCCAAACCTTTTCTCCGGCAAACGCGTCAGTCGTTGCATCGAGATCATGGGACCACGCCTCGGCATGTGGGACGGGCTCAAGGTGGGGAGCGCGGCGCCGCCCATCAAAGTCGGCAACAACTGGCTCATGATCTATCACGGCGTCTCGCGCCACAAAACCTACCGCCTTGGCGCAGCGCTCCTTGACCCTTCCGGAACCTCGCTTCTCGCACGCACCGCCGACCCTATCTTTGAACCGGTCGAACTGTATGAAAAAGAGGGCGTAACGCCGAACGTCGTCTTCTCCTGCGGAGCGGTAGTGCGCGGCGACACAGTCTTCTTGTATTACGGCGCCGCGGACTCGGTCATCGGCGTCGCCACCGCCTCGCTCTCGCACATCCTCGAAGCGCTCTCATGATTCCTGTACAATACGCCTGACCCTATGGAACCCCTGGAACAACTTACCAAAGAAGACCTTGCTCCGATAAAAATGATCGTGTTCGATGTCGACGGCGTGCTCGTCCCTCGCGGCACCAAGATACACCAAGAAGGCAACACCACCACGCTCGAAACGAAAGTCATTGCCGAGAAACAGATAGAACAGATCAGAGAACTGAACAAAAAGGGATTTCTTATCAACATCAGCTCCGGGCGCGGGCTGTATATGCTCCAAGAAATGTTCCGGGCGATCTTGCCTTTTGTGAGTCTGACCTACGAAAGCGGTAGCGCCACGTGGTACCAAGGGAAACTCTATCAGCACATCAACAGTTTTGAAAAAAACAAAGACATATTTCCGAAACTGAAAGCCGTACATGATGAACGTATCAAAGGGTTCGAACCGAAAGAGTTCATCATCACTATCCACTGCACCGAGAAAGTCCAAAAGATCGAAGACATCGTGAATGCGGACCCGAATCTCTGCACCGTGTGGAACGGTGAAGCATACGACATTTTGATCAAGAACGACCAAACGAAAGCGCTCGGCCTCCGGCACGTCCGGGATATTTTCAATCTTCAGAAAGAAAATGTGATGGCCATCGGCGACAACTACAACGATCACGAATTACTCGAGGAAAGCGGCTTGCCCATATCGGCCGACAAAAGCCGCGTTGAGGGCAGGTTCTACGTCCCGCTTGAGGGAGAATTCCTCCCCGCCGATGTCCTCATGCAAAAGGTCTTATCTCTAAAAGATTAGAGTGTAATAAAAAAGTTAGATTTTAAGCCATTTTTCGTACTCTTCACACTGTGATTTAAGAAAAGTCCTGTACTAAGTCAACGCGTTGTTGACACTTTCTAGGTACGCTTCAAGTCTTCCGAATGGAGTTGTCCCGAGCGATTAATGAACTCTCGTTTGGTTGTACCAGTCCACATACGCATACAGATAGCGTCTTCGGTGAGCTTTGGAAATATGGCTTGAGCGGGTCTTGCTGTGCCATTCGGTCATCAAGGTTTTGATGAACCGCTCCGCCTTCCCGTTGGTCCACGGATGCTTCACTTTCGCGTTGTGCAACACCAGGTGTTGCACAATTTAATCAGAACGGATCGAATAGATAAGACTCATCTTTCGCTATGCTCGAATCAACGAATGCGCGATAGTCGTGTACTGTCTCAAATTGATCAAGAACAAGTGACGAATCAAGCAATTTCCCGAAACGATTCGGACCAAGATAGTCACGGTAGCTCGACCATTCGTACTGATGTTCATTGTCCGCTACGCCTGGCAATTCTCGTGGATTACGATGAATATATGTCGAGAGGTAGAGTAGCTGGTCATTGTCTTCAATATGTACTGCGCGATACGGTCCTTGAAAGAGGTGCCCGACCGTCTCGTACTTCGTGTTGGAATATTTCGCATACGCATTAAGCACCCGTTGCATATACCGAGTGACGCCTGACTCCTCCACTTCACACACTGCCAAATGCAAGTGATTGGTCATAAACGAGAAAGCTTCAAGTGCGACATACCGAGTATCGATGATTTGCGAGAGCAATTCTGAGTCAGTCCCATACAGATCTCGGCTTTTATATTCCTCGACTGCCCTGCTTATGTTTGGTATAGATTCCGGCGATTGGAGATGCGTGATAAGAAACAGCATTCTCGCCCGGTCGGAATCGTTTCTAAAGATATCTTGTTTATTGTTTCCACGAACACAAAGGTGATAGTGCTCTCCGGGCGCAAACTCTGTCATTCGTAACGGCATCCATTTATATTCTCTTGCAATCGCCACTTGTGCAACACCAGGTGTTGCACAATTACTCAATTCTTCATAAGGCGGACGAGGCGGATGGTTTCGAAGGAGTGGCGGCCGTGGAGCGCGTGAAAGATAGGCGAGAGCTTGTCGCCGGCTGTCGCTGCGAGTGCTTCGTGTATTTCATCGACGATATCGATGGGAATGAGATGAGCGAAGTCGGTGCGGGTGAGCTTCCCTATTTCGGCAAGTTCTTCCAAGTGGTGCACAATGGTGGAAGCGACGAGCCCACGCGCTTTCGCGACCTCTTTGAGCGACTTGCCGTCACGTGCGGCTTGCAGCGTCTCCGCAAGCCTTCCGGGCAATCCTGCATTTTTCTTACTTCTTCCTGCTCCTGCTTCCTGCTCACTGCCTTCTACTATCGCTCCACCCATCGCCTTCACAAACTTTTTCTGCATATCCGTTTTTTCCGATTCCGGCATTTCCGCGAACGCATCACGCGCCGCCTCACTGGCGGCGCGAAAATCCCGGTCCTTCTCAAGAATCTCCGGATGCACTTCAAGCGCGCGCTGATTGAGCCCCGTGAGATACACGCCGCTCAAACGGCGCACACGCGAGAGCGCCACGTATCCCTGCCCGTATTCAAACGCTTTCGATAAGTCCATGATGGCGGCGTCCATGCTCATCCCCTGACTCTTGTGTACCGTCATTGCGTAGGCGAGCCGAAGCGGTATCTGGGAAATGCTTGCCTTCACCTTTCCCTGCTCTTCCAATTGCCATTCCATTGGCTCGGTCGTTATCCGCAGGCCGTCTTTGGTCTTCACGATAGGCATTCCATCGGCGCCCCAGCCGCTCACCACGCCGAGCGTGCCATTCACGAATTTTCCTTGCGGAGAATTCTTGGTGAACATCACTGCCGCGCCCTCTTTGAGCTCGAGCGTCTCTGGCGAAAGGCATCCGCGAATGAGTCCGTCCACCAGCGAGTCTTTGCCTTTTGAACTCATATTGAATTTCTTTGATTTGCCCGGAAGTTTTGCGAGCTCTGTGGCATTGATGCGGTCCACGTCCGCATTGTGCGAGAAAAGTTTCGGCGCGTCGGAGGGACTATCCGCAGGCTCGGTGTGCCGCAGCATAAGTCGTTCGTGATGCATCTCTTCGACCTCCCCGGAACGTATCGCAGACAGCACGCTCAGGAATTCCGAATCGTCCTGGCGGTATTGCTCGGTGAGGTAACACGTTATCAAATTGAGGTCGCGCCACACTTTTGAGGTGAACGTGAATTTTACGTCGCGGCCCCGCGAGATCGGCGGCAACTGGAAGAAGTCGCCCACGAGAATGACCGTGAGTCCGCCGAAAGGTTTGTCTACGCGGCGCACTTCTCTGCAAATGGAATCTGCCATTTCAAACGTCTGCGCGGAAAGCATGGAAATTTCTTCAATG
Organism: Minisyncoccota bacterium; assembly: GCA_041666305.1. Classification (GTDB taxonomy): domain Bacteria; phylum Patescibacteriota; class Minisyncoccia; order Phycocordibacterales; family Phycocordibacteraceae; genus C7867-001. The sequence goes on along the minus strand of JBAYHD010000010.1, from coordinate 3,352 downwards.
ATGAGCACTTTCGCCTTCGCGATGCGTTTTGCGATGTGTTCCTTGCCGGCGATGCGGTCCACGTCGGCGCGCGACAGCGATTCATTGATGCCGATGCCGCTCCAAGAGTGGAGCGTCATCCCGCCCACATGCGTCGCCGCAATACCGGTCGCCGCGGTCACCGACGGTTCAATGCCGCACTCGCGCAACCACGAAACGAATTCGTTTATCGTGTGCGTCTTCCCGCTCCCCGGTTCACCCGTGAGGTATACGTTCGCGCCCGTTTTCAAAATAGTGAGCGCCTCTCCTTGAGTCATGCGGACACTGTATCAGTTTCGTTCCCAAAACAAAAAGCCGGAGCATGCTCCGGCTTCTCAATGTCAGCGAACCTGCTGACCTATTTCTCGTCAGCGACCTTCTTGCCGACGAACCAACCGATGATGGCACCGACCACGGTCAGGCCTGCGCGCGCGGGATTGGCGTGGGCCGCGGCGTTGGCGATACCGGCACCGATGACAGCTCCGGAAACCTTGCCTTCATTGCCCTTGATTTGCGCGCCGGCACAGCCACCGAGGCCAGCGAGCGAAACGGAAAGGGCGGCGACAGCCATCAAACGTACCAAACGATTTTTTCTCATCACGACTCCTCTCAGTTGTTACGGCCAAAAGTTCAGCCACTATACACAATAGCAATACCTGGCAAGCGTGCAAAACTACAAAAATGATAAAAGTGTATTATTTTCGCCTCAATGTGCTCCCGCGCCTCCACCGATCTGAATGTCGGTCGTGCTTGCGGTCGCGGCAGTCGTACTGGCAGCCGCATCAGTGGTACTTGAGGCACTGATGCGTATCGTACTCGGTATCGTTTCAGTGGTGCTTGAAGCCGTAACAGTCGTGTTTGGCACTACGAGAAGTGTTGCGTTGATGCTCGCCTGCTGATACAGAATACCCAGATTGAAAGCGACGATAAATGCCGCTAGGAACACCACCACGGCAAGCAATTTTGAATACCAGGTTACCCTGTTCCATTCGACACTCATATAGTGGAGTATATCAAACCGCACCGCTCACTTGTTAGCCGCGATGCATTCGATTCCAGATGCGCGCGAAGATGTAACCGAAAACGCATCCGACAACCCAGGTCACGACGATGAGCGTCGCTGACGCGGTGAGGTCAAACGGTTTTACGATCCATGGCACGCTGATCATGTGCGCCCAGAGAATGAAATCAATGAGCGCTTGCGCCCACCCGAAAGCGACCAAGAGAGACCAAACGACATGCCATCCGCCGATGAACGCACCGACCGTGAGAGCCGTCTTTCTAGGGTCAATGTGGTGATCCATAAAAATGTGTTATTTGAGTAACACCTTAATGATACCGCCGCCCCGCAAAGCGGGGCGGCGCGGGGTGCATAACCTATATGCTAGAAACCAATTTTAGACGGCGCGTTACGGAAACCGAGAAGGTGAACGCCGCTATGAAAAAGAGCATTCCGGTAAAGCAGGGCGTCTGAGTCGGAGCCACTCCGGGCGTACAGGTGACGGCAACCGTACTCGCGCTGATGAACTTGTAGAAGGTCAGCGCTTCGTAGGAAACGACCGATGCCGCGAACACCACACCGAACAATAGGAAATTCCGCAGCCGGCACTGGCTCGCATACGTCGGGTGTTGATACACAGCGAGCGACCAAAACAGTGCAACGAGAAATGCGGCGGAGCCCCAGAAGCAGGCGGTCGCAAGTGGGTTCGGCACGGCACAACCGGTAAATCGAAAGAGTGTACCGTACAGCTCTAGGAAATTTCGCAGTTGCGGAATGAGTTTCGACCACGCGAAAACCGCCCCGCCGAGGATGACGAGCGATTGTATGATGAGCAATTTTTTCGTTCGTGCGTCCATAGGTTCTAGCGGATACCGGTGTCGCAGGAAATGTCGGCGGTGGCGTATGCGTTCGGTTGAACCGTTACATTCGTGTCGTTACAACGAGGAAGCGACATCGTGGCTCCCGATATGACGAGCGTGTAGGAGCCGGGCGGAAGCGAGAACGAAAACGCACCGGTCGCATCCGACTTCCCTGTCGTTAGAGCCGTGCTTACGCCGGCGCGATACACGGCTATGTTTGTGGCATACGGTTTGTCGGCGCATTGCGGGTCGGGCGGGATACGCTGCACCGGACACGTGGGCCCGAGCAACACCGTTCCGCGCACGCCGGAAGCGGATGCGGGAATAGTTGCAGTGCGTTTCGCGATTCCAAAAGTAAATATGTAGTCGCTATTTTTTATTTGTATCCCCGCTTTCGGTGGTGGAAGGACGTCGGTAAGAGTGATGGTCTCCGCTTCTGTCGTTATCGGCTGACCGAGGGTGAATGTTTGCGTTGTCGTGCCCAAGCCGCTCACGAGACGTGCTTGCAATTTGACGGTCCCTGCTTGGATGCATTGCACATCAATGGGGCATCGGCTGTCTTGAAGCACGGCGAGCGGAGTGATGCTCACGTCAAGTCCGCTCACTTTTTCACCAATGACGGCACCAAGCGAAATCGGCCCGCTTGCAGGCACCGGACACTCGGCAAATTCGCAATTCGGCCCGGTGCGCCCGACGGCGGAGCCGTCGGGACAGAGCTTCGCCTCCTGGGTACACGCCACCGGGCTCGGTGCTTTCGCCACATGCGGGATCGTCGTCCAGAGCAGAATTGTAATTATGACGGCTATCATCCCGGTAACGATCGCATAGTTTTTCATACCCCAAGTATATACCCCGAAATGAGGGTGTATACTTCGCGTTGGACAATCCGTTCCGTCACGGAAAAGGAGATGGAAATGACCTGCTTCTGGTGCGGCAAACCGCTTGGTTTCTTTCATGCGCCGGTTATCATCTGCGGTGTTCCTCACGAAATAGACAACAGTTGGTTCAACAACTGTGCGGCAAAGTACAAAGAATGGCACGAGCGGCCCCAGGAAGTGGCCATTCGCTTCACCCTCACTCACTGACCTCGTGCCTCTCGCTCACAAGCTGTACGTAACACTACAGCTTGCCTCTTTTTATTTCATCGCACGGCAAATTTAAGGATTTACGAAACCCTTAATTATTTCATCGCACGATGTTTGAAAAATTCCACCTGTCGCAGGCGCGCCTTCGCCTCAGCGAGCGTTTTATAGGTGCCGAACTTTCGCACTTTGCCGCTTTTTGTTTTCTTCTCGCCCACCACCACGTAGTTCCCGCCGACTTTCTGTATCATGGTTGTAAGTATATATGCAATGAACCACAGCCGCCTAGAAGGCGGCTGTATCCTTTGCGCACTAAAGTGCTTAGTTAGGAAAATCCACGATGGTGAAGTCGTCTCCACGTTTGTCGAAGTCTTCGTCCTGGTTTTTGATAT
>JBAYHD010000009.1:0-22331 GCA_041666305.1 Minisyncoccota bacterium | reverse complement strand
GGTATTTGAGATCGAAGACCGTGTGGGGGCCGGTTCGATACAGTTTCATTGAAAATGATTTTAACACCTCTTAAAAGGTTCGCCTGAAGGCGAGGGTTTGCTCTCCCAAAACTGGATAAAAAGAAGACGCCGCAAAGCGACGTCTTAGGATTCCATAAGTCTCATCAATAACGGACCGGGTGTTGTCTGCCACGGCAACTCAATGTCTCCTGTCCCACGAAGCGGTTGAGAATACACGGCGATGCCTTTGGCGAGAAAAAATTCAACCATCCGTTTTATGCGCGGCCGCTCAATCGCTCCTTCGAAGACTTCGATGACCCTGATGAGTGCTTCTTTTCTGTCATCAGAAATCATAGTGTCCACGACGACACCGATTTTGTCCGGCCGATCTGACCCAAAGCCGCTTCCTTTGAGCCATTCGCATGCATATTTCCTGCACTCTTCCGGGCGTTGGTCGTATATCTTGCACCCGATCCCGATAGAACAGTGGGTACACCATATGCCCTGGGGTTTTTGTAGCGTTTCGATCTGATGCGTCTTGCAACATGCTGTACACTCCCCGCAGGAGCGCACGACCTTCTCTTTCTCAGTCATAACTCGCTCCTGTAAGTGCCTACTCCTGTCAGAACCCTACATCGTGAACACTCAATTTACAAGATTTTGTCATTTATCTTCTTATCTCTGACCGACCGGTTCATAATAAGAATATCAGAATCTACTTCTCTGGTAGACGGAAATGTTCGCGAATATCTCTGTCGTGTTCAATCGTATCGGCGATTGCATAGAGAACATCCTTACCGATCTTGAGCTCTGCTTTGAGAAGTGCCACGAAGTCTTCGCAATCATAGGGGTATACCCACACGCTATCCTGTAATCGTATGAACCCAATCTCGCTCATGAAAGCGCGCAAACGAATTCTGACACGGCGGCGGCGCTCCGGAATATCAAACACTACCATCCGCCAGCGCCCGTCCCATTTCTTCTTCTGATGCTGTAATGAAATCCTTGCTTGTTCGAATGCGAATGCCTGACGTCCCTTCGGAGTTATGCGTAAGAATTTCTTTCCCTCTTTTCCGATCCACACCGCGTATCCCTTGGCGACGAGCCGGCCAGCGGCAGACTTGGCGCGATAGCGCAGGTTATATTTGTTATTAGGTAAGTAATCCAAAAGTTGCAAAGCATTCCCCGCAACCGCCGCGAATGCGACGACTCCTGTAACCGCGATTGTCGCGAGCACTGCGTGCTGAATGTCCTGTTTGCGCTTTCGTTTCCTCGACGCATCTTCCAATTTCCCCATACCTATATCGTAAACCAAATATTCGAATCTACCGACGACCGTCTGTTGATAAGAATATTTTTAAAGTAAAGTACTGCTGTATACGAAAAAGAAAAAGCCGCGAGGAGCGGCTTTGATAAGCCATGCTGGAGCTTTGCACCTTAGCGGTTAGATTTAACAGGGTCCTATCCTACAATCGTCAAGACGAATAAAGCTTCGTTGTCCATATTCCCAATCCAAATACGCCCAACTGCCTAGAGCAATAGCACTTATCAGAGCCGTAATGATAACAATCTTTTTCATTCTTACAGCGCGACCATGCTGGCGATGGAGTCGCCCTCGCGCATTTTCATGATGCGGACGCCTTGGGTGGCGCGGGAAAGCAAAGAAATTTCGGCGACCGAGGTACGTATCACTTGTCCTTTTTTAGAAACAACGACGAGTTCTTCATTTTCCAGATTGCCGGAGACGATCTTTGCACCGATGACCTCGCCGGTTTTCGGCGTTACTTCCGCAGTCTTGATGCCCGAGCCGCCGCGGCCCTGCACTTTGTATTCTGAAAGTTTGGTGCGTTTGCCGTAGCCCTTGCTCATGATGACCAACAGGGATGCGTCCTTGGCGGCAGCGGAAATCACCTCCGCGGAGACCACACGGTCGCCTTTCTTCACGCTCATGCCGCGCACGCCGCCGGCAGTGCGTCCCATCTCACGTACCTCCTCCGCCTCAAAGCGGATGCTCTGGCCTTTTGCGGTCACTATGGAAACGGTGTCTCCTTCGCCGGCGAGATTCGCCGAAACGAGTCGGTCGCCCTTCTTCAAATTGATGGCGATGATGCCGGAACGACGCACGTCCGCAAATGCGCGCGCCGCTACCCTCTTCGCCGCACCTTCCTCGGTGACAAACACCACCGATGACGCGTCGAGCGCCGCGCCCTTCGGGACCGCGAGTATGGAGGTCACTTTTTCATCGCCCGCGAGTGCGAGGAAGTTCATGATGCTCTTACCCTTGGTCGCGCGCTTCCCTTCCGGTATTTCATACATTTTGAGCTGATATGCCTTGCCGAAGTCGGTGAAGAAAAGCAGGTCGCTGTGCGCATTCGTCACAAGGAAATGCGTGACCACGTCTTCTTCTTTCGTCGCAATGTCGACAACGCCCACGCCGCCGCGCTTCTGCACTTTGTATTCAGAAGGATTCGTGCGCTTCACGTACCCGCCCTGAGTGAGCACGAGCATGCTCTCCTCGTCCGGCACGAGATCTTCAACGGAAATATTCTGCACGCCGCCCTTCACAATACGCGTGCGGCGGTCGTCGCCGTATTTCTCCGCGAGCTCTTCGAGTTCCTTCTTCACTACCGCGAGTATTTTCTTCGCCGAAGAAAGAATGTCCTTCAATTTCTTTATCAACGTCTGTACTTCCGTGAGCTCGTCTTCAATTTTCTTGCGCTCCAGCCCGGCGAGCTTGGAGAGGCGCATTTCGAGGATCGCCGCCGCCTGAAGTACGGAAAAACCGAATTTCTTTTGGAGCGCAAGCGAGGCCGCCGGAATGTCCGCCGCTTTCTTGATGATAGCGATGACCTCGTCAATGTGATCAAGCGCCTTCGCGAGCCCGAGCAGAATGTGTTCGCGTGCCTCCGCTTGCCGAAGGTCGAACTCGGTACGACGCTTCACCACTTCCTGGCGATGCGCAACAAAGTGCTCCAGCATTGCGGATAGAGAAAGCATTTCCGGCACGCCGTTCACCAAGGCGAGCATGTTGTAATGGAAGGTGCTCTCGAGCTCAGTGTGCTTATACAAAGCGTTCAGCACCGCTTGCGGATGCGCGGTGCCCTTGAGCTCCACGACGATACGGATGTCGGGCCTGCCGTTCGCGTCGCCGGCCGATTCATCACGCAGGTCGCGAATACCTTCCAGTTTCTTTTCCTGAACGAGCTCCGCCATGCGGACGATGAGATCGCTCTTATTCACGCGGTACGGAATGGAAGTGATGATTATCTTTGAATCTTTCTTCCCGTCGTCCACAATTTCCGCTTCGCCGCGCACCACCACCGGTCCCTTGCCGCTGCCGTAGGCATGCTTGATATCGCTCTGTCCGAACGCAACACCGCCCATCGGAAAATCGGGACCCTTCACGAACGCCAGCAAGTCGTCGGTTGTCGCGTCGGGATTGTCGATGAGGTGCACGGTGGCGGCCACGACTTCACGCAAATTGTGCGGTGGGATATTCGTCGCCATGCCCACGGCAATGCCGAGGGTCCCGTTGAGGAGCAAGTTCGGGAGCGCCGACGGAAGTACGTTCGGTTCCTCGCGCGTCGCGTCGTAGTTCGGATTCCATTTCACGGTCTCCTTATCGAGGTCGGCGAGAAGTGCGTCAGCGATACGCGACAATTTCGCTTCGGTGTAACGCATGGCCGCCGGAGAATCGCCGTCGATGGAGCCGAAGTTGCCTTGGCCGAGCACAAGCGGATAGCGGTGCGAGAATTCCTGCGCCATCTTCGTCATGGAGTCGTACACCGCGATATCGCCGTGCGGATGGTATTTGCCGAGCACGTCGCCGACCACGAGCGCCGACTTGCGGAACTTTGCGCCTGGCAAAAGACCGAGCTCTTTCATTGCGTACAGAATGCGGCGGTGCACAGGCTTGAGGCCGTCACGCACGTCCGGCAAAGCGCGGCCCGTGATGACGGTCATCGCGTAGTCGATGTATGACTGCCGCATTTCAGCGACGATCGGCTGATCAATGACATTCGCGGCGATAGGAATCGCCGCGCCCTCCTTCATTTCATCTTTCCCGCGCGCCATGTTGAATAGTTAAAACGGTATCGTCGTTTGCTCCGCCTGCTTCTGTGCGCCCGCCGCCGGCGTGGCGTCGATTATCTCTATGCGTGCAGGCGCCTTTGCATCAGGAAGTGCTGCGGCGGCGCCAACGCCGGCAAGACCGGAAGCGTTGCTGCCGGTCGTTACTGTGCTTTCCTGTTCTGCGCTCGTCGCAAAAGAATCTCCTTTGATGGAAAAAGCCCCCGTGGTGGCGGAGCCCACAAGCCATACAAGCGCGATGAGTATAGTGCCGACCGCTGCCGACGCGAACGCGACCTGCTTGCGAATGTGGTGCGGCCGAGCTTTGACGTGATTGATGTGTTCAAAAATAGTTTTCATGGTGTTACCACAATTATACTCCCATCCTTGCCAATAAGGTCTTTCTTTTTGAGCGTAAGCTTATCAACTTTCTCGCTGCCGTTCCCCGCTTCTTTCAGGAACGCTTCAAGCGACTTCGGAGCCCCGATGCCGCTCCAGTGCATCGGGACGATGATCTTCGGCTCAAGCGAGACCGCGAGCTCGTGCGCTTTCGCGGCAGAGAGCACGCCATCACCGCCAACCGGCACGAAGAGCACGTCGATCTCGTCGATACTCTCGCGCGCCTCTTTTGAAAACTCGGTATCAGCGAGGGCGCCGAGGTGCACGAGCGTCATATCCTCGAGCTCGACACTATATATGGTGTTGATGGCGTCCTCCTCGCCTTTCGCAAGACCATATTTGCTCTTTGAGAGAAATCCCTGGATGACGATACCCTGCCGTTCGTACTCGCCGGGACCGGTAACGGCGAACGGTTCCTTTTCGCCGTAAGTCACTTCCTCGACGCCGTTCATATCCGGATGATTGCGCGAGACGAGCGCAATGTCTGCGCCGAAACGAACCGCGGGCAACGAGGCTCCTTTAGCGATAGGGTCGAAGACGAGCGTAAGGTCACCAAAGGTGACCTTGAAACACTGCCCGCCGTGGTGGGTTATGACCATATTATAAGCCCATTCTAGCATTTTTCGATGATATTTGCTATAGTCTTCCTGTTGCGTGAGGAGAACTAGAAAGGCGTTAACCCTGAAAGTCGAAAGGCTTCAGTACCCTTCTCGAAAATCCGCACTGCTTTATATATATGTCTGAAGAGACGAAGGTGAAGGCTGTGCCTCTACCGACAATCCATCTACCCGAAGGCCACCCGATGGCTGGGCTTATTGATTCCATCCCGACCCCGCCGTCCACCGGCGACCTCGTGGAAGGCACCATCATCGCGATGAACCGCGGCCGTGTGTACATCGACCTACCGCCGTTCGGCACCGGCCTCATCTACGGCCGCGAATACCTCAACGCCGCTGATGTATTGCGCAAGGCGAACCCGGGCGACTCTATCAGTGCAAAAGTTATTGATCCCGCAGGCCGCGAGGGTTATATCGAGCTCTCACTCAAGGAAGCGCGACAAGCCGCCATCTGGGGCGAAGCCGAGACCGCAATTCTTTCGCAGACGCCGTACTCGCTCATCGTCGAGGAGGCGAACAAGGGCGGACTCATCCTCTCGTGGCAGGGCATCCAGGGATTCCTTCCTGCTTCCCAACTCGGGAAAGAACATTATCCGCGCGTGCCAGAGGGGGACAAAGACAAGATCCTCGGCGAGCTTATGCAACTCGTCGGCAAACCGCTTTCGGTGCGCATCATTACTGCCGATGCGAAGGAAGGCAAACTCATCTTCTCGGAACGCACCGGCAACGAGGCCGAAGAGAAGGCGTCCTTGATTGATAAGTATCAGGTCGGCGATTCTGCCGACGGCGAAGTGACCGGCGTTGTCGACTTCGGAGTGTTCGTGAAGCTCGAGCCCGGACTTGAAGGCCTGGTACACATCAGCGAGCTCGATTGGGGCCTCGTGGAAGATCCGCACGCTCTCTTCAAAGTGGGCGATAAAGTGAAAGTGAAAGTCATTGAAATAAAGGAAGGCAAGATCTCCCTCTCCATCAAAGCACTCAAGGAAAATCCGTGGCACACCGCCGCCGCTCGTTACAAAAAGGATATGGAAGTGCCGGGCGTCATCATCAAGTACAACAAGCACGGTGCGCTCGCCTCAATTGAGGAAGGCGTTGCGGGCTTAGTACACGTGAGCGAATTCGAATCGCCGGCACAGCTGCGCGAGACGCTCGAGCTCGGCAAGACCTATCCCTTCACCATCTCTCTCTTCGAGCCGAAAGAACAGCGCATGACGCTGACCTACTCCGGCAAGAAGAAATAAGGGTTTACGAAATCCTTAATTAAAAAGGAAGCAAAAACCTCCATATATGGAGGTTTTTGCTTTTGGGAACACAGGGGATTAACGAGTATTGGCGAACATCGTCGCGGCTTCGATGCCGGAGGTGGCGAAGAGGCGCGCCGCTTCGACGGCTTTCTTGAGAACTTTTTTCACTACTGCTTCTTCGGCGGGCTTCCACTTCCCTATCACGAGCTTGATGACTTTTTCTTCGTCCTTAAGTTTCTTCGCCTGATTCTTTTTGCCGGCAGGCGCAACGCCGATGCGGATGCGTGCAAAATCTTTCGTCTTAATGGCGCGCATGACGCTCTCCACGCCCTTGTGTCCTCCGCTCCCGCGGCCGAATACCATTTTGACGGTACCGACCGGCAAATCGAGATCGTCATGAATGACCAAAAGATTTTTTGCCGCCTTTGGACTTTTCACAAATGCTGCGACCGCCTTCCCCGAGAGATTCATCATCGTTTCCGGGAGCACAAGCGTTGCATTTTCTTTTTCTATCGCGCCTTTGCTCACTAATGCATTGCTTGTTTTATTAAAAACGAAATCGTCAAAGTCATTATTCTTTGCGACAAGCTCCACCGCGTTCCTCCCCGCGTTGTGCCGCGTCTTTTCGTATTCCTTTCCCGGATTTCCGAGCCCCACGATGACGATTGCCATAGGGCGATAGTACCACAGGGCGAGTTGGGGCGTCACAAAATTCGGGCTCGCACAGTGAGCACATCGGCGAGCAGAGCGAGTCGATGTCTGTCGAGTTTGCGAGACAGACAAGCATGGTCCGGCGCGTCTTCGCGCCGGTTGTGCGAACGAGCGTGAGCGCGCCGACCCGCTGGGGCGGCGACGCGTACCGCAATTTTGAGACGCTCCGACTCGAACTTTTCGATATTTGCTTGCAAGTTGGTACGGGGCAAGTACAATGCCGTCATGTCTGACTCTTGGAAAGGTCTTTTTAAGGATCTTTTCACACTGGTGCTCCTTATCGTACTCGTGGTCATCCCGATCCGCGTGTTCGTCGTTTCGCCGTTCGTCGTTGACGGCGAATCCATGCACCCGACATTCGAAAATCTGGATTATCTCGTCATTGACGAGATTCTCTATAACTTCAAAGCGCCCACGCGCGGCGAAGTCATCGTATTCCGCTATCCGGGTAACCCTTCTATTTTCTATATCAAGCGCATCATCGGACTTCCCGGCGAAACGGTCTCCATCAATCATGGCGTTGTCACTATCATTTCAGCAACGGGAGAAAAAACGACGCTCACCGAGCCTTACATCGTGAACGAGGACGCGACTTACACGAAAGATGTTTCGCTTAATCCGGGAGAATACTTCGTTATGGGCGACAATCGCCCGAACTCCTCCGATAGTCGCGTCTGGGGACCGCTTCCGAAAAAAGATATCATCGGTCGAGTGGACCTGCGCCTCCTACCCGTGACTCTGATGGGATTCTTTCCGGGTGCGGCGACCTATTCGCTCGCCTCAACAACCGCACTCGCACCATGATGCGCGAAATTATTCCGGCGGACGAGTTGTTCAGCAAGGCGCGCGCCGTCGGCCAATATTACGGATTTACTCCGCTTACAGCGCTCACGGTGAAAAAACGCGGGCAGCAAAAAGCGAAGGCAGGATATCCGGAAGCGCTCGCGGCACTTTCGCTTGATCCGGTCGCCGAAACCATCGCAAGCTTCTTGAAGCAATGCCAGAACACTGAGTGCGCGCCGACACCGCGCCAACCGCTTTTTGTGTGGCACACCAACATCGCTCCCGGACGGCCCGCGCAGAAAAAAGCGACGATACAATTCCACGCGCTCGGAAGCGACCGCGCGATAGCGGACGCCGTCATCATCCGCGCGCTCATCGCGCTGGTGCGCGATCTGTATCACGAGGAACCGGTCGTTCGCATCAATTCCATGGGCGATAAAGAGACACGCGCGCGCTATTCGCGCGAACTCGGAAATTTTTTCAAGAAGCGTGCGACCGTACTTCCGGAAGAATGCGTTGCTTGTGCAAAGAACGACACCTTTGCGGCCGCCGAACTCGCCATCCTTCGTGAGTGTGCGGAAGACTTGCCGGCACCGACCGAGCACCTCTCCGATGCAAGCCGAAAACGCTTTGAGGATTTGCTCGAATATTTGGAAATGACGGAGACGCCGTACGAACTCGCGCGCAATCTCATCAGCCGCGGCAGCATTTGGAACGACACTTGCTTCGAAGTCCTCGCGGCTGGCCGGCGCGTGGCGTGGGGCAGCCGCTACAACGATCTCGCGCGACATTTCTTCCCTTCCGCGCCTTTCAGTGCGACCGGCGCGGTACTTCAAATCGCGAGCGAGGGCATGGCGGTAGTGAAAGCAAAACCGTCACGATTGCGTTTCTCATTCGTGCACATCGGCGACGAAGCGAAACGACTTTCCATTAAACTCGCCGAAGATTTCCGCAAAGCGCATATTTCTTTGGCACAGGATATCGGTGTGGAATCCCTCACCGAGCAGCTCCTCCTTGCCGAGCGCCGCGAGAGCCCGTATCTCCTCATCATGGGTCGCAAAGAAGCTCTTGAGGGCTCCGCCATCCTGCGCAACAGAAAAACGCAGGAAGAAACCATTCTGCCCCTCTTCGGCCTCACGGAACGCTTGAAGGCATTTGCTTGATGTGTTAGAGTCTTCCAATCATGGCAACAGCAGATACACGAGTCGAGGTACGCCGCGGAAAGAACGAGAGTTCTGCCGCGCTTATTCGCCGCTTCACCCGCCGCGCCCAGACGTTGGGCCTCGTTCGCGAGATGCGCGATCGGCGCTACTTTGAGCGTTCCAAATCCAAGAACGTCGACCACAAGCGTGCACTTATTTCAAAAGTTCGTCGCGAAAATTACAACGAACTCGTGAAGCTCGGCAAGATAGATCCGGCCGCGAAGAAGGTCCGTAAGGGCGGCAAGCGCTAATTCCAAGAATGGCTGTCGCCATTAAAAATCTCACGCGGCGCCTCACGGCGCCGCGTGCTGTGTTTACTGCCATTGCTTCCGAGGTACTTCCCCATTTCGACATTTCGCTCGTGTTCGTCGGCCCCGCAAAAGCTCATGCACTAAACAAACAATTGCGCGGCAAAGACTACATACCGAACGTGCTTTCCTATGCACTCGACGGCGAGAACGGCGAAGTCATCATTTGTCTCGCGGAAGCAAAAAAACAGGCTCCTGACTTTTTCATGAACGAGCGCGATTTTGTGCTGTATCTCTTTATCCACGGTTTGCTTCATATAAAAGGAAGGGTGCACGGTGCTACTATGGAACGAAGCGAACGAAAGCTCTTGGCAAAGTTCCTGCCTGCGCAGGCAGGTGCCCCGAGTTCCGCTCGCCCCTTACCCAATGGCACGACGCATCGCAACAGGAATCGACATCGGCACGTACCAAGTAAAAATGGTCGTCGTCGAGGAACTCTCCGATAAGAACGGCGGGCGTCAGTTGCGCATTCTCGGTACGGGACTCGCGGAATCAAAAGGCCTTCGTCACGGCTACATCGTCAACAAGGAAGAAGTTTCGGCAAGTATTCTCAAGGCGAAGAAAGAAGCGGAATCCGCCGCCCGCGTACCCATTCGCGCCGCCTTTCTTGCGGTGGGCGGCATTTCGCTCGACGAAGCGCGAGCCACCGGCTCCGCCATCATCACCCGCGCCGACCAGGAGATAACTCTGCTTGATATTGAAAAGGCCGGAAAGGCGGCGCGCGAAGCGGCGGCGCCCGGTTTTCTTAATCGCCACGTGCTTCACAGCATTCCGCTTGAATATCGCATCGACGGCACAAAAGTGCTCGGCGATCCGCTCGGTATGAAAGGCGTCCGCATCGAGGTGGACTATCTTTTCGTCACCTGTCTTGCCCAACACGAAGACGCACTCGCCAAGGCGGTGGAAGATTCCGACATCGAGGTCATTGATCAGATGGCATCCCCGCTTGCAGGTTCCTATGTATTGCTTGAGGGCGACCAGAAAATGAAAGGATGTGTGCTCGCGAACATCGGCGCAGAGACTATTTCAATAGTGGTGTATGACGAAGGCATACCGGTGTCGGTCAAGGTGTTCCCGATGGGCAGCAGCCACATCACCGACGATATCGCACTCGGTTTCCGAATCTCGCTTGAGGAAGCGGAGCGCGTGAAGCTCGGCAGATTGTCCGGACAAATGTATCCGCGCAAAAAAGTGGACGACTTAATCGTGAGCCGTTTGAATGCAATGTTTGCACTCATTGATAAACATTTGAAATCGCTCGGACGCCGCGGTCCCTTGCCCGCCGGTATCATCATCTCCGGCGGCGGTGCGGGCATCGGGAGCATCAGCGACATTGCGCGCGGCTCTTTGAAGCTTCCATCGCGCCTTGCGGAGTTCCGGCTTTCCTCCGACGCAAAAATTCGCGATGCGACGTGGGCAGTTGCCTATGGCCTCGCGCTTTGGGGACTTACCGGCGACACCAATGCGCCGAAGAAAAGCCTTGGTACCTCATTTAGGAAATTTTTGCAGCAATTTTTGCCCTAGAATAACAATCCGCGTTCCTAGTTTGTCAATATTTGCATATTAGTTTGTTCTGGTAGTATTGCGGCACCAGTATGAGCAAGCGCATTGAACCGGAGATAGAGACATTCGCACGCATTCGCGTGGTCGGCGTCGGCGGTTCCGGCAAGAACGCCATCAACCACATGATTAATTCGAAGGTGCGCGGCGTTGAATTCATCGCCGTCAACTCCGATGCGCAGGACCTCCACCGTTCCCTCTCCAAGCGCAAGATACACATCGGCAAGAATCTCACCCGCGGTCTCGGCACCGGCATGAATCCGGAGCTCGGCAAGCGCGCCGCGGAAGAGACGCGCCAGGAAGTGCAGGAGGCGCTCGCCGGGTCCGACATGGTGTTCATCACGTGCGGCATGGGCGGCGGCACCGGCACCGGCGCCGCACCCATCGTTGCGAAGATCGCGAAAGAGATCGGCGCACTCGTCATCGCAGTCGTCACCAAGCCGTTCTCATTTGAAGGCGCACAGCGCAAAGAAATAGCGGAACGCGGCCTCGCCGATCTCAAAAAAGAAGTGGATGCGTTCATCGTCATTCCGAACGACAAACTTCTTGCTATCGTCAGCAAAGACACCTCGGCAAAGAACGCGTTCGCTCTCTGCGATGAGATTTTGCGACAAGCGGTGGAGGGCGTGTCCGACATCATCACAACGCCGGGCGATATTAATACTGACTTCAACGACATCAAGGCCATCATGGAAGGTGCAGGACCGGCGCTTATGGGCATCGGTATTGCCGAAGGAGATGATCGCGCTCAGGAAGCGGCCAAAATGGCAGTCAATTCCCCACTCCTCGATGTCTCTATCAGTGGCGCAAAGGGCATTCTTTTTGTCGTGGCGGGAAGCGACGATCTCGGCATCATGGAAGTGCAGGAAGCGGCGAAGGTGATCAACGAGTCCGTGGACAAGAATGCCAAGGTCATCTTCGGCATCATGAAGGACGAGAAACTGAAGAAAGGCCAGCTCCGCATTATTGTCATTGCAACCGGTTTCCCGGAGAGCGCGGTGCATGCCGGACATGCAGGTCCCGAGCGCTCACTGTTTGCTATGCCGGTTGACCGTCGTGAAGAAGAGCGCGGCCGTATTTATCATGAGGTTTTGAAGCGCGACGAGAAGTTGCCGGAAGAAAAGGACAAAAAGGTTGCGACGGGAGAGAATCCGGCACCGATTGAAAAGGAAGAACCCATCGTCACCGCAATGCCTCATAAACGCGAAAACATCGCACCGGCACCGGAAGACGACGAGGCGTGGGGCGCGATACCGGCTTTCCTCCGAAGGCACAAAAAGTAAGAAAAAGTCCGCAAAAGCCGGACTTTTTCTTTTTATCTCGTGCGTGGCAACAAGAGCGCGGATGTTGTAATTTTGGAGACTCTCGGAGGCGGAGCAGCACGGCGAATTGCGGCGCCGGAGGGCAGCTGCGCCGCAATTTGCGACGCCGAGAGTGAGCGCGTCCCGCGGCAGGGCGGGACGACGCGTGCTCCAAAATTGCAACATCCGCGCTCTGCTATAATGAATTTATGTACGACCTCATCATTATCGGCGGCGGGCCCGCCGGCGTTGCGGCCGCCGTGTATGCGGCACGCAAGCATTTGCAAACCGTCCTCATCACGGAGGAGATCGGCGGTCAATCTACCGTTTCCGAAGGAATTGAAAATTGGATCGGCTCACCGCGCGTGCACGGACAGGAACTCGCGAAGATGTTCCGCGAACATCTTGACGCGGTGAAGAGCGACATTGTCCGGCTCGTGCTTCAAGAGCGGGTAGAATCGCTCGCAAAGACCGCCGAGGGGTTCGTTGCCACGACGAAAAATGGAAACACTTTTACCGGCAGGACGGTGCTCATTGTTTCTGGCGCCGGACGCCGCAAACTCGATGTCCCGGGCGCTGAAAAATTTGAGAACAAGGGCGTTACCTATTGCGCTTCTTGCGACGGCCCGCTCTTCTCCGATATGGACGTGGCCGTCGTCGGCGGTGGCAATGCCGGATTTGAGACGGCGCTCCAGCTTCTCGCCTATGCGAAATCCGTCACTCTACTCCACCGCCATAAAGAATTCAAAGCGGACGCCGTGACGGTCGAGAAGGCGCGGGAGTATCCGAATATGCGCATCCTCCCCAATACCGAACCGGTGGAGGTCATGGGCGAACAGTTCGTGACCGGTTTGAAATACAAAGACAAAGATTCGGGCGAAGTGAAAGGGCTTCCGGTTACCGGCATCTTCGTGGAAGCGGGCGTCCTTCCGAACACGGGATTCGTCGCGGGGCTCGTAGAACTCGACGAAGTGAAACGCATCAAAGTGAACCATCTCAACCAACGCGCATACCTCATCAAGCAAACGCCGCCAATGACTTCAGGTGCGAAGCGCGGGGAAAGCGGCGAGGAAGGCGTACCAGAAGGTACGACGCCCGAGCCGCAGGGGCTCCGCAATGAAGCAGATGAGGTTAGTGGCGGCGTTTGGGCCGCCGGCGACTGTACTGATGAGTTATATCACCAAAATAACATCGCCGCCGGCGACGGGGTGAAGGCGCTCGAAGACATTTATCTCTGGATCAAGAAGCATTAGCGTATGCACCCTTCGCCGATCATCTCCATCATCGTCCCGACCTTGCGGGAGGAACAGTTTTTGGAGCGCACGTTGAAAAACGTGGACTCGCTCCAGATCCCGCACGAGATAATCATCACTGATGGCGGAAGCCAGGACCGCACACTCGACATTGCGCGGGCGCACGGTGCAAAGATAACCGTCTGGGCGGAGTCGCGTCGACAGACTTTCGGCGAGGCGAAAAACGCCGGCGCGAAACTCGCGACCGGAAAGTTTCTCGTATTCATTGACGCCGACGTGCTCATTCCGGAGCCGCAGAAGTTTTTTGAGGAAGCGCTCGCGGCGTTCGGGAAGAACCCGAAACTGCTCGGCATCACCGTACCCTTGAAGCCATGGCCCGAAAATCACTCATTTATAGATGCGTTCTTCTGCGCGCCTTTGAACTGGTCCTACATCATTTTCAATAACGTGTTCCATTCCGGCAATTCTTCCGGCGAATTCCAAATGATGCGCACCGATGCGTTTTGGAAAGCCGGCGGATTCGGCGAGCATCTCGCCGCCGGAGAGGACAACGAGATGTTCCGCCGGCTCGCGACCTTCGGCCGTACGCTTTCCTACTACAAACTCTTCGTTCAGCATTCGCTACGGCGTCCGCACAAACTCGGCTGGTTCACCACTTATGGCATCTGGATAAAAAATGGATTGTCGGTCGCCCTACGCGGCAAAGCCGCCTACAAGGAGTGGTCCGTCGTGCGTTAAGTATTAAAAAGAGAAAGACCGTTTGGGGAAAGTCTTTCCCCAAACGGTCTTAGGTTTTGGTATCTTTTTTGTAAGGGGTTTCGATGTTCGCATACGTGATGCGAATGAGTGCAATGACAGGCAGAAGGACTTTCGCCCACGCCGACCACAGCAATCCGATCGGGTTCCAGTACATCAGTATCCGCTCACTGAAGCGAATGAGATCAGTCACTTCTTCACCGTTCGTACAGCTATAAGCGATAAGCAGCGCGGAAAAGACTGAAATGAAGGTCGCAGAGAACATTATCAGGACTACCAAGGTTCCTGACCACGATCCTATGAATGCGAAGATCGGCACAAACGTAAAGTTTAATGTCAGTACCAAACCGCCGAACGTGACCCAGAAAGCCTTTTCATATTGCTGATTCATGGTTCCACTCCTTGTATGAGCGCCCTTTATGCCTCAAAGAGCTTGTTGAATTGACCTCGGATAGTATATATCAGATTATGTCGTTTTGTCAACTATCCCACACTTGACTTTCTGCAGTTCTGGCGTTATTTTGTGGCCTGGTATATTGGTCGTTCAACCGTCGCGCAAGCGGCTCAACTGAGAGGGATACAAAATGGAAGCGGGGAGAATTATGGCAAGCTGGAGCATCATCGCGATGTTTCTGGTAATGGGAATCATGGTCATCGATGGGAAGTTCCTGCCGTCGCAGATGGGAAAACTCGCCCTTCACGGCATCGGCAATCTGTCGATACTCGGGAATCTCGTGCTGATATCGGCGGTCCTGTATGTCATCGGACCGTACCTGGACCAATGCAACAAAACGGACATTTCGACAGGGCTCATTATCGGAATGATCGTGGGTTGGTTGACCTACTTCTTCGTGTACCAACACGGGAAATATGATGATGGACTAACTCACCCACTGTCGTTTGCTGGAGTGCTGTTCATGATCTATAGCGGTGCAGTGTACGCCGCCCTCGGATTGTTCTATCTTCGCGCAAATGTGGCAGCGGATACCATGGTGATCTGGGCCGTCTGGTTCCTCCTCGCCCTGTATATCCCGATCGCCAATCATGTAGCGCTCGACTGGATCAACGGTTGGGACTATTTTGAATGGTCTCGACTGTATCCGCGGTTCTTCGCCGAGGAGAAAACTCCATTAGCCTTTGTCGTCGGGGGAGAAATTTTCGTTGCGGTGATTACCGTGATGAAACTGTTCATCCCGAGAGCCTGGCTGTAACGGGGCGGGCAAAACGAAATCGCCGGAGGGAGTGTCCCCCGGCGATTTTTTTGATACCGCGCATCGACTATGCGCGATGCGTCCACAGGAAGTGCGCAATCGGCAATCCCACTCGCTCGCGGAACAATTCTGACAATGAGAGCAACCAGCCGATCGGCGTGTAGCACATGAATACATGGCGCCCGTATGCCGCGAGCACATTCAGCTGCTCCGCGCGCTTGACCTCATTGGTATTATCGGCCAACAGAACGATGTACCAACCGATGAAAAACGCGGCGATGGTGAACGCGATAGTCCAGGTGCCCACAGCGTCGTAATCGTGCGTCCCGTGCACAAATGAACACCCGACAATCGCCGGCAACAGCATAAGATCCAGATAGATCCATGCAGTGCCGAAATACCACGCAAATGCCCTCGAACGTATGTGTTTCATTCCACTCCTCCTTGAAGAATTGGAAAAATGCTGACGGCAAAGACCAGCTAACATTCACTTATACCAGGAAAGAGAGGTTTTGTAAAAATGTTTCCGCCGAATGTTCCCACGAATATCGCTCCGCCTTTGCACGACAATCCTCGCGGGAAAGCGTGAGGCATTTGAGCGCCGCATCGCATAGGTCATCGCTCAAGTACCCGTCCTTCCCTTCCGTGACAATGTCGCGCGGACCCATCACGTTATGCGCCGCGACCGGAAGACCGCAGGCAAGCGCTTCCACGACCACAAGGCCGAACGTTTCCGTGCGCGAAGGAAAGACGAATACGTCGGCAAGCGAAAGCCAATTCACCAGTTCCTGATCATGCTTGGCACCGATAAACATATTCGTTGCGCCGTACTTCTCTTCGAGCCTCGCTCGATCAAAGCTATCTCCTATCACGAGCTTTGTGCCCGGTAGGTCGAGCTTCAAGAATTCCTCAGGACTCTTCTCCGGATCAAGACGGCTGAAATATACGAACACCGGCTTCGGCAAAGGCGGAAGTGGAGGCGAGGGATTGCGCACGAAATTATCCACGTCTACACCGAGCGGTACAACGACAACGTTCTTATAGCCGACCGATTCCAGTTCCTTCTTCAAGCTTTCGGTCGAGACCATTGTGCGAACCGCCGCTAAGTGGAAACGCCGCAGAAGCGCGAGAATGGGGCGCAGAAGCCCGCGCAAGCGAATGTCCACGTACAACTGAAAATGACTGTGATACCAGGTCGTGAACGGTATTCCCTGCCGCAGACAGACGGAACGCGCCGCCCAGCCAAGCGGTCCTTCCGTCATGAGATGCACGGCATCCGGCCGAAGTTCCTCGAGCTTCGCACTAATTCGGCGGCGCGCAAAAAGTGCGAGCCGAATGTCCGGATACCGCGGCATCGGGATGGTAAAGAATTGACTCGGTTCCATGACGAAGACTTCATATCCGCGCGCACGAAGTGCAAGGATGTGGGCATTCTGCACGCGCACGACGCCGTTCACTTGCGGCGCCCACGCATCCGTCACGAGCAATATCTTTTTCATGGCCGCGCTTCCTCATCGGGCGGCAACTTTTCGATCTCTTTATCCGCCTTGAGGAGTTTCGTGCGCATGTACCAACTAAATAAGTAATAACCAGAAATGGCGATAGCGGCGAACGCTATCACGTATTGCACGTTGTTGATGATGTTCACAATGTTTCCCCCGAGGCTCTCTCCCAAGAAATATCCGGCGAACAAGAGCACGCCGTACTGCAGTACCGCAACAATGATGCCGTACTTGAAAAAGATACGAAGCGGCATCTTGACCGTCCCGGCCACGACGATGAATGCGGATGCGATACCGTACGACAGTTTGCCGATGAACATCGTCCAGAATGGACGCTTCTCCCACAGCACGCGTACTTGTTCCAAGTGGTCGGTTGTGATGCCGATTTTGTTCAACATTCGTTTTGCGAAGTCGGTACGCCCGCCGAAATGCCCGATAGCGTAGTACACGCCGTCGAGCCCGACGTCACGGACGAAAAATAATGCCGCGAGAAAATACAGGTTAAAAAATCCGACCGACGCGAACGTGCCGGCGACGAATGCGACCACCGGTCCTTCTATGAAAGACAGCGGAACGAGTATCCAATAGCGATACTGCAAAATAAGCTCCGTGATGAAATCGACTGACATTGCGTGGGGCCATTATACCTCGGGATGATATGCTTTCCTTATGTACCGTGCATTTGTTCTTGGTATGCTTTTTATGCTGCTCTTTCCGATCTCGGCAAAGGCGGCCGCGACTTTTGAAGTCTCCGGCTGGATCCCCTATTGGCGGGCTGCTTCCGGCACCACTGATGCCGTGGCGCACCTGCAGAATTTCACCTCGCTCATGCCGTTCGGCTATATCGTACAAAACGACGGCTCCCTTCATGATGCGTTCGGTATGAGCGATACGTCATCCACTTCAACCGCCGCCGTACTCGTTGCTTCCGCTCGAGCCGCAGGAGTGAAAATAATACCGACCGTCATGTGGAGTAACGGCACCGCCATCGATCGGATACTGCGCGTCACCTCGAGTCGCATCGCACTTGAAGATAGCATCGCCGCTCTCGTAAAGGACAATGGATTTGACGGCATTGATATCGATTTTGAAAGCAAGTTAGTGCAAACTCGCCCGTATTTTTCGCTGTTCCTCAAAGGACTCTACGTGCGCATGGGAAAGAAACTGGTCTACTGCAGCATTGAGTCGCGCACGCCGCCCGCGTCGGCATACACGGTCATACCGAACCAGATCACCTATGCGAACGACTATGTCGCTATCAACAAATACTGCGATCGGGTGCAAATTATGGCATATGACCAAGGCGCAATTGATCTGAAATTGAACGCCGCCGCGAATTCAACACCCTATATCCCCGTTGCCGATTTGCGGTGGGTGAAAAAAGTTATTGAACTTGCCGCTCAACACATTTCCAAGAAAAAAATCGTCGTCGGCATACCCACGTATGGCTACGAGTATGATCTTGTCCCGCTTAGGCAAGGATATCGCTACGAGCTCCATTGGGCGGTGAATCCCGGTTACGCATTGTCCCTTGCTGACATGCTTGACGTGGTGCCGAAACGTAATGCCGCCGGAGAAATGAGTTATGTGTATTTCCCGACGACGACGCCTCAGACAGCAAGTGCCATACCCGACCCCTTGCATATCGTCTGGTGGAGCGATGCAAATGCGATCAATGAAAAAATAATGCTCGCCAAAAAACTCGGCGTCCGCGGTGTCGCACTCTTCAAGATAGACGGCGGGCAAGATCCCGCACTCTGGAATATCCTACCGAAGAAGTAAACGTATGCGGAGAGGGTGGGATTTGAACCCACGAAGAGCTTTCGCCCTTGCCGGTTTTCGAAACCGGTGCTTTCGACCACTCAGCCACCTCTCCTGTGCTCGCTATCCTAGCATTTCAGGGCGAAAATGATAAGGTTTTACTACGGCCCTACAGCCTAGCCGAGTGAGTGAACAAATAAGATTTGTTCCGAACGAGGCGACGGATGTGTGGCCTGCGAAGCAGGCCCTATCGTCTAACGGTTAGGACAGCGCCCTTTCACGGCGTAAATCGGGGTTCGATTCCCCGTGGGGTCACCACAGTAGAGATTAAACCCATTTTCGGGAAATCCGTTTTTGCCTGTGCGAGCGAAAGCCACTGATTCTGGGCGGCGCCGCGCGCTTCGCGCGCGTGGAGGGTGAGGTTCGAGCCGAAGACTTTTTGGAGGGAGGATTTTTTGGAGGGGTAGTTCTGATTTTGGGCTATTTCACCAAGCGCTTGCGCTTCGTTTATCCATTCCCGCATCGGTTCGAGCCAATGGGTGGCGTCTCGTTCAAGAAGCAGGGATTGTTCCTGCAGAGACCTCTTTTGTGACATCAATTCGCGCTTGCGCGAAAGGTACTCCCCGCGCTCAATATCCTGCTCCACAAAGAGGTCGACGAGGCGGGCAATTTTGCCGTCCAACTCGGCAATCTTTGCCCGCATCTCTTGGACGGATGCCGCCACATTTTGATTGGCCTCTTGTGCGTCTTTGTCCGCCATGCGGTTGAGTTCTGCTGCCCACTCTGGCGGGAGAACGAAGCGAGCGAGAAGTTCTGAAAGCTGAAAATCCAACGCTTCTTCGCGCACATACGGTTGTGCACAGCGCGAAGCGCCTTTTTTAGTACAACGATAATAAACATACTGATGCGTATTGCCGTTCTTCTGGCGTTTCAATTTTTCTTCAGCGGTGATGCTCATACCGCACTCTCCACAGTGTAAAAGACCACAGTATGCTTGTGGCTCGTTTGTCGCTTTGTTGTGCGTACGGCCGCGAAGCGCAAGAACCTTTTGCACAGAATCGAAAAGTCCCTTGTTCACAATGGGCGTATGCTTGCCCTCGTATATCTCGCCACTATATTTGAAATGTCCGTAGTAAAAAGGGTTGGAGAGTAGAAAAGATATTTGGTCTCGTTTGAGCGGCTTGCCGCCACCCTTTCTCCACGACCCTCTCGTTGCGCCTGTCTTGATGCCCTGTTGAAAGAGAAAATTGGCGACATCTTCGAGCCGTGACTCATTCTTTGCATACAGCTCAAATGCCTTGCGCACGAGCGGTGCTTTCTTCCGATCCACGACGATGGTCTTGGTACTGGGGTCATTGAGATAGCCGAGCGGAGCAAGGCTTGGATAGATACCCATGCGTGCCTTCTGCCGCAGACCACGCGTCACATTCACGCTCAAATCGCGAATATATTGATTCGCCATGCCGAACTCAACCGACATCATCAAAACATTGTCGGCGGAATAATAACTGCGGTCATGCGTTTTGATATCTGCGATAACACTATTCTGCAAAAGCCACTGTATCTGCCCGCCGTCTACCGGATTGCGGGACAAGCGGTCAAGCTTCCAACACACAATCCCTTGCGCTTCGCCTTTTTGTATTCGCGCTAGCATCTCGTTAAACACCGGACGGCCCGGCATCTTGGCCGATTTCTTTTCCACGAATACCTCAACGACGTTGAGTTGTTCGCGCTTAGCGAGCGCGCGCAATTCCGCAAGCTGTGATTCGATGGACAAGACCTGCTTGTCCTCAACATCGGTGCTTTTGCGTGCGTAGAGAAAATAACGCATACTTACATTATACATATGAATCAAAGCGCATATAAAGATCGCAAGTACGATGTGGTGCCATACGACCAGAATTGGCCGAATGAATTTGAATCTGCGGCTGCAAAGATTCGTTCAGTATTCAACGATGATGCGATTGATATACAGCATATTGGTAGCACAGCCGTACCCGACATGGACGGCAAGCCGTGCATCGATATCCTCGTAACCGTTAATGATATATCGGTAGCTGATAAGCATCGCGCCGAAATGGAGGCACTAGGGTACATCTATGCCGGAGATTTTGTCCGTCCGGAATCAGTTTTGTTTCGCAAGATGAATGGAACCACAGTGCTCTCCAATGTGCATATATTTCCGCAGCAACATTCGCATGTGCAGGAAATGCTTCGGTTGCGAGATTATTTACGCAGTAACCCGGGAGAGGTTAAGGATTACTCACAATTAAAACAAAATCTGTACACGAAGTACAAAAACGACTACGCCCAATACCGCAAATACAAGGACGAGTACATGGAGACATTGAAACAACGAGCCCTTGACAAATAATACCACTTCTGCTATCCTATTTATACGGTGGTCGCCTAGCGGACTATCGGATGTAAGGAGAACAGCTGGGTTCCCGTAACGCGAGTCTCGGCAATACGGGAGAGAAACAGGACCGCCTTGGAAGGTGACGCGCTGACGCGCTCTAGGCAAATTGCCAACCAAAGGTGAGCTTTCATGAAGAGCGCAAATTGCTGCCCGTGGAGCACGGGATATCTCTCTGGTCAGGTACACTCCGCTAGAAGAGAGAAAGTAAGGAGGCCGCTGGCCGCGCAAAGCCATCCCCGGGTCGCAACACACCGCGACCTGGGGTTTCTCTTTTCCATACCGAAAGTCCTCGCAGTTGATATACTTGCAACAATGCAAATCCCAGAAGAATTAGTCGCAAAATGTAAGTCGCTCAACCGTCCGGCAATTATCGCCATATCGGGATTTGGCGGCGCGGGTAAATCTACATTTGCAAACGCACTTGGTACGAAGCTCGATGCGCCAGTAATCGGCATTGATTCATTCGCTCGAGATAGACTGGAAAAAGGTTCGTTGTGGGAAGCTATGGATTTTGATCGGCTTGAGAAAGAGGTTCTTATTCCTTTCTCGACTAATACGAAATTGATTGAGTATGGCCACTATGATTGGGGAAAGAATGAGGTCATGAAAACAAAATTGGCAGAACATAATGGATTTCTCATTCTTGAAGGGGTTGGATTGCTTCGCCCGAATTTGAATAAATATTTCTCATATAAAATCTGGGTTGATTGCCCAAAGGAAGAAGCGGTGAGACGTGGGAAGAAAAGAGATCGGGAGGAATACAAGAATCCTCGTGATGAAAACTGGGATGGTATCTGGATGGAAAACGATACTCAATATTTCGAGACCTTCAAGCCGAAAGAAGCCGCGGACTTCGTCTTCAGCAATTGCGATTAACTTCAATTAGGGAGCTTCGCTGGTTTCAGACCCGCCAGCGAAGGACTCGGTGTGCGCACGGGTGGGCGGGGCAAACACACGATGCATTCGCATTGGTATTCCCCTCCAAAAAATCCTCCCTCCAAAAAGTCTTCGGCTTCTGAATTTTTGAACCTCCCCCACGCGCGCGAAGCGCGCGGCGCCGCCCAGAATCAGTGGCTTTCGCTCGCACAGGCAAAAACGGATTTCCCGAAAATGGGTTTAATCTCTACTGTGGTGACTCTATACTACCGCGCTCGAACCTATTTCGCCCAACATCCCAACAACTAACTCTCTCGCACCTCGCAGAGCCTCGGTGCTCGCCCGCTCGCAGACTCGCGG
>JBAYHD010000008.1:0-25051 GCA_041666305.1 Minisyncoccota bacterium | reverse complement strand
GGTATTTGAGATCGAAGACCGTGTGGGGGCCGGTTCGATACAGTTTCATTGAAAATGATTTTAACACCTCTTAAAAGGTTCGCCTGAAGGCGAGGGTTTGCTCTCCCAAAACTGGATAAAAAGTGATAGGACGCGGATGCGTCCTATCGATCATATCCAGTCCTCCGCCCAGAGCAATTCAAATATCGGTTTCTCCTTAGGGCCGACAGCCTCGTAGATGAATTTGGGTCTCTTGCTATTGTCATCACGGATGACGAGGTATTTCTTCCCGCCCTTCGTCACGACGAAACAGAGGTACTGGTTGGATGAGAAGAATTTCTCAATAACAGCGTCATTCAGGGTTTTCGGGTCAAACGCTTCCGCATGAGCAAGTGGAGCGATCAGCAACAGAGCAACTGCGATAACCTTCACAATTTTCATACGACCTCCTTTTGCAGGGCGCGATAGAGAAGCCAGTAGTACTCGTCGATAAGCTGGTCTTGAAGTTCGTTCCAGCAGTCGCGAATTTCATCAGAGTGCCACAGGAATGTCAGCCCGCTGACTTCATTGGTATATTTTCGATGCATCCGATGGCCTATCGGCAATTTGCAGTGACAGCAGAGTACGGCGACATAGACTCCCATAAGCCCTCCTTTTGTTTGTCTTCGTGTGTGAATGAACCAGCCGGTCAGTAGTATACAACCGCCGCCCAGGGTGTAAACCCAAAAGAACCCTTTTTAGCAAGGTTCGACCTTGCTACTGTCTTGATGTTCGCAATTTGAGATACGTCCGCACAATCTTGATTAGAGAGACAAGAACGAGGATGACGTAGAGGATACCGAGGACGAGCGCGTCGAATGCTCCTGATACTGCGCCGCCGATGCCCAATCCCCCTCCACCGCCCGCATTTTGCAAAAAGAGCGTCACAGCAATGATGATGAGCGTCCACCACCACGCGAATCCCCACCACGCGCGAAAGACCTCATCCCGCATTTTGTAAGTGATGAGGGAAAAAATAAGAACTGGCAATAGCGGAAGTACCGAGGCAGCGACCATTCCGTAAGAATCCTTGCAGAAAAACAAATCGCTCTGATAACAAGACGAAAATTGACTCCAAATTGCCGGAAAAAATAGCAAAATGCTACCAATAATTCCTATATTTAGAACGCTTCTTTTTGTCATATTTTTAAAATTAGTAACTCACATTTAATGTTCCCTTCTCGGTCGTAAGACGAATCACGACGAGTCCCGGTAATGTCTTCTTGCTTTCCTTTTCTTTCTCATCCTCCTCTCCCCTCATCTTCTCCTCTATCCTCGTCGCGTTCTTCCTCGAATCATAGTGCCCCTCGACGGTAATTCCTTTTGCATCAGCTTTTTCTTCAAGCTCTTTCAGCTTGCCTGCTCTGTCGGCAGACCACTCATATTGTAATACGATTTTGGGGACCTCTCCGACGGATACGCCGTTATAGCGCAATTCTTGTATCTGCATCTTGATTTCTCTCCCTTCTTGTTTGAGTTTCTTAAAGGCGATTTGCAGGGTATTGCCAGCCTCGTCAGTAATGGTTGAGGATGTTGCGGTTGTTGAAACGATGGTGCTAGGAAGATTGTCGGTTCCAGTGACCTGGAGCTTTTGCGACACTGGATCAAAAGTCAGAATCGCTTCCGGAGGTGTGACGTCAAACACCGTTTCTTTTCCGATTTCCGACTTGAGGGAATAATCGACTGCGCCATTCCCGTCATAGTCAAGCTGGAGCAGCGACGCGTTTTGAAGCGTGCCGTCGGGGAAGGCCATCGTCGCCTTGGTGCTCGTTGCAGACGGGATGGCGGAGAATGTGCTTGAAGCGATGACAGCGTTACTCCCGTCTATTTCTTCCATATCAAGGGTGAAGGAGCCCGTGGAGTAGCCATTGAGACTGAGGGTAATGGGAGTATTCTCAGGCACAGAAAGCACTTGGACTTCGCCGTATCGCTTCCAACGGGCGCCTGGAATGGTCGAAGTTGCGGCACTTACAACATTTCCTTGACTGTCGGTTGCAGAGAGATCGAGGGGCGAATGGAGCAAAAAGCGAAGGCGCTTCATAGATTCGGCAGGTGGGGCTGAAGTGGTGATAAATTCTAATGGGGTTGTCGAGGTGGAATTGGTGAGAATGTTTTGTATTAATGCTCGAAGTGACGGGACTTCTAGAACACCGGCATGTTTGCGCGGAACATTTCCGTTGATCCACCATTTGTTGTAATTCCCTAAATCCACCCAATACTTCATCGCGCTTGAAGTTGGCATCCACAACGCACTCGGCGCGAGCACCGTCCCATCACCCTCCACGACTTCTTTTGGATAGTAAGTGACTGCGGGCCTGGCGACACAAGTGCGAGCATCCCCTGGGTTACTGCAGTAGGATCTTTTCCCTTCTTTGTATTCAATGGTCGATAACGTGTCCTCTCCCCAGCCTGCAATTTCATGGAGCAACACGCCCTGCGGCGGGGTCCAGCCATCGAGTGCGCTATGCACAGCTTCTGCTTGGGTGAGGAGAGCTGCATTTCCCACGGACGGATACTGAAGGTCACTCGGTGATGATGATGCGAGCCGCCATGCATCGGTAACGAAATTCTTTAGCTGCGCCCCGTCATGAATTGCACTGCCGTAACGAACGCGGAATCCGGCAAGAAAATCTGAATTATCAAATGTCACGACCGGATCATCGACATAGGTGAAATAATTTGCCGATGGAAGCAGGTTGTACGCGCTCGACATATTCATTGCGAGCGTTCGAGCGACTTCTGGTTTGAGAAAAACGGAGAACCAGTCTTTCGGTAACCCCTGCTCGTAGCCGTGCAAAATGGCGCCGACCGCTTGCGGGGTGCCAGCCTGCGGCACGGCGACAAAAATGATTTTATCGATGAGCGCTGATGCTTCGCTTCCGAGTTTTTGCGTAAGTGCCTTTGTCAGAAGTCCGCCATTACTATGCGCAACTATCGTTACTTTTCCGGTCTTCGAGCTCTTCGCAAGACGACGGAGCTCTTGAATGAGGTACGGCGACGAGGTCGCTGCGAGGTCGCCGGAATAATAGATGCGTCCGTCCGGAAATTGACGACCGCTATTTAAGATTTCATCAAACGAAAGGCGCCAGTCGTAGGGTACGGCTTCCCAGTCGTTGACAGTACCGGCTGTCTTGAGTCCGTTCATTTGCGCAATGAAGGATTTGTAGATATTAGGGCCGACTACATATGCCTCATCAACTATGTCTTTTGTATACACGTCATTTCGTACACTCTTTCCGTCTGCGGTCAGGAGGAGGTCTTCTGCGTCGCCATCGGTATTCGGCTCCCAGAGCTGATCCGTGCCGCCGCTGAAGTCTGGTCGATAGAGCCGGCTCGCTTCAATACCAGGTAAGAAGAGAACGTTTGAGGCGCAAGAACCGGGGATGGCGCACGGATCGGGCGGTGGCGGCGGCAATGAAAGGTCGGTCTTTTCATCGTCCATCATCCAAAAGAATCTTGATGACCAGCAGCCGAGATAGATTTTGCACCACTGTTGTGGGGCATTATAACTATTGTTAGGATCGTACAGAGCTCGATAATAGTCCGTTTTATTAGAGGTATTGTTTGCTCCTGTGAATTGAAATAGAAAGAACTGATTGTTGCCGATGACTACACCATTCGGAAAATAGAACCATTTGAGCGTGTATGCCGTACTTGAAGCCGAACTGGCGGAAATCGAATTCGAAAAATTTTGGTTATCGGCGGGAGGATAAGAGAAGATTGAATTTACCACTTGCAATCGAATATCGGCCGGATTGCCGACTTTTTTGATCCAAACTCCAATGTTGTATACCGTTTTCCCATATGCTCCGCAATAATTCAAACCAAAACACCCAAACATCACTAAGTATGGGGAATTTAATACAGGACCATTGAGATCTTCGTTTCTCGGCGTTTGACTGAAAACGGTACTCGCAAGCGCAGATTGCGCACTACTTAAAAAAGTAACCACTACAAAAAGAACAACGAATATGCGCGTGCGCATTATTTTCAACATAGCACTTACCTTTATGAAGAAGGTATACTATCCACATGACTAAAGACGAGTTAAAAACCGCGCTTGCGGGCGTGATGAAAGGCGAGGTGAGCGACGATGCGGAGACCATACAAAAATTTTCCCGCGACACTTCCCTTTTTACTAGAACGCCGGAACTGGTCGTGTACCCGGAAGATGCAGATGACGTGAGCGCGGTCGTGAAAGAGATAGGCCGCGCCCGCGGAGCGGGCGCGGATGTTTCCCTCGCCGCGCGCTCCGCCGGCACCGACATGTCCGGTGGCCCACTGACCACCAGCGTAGTCGTCTCTTTCCTCAAACACATGAACCACATGGGCGTCGTTAGTCTCAACAAAAATTATGGATTTACGAAACCCTTAATTAATGATGTGGAGGGGTGGGCGGAGACGGAGCCGGGGGTGCTGTATAGGGACTTTGAGAAGGCAACTATGGAAAAGGGCTTGATGCTCCCCTCCTACCCCGCTAGCCGCGAAATAGCCGCTATGGGGGGCATTGTAGCCAACAATTCAGGCGGCGAACGCACCCTCAAATACGGCAAAACGGAGAAGTACGTGGAGGAGCTGGAGGTCGTTCTTTCCGACGGTTCGCAGACCACTTTCAAGGCACTCTCGCCGACCGAGCTCGAGGAAAAGAAAAATTTGCAAACGCTCGAAGGAAAAATTTATCGCGAGATGGACACTCTCCTTTCCGAGAACTCCGCACTTATCGAGCAGCACCGTCCAAAAGTTTCTAAAAATTCGGCAGGCTATGCGCTCTGGAGCATTCGCGATGCGGCAACAAATTCGTTCAACCTCGCGAAACTCATTTGCGGTTCCCAAGGCACGCTCGCTCTCTGGACGAAAGCAAAGCTCGGGCTTGTGAAGCCGAAAGAGCACCGCGCAATGCTTGTCATCTTCCTCAAGAATCTCGATATCCTGCCCGAGATCGTGAATCGCGTCCTGCCGCAGAACCCCGAATCATTTGAAAGTTACGACGACCACACCTTTACGCTTGCGGTGAAATTTATGCCGCAGATGCTTTCGCAAATGGGACTGGTAAAAGCCGCGATGCTTGGCATTGATTTCATTCCCGAAGCGTTGATGGTCGCTACCGGCGGCGTACCGAAACTCATCCTGATGGCGGAATTTGCCGAAGACACTATCGAGGAAGCGGACCGACGTGCAGCAGTGGCGAAAGAGGCGCTCGCGGGCCTCGATGTGCAAACAAAAATTGAAAAGAACGAAAAAGAATCGGAGAAATATTGGATAGTCCGGCGCGAGAGCTTCAATCTGCTCCGCAAAAATCTGCACGGTCTTCAGTCCTCGCCCTTCATCGACGACTTCGTCGTGCCGCCTTCAAGCTATCCGACATTCCTGCCGAAATTGAATGCCCTTCTCGACGAATACAAATCAAATATGATATACACGGTGGCGGGCCACATCGGCGATGGCAACATCCACATCATTCCGCTCATGGACCTGACCAAAGAAGAAAATAGACAGGTCATATTCGACCTCGCGCCCAAGGTGTACAAGATGGTCGTCGAGGCAGGAGGCAGCATTACCGGCGAGCACAATGATGGCATCGTCCGCACTCCCTACCTGCCGATGCAATTCGGACCGGAAATGATAACGCTTTTTGAAAAAACAAAAAAAATCTTTGACCCCTTGGATATCTTCAACCCCGGCAAGAAAGTCGGCGGCACTTTTGAGGACATCAAACGGGACCTTATCAGACCTGTTACAATAACCAAATGAAACGCGCACTGGCTGTCATTATCGTCGTATTGCTCGCTCTCGGAATGATCGCGACGCTCTTTACGCCCGCAATGGTCAGCGGCTTCTAGCGGAAAACAAAACGCCCCGAGATATTCCAGGGCGTTTTTGCGGGAACGAAAAGGGTCAGATCTGTGCTCGTTTGCCGCGCGCTCTCGGCGCCGGCAGATACGAATCTCCCAAACCGGCGATGAAGATTGATTCTTCCACCGCAACAGGGGGTGTTAGTGGTGTTATAGGCTTGCTTTCGGCAGGCTCTTTGAAAAGGCAACTTCCTCTGATGGTTGCCGAGCACGCAAAGGAACAGCAGGCTACTTTCATACCAACATCGCACATGATTATTTTCCTTCTTGAAAACTTGTGAAAGAACGGTCCCTTGTCGGAAGTTATCCCCTGAAGGGGGTTGACTTATGACAGAAGTATATT
Source organism: Minisyncoccota bacterium (assembly GCA_041666305.1). Lineage (GTDB taxonomy): Bacteria > Patescibacteriota > Minisyncoccia > Phycocordibacterales > Phycocordibacteraceae > C7867-001. The sequence goes on along the minus strand of JBAYHD010000008.1, from coordinate 18,838 downwards.
ACATCTTTATTCCTGGTTGTCAATATGTTGTCCCCACCCTCCTTTGCCCAGGGCTTTTAATTCGGGAGTGCTGCACCAACGGCGGCGGGTTGCGTGTCGGGGAGCAGATGGACTGGACCAGCAAGCTCGGCGCTGAGGAGCATTGAGGTGCCGATAAGTACGAGGAGCATCGTGCCGCCAATGAGTATGCGCGGATGCTGAACTTTCACACGCACGAGAATGGTGATGGCGAGCGCCGTGGCGATGATGGCGAAGAGCACGGTGAAAATAGCCCAGAGGGTATGGAGTGGCGAGGCCAAGAGACGAGCGAGCCAGCTTGGCGTGGCAGGAACCGGCGCCGCGGCTGCCGCGGCGCCGGAATTATCTGCAACCACAGTTTGAGTGCCGAGCACTTGCACCGTACTTGTAGAAGTCGTCGTGGCTTCCGCTACCGGAATTTCCGCGATAGCAATGTTCTCCGGGGCGCTGACCGCAACCTCGACGACGGCGGGCGCCGCAAAAAATGACACGACGAACGTAGTTTCCTGCCCTTCATACATACCGTTCGCCGTACCGAATCCCACTTGCGTGTACTCTCGCTTCACGATATTTGCGCGGTGCGTCGGTGATTCCATCCATGCCGACTGCACATTCTCCGAGTCGGTAAAATTCACCGCAAGATTTTCGCCCGCATAGCTGTATTTGTAGCCGGCTTGGTTGAGCCAGTACCATGGATCCTTCCCATCCGGAGACACGTGCGCGAAGTAGCCGTTTGCTGCCATATCTTCCGCGGCTGCCTGCGCGGCCTTGTCGAGCAGTGCGTCTTGAGTCACGCCGGCGAGTCCTTGTATCGCACGATCTTGGTTCGTGAGCGCCACGAGCGCGCCCGGAAGCACCGACGCGAGGAAATCGGTCTTGAGGAACACATATTTCGTCTGCACCAAATACGCGCCTTCAAAGATGATGACGGCGAACACGAGCGCCGCGATGGATACCGCACTGAAAAGATTCGGGTGGTAATTGTTCCGTTCGTGCGGAAGAAAATAGTCGAGCAGATGGTGGTGAAGCGGCTTTTTGGGTTCCTGCATGTCCCAATAACGATACAATAAATAACCCTGGGGCGCAACAAAAAGTCGGACATCCAATGTCCGACTTTTTGTTGCGCTTAAAACTTATTTCGCCAGCGCTGCGCGCACTTGTGCGATAGTCGTTTCATCTGCACCGAAGGCTTGCAGAAGCCCGATGATCGCATCCTCTTGTACGGAGGTGAGGCCGTTCGCCACAGAAGCCGTCAAGTCAGCATTCGAGACTTCGGGAGTCGTTGCGACTTCGCCCTTGTTGAGTTCCGCGCGCGTTGCAGGACCCACAACGCCGACTTGCGCAATACCCTTCGCCTTCTGGAACGCGAGGACGGCCGCCCTTGTCTGCGCGCCGAAGTATCCCGTCGCGCCGGCCGGTACCGAGTAGCCGTTATCGATCAGGTATTGCTGAAGCGCCGTCACATCGGCATTCTGCGAGCCGACTGCGAGCGACTTCGTGAAGTTGTACACCGCCGCACCGAGCACACGGCCTCGTGTGGGAGTTGCCGGCGTAGCTGGCGTTGCCGGGCTTACGGTCGGTGTTGCTCGAGTGGCACGCGTTGCAGGTGTCGCGCTGGCACTACTGTTATGGCGCTGGACCGTGAAGTTATTTGGCGCGGTCGCACTCAAGTTATCAGTGTTGGTCACCGTGATGACGTAGGAACCGACTTCGATTACCGGCACCGATGTCGTAATTTCCGTCACACTATTTGCCGTTACGGTCGCCGTTGTGTCGCCAAACCTCACCACTGCACCAGGACTGAAGTTCGTACCGGAGATGGTTATGGTAGTCCCGATGATACTGCTCGTATGCGAAGTACCGGTAATGGTCGGGGTAACGCCGGCGACATAACTCGACATGTGGTTGAGCAAGAGGCCGATCGTGTGCGTGTACGTTCCGCCGTTGTTCACGGTGTTGAGCACCGTGCCGCCCGGCACGTAATGCACACCATCCTTATCGCCTTCTATGCCGGCAATCGAGAGTCCGCTTGAGGGATTGTAGTACCAGATGAGTGGCGCCGAACTGTTGGTCGTCTCAAGCGTTACGGTCGTGACGAAATTTTGGCTGAAGTTAATCGTCTCATTAGGATTGCCCATCGTGATTACCACGGAATTATCACCTGCCGCAGCGGCAATCTCTTCAGTCGGCTTCACAAGTTGCGGCGGATTGATGTTGCCGGTATACGCTACCGTATCGCCCTTATCGTCAATTGTCGTGACGGTAGTCGCCGGCGGAATGATGACTTCGATCGTCGTGTTGTTGTCGAGCGTGGAATCATCGGCGTTGGAATTCATAGTGATCTGCACCGGAATGATGCCCGTGTCGCCGCTCATATCAATCGGTTTATCCGTTACCTGGTCCTGGGTCGTACTAGAGTCAATGATCACCGGAGCGTTCACGGTTATCTGCACGGCGCTCACCGTGTTGGTACCGCTTGCGTTCGTCACCTTCACGTTATAAGTGCCTGCGGGGAGCGTTCCCGGAATGGTTGCCGTAATTTTCGTGTCAGATACGACTACGAAATTCGTAAGCGTTGTCGGAGAACCGGTATCGAGGACCGCCCCCGTGGCGCCTGTGAAGCTCGTGCCATAGATCTCCACATTCACATTGCTGTCATTGTTGCCGATGGTTGATGGCACGACATCGGTGACCGCTGGTAGTGGTATCGGGGCGTTCGTGATGGTATAGGCGGAAGCGAATACGTTTGATGTACCGTTCCCGTCGATCACGCGTATGCCATACACACCAGCCGGTGCGCCGACTGATACCGTTGTGGTCACGTGCGTAGCGTCAACAAACACTCCGACGAGGTCAAATGTGTTTGAAGAATTCGTGAAGCGCACGGTAGTCGTGCCGGTCACGAAGTTCGTGCCGGTTACCGTTATCGGCATTGCGCTGTCATTTTGGTTGGTCACCGGATCTACGCTTGTGACGGTTGGCAGAAGATTTGATGTCGTGTGACACACTGAATTGCTGACGGTTGAAGTATTCGACGCCTCGTCTTGCACTTTGACGACGAAACAATACTGCGTGCCGGAAGTCAGGCCGCTTACGGTCAACGTCTCATTAGAACCGGGAGCCGAAGGTGATATTGAGTTGAATACGGTTGTTGCCGCATCGAATGTGCCGGCTGTTATCGTGCTCGTGGAACGCTTGACGATGTATTTCGTTGCAATACCGGTGCTAGCGTCGTCGCCGGTCGCACTCCAATCAAGCACGATTTGGCTCGTCGCAGTGGCTCCATCCATTGCACTCAAGTCGGTGACCGCTGCCGGTGCGACGCTGTCAGTTGGTGCCGGAGCATCGGGCGATGCAGTCGTGCCATTTGCGGTACTCATCGCCGAAACATTGCCCACTGCGTCCGTTATCTTGATTGCGAAGTAGTAAGTCGTGCCCGCGGTGAGATTCTTCGCAACATATCCTTGAGTTCCACTCGCTGGAGTTGGCGCACCGCCGAGCGATGTCGCCGCAGCGAAGCTTGCGTCATCAATTATCGGAGTCACCGAACGCTTGATGGTGTAGTAACTGCCGTTGCTTTCGCCGTTGGTCCAGCTGAGCGCAAGCGTGGTCTGTGTCGGTGAACCGACCGCCAAACTTGCGGGCGCTACAGAAGTATCATCATGCGTGATAGCAACCGTTGCGGCCGTACTCACATTATTCGCTGCATCCTTCGTGGTGACACTAAGATTATTTATCGAATTATGGGTCAGGGTCACGACAATGTCGTAGACACCGCCAGTTGCAACTCCGCTCGCCGTACTCGCGCCGCCGGTCACGGTAGCCGTTGAATTATCTTCAGCCGTTCCAATAATGTGAATTGTGTTTGTATTCACTGACTGCGCGGGGGTGCTGATGACCGGAGTGGCGGGTGCCGCGGTATCAACGGTAATGATCGCCGGAATACCCGTAGCTGTCACATTGCCTGCGGCATCCATGAATTTAACTCTGACTGTTTTTTGTCCATCGTCTACCGATAGCGTCCAGGTCTTCGAGCCGTTGTACGACTCCCATCCAGCGTACGAACTGGTATTTGCGATATTCATTTGTGTAACGCCGGAAAGATCAGCGTTCGCAGAGAGAACCAAATTCACCTGATGACTGACGCTATTTGTGTACGCTGCTCCCTCATTTATTACTATCGTGCCGGTCGGTGCAACGTTGTCATGAGTGATAGCAACCGTTGCGGCTACACTCACATTGTTTGACGCATCTTTTGCGGTAACGCTGAGAGTATTCACGGCATTGTGAGTCAACGTTACGACAATGTCGTAATTGCCGCCCGTTGCACTGCCGGTCGCTGTGCTCGCACCACCAGTTATCGTGACCGTCGAGTCGGTTTCCGCCGTTCCGACAATGTGAATCATGTCAGTCGTACTCGCGAATTGCGCAGGCGTGCTGATGACAGGGATGGCAGGCGGAGTAGTATCCACGACGTGAACAACGAAGGTCACCGGAATGGCATTATTGCCGGCTGCATCGGTTGCCGTACAGGTAACCTGAGTGTCGCCAAATGCGAAGGGTGAGCCGGACGCAGGTTCACAAGTAGCGGTGCCAACTGGACTGATATTGTCGGTCGTAGCGGGCGAGGTGTACGTTGCTGTGGCGCCTAAAGTCGGAGTACCCTCGGCAGTTACATCAGCATGTCCATCAATCATTGGCGGAATTGTGTCGATGTCGAATTGCGTAAAGTGCGTTGCGCTGAAAGTCACATCACCAGTTGTTGGGTCTTGTGCGAAAGACCCCACGATGCCTGTTGGGCTCATGATATTCCCTGAATCGGTGCGAACAACAATCTGCGATTGTGTAATGCCAGCTGGCATATTGTACATTTCAAGAGCTGCTCCCTTACCCGCGAACTCAGACGAGCCCACGTTGAAAGCTATGTGCCCGCTGCTCTGTTCCATCACATTTCCCAGATTTTGAAGAAATGTCTGCGTGTTTGGATCCGACAGGTCCAATCCTGAACTGAAGGTAATTTTACCCACTGGAATTCCATCAATCGATTTCTCAAAATACAAGCCCGGGAAGGACTTGTAATTGCTTGCAGTGACATCGCCAATGTTGCTGGCAATCGTCAGACTAGGCCCGGACAAAGTCGTTGCGATACCGGTGAAGATGTCGTGAAGCGTGCTGCTGAGCATCGTCATTCCGGCATCGGTGTACCAAGGAGCAACAGTAACATTGGCTGATACTGCATCACCCGTGCCAGAGCCGGAGCCGGAAGGTCCTGTGGCATTCCCCCACCAGCTGTTAATAGAACCGAATCCAGCACCACTGTTATAAACTCCATATGGGGCAAACCCTATACCCGAGAAAGCAGTACTGCCGTTAGAGTAAATACTGTTATTGTTTGCAGTAGCTATACTACCGTCATTTATAGATATACCTCTTAGGTTTTCGTGTATATCATTACCAGTAATAGTGTGGTTGCCAGACCCTGCATACGAATACACAAAAATTATTCCATTCGTATTATTGTGTATGTTGTTATTAGTAATCTGCCAACTATTACTTGGAGCTATCCAGACTCCCGAGCTCTGATTAGTATTAGTGGGTGACGCTCCCATAACATGTCCGTAGATTTCATTGCCAGACACGATTACGCCTTTGCTAAATCCTGCTGATTTGATACCAATATATTTGTCAACTCCACCAATCGTTCTTCCATTGTCGTGGACAATATTGTTACTGATGGTTATCGCTAGGTCGTTGACCCAGGAAGACGCTCCTACATCCGATGACACATCAACCCTGATTCCCTCTGTCTCGTTGGAATAGACCTGGTTGTTATCTATGGTCAGGTTATATGTGTGATTTATGTCCTGTGCTCTACCATAAACAACTATGCCTGAACCAGCGTCGTATTCTTTACCCGCGGTAGCAGTACTTTTATTACCGTAAACTTTATTGTTTGAGATTGTTGAATCTTTGATGTTGTGCACAAAAATTCCCCAGCCATTATTGGTGAGCTCATTATTACTGATGGTGATATTGCTGAGTCCCGGGTTGGCTACTAAACGCGGGTCGTCAACATAGATTCCGGCATTCTGAGCTGCTCCAGTATGGAGAGCGCCCTGAATTCTGAATCCTTGGATGGTGACGTCACTGGCCGTAACCATGAAGACCGAGTTCTGTCCGTGCTGGGTGCCGCCTGCTGTTGGGGCGTTAATTACGACATTAGCCGGAGTAGTAACGTCGCCCCCTAGACTGACCGCTTTATTGACATCAATTCGTGACGTCAAATTATAAGTCCCTGCTGCAACATTAATCGTGTCGCCGGAAGTTGCAGAGTCAATGGCGGATTGAATAGTTGAGTACAACACGGTGGGGGCGCTAGCGATCCAAGCCGCGTTAGTTATTGCACCGTTCGCCCAACGATGCGCAGCCGAACCTGCATAAGAATATTCGTTGTAACCAGTGGCCGAAACGGTGACCGTTGCACCGCTCGTTACATGACTACCATCTGACCAAATCTGATTTCCCTCGGCCAATGTACCGCTGTTGAGCGTAAATGCAGAAGGGGTTGTGACGCCATTTCCCGGGTCGACATTGACTGCGCCCCAAGCATTACCGCTTGTGTTCAGATTGGTCGCGACGACGGTTGAGCCATTCACCGTCAAACCGGCACCTCTGCTGTTGGTGACTGTAACGCCGTCCAAGACGACGTATGCATTACTATAGGTGTTGAATCCGTAGCAGTTACTATTGCAGTCCAAAGTAACGTTCGAGATCGTGACTGGCGTTGCTTCCGTCCCGGTGTAGGCGGTGAGGAGGTGCTTTGAACCGTTCGTGGTTCCATAGTTGCTCACTGCCTTCAGCGTTACTGCCCCACTACCGACGATAGATAGCACTTTTGAAATATTGAGTTGCGCTGAGAGTTCATATATTCCTTCCGCGACATTAATCGTGTCGCCAGGAGTTGCAGCACTAATCGCAGATTGGATTGTCTTGTAGGTACTGGAGTCATTGCACTCCCCATTGGTGGGAGCGTCAGCAATGCACATTGGATCGACTGAAATTGTTGCTGCGAACGCGAGAGGAGCAGAGGCTCCGAATGCTAATACAGAAAAGAGCACGGGTAGAGAGACACGCAATGCTTTTTGCATAATCGTTTTCGATTGAGGCACTTATTAAGGAGAGATTGGCGGAACTGCCCCCAGACAATAACAATGAAAATGTGTCAATCTCGTTAGTAAGCATACTCTGACCACAATAGGTGTCAATCGGCAATGATAGTTATCCACACCATCTTGCGTTTTGGGGGTATTTCTGTCATATTTCGACTACTCGCAGAGTATTCGAGCTTCGCTCGGCTTTACGGCCGCAAGTGTTCAGTTTCGGCGAGGTTAACCAGTTAGATCCAATACACATGGACAGTCCAGCAGGTGCAGGTTCGGTGCAAGGGAACAAGCTTTACGTAGGCGGAATTCCCTATCGCTCGACGGAAGACGATCTCAAGAAGGCTTTCGGTGAGGCCGGAAACGTCGTGTCCGCGAGCATTATCAGCGATCGCATGACCGGCCGCTCACGCGGATTCGGATTCGTGGAAATGGCGACCGAGGCGGAAGCTCAGGCAGCCATTGATCGCTGGGATGGCAAGGAGATGGACGGGCGTACGCTCTCCGTTTCTTTCGCTCGCCCGCAGGGTGATCGTCCTCCTCGCCGCGAAGGCGGATTCGGAGGCGGTGACCGCGGAGGCTTCGGCGGTGGCGCACAAGGCGGCTATGGCCGCGGTGGCTACTAACAAGTGAGCCGAGCGACAACTGAACGTCTTCGTTTAGTTGTCCGAGGCGAGCGTAGTTAGAAAGCTTCGCTTACTAATTTCTTCGCTGAAATACAAGGGCGCCCGCGCGAAAGCGCGGGCGCTTTTGTATTTATGGTACTTTCTTCGTATGACCCGCGATGAGCAATGGCTGCTGGACGAAAAATATAAGGGTTTACGAAACCCTTATTTTGAAGCAGACAAGAAGCGGCTCGCCGAGGGCGAGCCGCTGGCGTACGTCATCGGCTGGCAACCTTTTCTCGGCCTGAAAATTTATCTCGATTCCAATCCTCTCATCCCCCGCCCCGAAACCGAGTGGTGGACCGAACAACTCCTAGCGCATGTAGGACCTCCGAGGTCCTACATGGATACCCCCGTGCGTTTTCTCGATCTCTGTGCCGGGAGCGGAGCGATTGGGTGTGCGGCGCTGGCAAAGCTACCGAATGCACAGGTGTATTTCGGTGAAATCGACCCTGCGCTTGAGGCGACGATTCGAAAAAATATCCGCGAAAACAATTTGGACGCTACGCGCGCGGACGTGCGCATCGGCGATTTGTTCGAGCCCTTTGGGGATATGAAATTTGATGTCATTGCAGCAAATCCGCCCTATGTGCCTGATGACCGTACTCTTCCACCAAGCGTCGCCGACTATGAGCCCGCCCTCGCCTTTTACGCTGGAAAAGAAGGATTGGATTTCATCCGCCACATCGCGCTTTCCGCTAGGTGTCACCTAGCGGAGGGTGGCCGGGCGTGGATAGAATGCGACCGCGCGCACGCCGCTGCGGCGTGCGCGCTCTTCCAGGAGCAAGGTCTCACGGCAGAGATACGCAATGACCAGTACGGCAAACCGCGCGTCGTCCTGGTATCATTTCCCTAATGCCCGACCAGCCACTTCAACCCTTCGCGCCGCCCGTCGCCCTGCTCCAGTATCTGCCGGGCGGATTCTCATCCGGTATCGCCGTGACGTGGATCCTTTACGCGGTTTTCGCGTTCTGGGCCATTTATACGCTTGTCGCTATCTATCACTGGCTTGCTTACTCCCACGCATCATGGGTCGCTTTTCCGGCGATGGCGACACACATCCTCGTCTCGCTCGCACTTATGTCGTACGCGCTCAATGGCCAAGCGTTTTTCCTCTCCAATTATTTACCATGAAAGAATTTGAACTCGAACCGGGCGAGCATGTGGTGAAGGAAGTACGTAAGCACTGGTTCCTCTTTCTCGGCGAGCTCCTACCGTTTGCCATTCTTATTGTGCTCCCTTTCGCACTCCCGAAGATTCTCGTACTCGCACCGCCCTTGGCGAAGTATGCAATGGTCTTTGATTATCAGACGCCGCTCATGCGCGCCGCGCTCGGAGTCTGGCTCCTTATTATGTGGACGAGTGCGTGGGGCGCTTTCACCCGCTACTTCCTCAACGCATGGATACTTACCAACAAACGCATCGCCACCATCAAACAACGCCGTTTCTTCTACCGCGAGGTATCGAGCCTCTTGCTACCGCGCGTACAGGACGTCACAACGAATGTCACCGGTATCGTTTCTTCTTTGCTCGGCATAGGCGACATCAAAGTCCAGAGCGCCGGCGCTGATGTGGAGTTCACTATGCGTGGTATTTCGCATCCCGAGCAGATGCGCGACATCATTCTCAAATACGTCTCCGCAAAACCGGAAACTACGGGTGTTTAGGTATAAAAAACGGACCCCTCTCAGGTGGGGTCCGCGATGGTTGCGCTGGATGAATAGCGCCACTGTAAAACTTATTTTGAACTAGGATGACAGGGTGATTAGCCCTGTCGCAGACACGCGCGGATCACCTCCTTTGCGCCGCCTGTAGTTGGAGTTGGGGTTGGGGTTGCAGAAACCGCGACCGTTTACTCGCGAGACGGGCTTGCTCCATGTTATGTTCGTTCATACAAGGATCGAGCAGACCGCAGTGAAAATTCTGCAGTGCTCCTTCGACCACCGTGGTCGCAAAGACGCGACCGAGTGAAAAGCCACAGCGGAAGCACACCTTGTCAGATTCATTCTTTTCGTTAGCCATCTTAATTTCCCTTTCAATCGGTTGATTGTCCAGCAATTGGCAGGCCATTCTTTGTGCAATGAGCCCGTCCATTCACCATACTGCCCCCGGCAAAATATTTGTCAATCGGTTACGCACAGAACGGCCGCGCGTGATAAAATCGAAAAATGGCTGAACCTCTTTCAACCGATCCCTATAAAGGCGTTCGTGATTTCTATCCCGCCGACTGGCGAAGGATGGATGCGATGTTTTCGCGCATCCGCGAGACGCTTGCGCTCTGGGGGTATGAAGAATATAACGCATCGCCTTTGGAACGCGCCGAATTATATGAAGCAAAAACTTCGGAGGAGATAGTGAACGAACAAACCTACACCTTCACGGACCGCGGCGACCGCAAAGTGACGCTTCGCCCTGAAATGACGCCGACCTTGGCGCGCATGGTGGCCGGTAAGCGTCGCGAACTCGCGTTTCCCTTGCGCTGGTTCTCAATCGGCAATCGCTTCCGCTACGAACGCCCGCAGAAAGGCCGTTTGCGAGAGTTTTATCAAGCGGACATTGACCTCGTCGGCCTTCCCGAAGGCGAGGCCGATATTGAAGTGGTGCGACTTGCGTCCGCAATTCTGAAAGCGTTCGGCGCAACCGAGAAAGACTTCGTCATCCGCATGAATTCACGCGCGCTCCTCAACGCCGCCTGCAAAGCGGCCGGACTTACGGGCGAAGACGTCCGCCAATACCTGCGCCTGCTTGATAAAAAAGCGAAAATGACGCCGGAGGCATTCGCCGCCGCGTCTTCGACAATCACGCAAAAGGACCCGCTCTCGCTCATCGACCCGAAGCCGATGGAAACACTCGTTGCGGCCCTCAAGACGCGCGGCGTGGGCAACGCCGTCTTTGATCCCGGCATTACGCGCGGCTTTGATTACTACACCGGTTTGGTCTTCGAGGTGTATGACACCAATCCGGCAAACCCACGCGCGCTTTTCGGCGGCGGACGCTACGACGGTCTCGTGGCACTTTTCGGCGGCGACCCCATCCCCGCAGTTGGCTTCGCTCTGGGCGACGTCACCCTTGCTGATTTTCTGGAAACGCATTCACTCGCGCTTGATGAAGGTGCACGGAAACCGCAACTTTTCATTGGCACGCCAACGCCGACCGACATCCCCGCCGCGCAGGCATTTGCCGATACGCTACGTGCGCAGGGCGTGCGTGTCTTCGTAAACTTGGGCACGCGGGCGCTCGGCGACCAAATAAAAGACGCGGTCAAGCGCGACATTCCCTACTTTGCGGCATACGGGGCAAATGAAGTCGCAAACGGTACGGTCCGTATGAAAGTCCTCGCCACGAGCCCCGAAGGGGCCCCTTTGGGGCGAGAGGTTGAACTTCCGGTAAATGAATTGCCGGCGCGCTTGCGCGCCGGCTCGTAATCGTATGCCCGGTAGGACAACATGGCATCGTGTCTTTGCTCCAGTCGCGATTTGCATGCTATGCGACAACGAGGCACTATGAACAGCATGGGACAATTTGAAACGTCCGACACATGGAGCAATGCCATGTTGTCCTAACCGGGTATGCGCGTCATCACATTTGATATTGAATCCATTTCGGACTCGCTCGTGCGCGGACACATCGATGTGAATGAACAAGAGCTTACGGTCGTCGCCATTCACGATTCAGAGACCGACGAATACACCTCGTATTTCAGAGAAGACCTCCCGAAGCTTTGGCGCGTACTTGAACACGCCGATATGCTTATCGGCTTTAATTCCGACGCATTTGATATTCCGCTCCTCAATCGCTACTATCCCGGAAATCTCTCCCATATTCGTTCGCTCGATCTTTTGAGCGAAGTGCAGAAAGTTCTCGGCCGGCGCATCCGTCTCCAATCGCTTGCGGAAGCCACCTTAGGTCGCGGTAAATCCGGCGATGGTCTCAAAGCGGGTGAATGGTGGAAAGAAGGTAGGCGGGACGAGGTCGCCAAGTATTGCATTGAAGACGTCCGACTCACGCGCGAGCTCTATGACTACGCACTCAAACACGGCATTCTCAAATACAAAGACCTGCGCGATATTCGCGACATTAAAATCGACACTTCGCTTTGGGGTGAAAGTACCGCTATAATGCCCTCTATGACCCACGCATTACCTCTATGAAATCTTCCTACACCGTTCCGCTTGCCATTATTATCGGAGGCATCATCGTCGCCATCGCTCTGTTCGCCTCAATACCAAGAAATGCGATACCGGGCGGCGGCAATCCCGGACTCGTGCGCCCCGTGGGTGCCTCAGACCACATTCTCGGCAACCCTGCTGCAAAAGTTATGGTGGTGGAATACTCGGATTTTGATTGCACCTACTGCAAAGAATTCAACGATGTGATGCATCAAATTATCGCAAACCAGGGGGTGAACGGGCAAGTCGCGTGGGTGTATCGTGAATTCCCTCTGACCGAAATACATCCGAATGCACTCTCGCATGCGCGCGCCGCTGAATGCGCCGCACAAGTCGCGGGCAACGACGCGTTTTGGAAATTTGAGACCGCGCTTTTTGCGAGCCAGCCAATTGATCCGGCGAATTACGGCACGATCGCAAAATCGGTTGGTATTACGGGCAATGCGTTCGCCACCTGTTTCTCCACTGCCTCCACCACTCTTGATGCGCGCATCATGGCAGACCGGCAGAATGCGCTCGACATGGGCGCGACCGGTACACCCTATTCCGTCATTCTCGTGACCGGCAAACCGCCCATCGTGATGGCCGGCGGCTACTCTTACGACGCCGCGAAACAGCTCATCGACCAAGCACTCGCGCAATGATTAAAAATCAGAATATGGGCAAAGAATTTCTTGCAAAATTAAATAACTTCATCGGTGAGGCCGCGCTGAAAACGTATGCGGGTGGTGGAGTGGAGATTGAACCAAGTGAACCTGGCTTTCATGAACTAGAGCATCGCGATGGCGATCTCTATTACAAAGATAGTTATGGGGGACACTTCCAATCTTGGGGGCGAGAAACGGTATGGGAAAAAGGTAAACCGATTTGGTCATCGCTCTACGGCGGTGGAATGGAAAAGAAATATCATGATGATGCGGATTTTACGCATCAGACGTTCAATTTCCTAAAGAAAGCAATGTCCGCTGGCGACAAACAAAAAACGTTCCAACCTCGTGGTCCATCGAAATACGAAGATGGCGACTGGAGATATCAAGCTACATGGAACGGCGACATCGCGAGATTCTTAGGACACGAGGATATCTTATACAAAGGCGAGATAGTCTTCACACACGATTTCTTTGGCGGTTTGTATATCTAATCATTCGTCCACCAATTCCAGCCGGTAGATATCAAAAGAATTGTCGCCCTCGAACATATCGGATGGGTTCGGCAAGTACACGCGCCGTCGCATAATTTCTTCCGTGGCGTCACTGATGAGCCGGTGAAAGACTTTGAAATCTTCTTTGCATTTCTGGAAATCTATCTCGTACCGCCGCATTTGGCTACTACCGTCCGCATTCTTCGTTTTCTTGCACTCATACACGATGAAGCGCCGAACTGGCTTCCCGAACATCTCCCGCACGGTGTAATAGTTGAAGAGTGCTTGGATGACGAAAAGCGATTTCGCCGCCCCTCCCTTGGAGAACGACGCGACGAATTTGTGGTCCACGATATCCACCGCGCCCTTCTGCACTTTTGATTCCACGACAAGATCAGAAATCGCCTTTATCGGAATAGGTAGCCCTTCCACTTCCACCACGCCCCGCACTTCTACCCCAAGCACCTTGTGCTTCGGCGGACGCGCCAGATAGTAGCCGATAGCCCGCAGATACTCGGCTTCCATATGTTTGCGCTTCTCTTTCTTTGCTCTTTTCGTTTTCGCAGCGCCAAAATTGATCTCAAAGTCCGCAACGTCGCGCACATATTCAAGGCCTTTTTGTATCGCAATATCTTTCGGCGCTCCACTGTAAAAATGCTCCAGCGCACGATGCCCGGCGCTTCCGACCACCGCCGCAGGCGTCGTCGGCGTGTCGTATATTTCCCCCACATACCGCTTGTACCAGGCTAAAGGGTTCCTCAAAAACGCCATCAGGCTGGAATGGCTCCAGTGCTTGATCGGCGCCTTCCGGCGCTTCTTCACTACCCCCTTTTTCTTCATCTGCCCCATAACACTCCAGTATAGACTATCCAAACTATTGACCGACCGGTCATTAGTTTTGATACCCCACCCCCCTCGCATTTGCTAATCAACTGGCGGCAAGCCAAAGTGTTCGCGCAGGTGCTTGTCGCGCTCGAGCTTCTCCACGATCATGTACAGAACATCCCCACCCAAGCGAAGATCCGTCTTTACCAATGCGATCAGATCCTCGCAGTCATAGGGGAATATCCACACGCTGTCCTGAAGCCGCACGAACCCGCATTCTTCCATGACCGTGCGGAGACGCACGCGTGTCCTACTGCGTCGTTCGGGAATATCGAAAATGACAACTCTCCAGCGTTTATCCCACTTGCGCTTTTTCGTAGCGGTTATTTTTGCGATTTCCAATTGCATCATTCGCTCACCTTTCTCTGTGATACGAGCATAGAGCTTACCGTCTTCTTCTTCAAAACGAACGAGTCCGCGCGCCGCAAGCCGTCCAAGCGCTGAGGCATATTGATAATTAAATCTCGCGCCCTTCTTATATCCCGGAAAGAATCGTAGGAGCTGAGCGGCATTCGGAATCGTCGCCGCGATAAGCACGACGCCACCGAGGACGGCAGCCGTGAGCAATGCCTTTTGGAAGTTCCCTATCCTCCGCTCGCGTCTCGCGCTCTTTTCCAGCATTCCCATCCTCTCATTCTACCGCAGCACTATCAAAACTAGTGACCGGTCGGTCATTAGTGTGGATATCTTGCTAATTGGCGGGGATGGTGTATAAATAAAGGCAGGTTGAAACGCTTTTTGATTTTTTGGGAGAAACCGAATGAACATCATCAGTCCAAATTGGCTTCGGCGATTAAGCTCTTGGATGAAGCCGTTCCTTGACGGAAATGTATTTGGAATGTTGTTTTCAATCACGGTTGCATGCGTATCTATTGCTCAACTGTGGCAACTCCAGAAGGTGTTTTTCGCAAGTTCAGTAGAGGGGGTGTCCGCGGCAACATTCCTTCTGCTCGCGTACAACAGTCTTATCGGGGCATTGTATGGCATCAAGCAATGCGATTCAAGACTTGTATTATCCGTCGGGATCGCATGCGCAGCTGCATTAAGTACAGCAATCGTGACTCTACTCCGCGGAGGCTCTTTTTGATTCATCGTCAACAAGAGTAGTGGGGCAGCTGTATTGTGCTAAACACGTTAACGCACGAGCCGCCCGAAAGGACGGCTCGATTTTTTATACCTTTTTAGTACGACTTCAGGTGCCTCGCCTTATCGTGTGTGCGAATTTTTTCGAGTGCCTTTGCTTCGATCTGACGGATGCGTTCGCGCGTGACGCCAAACTCGCGCCCCACCTCTTCAAGCGTGTGATAAATGCCGTCCATGAGCCCGTGGCGCATTTCCAATATCTTGCGCTCTTTCGGCGAAAGGTCGCTCAAAATCTGTTTCACCTGCTCCGAGAGAATGCGTTCAGAAGATTCTTGCACGGGCGAAGGAATTTTGTCGTCGGGGATGAAATCGCCAAGGGTTGAGCGCTCGTCATCGTCGGAGCCGACGGGATTTTCCAGCGAGAGCGTATCCTGATTGATCTTCTCTATTTGGTAAATTTTTTCCGGCTCCACACCCATTTCTACCGCTATCTCTTCCGGTTGCGGGTCACGACCGAGGGCCTGCGCGAGGCGACGCGATATCTGTTTATATTTGGCGATAGTTTCTACCATGTGCACGGGAATGCGAATGGTGCGCGACTGGTCGGCCAAGGCACGCGTGATGGCCTGGCGTATCCACCAGGTCGCGTAGGTTGAGAATTTGTAACCCTTCTTCCAGTCGAATTTATCGACGGCGCGGAAGAGGCCGAGATTCCCTTCCTGAATGAGGTCGAGGAGGGTGAGATCGGGCGAACGTCCCACGTACTTCTTCGCAATGGAGACGACGAGGCGCAGGTTAGAGCGCGCGAGGATGTTGCGCGCTTCGGCATCGCTTTTTTCAATACGCTTCGCAAGCTCGCGCTCTTCGGCGGCGGTAAGGAGCGGGTACTGCCCAATTTCGCGGAGGTAAATCTGGATAGAGTCGTAGCCGGTGGAGTGGCGGTCTTTGATGTTGCGCGTGGCGAGGTACTGGTCGGCTGCGTCTTCGAGCATGCCACCCTCAAGCACATCGACGCCGGCAATTGAGAGACGCTCGTAGAGCGACTCAAGAAAACTGACATCGTCTTCCACGTGCGGGAACGACTTGAGTATTTCGCTGTAGGTCACGTATCCGCGCTCTTTCCCTTTTTCAATAAGCGCTTCGGCCGACACCGCCTTTTGTGAATTCGCTTTTGCCTTTGCGCCACGAACCGCCGCGCGGACGACCTGCTTCTTGGTAACCTTCTTTTTTGAATGCCGTACCGGCTTCTTCTTTGCTACTTTCTTTTTCTTGGCGGGTGCACCTGCCTGTCGCGTCGTCCGCGACGCAGGCAGGCGTTTGGCAACACGCTTAGCGACGCGCTTTTTAGCGGGCTTTGTGGCTTTCTTCTTCTTTTTTGCAGCAGATTTCGCCATGCGAGAAAATAAAATGTATAAAAATATAAAAGACTACCTACCACGTCCGATTACACGAGACGTGCGGAGAGTTTCGTACACGCTGTTTGAGCGTTTGCAATGGCGACCGCATCCCCCGCGGCCTCCGCTCGTCTCAAGTTGCTGACTTGTTCCTGATACGCCTCGCGGATAACCGCTTGTTCAAAGGCGTGCAAAAGCTCGTCCGCCGCGTCCTCTGATGGCTCCTCTCCGAATGTCTGCTCCGCTTGGAACAGGGCCGGTTCGGGTAGCTCAATCAAAGGAGGCAACTCAGCTTCAGTAATTCGAGCATACTCTGATTTGACACGACTGGCAAGCGGTGTCTGGGGGTACGCGTGCACAACGGCGAGAAGCTGTTCCGCACGAACGTCGAGCGGCGCACGCTTAGCCGGCGCCGTCGCTCTCTGTATGGTGGAACCGCTTTGTGCCTCTTGAAGTTTCGGTAATCGCTTCAGCGACTCGCGGACTGCTTCCACCGAAAGCCCAAGGGAGCGCGCGGCGGATTGCATGAAATGTTCGCGCTCCATCGGGCTCGGTATCGCACCGATGATAGGCAGGACGATGCCCTCCGCAGCGCGCAGAAGCCGGTGCGGGTCGCGTTCCTTTTCGGAAAGTTCGGCGAGAAAAAATTCTACGATAGGCTTAGCGTCCTTGATGCGCTGTGCGAACTCTTTTGCGTCTTCGCTGATGAGATCCGCCGGATCCTTCCCCACAGGAAGTCGAGCGGCCTTCACACGCAACCCTTCGGTGAGCGCGAGTGCGGCGGAGCGCGCGGTGGCTTTGAATCCTGCAAGGTCAGCGTCCAGAATGAGCATCAAGTTTTCGCTATAGCGCTTCATAAGGCCGAGGTGGCGCTCGGTGAGCGCGGTGCCCGAAAGCGCGATGGCATTTTGAAATCCCGCCTGATGCGCGTGGAGCACGTCCATCTGCCCTTCCACGAGCATCGCAAAACCGCGCGTGCGAATGGCGTCTTTTGCGGCGTCCATACCGAACAAAAGCTCGGACTTGTGATAGAGGTCGGTTTCCGGAGAGTTCAGATATTTCGCCTGATCATCAGCGGCAAGCGCGCGGCCGGTAAAAGCAACGACACGGCCGGCCACGTCGCGTATCGGGAACATGAGGCGATTGCGGAACCGATCGTAATAGGTACCGCGTTTGCCGTCCGCTTCTTTGATAAGTCCGGCGGCAAGCAGTTCTTCAATGGTAAATCCTTCAGCGGTCAGCGCCTCAAGAAGCGCGCGCCATGCCTCCGGCGCGTAGCCGATGCGCCAATTGCGAACGGTCTCGTCCGTAAGTTTGCGCTGCTTCGCATACGCGTGTGCGGGGCTCTCTGCAAGCTTCCCCGCGTACCATTCGCTCGCGCGGTTCATCGCTTCACGAAGCCGTTCTTTTTTTGATTTGTCTTCCCGCTCGCCACTACTATAGGTAGTAAGTTCAATTCCGGCTTTTTCGGCAAGAATTTTTAGCGCGCCCTTGAAATCCACACCCTCCACTTTTTCAATAAATGAAAATCCGTCACCGCCGAGGCCGCAGCCGAAGCAGTGCCACGTCCCGCGCTCAGTCGACACATGGAAACTTCCCGTTTTCTCCTTGTGGAACGGGCAAAGCCCCACGAGCGAGCGCCCGGCCCGACGCAGCTTCACATACGGACTAATTATGTCCTGTATGCTCAATCGCTCCTTAATTTGCTGTACCGTGTCCCCCGCCATAATTTCTTGATTCTACCGTGTTTTGCGAGTGCTTGACAAACATATGGCTTCATGCTATCCTATACATAGGCTGAATTATGGGCTTGTTACCTACCACTAGGAGATACATCATGGGAAGTTCTGCGAAAGCATTGCACAGAGGGATTATCATCGGGGTGGTTATTGGTGCGGTTGGAGCAATCGTAAAAGGATTGATCTCCGGACCGGATGTCAGAGTCGTCGGTGTCCTCCTAGTTTGCGCCGCTATTCTATTTGTTTTTAGCAGGCGCTAGGAGTGGACATCGCAAAACGGCGCGGGACTCGAAAGAGCCTGCGCCGTTATTATTTTCATTCTCAAAATATTCGAATCTTTGCCGACCGGATGCAGATTAGAATATGTGACGCGAATACACAAAAACCGCCCTTCAGGGCCGGTTTTGTTTATTTCTGTATTTAGTTTAGAGACCTCAAAAAGGTTTCAGATGCGCGGCGCGAGCGAGGAGTGAAGTGAACCGTATGCAACATACGGTGAACGAGCACCGGAGCTCGCAACAAAGCAGATGAACCTTTTGGTGGCTCTAAAGAGAGCGAGGGGTGCGCGGGGCAAACGAGGTCGT
>JBAYHD010000007.1:0-25118 GCA_041666305.1 Minisyncoccota bacterium | reverse complement strand
CCCTTGATTGATCGAAAACGAAGTCGCATCGGATGTCACCCATGAGAGGGCGGATGAATCGCCGGCAACTATAGCAGTCGGACTTGCACTGAGTGTGCAGGTCGGTGCGGTTGGCGGTGGCGGGAGCGGTGTGACCGTGAGCGTATCGCTGCACGTCACCGTGCCGCCCGCACCAGTGGCAGTGCCGGTGTAGGTGGTGGTGACTGATGGAGACACAGAGCGCGAACCAGATGATAGAGGTGCCACTGCGCCGATGCCGGTATCAATAGAGAACGATGTGGCATCGGACGTCACCCATGAAAGAGTGGCCGATGAACCGTCTTGTATTGCGGACGGGGATACCGAGAGCGTGCAGGTCGGTACGGGCGGAGGCGGCGGGAGCGGTGTGACGGTGACCGTTGCGGAACACGTCACCGAACCGCTCGCTCCGGTTGCCGTGCCGGTATACGTAACGGTCGTTATTGGAGACACAGAACGCGAACCTAAAGCTGCGGGCGTAACAAAACCAATACCGGTATCAATGCTGAACGCAATTGCGTTCTCGGTCGTCCACGAAAGCGTGGCTGAATTCCCTGTTTGTATCGCGGTAGGATTTGCTGAAAGAACGCAGGTCGGGCCCGGGGGCGGAGGCGGGTAGGTGCACGTCACGCCAGTCTGGTCAGTCGCTGCAGGATTGTAATTGGTGGCGGTGGGGTCCATGCAGCCATAGATCGGAGCGGGGGGTGCCGCCGCCACTGTTATGTTCGCGGAACAAGATGTCTGGCCGCCTGGGCCGGAAACAGTCATCGTGTAATTCGCTGAACCGGTTACAGAAATCGATTTCGAACCGGCATCGATTGGCGAAACGCTTCCTATACCGTTATCAATGGAAGCGCTTGCAGCAGCAGCACTCGTCCACGAGAGCGCAGCAGGACCGCCACCGAAAGCGGCGAACGAGGAAGGGCTTGCGGAGAGAGTGCAGCTCGGTACCGGTGCCGGAACGGGAACCACGGGCGGGGGTGGCGGAGGTGGGGGTGGCGGAGGTGGAGGTGGCGGTGGTGGCGGTGGCGGGGGCGGGGGTGGCGGAGGTGGTGGTGGTGGGATGACGCAACACGGAGGAAGCACCTCTGCAGGAGGAACTATTACAACAGGAGGTTCTGGAGCTGGAGGAGGCGGAGGTGGTGGTGGAGGCGTCGGTTCAGGAATGGTGCAGCACGGAGGAAGAACATCCGCGGGAGGGACTATTACAACAGGGGGTTCTGGAGGCGGAGGTGGGGGTGGCGGAGGAGGCGGAGGCGGGGGTGGTATGACGCAACAGGGCGGCAACACTTGGGCCATGACTTGCGCAGGAGTTGTGAGGCCGAGCGCAAAGGCGAGCGACATGCCGATAGCTACCGTGAAGAGCACGGTCAAAAGACCGGTAAGGATCGGTCGATTGTCTAGATACGCGAGTGTTGCCTTCGTTTTTGTCATTTTGTGAAATTCTCCCCTGCCGCTTGCGCGGCGTATAAAAAGGGAGTTCATGTGGCGGCGCGTTGCGCGCCGCCACATTACTGTCCCGAATCCGACAATGCGCTTACTTAAGCGCCTCGGGGTGCATCGTCACCCATTCGCCCCATGGGATGTACTTGAGGGACATACCCGCCGGGGTTTTGGCTATGGCTTCGGCTTTGGTGTAATACACTATCGCCATCTTTGTTTCCGGTGCCGACGGCGTCGATCGATAATCGCCCCAACGCACGCCCATACCGTCACTATGGCTGATGAGCCAGATGTTCCGCCACGTCTCGTATTCAACACGCCATGCCATATACGTGTTGTACGTTTTTGTATACGTCTCGCGGTCACTTCCTTGAATAGGCTTCGGCGGTTCCTTGGGAGGATCACCGGGGGCCGAACGTTCAAGGCAGAGTACGGTTACATACAACGATCCTTTTTCTGCAACATACGCGGGTAGGCGGAGTACATATTCGCCGGGCTTCTCCAGTTTGATACTGCCGAAGATTTGTACCGGCTGTCCGATTACCCGTGCGTCTGCGGAAAAATCGCATCCCGTGACTGCGCATTCATCTTTCCACCAGCGTTCGAATTCAACTTCCCCGACACGCTTCAGACCGAGACAGTCGTCGTCTTCTTTGACGGCGGCGGGGCCGATGAGACCGAATCGGAAAATGGTATCCCCCGGCTTCGTGGGGACAAGAATTTCCACGCAGGCACGCTTCGGCGGAACCGGTTTTTCAACCGGATTGGTGCAATCGCTGGCGAGCACGATCCGTTTGGTTATGGGATCGACCCATGCTTGTTCACCCGCTTTGAAAAAGCGAGACAAGCAGTGAAGTACCGGTTTGAACGTGCCGCCGCCCGAAGGCTTCAGACATGAAATCCAATACTCGCCTGCCGGTGCCGGTTCTACTTTGAGCGTCCGCAAAAATGCCGGAACCTGCATCACGTCCGTGAGACGTGCTTCAGGATCCGAGATTTTGAACATCTCAAAATAGTCTTTCGGCGCCGCACAGGAGCCGTCTTGCTTGCAGCGTGCCGGATCGATGATGGAATTCCCTTTCGGGTCTTTCACCAGGGACACCTGCACTTTATCTGCGAGTTCCGCCGGAGTTTTCACTCCATGCAGGAATGCTTTCCACGTTGCCGCGGATGCCGCTGTTGGAACAGCCAGCGCCATTGCGAGCGCCAGCATTGCGATGATGTTACTCATCTCTATACTCCTTTTGCTGTGCCGCGAGAGCGGCGATTAGTCGGAACTACGGAAAGAACAAGCCTCCCTTCGTATTGCGGAGAGCCATCTGATATCCGCTTACGCGGATATCAGATGGCTTTCAACAAAGTCTGCCGTGACAACGAACCGGTCCGTCTTCGCGCCGAATGAATTGCAGGTCGCGAGCGTGAGTACGCGGCCGGAGACATCAAGCGGTATTGCCGCATCGTTCGCGCTCTCCTTTGCCATACTGCGCACCCTATAGGTGTATGCCGTACCTGAGGAGTACACAGTGACAACATCTCCCGCCACAAGCTTCTGAATGCCGTTGAAGGTTTTGTAGGCCGGATTGCCCACAACGGGCAGATAACTCGAGTGGCCGAAAAGCACGACATTGCCGACCTCGCCGAGCTTTGCCGACGTTGGATACCGCACGGCACCTCGGAGCAATCCTCCATCGAGGACCGCAACGGTGGTGACAATCGGATTCTCAATGATTGCCGAAAGATTGATCGCGGGAATTTCTATCCTTGTGGGCAACTCCGCCGCGACCGTCGGTTCCGATGTGCTCACACCGAGCACCGCTTTCGGAGCCGCAACAATTGCCGCCGCTTCGGCAGTTGCCGGCGCGGTATTCGGCAACAGATCGAGCTCTGCGAGCACAACAACACTTCCAAAGAACGCGAAAAAGAAAACCCCGAAGAAGCTCCACTTCTTCTCATACGCTTCTTTGCCGGCTCGAATGAGCCGGACGGTAAGGTCGACAATTTGTCCCATATCTTCTTACTCATACATACATTATTGTATCGAGATTGTCAAGAGCGTCGGAGACTTGACATAAAAAGTAGCCCGTGGTATGTATTATATTATATGAACGAACAAGGAAGTGCCTCCTCCTATCGCCCCGTGATGATACACACCCTCGCGGTGGTTGGTTTTGTCACGCTTATTGCCGCGAGCATGTGGCTGGCGGTGTATTCCACGCGCTATGTCCCGGGCGTCGTTGGTCGTCTCGGCAGTGCCGCCGTGTACCTCGGCTCGATACTCACTCCTTCCCCGGAACCGACGCTCACCGTTGTTCCAACGCCGACGGCATCTTCCACGACAATTTCCTTCGGCGAAGCGAGCTCGTCGGTTTCAACGAATACAAGTTCGGTGACCACAAAGACCGTAGCAACACCAGCCCCCGCAAAGCCGGTGACGACAACCGTCGCGGCGCCGGCTCCCGCACCGCTCTACGGCTCTCCTGACCTTCTCGTAAATGTGAACGCGATAGGATATCTCGCGATCGATGGCCAGTTCGATTCATTCGTTGAAAGCGCGAAGGTACCGACCAACAAACAGCCCGCAGTGAAATTTACCGTACGAAATATTGGTACGAACATAAGCGGCACGTGGCAGATCTCAACCGACCCGAAATTGGCCTTCTCACAAGAGGACCAGCCGTCTCTTCTCCCTAAACAACAGCGCGCGCTCATCGTCTACCTCGACCAAACGAGCAAATCGACTCAGCCGCTTACTATTTCGATTATCTCCAACTCGGTTTCCGAATCTGACACGACGAACAACAGCATCTCCCTCACCTTCACCCTTGGGAACTAGACGTCGAGGTTCGCTAGTTTAGCATTTGACTGAATAAAACTTTTCCGGCTGGCAACGTCGGTGCCCATCAAAATATCAAAGATGCGATCGGCCGCTTCGGCATCGTCCACGTTCACGCGTTTCAGCACGCGGCGCGTCGGATCCATCGTGGTCTCCCAGAGCTCGCTCGGATTCATTTCTCCAAGGCCTTTGTAGCGCTGGATATTTACTTTCGTCGGCTTTTTCGTTGCGATAACCTCTTCTTCTTCGGCAACTTCAACGGGTTCCTCGCTTTCAGTAATTTCCGCCACCTCGCCTGCCGCAACGCCGAGCTCTTTGAGCACGGCTTCTTTCTCTTTGTCGGAATATGCATACGCGACCGCCTTCCCTTTCGTGATTTTATACAGCGGCGGTTGTGCGATGTAGACGAACCCGCCATCAATGATGGGCCGGAAGTGACGATACAAAAGGGTGAGCAGAAGCGTGCGAATGTGCGCGCCGTCCACGTCGGCATCGGTCGCGATGATGATCTTGTGATAGCGCAGTTTGGAAAGGTCGAACACGTCGCCGATGGCGGTGCCCATTGCGATGACGAGCGCGCGTATTTCCACTGATGCGAGCATGCGGTCAATGCGCGCGCGTTCCACGTTGAGGATTTTCCCGCGCAATGGAAGTATCGCTTGCGTGCGACGGTCCCGGCCCTGCTTCGATGAGCCGCCGGCGGAGTCGCCTTCCACGATGAACAGTTCGCCCTCCTCCGCGCTCTTGGTCTGGCAGTCGGCGAGTTTGCCCGGGAGAGTCATTCCTTCAAGCGCGCCCTTGCGGAGCACCGAGTCTTTTGCCGCTTTCGCCGCTTTGCGCGCTTTGAGAGCAAGCAGAACTTTATTGATGATGGAACGGGCATCATCCGGATTTTCCTCAAGGAATGCCGCGAGTGCTTCACCGAACACGGTCCCGACCGCGCCCTGCGCTTCCATGGAGCCGAGTTTCGCTTTCGTCTGCCCTTCAAATTGGATTTCCGGAAGCTTCACTGAAATAACCGCCGTGATGCCTTCGAGCACATCGTCACCGGTGAAATTCTCGTCTTTCTCCTTGATGAGGTTTGCCGTACGCCCGTAGGTGTTCAGCGTGCGAGTGAGCGCGGTCTTGAATCCGGTCACGTGCGTGCCGCCTTCGCTGTTGTACGTGTTGTTCGCAAATGCCGTGATACGCGGCGTGATGTCGTCCACGTATTGGAGCGCCACTTCCACCGCAACGCCTTCCGCATCTTTATCGACGTAGAAAATATTCTTGTGCACCGACTCCTGATGCTTGTTGTAAAAAGCCACGAGTGATTTGAGGCCGCCCTCGAAATAAAATGCGGTGGACGGCGCGGAGAATCCCTCCACATTGCGCAGATAAAAAGCATCGCTATCGTCCACCTTTGCGAGCACGCGACCGTCGATAACCGTGATGCGCACTCCCTTCACGAGGTATGCCTGCTGGCGCAGGTGCGCGACTATCTTTTCCAAATTCCATTCAATGCCTTCCTTGAAGATTTCGGCATCCGGCTTGAACTTCACGATAGTGCCGTGTTCTTTTGTCGTGCCGATCTTTGCCACTTTCTTGATGGGCTTGCCGATCTTGTATTCCTGACGATGAATACCGCCGTCTTGGTGCACGGTTGCCACGGTGTGAATGGAAAGTGCATTCACCACCGACGCGCCGACGCCGTGAAGACCGCCGGAGACTTTGTATCCCGAATCCTCGCCGCCGAATTTTCCGCCGGCGTGGAGTGTGGTCATGATGGTCTCGAGCGCGGAAACTTTCGTCTTCGGATGAATGCCGATCGGTACGCCGCGGCCGTTGTCGACGACGCGCACATAGCCGTCCGGAAGAAGCGCCACCTCTATGTCGTTCGCATAACCGCCCATTGCCTCGTCGCGCGAGTTGTCGAATATCTCCCAGATGAGGTGATGGAGTCCTTCGGGACCGGTGGTCCCGATGTACATGCCAGGGCGCTTCCGTACCGGCTCAAGGCCCTCAAGAACGGTGATGGATGAGGCGTCGTAGGAGTGGCCCGCGGCGCCTTTGGCGCCGCGCTTTTCCACTACTTTTTCAGCCTTTTTTGCCATGTTTTTAGTACCTCTATTCTAGCATAAAATGCCCTGTTTTGCAGGGCGAAAGAGGGTATTCAGCGAACTTCAAAACCTGCCTTGGTAAGAGCCTTAGAAACGTCCGCCATGACGGCGTTTATCTCTTCATCGGTGAGCGTACGTTCCATGGATTCAAAGACGAGCCGGAAGGCAAGTGAGACCTTCCCATCCTTCTCAAAACGGTCAAATTGGTCTATGCGCACGAGTAATTCTCCAGCATTTTTCTGTACCAGGGATTTCGTAGCTTCCTCGTCGGTTCCTGAAGAAACCCAGAACGCAATATCACGCACGATGAACGGATAGATGGAAAATGGTTTGTATGCGCCGAGGCGATACTGTTGCGGAACGTAATTCGCGTCATCCGCGATTTCCGACAGTCCCGACACCGGTTCGGAAGTTTTGACGCTCAATGCTTCGCCGTCGTTCGTAAAGACATTTCCGATTTCAAAAAGCTTCGGTTTTTCGTTCGGCGGGAGCACAAGTGGTGCAAAATATTTCGCGCGCGCCATTGCTTCCGTCATATTCCCTTCCAAATTTTTTCGAAGTGCCGGCTTTGCCTTGTCGAGCGGATTCGCAAGAATGACGTCTCCTTCCGGTGCGAATGACTGTGTCGAAATTTCAGTGAACCCCTGCGCTACCAATTCATCTTTCATTTTTTCGATGCCCCGATATCGCGCCTGGTCAGGCGTACCATTTATTGGCGGCAATTCGGTCGCAGGGATGTTCTCGTACCCCATGATGCGCCCGACTTCTTCTACGAGGTCTTCAGGTATGGAAAGGTCAGTGCGTTCGAATGGCGGGGTGACCTCGTACGTTTCGTCATTTTGAGAAAAGGGAAGTCCGAGCCGCTTGAATGCGTCTTCCACATCCGTATCAGAATAAGAAGATCCGAGGACTGCATTGACCTTTACGAGCGACGTTCTCACTATCCCTTGCTCCGCTCGGGATGGATAACTGTCGACGACACTCGCGACTTCCCCGCCGGCGATGTCTCGGATAAGCGAGATGACGTCTCGCATGCCGTAGGCGCAAAGCTCCGGCGATGGGCGATTCTGAAAGCGCACGCTCGCATCCGTAAAAAGTTTGAGCGTCTGTGCGGCACGCCGCGTCGTTGTGCCGTCAAAGTTCGCCGATTCAATGATGAGATCAGTGGTGTCTGCGGTCACTTCTGCCGACTTCCCTCCTTTGATGCCTGCAAGAGCGATAGGTGTATCCGCATTCGCGTCGGTGATGAGCTGAATGTTCGGGTTCAGATTGAACTCTTCGCCGGAAAGTGTCGTCATCTTTTCTCCTTCTTTTGCACTGCGTACGCCGATTGAATATGTTCCGTCTTTTTGCGCAAGCTTGCTCGCATCGAACGCATGGAGCGGCTGGCCGATGTTCAGCATCACATAGTTCGTCGCATCCACGATGTTGTTGATGGAACGCTGCCCCACCGCCTCGAGCGCTTCGCGCAGCCAATCCGGCGACGGACCGACCCTTACCCCTTTCACCACGGCCCCTATATATCGCAAGCATTTCTCCGAATCCTCTATCTCCACCTGCAGTAATGTGGGACTTCGTAAGTCCCACATAGGGAGTGGGGTGCGGAGAGGGTCGGATTTGAGCGGGAGGTCGAGGATTGCGGAAAGTTCTTTGGCGATGCCGCGATGGCAGAGACAATCGGCGGCGCGGTTCGGGAGCACTTTCACATCAAGCATTGTGTCTGTAGCTTCTTCAATTTCAAATGCATGGAACGTGAGAGCATCGGCAAGCGCTGTCGTATCCGGCAGCGGCATCTCAAAGTATTCTTGCAGCCATTTTCGTGAAATTTTCATAGCTAGATGATGGGCAAGGTAGTATGATATATCATACTAGTGAGCTTCCGAAGGTCCGGGAACTTGATCGAACGCGTAATTGAAACGGATGTCGCCTGAGTGGAACAGGCGCACGTCCGGAATGCCGTACTTGATCATTGCGAATCGCTCCACGCCAAGCCCGAACGCGAAGCCCTGATATTTTGTTGAGTCGACGCCGACGTTCTCGAGCACCAAAGGATGCACCATGCCAGCACCCATGACTTCCAGCCACTTATTTTGTGCGGGGAACCACACATCCACTTCTACTGACGGTTCGGTGAAAGGAAAGAAACTTGGGCGCAGGCGTATCTTCGCGTCAGTACCGAAATATTCTTTGCAGAATTGCTCGAGCGTGCCCTTCAGATGTGCAAGCGTGACATTGGTATCAATTGCAAGGCCTTCAAGCTGATAGAACTGCGCCTCGTGCGTTGCGTCCGTCGCTTCGTTCCTGAACACTTTGCCGGGCACAATGATGCGTGTGGGCGCTCCTTTTTTCTCGAGCCAGCGTATCTGCATCGGCGAGGTGTGTGTGCGCAGAAGTTTCTTCTCCTCGCCTTTCTTTGTCTTCACCCAAAACGTGTCCCACATGTCGCGGGACGGGTGGTCGGGAGGAATATTGAGCGCGTCAAAGTTATACTGTTCGGTCTCAAGCTCGGGACCTTGCACAACCCCGAATCCCATACGGCCGAAAATATCCGCCATCTCGCGAATGGCGATAGTAATGGGGTGGAGGCGACCTGACTGCTGCATGCTGAAAATATAGCAGATTATGGTACAGTGACGCCATTATGAGTCCTGAGATGCTGGCATATCCATTTCTCTTCATAGCGATATTCTTTGAATCGTTCGTCCTCGTGACGCTCCTTTCGAAGCCCGCGCGCGTTGCTCGCGCGCGGGCTACCGGTGCCGTTACGCCTTCCATCGCCGTCATTGTTCCCTGCTATAACGAAGAAACGACCGTTGCGGGAACGTGCGAATCACTCCTCGCACTTTCTTATCCGGCCGATAAGCTAGAGATAATCCTCGTCAACGACGGCTCCACCGACGGCACCGCCGCCGCTATTTCACAATTTGCGAACCATCCACAAGTACGGATCATCAGCAAAGAAAACGGCGGAAAACACACTGCACTGAACGCCGGTATCGCAACAACGAACGCCGAATTCATTGGCTGCCTTGACGCCGACTCGTTCGTCGAGCCGGATGCGCTTCACGAGATCATTCCCTGTTTTGCGGATGCACAGATCGCGGCGGTCACCGCCGCGATGTCGGTGCACAACCCGAAGAATTTCCTTCAGCATATGCAGAACGCTGAATACATCTTCGGCATCACATTCCGGCACGCCATCGCCTCCATAAACGGCTTGTATGTGACACCGGGTCCTTTCTCGTTCTATCGCCGGAGCACTATCAACGAGCTCGGCGGATTCCGCTATGGCCATCAGACCGAAGACATGGAAATGGCGCTGCGCATCCAGCAAGCGGGATACGGCATTGAGAACGCGCCGCGCGCGCGCGTCTATACCAAGTCGCCGAGCACGCTCGGCAATCTGGTCAAGCAGCGCACCCGCTGGACCACCGGATTCCTGCGCAACGTGCTCGGCGAATATCGCGGACTTATCGCCAATACACGCCACGGCGTGCTCGGTGTGCTCATTCTTCCGAGCGCGCTCGTTGCTGTGGGGAGCGGGATGCTGCTCTTTTTCCTTATGCTGTATGAGCTCACCCGAAGCGCCGTCACGGCCGTCTCCATTCGCGCCGGCATTCCTCTTTCCTACATATTCATGCCGAGCGGTCCCATCGATTGGTTTTACGTTCCTATCAATTTCTATATGCTCCTCGGCGTCACGACACTGCTCGCTTCGCTCACATTGATAGCCATCGGCAAACGCATTTCAAAAACGCCGGGAGCTATCGCGCTCGGCCTCGTCTCCTATACGTTCCTATACGGCCTCGTGGTGCCGCTCTGGCTCATCCGCGCCACCGCTGACATCACCTTCGGTAAACACCGCGACTGGAGATCATCGTAAGTATGTCTATCGCCGCACGAAACGCTCTCATAGCTCTTCTCATTACAGTTGCACTCGTCGGCACGATCGCATACGCCATGAATTATCTGGATCAGGCGCGCATCACCGAACTTTCAACCGTCGAAGACCAGCTCTCCATCGACATTCTTTCACTCGACACCCAGTTCTCATTGCTTGAAGCGGCGCCGTGCGACAGCAACGCTTCTTCTACAACGCTCATCAGCGAGCTTTCAAACATGGGCGATCGGCTTTCTTATGCCGAAAACCAACTTGGAAGCGACAACGCACAAGTCATCCGGCTCAAGGAAAAATATTCATTGCTCGAGATACGCGACTATCTCATCACGAAGGAGCTCGCCGCCGCGTGCGGCGGCGCGAAACCTGCAACCGTTCTCTATTTCTACAGCAACGCCGGTGACTGCAGTGATTGCGACAAAGCCGGCTATGCACTCTCATATCTACACAACACGTACCCAACGCTTCGCGTCTATTCTTTTGACTACAATCTGGACCTCGGCGCCTTGAAAACATTCATTACTCTGAACAAATTACAGAGGTCATTGCCCGCATTTATCATCAACGGCAAACCGTATTACGGCTTCACTTCCCTTACGGATCTCGAAAAGCAATTCCCGAAGGGCGCACTCTCTACATCTACTCCTAAACTTTGAGCCGAGAGTCGGAATCGAACCGACGACCTACTCATTACAAGTGAGTTGCTCTACCAACTGAGCTATCTCGGCATATACTTCTTACAACTTACTCCTTGCAACTCATTATTTTATCTCCCCCACTTCCGGATGGGTCGCTTTGAGACCCCCCTTGAAATCCGAAAGCGTCTTCACAAACTCTCTCACATTTCCGCGCGGAGCGGTATCTACCGAATGTTTTGAGCGCAAATGCATGACGAGCCGTGTCAGAAGGCGCTCGGTGGCGCGTACCGCCTGAAGCGAGAGATGCGCGATGTCGTGACTCAATCGCGCAACGAGGTGGCGCACTTCCGTGCGGAGAAATGCGCCGAGATCCACGTTCTGCAAAATGAACTCCACCCGTTCTACCGTTTTGTCGAGGCGCGCGCGCTGCGCGGCATACACGCGCACTCCGCGACGCGCCTCGTAACTCGTGAGTACAAAGAATCCGGCGAGGAGTGCGAGTGTGACGAAAATGAAGACGAGGTATCCCACGGCGTTTAGCGGGCGGAGAGGCGGACGAACTTGCTCACCTCGATGCGCTCGCCGAATTTCTGTGTCGCTTCGTCCAGAAGGTTCCGCACGGTCTTGCTTTCATCTTTAATGAACGGTTGTTCGAGAAGCACCTGGTCGCGGAAATGGCTTGCGAGCTTCCCTTCGAGGATTTTCGCCTGCATTTCAGCCGGCTTGCCGACTACTTCCTTTTCAAATACCGCGATGGCGGCCTGTTTCGCCTCGGGTGCTATTTCGAGCATGACGGTATAGGTAGGATCCGTGGCCGCAACCTGCATCGCGATGTCGCGTGCAAGCTGACTAAACTCCGGATTCTTCGCAACAAAATCGCTTTCGCACGACAATACGACCATCGATCCGATGGCATTGTCGTGGACATAGGTGCCGACGATGCCGGCCTTGAGTTCGCGTTCAGCCTTTTTCTCCGCGGCCTCGGCTGAGCGTTTTTTAATGATGACCTCAGCCTTTGCGAGGTCGCCTCCCGCTTCCTCAAGTGCTTTTTTGCATTGCATGACCGAAATACCGGTCATATCGCGCAATTTCTTGATTACATCCATAGTTACATCCATACGTTATACAAAAATTAACATCTAATATGCCACGTCTCGCCCCGTAGCCAGCCGCGTCCGCGCGGCTGTGGTACCGGAGTCGCGCAGTTTCTTGATAACGTCCATTGTTACTTCCATATAAATGGTAGGCTTGAAATTCAGGCGCTAGGCCCTAGGCTTTAGTAAATACATACCGAAGTATACCAGACTCTTCTAGCACCTAGAGCCTAGCTCGTCTGTCCTTTCGCAAACGCTTCTGTGAGTTCGGAAAGGATGAACCCGACTGTCTCCCGTGAGGTGTCGTTGGCGACGATCGGATATGCTGCGTCCTTCAGGTCGCAATCCGAACTCATAATGGCGATGATGGGAATGCCGGCATCTCGCGCTTCCTTCACTGCATGCTTCTCGTGCTTGGTGTCCACGACGAGAAGCGCGTCCGGCTTCTTGGTGAGCGTGGTGATGCCGTCGAGTCGGAGTTCCAAACGCTTCTTTTCGCGGTCAATCATCACGAGCTCAAGCTTCGTATGCTGTTTTGCGAGTGCACTTGCGGCACCTTCTTCCGAAAGCTCAGCGAGGCGGTCAACACGCTTCTTGATTTCCGACCAATTAGAAATGGTGCCGCCGAGCCATCGCGCGGCGACGTACGGCTGGCCTATCTGGAGCGCCGCCTTCTTTACGAGTGCAGCGATTTCAACCTTTCCGCCGACGAATACGACGGTCTTGCCCTCCTTTGCAAGCGCCGCCATAACATTCTTCGCCGCCTCAAGCTGCTCGGTCGTCTTCACGAGGTCGATAATCTCTTGGCGTCCTTTGGTGCCCACGAGATAGGGCTTCATAGAAGGATGGCGCCGGCTCTTCACCTGCGCGAAATGCGCCCCTGTGTCGAAGAGGCGCTTCAGTTCTGTCGTGTTGCTTCCGTCAGTCATTATCGGGCTACTTTACCTGGAAACCAGCCAAGATGCAAGTTAGGCGCTGCCAGCTCCCGGCATATTGCTGCGGAGGAGCGGAAATGCCGCCAGCGCGGGCATTTCCTAATGCTCCGCAGTGCATCTTTTGGCATAGCGCCATCAGAATGACGCGCTCCGCAATACCAAAAGACCGTGCATGCACGCTGCGCAACTCCTTCCTCGCAACATGCCGTGCGCTAGCAACTTTATTCGTCGTCCGAGGCGGCTCCGATTCCTCCGCCGGCTGCTGCGGCGGCAAGAGCTCCTACGATGTCATCGATCCCGCCTGCCATAATTTTCGGTAGGTTGTGCCAGGATTCTTTGAGTCGGTGGTCGGTCACGCGGTCCTGGAGATAGTTGTAGGTGCGTATCTTTTCGGAGCGATCGGCCGTGCCTATCTGTGCTTTGCGCTCCGCGGCGTGTTTCTTTGCCTCTTCTTCTTCATGCAAAAAATCCAGTTTTGCCACGAGTATCTGCATCGCCTTTTCGCGGTTCGCGAGCTGGCTGCGCTCGCTCGAGGAGCGCACGTCTATCCCGGTCGGCTTATGAATGAGCCGCACGGCCGTCTCCACTTTGTTCACGTTCTGCCCACCGGCTCCTCCCGAGCGCGAGAATTCCATTTCAATATCGGACGGATTGATATCCATCTTTGATTTCGCGCGTATCGGGAGCACCGCGATAGAAGCGGTGCTTGTGTGAATACGGCCGGACTTTTCAGTGAGCGGTACGCGCTGGACGCGGTGCACGCCGGTCTCGTAGCGGAGCGCGTCGTACGCATCTTTGCCCGCAATTTCAAGCGTGAGGTCGTCAATACTGCGCGCTTTCCAGCCGCGTTGTTCCGCATATTTTTGGTACATCTCTTTGAGGTCCTGGGCGAAAATGCCGGCTTCGTCACCGCCCGCGCCGGCGCGCAGTTCCATCACCACCGAAATCGGCTTCGCCACTTCTTCTTTATCTTTTTCAAGTATTTGTTCTATCTCGGCGAGGATAGCCGTCTGGCGCGCCCGCACGCGCGCTTCGTCCTCTCCGGCCATCTGCATAAGTTCCGCATCGGTTCCGGCAGAAGCGCGCGCATCCGCCGCCTCTTTCTCGAGTCGTTCGTATTCTTCCGCAAGATACGCGGTGGCGAAATTTTTCTTGAATTCTGGAGAATAGTCCATAGCCTTAGGATAGCAGAAAAACAGAAGTGGCTGACATGACCGACACGGAGTGTCCATCAATTGATGGACACTCCGTGTCGGTCAAAATGCCCTACTTTTTCTTAGCGGCGCGCTGCTTAAAGCGTTCAACTCTTCCTGCCTTGTCGAGAGTGCGATCCTCGCCTGTGTAAAAAGGATGCGATTTGCTGGAGATTTCCACCGTCACTTTCGGGTATTCTTTGCCTTCAAATTTCGTCGTTTCGGTCGTCGCTATAGTCGAGCCAATGAGAAAACTCGCGCCCGAGGCGATATCTTCAAAAACGACGGGGCGATACCCCTCCGGGTGGATTTCTTTTTTCATACCTTTGGATGCTAGCACAGGCTTTACGAACCGCCAAGTTCGTTGATGTCTTGTTGGAAATTCGCGGCGAATTGCATCACACCGTCCCCGTAGAAGGCATAGGCTGGATTGTTCGCGTGCGTCCAGCCGGCGAAGTAGCGCAGCGCGGCAAGCCGTTCGGCGCGCGGCGTCTGCGCATCGGCGCCGTTGTCCGCCATCAGCATCGCCGTCGCCATAATGGCGACTTGCGGACTCCACGGATTGGAAGGCTCTGTTGCACCAAGAAGCTTCCGGACGCGATCTTTGCTCGCAAAGTATTGCCACGGTCCCTGCCAGAAAGGGAGACCTGCACCCGCGGGCGGCGAGCATGTATTTGTGTTCACGTTCACAAAACCGCCGTAGCACACCCATGTGGAGGGAATGAATTGCCCCGGTCCCATCGCACCGCCCCAGCCGTACGATGGCTTTTTCGAGACCGGCATCTTGTTAGGATCGAAACCGAGCGTCTGCATGATGTACACGAACACCGGCTGGTCGCGGTTCGGTGCCATATCTACGCGCCACGTGCCAGTCCCGAGATTCTCGCCGAGGTT
This sequence comes from Minisyncoccota bacterium, assembly GCA_041666305.1. GTDB lineage: Bacteria > Patescibacteriota > Minisyncoccia > Phycocordibacterales > Phycocordibacteraceae > C7867-001. The sequence goes on along the minus strand of JBAYHD010000007.1, from coordinate 10,073 downwards.
CGTTTCCTGCTTCAGCACGCCGAGCGTAACTGCGGCACGCGTGCCAGTCGCTTTCTGTGCGGCGAGCGCATAGGTGAGCGCAGTGCCGAACGGAATGGCCGCCGAATCGCGAAGACTGAAGAGCTCACTCCGTATTTGCGCCGCGGTTCTCTGCGTGACCGCGATAAGTTTTTGATAATTCGCCTCAACTCCTTTCGTCTGCGAGAGCAATTGCTGTTTTTCGGCTTCCTGCGCCTGCACCGCCTGCTTCGCGAGCTGGGCGACCGTGCGCAATTGTTCCTGGTCTGCGAGACGCGCCTGAAGGGCTTCTTTCTCGACCTCAGTTGAAGAACTGGTCTGTTGTATTTCATTAAATGAATCCGCGAGCGAGCTCTTAATGGATGAAAAAGCATCAAGGTCCTTGAAAAATTCGGAGACGCTTTGCGACCCGAGCGCGACCGACACGACCGAATATCCGTCGAGCACTTGTGTCTGCCGCAAAATTTGCGCGAGCGATTCTTTTTCCGCTTCCAGTTGCGCCGAGAGCTGTGAAAGCGTCTGATTGCGCACGCCGATATCACCGTTCAACTGCGTGATGGCGACATTGATGGCTTGTATTTGAAGTTGCGTTTTCTTTATCTCCGCATTGAAGGCGTTTATCTGGGACTGAAGCGTCTGATGCTCGCTCTGCGCCGTGTCCAAAAGCTGTTGCTGGACGGCTATCTGTGCCTCGAGGTCGTTGAGCTGATTCTGCAGCGCTTGCTGACGATTAGAGACCGCCTGCGCAACCCCTTGCGCAGAAGTGATACCGGGCGCGATAAGCAACGCGCATACGAATACAAAAAAGAAAAACCGACGCATTGTGTGTCTATTTTAGCATGCGGAGCGACCAAATTTTCTTGCCCGTACTCGGGCTTAGAAAAATGGAAGTACCCTTGTGGTGCGCTATAAAAAATTAGGCAACCGGCGCAGGTGCCTCTCCTTCCGTGGCCTCCTCCTTACCCTTCTTTTCAACTTCAATGGCGGAGATATCCGCCGGTGCGATGATTTCCTCCTTTTCCTCAACAACTTCCTGCACGAGCGCAACGACGTCTTCCGGCTCCGACATGAGTTCGACGCCTGACGGGAGTTTGAGATCGTTCGCACGTATCTGATCGTTGATGGCCACGAGCACCGAGAGGTCCACTTCAATGTTGTGCGGAAGATTCATCGGGTCAGCTTTCACTTCAACCTCATGCATAACCTTCACGAGATTCGCACCCGCTTCCACGGCTGGCGAAACACCGACGAACGCGAGCGGTATGGCGACCTCGACTTTCTCGCCTTTGGTGACTGCATAAAAATCAACATGGCGCGGACGACTCGTAAGCGGATCAAGATCAACTTCGTGGATGAGTGTCGGGAGTTCAGTACCGAGACCCGTAAGCGACACAATGGTTGCTTCCCCGGCTTCGCGCAGCACCTTCTGGAATGCGATCGCCGGGACGGTAATGGAGGTCGACTCATGGTGCGCACCGTATACAACAGCAGGAATGGAGCCCGCACGACGAAGTGCTGGCGCGGCGCCCTTTCCGCGCTTTTCTACCTTAAGCGTAAGCATAATGGGCGCACTATACCGTATCCGCCTTTATCTCGCAATTCTCTCAATGTGGGACTTCGTAAGTCCCACATACGTTATACTTACTAGATGGAGCTATACCACCTGCTTAATCGTGGGGTTGATAAACGAAGAATTTTTCTTGACTCACAAGATTACGCGCGATTTGTTCATAATCTTTATGAGTTCAACGATACCGCCCCAGCACTGGAATTCTCTAGACGCGATGTGGGACTTACGAAGTCCCACATTCGGAAGAGATTGGTTGAGATCCATGGATGGGTTCTAATGGAGAATCACTACCATCTACTTCTCTCAGAGAGAGTCGCGGGTGGAATTACGCGATTTTTGACCAAACTGAATATTGGCTATGCTAAATATTTCAATGAACGAAATAGGCGTAACGGAACTCTTTTCCAGGGTCGAACGAAGAAAATACTTATTGGGAGGGAAGCTCACTTCTTGTACATACTTCACTATCTACATCTCAATCCGCTTGATTATCTGAAGGGGTCATCAAAATGGCGTGAACGAGATAAGGGCTCCGTCAAAAACACGCGGGAAGCACTAGAATATTTGAATGAATATCGTTGGAGCAGTTACCTCGATTATTGTGAGAAAAAGAATTTTCCGTCTATCCTCACAAAAGATCTTTTCGAAGATCCGCATGAGAATTATCAAAAAACGTTGGGGGAATACTTGAAAAATACCGAGGAATCTCTAGAACTTGAATCCGCCACACTCGAATAACCATGTGGGACTTACGAAGTCCCACATGGATCTAGAACTAAGAACTAGGCGAGGGCGGCGGAAACCTTGGCGAGGCGGGCCAGATATGCGGCACGGGCGGCGGAAACGTTTTCTTCCTTCCCTTTCCACATGTCAAGCGCCTCTTCTTGCAGGGCACGCGCAAAGGAGAAGGTGAGCGGCCATGGCACGCCCGCTCCGCGGGCGCGCTTCGTTATCGCGGAGAGATTTGCCGTGGCTTGATCCGGCGTCTGCCCGCCCGAGAGGAAAACGATGCCCGCCACTTGCGGCGGTACGCTCGCAACGAGCGCCGCAATCGTGTCTTCCGCGACTTCTTCGGGCGTATCATACTTGCCGCTCGCACTACCCGAAAGCGCCATGGAAGTTTTTATGATGAGGCTTGCCCGGTCGACCGAATGTTCTGCAAGCACAGAAAAAAGTGTCTGGAGCGTTTCTTCGATGACCGCGCGCGCTCGCACACGGCTATGCTTTCCCTCGAGCAGTACCTCCGGCTCCAATATCGGCACAAGACCGGCGGTCTGTACCTCTTTCGCATAACTCGCCAGACGTTTTGCGTTTTCATGCAACGCAATGTTGGTGGGCACGTCATCGCCGTCGATGCGAATGACTGCACGCCATTTAGTAAAAACTGCGCCTTGCTTTTTGTACTGCTTCAAGCGTCCGGGCAAGTCGAGGAGGCCTTGCGTGATAAGCTCGTGCGGGCTCTCGGGGAACGGTTCGGTACCGAGGTCGACTTTTATTCCCGGGGAAATACCGCGCGCCGCAAGCGATTTGGGAAAAAGCTTTTTGTCATTTCCCTTCTGCACCAGCGTTTCGGAAAAAAGAATGATGCCCGAAAGGTATTGCTCAATGCCCGGTGCATTGATGAAAAGGTCGCGGAACTTTCGACGCATTTCTCCGCTCGCGGGAATACCGTAGTCCGCGAGCCGTGCGGTCGCTGTGTGCACGCTTTCATCGGCGGCGAGTATGCCCTTGCCCGGCGCCAGAAGCGAACGCGCGATGGCGACAAGATCAGTCATGCTCTCAATTTTAGCACGCAGTTGCGCCGCAATACTTTTCAAATAAGAGGAGCGCGGAGCATGTTGCGAGGAAGGAGTTGCGAAGCGTGCATGCACGGTTTTTTGGCATTCGCGTAGCGACCAATTTTTCTTGCCCGTATTCGGGCTTAGAAAAATGGAAGTGCCCGTGTGGTGCGCGCCATTCTGATGGCGCTATGCCAAAAGATGCACTGCGGAGATTACTGCCAAGCGAGACGAGCGGTGAATATGCTTCATATTCACCCGAGGCGAGCACAAGAAGAAAGAAATGCTCTTGCACTTTCTTAGGAAATGCCCGCGCTGGCGGCATTTCCGCTCCTCCGCAGCAATATGCTCCGTGCGACGAGAGCATGCTAAAATATCCCCATGGATTTCATAGCTATCGGCGACACCGCCGTTGACGAATTCATTCGGCTCAAAGACGCGCATATCAATTGCGGCATCAACCACGAAGACTGCACCATCTCCATGAAATGGGGCGATAAAATCCCCTATGATTTTTCCGTCCTCGTGCCGGGTGTGGGCAATGCCGCGAATGCCGCGGTCGCCGCCAAACGCCTCGGTCTCTCGTCGGCTTTCGTCTCAAATGTGGGAAATGACCGTTACGGCGAAGATATCCTCGCGATGTTCGCGCAAGAAGGCGTTGATACGAAATACGTCAGGGTGAATGACGGCATCCCGACGAATCATCATTATGTTCTGTGGTATGAAGCTGAGCGCACTATCCTCATTCGCCACGAAGAATATCCGTATATCATTCCGGAAGGATTTGAGGCGCCGAAATGGCTATATCTTTCTTCCACCGGCGAAAATGCCGATGGATTCCACGACGCGCTCGCGGCATGGCTCAGTGAACATCCGGAAACGAAACTCGCATTCCAACCGGGCACCTACCAGATAAAAATGGGGAAAGAGAAGTTGAAAGAGCTTTATGCCGCTACGGAAATTTTCGCCTGCAACAAGGAAGAAGCGCAAACTATTTTGGGAACAAACGAGACCGATATGAAAACGCTGCTCGAAATGATGCGTGTGCAAGGCCCGAAGACGGTACTCATCACCGACGGTGTGAACGGCGCATACGCTTTCGATGGCACGACCATGCTCAAAGTCCCGATGTATCCGGACCCGGAGCCAGCCTACGACCGCACCGGCGCCGGCGACGCGATGAGCTCCACCTTCGTCACTGCCGTTGCCCTTGGGAAATCGCTCCACGACGCTCTGCTCTGGGGACCAGTGAATTCTATGTCGGTCGTGAGTGAAATAGGCGCGCAAAAAGGATTGCTCACGCGCGACGCGCTCGAAAAATATCTGCACGACGCTCCGCCTTCATACTCGGTAACCCCGCTCTAATTCTTCAAAATCGATTGCTGAAGCTGGCTGTAGCTCGCTTCTGTGCCGACGCCGGTGCCGGTCACGGCGTTTTTGAGATTGTTGGTGGTCGCAAGACGATAAATGAGCCACGCCGCGCCAAGACCCGCGATGAGAAGGATCAACGTGGCAAAATAGGAATTTACTTTGTCTTTCATGACTGCAGTATATAGCGGATGAGCTCGCGCGCCTTCTCTTCTATGTGGAGAGCGTCAAGTTCGTAATGCGCCAGAAGCTCATCTGGAGAACCCGACTGTCCGAACTGGTCCTGCACGCCGAGTCGACGGATGGGAACGGGATGGTATTCGCTCAAAAACTCAGCAACTGCGCCACCAAATCCGCCCGCGGACTGATGCTCTTCCACGGTGATGACGCAGCCCGCACTCTTCGCCGCTTCCAATATTGCTCCGCCATCGAGCGGCTTCACCGTGGGTACGTGGAGCACGATGCTCTCGAGACCGCCCTCAGCGAGAGCTTTTGCTGCGACAAGCGCCGCATAACTCACCGCGCCAGTGGCGAGTATAGCAACTTTCGGCGCGTCCGATCTCCAAAGCGTGAGCGCTTTTCCTATCTCAAAAGGTGTCTCGGCGGTCGTAAAGGTCGGCGTCGCCGCACGACCGAAGCGCAAATACACGGGCGTGCCGGTTTTCGCAGCCGCAACCACTGCCTTGCGCGCCTCCTCCGCATCCCCGGGAGAAATAACGGTCATCCCCGGAAGCATCCGCATCATGCCGATGTCCTCAAGCATTTGATGCGTCGCGCCGTCGGGCCCGACCGACACGCCCGCATGCATTCCGCAAATTTTCACCGGCATGTTATTGAGCGCGATGGTTGTGCGTATTTGTTCGTAATTGCGACCCGGAGAAAATGCCGCATAGCTCGTGATGAAAGGGATTTTTCCGGCGGCTGCCATGCCGGCAGCGACCGTCGCCATGTTCTGTTCGGCAACGCCCATTTCAATAAATCGTCCGGAAAATTCTTTTTCAAATTGCTCAGCGCGCGTGGACTCTTTCAGGTCCGCAGAAAGCACCACCACGCGCTCGTCGGCTTTCCCCGCTTCCACCGAGCCGGTCCCGAAGCCGTCGCGCGTGGCCGCCTGCGGAATATCGTCCGCGAATATCTTGTCTGAAAGTTTTGCGTCCGGATTAAGCATGCCCGGTGAGGACAACTTGGTATTGCGCCGCAAGTTGTTTCGTGTGAAGTGCCCACATATACATTATCGTATCATCCGTACGGTAATTCTGATACGCTTGGCGGCGCAAAAAACAACGATACCAAGTTGTCCTACTGGGCATGGTGAATTTGTGCTATGAATCGCTCGCCCTCCTCCGCAGTCGGCGGTTTGCCGTGCCAGCGATAATCACCTTCAATTTCAGGCACACCTTTGCCGGCAATGGTGTGTGCAAGTATCATCGTCGGTTTTTCCACAATCGCCTTTGCCTCTTCAACCGCCGCGACGAATGCACGGATATCGTGCCCGTTCACCTCGAGCACATGCCAATTGAATGCGCGATATTTATCGGCGAGCGGCTCGAGCGGCATCACGTCTTCGGTGTTGCCATCTATTTGAATGTTGTTGCGGTCCATCACCGCGGTGAGGTTGTGCAATTTATTTTTCCCTGCGAACATCGCGGCCTCCCAGGTATTTCCTTCTTCCTGTTCGCCATCGCTTAAAAGCGCGTAGATACGGTGTTTTTTGGCGTCCATGCGCGCCGCATACGCTTGGCCGGCCGCTTGAGAAAGACCCGAACCGAGCGGTCCCGACGTGGTCTCAAGACCGGGAAGGCGCTCGCGTTCCGGATGTCCTTGCAGACGACTACCGAATTGTCTCAGCGTGAGGCATTCCTCGACGGAAAAATATCCTGCGTGCGCGAGCGTCGCATACAAAACCGGGCAGATGTGACCATTACTGAGTATGAGCCGGTCGCGTTCCTCCCACTGCGGATTTTTCGCATCATGATTGAGGATGTGAAAATAAAACGCGGTGAAGATGTCCGCCATATCAAGAGGGCCGGCCGTGTGCCCACTCCCCGCGGCCACGAGCGAATGGATGATAGTCTCGCGGATAGCTTCCGCTTGTTTTTCAAGTGTGCGCACCTGTTCGTCCGTGAGTGTCATCCTTCTAGTATAACTCAAACCCCGTAAGAGCCCTGCAGGTCGTCAAACGCTGCAACCGCGGCCGCGGGATTTCTTGCTTTCAGGATACCGGAGCCGATGACGAGGTTTGAAACGCCGAGCGCGATGAGCTGCCGCGCAGACGGCAGCGAAAGCCCCCCATCCACCTGCACCGAAATATCGGGATGCCGATTACGGAACACGCGCACCTTTTCAAACACGCGCCTATCGAAAGGCTGTCCCTGCCGTCCTATCTTTGCGATGCCCATGAACTGCACGTACTCTATGTCGTCGAGACACGGTTCGATGAGCGCGAGGTCGCTCGCGATGTTGAGCGCGAGACCGAAAGAAACGACGCCGCCATAATCCTTGCGCACCGTCGCCAGAAACTGCGGCAGGTCGGTCGCTGTTTCCGCATGAAAGGTGAGCCGAGTCGCACCGAGCGCGAGCCACGTCGCGGCGGCATCTGCCGCATCAAGGCACATCAGATCAATTTCGTATTCAATGCAGTCAAGGCGCGGAAGCATTTCGCTGCGCGTGATCATCGCCTGCAATTCCGCCGGTGCGGTATAGGGCCACGATGCCGGGCCGACGAAACGGCCGTCGACCACATCTATTTGTATGCGACTCACCGATGATATCCGCGCGAACAGCGCAAGCTTCTCCTTGAGTTCTTCGAGTGATGACGGAAGCACGGCCGGAACGACAATGCTCATAGGTCGTTAGAATTTCGCGAGACGGCGCGCGTGGCGCAGAGAGCCCGAAAAAGGCGTGTCTAAAAATATGCGAACTGCTTCATCGGCCTCGTCTCCGGAGACGAAGCGTGCGCCGATGGCAAGCACGTTCGCGTCGTTGTGCCGGCGCGGAAGGCGCACAGCATCGTATCCGTCCTCGGAGTGTCCGCCTTCAATATCGAGTGATATCGTCACGCGCCGAGGACCGTAAAATACCGCAGCATGAATACCTTTAATACGGTTGGCGCACATCGCCTCGCCCTGCCCGCTTCCGCCCACGATGATGCCGCAACTGTCCGGCTCCGCCGCCACCTTTTTTGCGAGCGGCGTCATGAAATCTGGATAGTCATCTTCCGGGTCAAGCGCAAACGCGCCGAGGTCTTCCACCTCATACCCGCGCGTGCGCACGTGCTCAATGAGCGCGTTCTTAAGCGCGAATCCGGCGTGATCAGCGGCAAAATAAACTTTAAGCATGGGCGGCTTTGAGCACGTGGCGCACCAAGGATTCCGTGTATCCCATTTCGTTGTCATACCACGCCATCACTTTCACGAGCGTGCCGTCCACGACGCGCGTCATACCGAGGTCCGCAATGGAAGCATACGGTTCGCCGATGATGTCGCTTGAAACGAGTTCCTCATCAGTGGTTTTGAAAATGCCCTCCCAGCGCGGCTGCGAAGCAGCCGCGCGTAACAGTTCATTTATTTCTTCGACCGTTGTCGCCCTCTTCGCGACGAACGTGATGTCCGCGATGGAACCCGCGACGACCGGCACGCGCAAACTTATGCCGTCAAATTTTCCCGTGAGCTGCGGATACGCCTCCGTCACCGCAATGGCCGCACCGGTCGTCGTCGGTACGATATTTTGCGCCGCTGCTCTTCCTTCCTTCTTATCCTTCCTCGACGGCCCGTCGACGATACCCTGGCTCGCCGTGTATGCGTGCGTCGTTGAAAGTATCGCCTTCTCGATGCCGATGGTCTCATCAAGTATCGCAATGAGCGGGCTTGCAGAATTGGTCGTGCAGGAAGCATTGCTCGTTATCTGGCACGTGCTCATTTTTTCCTCATTCAATCCCATCAGCACCGTTGCACCGAGTTCTGAATCCTTCACCGGTGCGGTGATGACCACACGCTTCGCACCCGCATCAATATGCGCTTGCGCCTTTGCATAGTCCGTAAAAAATCCGGTGGATTCCACCACCACATCCACTTCAAGCTCCTTCCACGGCAAATTCGCCGGTTCCTTTTCCGACAAAAATTTCACCTCTTTGCCATCGATCAGTAAGGCCGGCAAGGTGACTCCTCGCATCGAGGTGTCTCCTTGCTCCTGCGGGCTTCCTTGCTTTACCTCGACTGAAAACGGCGCGCGCCGATATACCGTGTCGTACTTCAGCAAGTACGCCAAGTTCTCCAAGGAGCCGAGGTCGTTCACCGCAACGATATCAATCCCGCGCCCGTGCGAAAGCCGTGCAAAAGCCCGCCCTATCCTCCCGAACCCGTTTATCGCCACTCGAATTGCCATAGATTAGTTGTGAAAATTAAGAATCGTATATTGAACGATATGTCTACATTCTACCGCATACTGCCCTTAACCAGTCCTTGTGAATTAAGGATTTCGTAAACCCTTAATTTGTATATAATGATGAAATGGAGCTCTACCATGTTCTAAATCGTGGAGTAGAAGGACGAGATCTGTTTAATGATGGTCACGATTATGCTCGGTTCGTTCATGATCTCTATGAATTTAACGATGCCCGCCCAACGAGCAATTCAGTATATCGCTTCAATATTAAGGGTTTACGAAATCCTTATTTTTATGAAGAAATAGGAGATCAGCGCGAGCGCATTGTTGATGTTCATGGCTGGTGTCTCATGAAGAATCATTATCATTTACTTCTTTCCGAGCGGGTTGAAGGAGGACTTACATTGTTTATGCGCAAGTTGAATATAGGCTACGCAAATTATTTCAATGAACGAAATGCGCGCGCGGGTTCCCTTTTCCAAGGCCGGACAAAAAAGATACTTGTTGGAAGCGAAGCGCATTTCCTATACATTCTTCACTATGTCCATCTGAACCCCTTAGATTATTTAAAAGGCGCCGAAAAATGGCGAATTCGTAGCAAGAATGGAATCGGTAATATGCGTGAAGCACTTTCTTATTTGGAAACATACCGGTGGAGCAGTTATCTCGATTACCTGGGCCAGAAAAATTTTCCTTCCATTATTACCACTGGATTATTTAAGGAGTCATTGGGAAACTATGGGAAGTCGATCGGTGAGTATCTTCAAGACGCTGAATCCGATTTTTCACCAAAAATGGGTCTTGAATGACTTACTTAATCGAATATTAAGGGTTTACGAAATCCTTAATTCTGTACTAAGGAGCAGGGGCAGGAGCTGGTTCGGTCGTAGAATATTAAGGGTTTACGAAATCCTTAATTATGTATTAGGGAGCAGGGGCGGGGGTTGGTTCGGGGG
>JBAYHD010000006.1:0-31489 GCA_041666305.1 Minisyncoccota bacterium | reverse complement strand
CTCTCGGGGTTCTTTTCACCTTTCCCTCACGGTACTAGTTCACTATCGGTCATAGGACGTATTTAGCCTTACCGGTTAGTTCCGGCAGATTCACTCGAGCTACTCGTGTCTCGAGCTACTCAAGAATACAAACAAGAGTCGTCATACATTTCGCGTACGGGGCCATTACCCTCTGGGGCGCTGCTTCCCAGCAGCTTCCGCTATATAGACAATTTGTAACTCTTTTCCAATAAATTGGACGTTCGCATCTTACAACCCCCCACTCCGAAGAGTGAGGTTTGGGCTTTTCCCTTTTCGCTCGCCGCTACTTGGGGTATCACGAGTGTTGCGTTCCATCAGCACGAACATACGCGCCGACGGAACGCAACACCTATTGTTCTCTTTTCCTCCTGGTACTGAGATGTTTCACTTCCCAGGGTTCGCCTCACGCAAGCGTTACCTCGCGGATTACAGTTCAAAACTGCAGGGTTTCCCCATTCGGAAATCTCCGGATCAAAGGCTACAAACCGCCTCCCCGAAGCTTATCGCAGGTTAGTCGCGTCCTTCATAGCCGTCCTAGGCCAAGGCATCCACCGTGTACTCTTATGTCTCTCGCACGGAATTCTGTTAACCACAATCAATTCAATTCACACTCTCCTCGCAACAGTGCGTTGCGAGGTTTTTTCAATTTATTTTGCGTATTCGTATGTCAAAAATCGGTGTCCCCATCCGAAACGAAAACCGCCCCAAGGGGCGGTTTTCGTGCGTTTGCAACGCGCGGGCCTTACGGCCTATCCGCTCCTAAAAGTTTAGTTTTTCGGTTCGTAGACACGTAGAGGGAGTATAGAGGAGTGCTCTAAAAAGCGCAAGCGCCCCGGCCGGGGCCGGGGCGCTTGGCATTCCAGCTGTTACTGAACAACGCTTAGTGTAACCGCGCTACTTGAGGGGAACGTGGCCCCTTTCTCATTCACCTGAACAGAATGACTCCCGACGCTCGCATTTGCTGGGACAGTGAAAGAAAAAACGCCGGTGCCGCTTGCTGGAGCATTATCTGGATAAATCACTTGCCCAAAATCACCATCAAAAGCGATGTAGGTGCTTGAATTGAAGTTTGCGCCATACACCCAAACGGTTCCCCCAGCCCTTACCGAAGTCGGATTGATATAGGAGAGCGTGGGAGCCGCAACAACATTCAATGTAACTGCACTACTTGAGGGGAATGTCGCTCCTTTTTCATTGACTTGAATGGTGTGCGCCCCGACGTTAGTCGACGGAACAGTAAACGAAAACACGCCAGTGCCGCTCGCAGGAGCATTGTCGGGATAAATTACTTTCCCGAAGTCACCATCGAAAGCGACATAAGTGCTTGAGTTGAAGTTCGCGCCATGCACATACACCGTGCCACCGACGACAACCGATGTGGGAGTGATGTAGGAGATGGTTGGAGCTAATGCACTTGTCGATTGCGCGGGTTGCGTAGTTGCCGACTGATTTGTCGCAGACGTTGTTGATTGTGAAGTGGTCGAGTCGCTCGTAAACGAAATAAGGAGATTGACGAAGGCATTTGCCGGCGCAGTCGGAGCCGATTGGACGACCGTGATGAGGCTCGTTGCTTGATTCACGGTAATGTTCGAGAACGAGGTTATGAGATTGACGAAAGCGCTCGCGGGCACGCCGGGCGCCGACTGGACAACGGCAATGAGGCTGTTTGCCTGCTGTGTCGTAAGACTTGCCGCTTGGATAAGTGCAGGGGAGACGAACACGCCCAACGAGAGCACCGCGCCAGCAATATATTTTTTCATACCACAATCCTACCCCCCCGGTGAACGTGCAAGCTCCGCTACTGCGCAAGTGAAAATGTGCAACACCAGGAAATGTGCAACACCAGGTGTTGCACAAATTTATTCGGAGATGGTTGTGCCGGTCGCAGTGGCGAGTTCGTGGATCTGAATATCATGCCGATGGAGTGTTCTCGCGCCCATTTTGTTTTCTTGTTCAAGATCGGCGATGTTCCCCACGAACTTATCGAGTTTGGTTAAAACCTCGTCTATCTTTGTTTCCGTTCGAGAATGGATCGTATTAATTTCTATCAGTTTTTTATTGAGTATCGCCACATCAACTCTCACGGCAGTGAGTTCTTTTTTGGTTGCCAGTAATTTAAGATCATTTTTAACTGCTCTAAAATCGGCTTTGGTAGCAAATTTATCCGACAGGAATTTTTTGTCCGCAGGAGTCAACATAGAAAATCAGTATAACATTTCGGTTTTTTCGTTATCCACAAACACAAAACCGCCCGGCTCCGCCGGGCGGTTTTGCAAACGAGGCGAAGCCTAGTCCTTAATATCTGCCTGGAGATGCTCGAGATAGCGGGCTGCCGAAGCCTGACCGCCAAGACCGAACGCGAGGCCAAGTGCGAGCGAGAATGCGATAACAACGCCTGTGAAGAGAGTCTGTACGAAGGCTGTTGCCACATTAAGCTGTGCAAGCGCCGCGAGGAGAGCGAATATCCAGATTGCATACCGCGCTACCTTGCCGAGGAATCCGGCGGAATGGAGAGCTGCTGCTTTCGCCGAACCCATAACGACTCGTTCCGCCGCGTCTGCGACAACTGCCGCGACGAGGAGAATCAGAACTGCCACGATGACCTGCGGAAGGTATCCGAGAACGACATCGCTGATGAAGAGATTCACCGTCGTCAAATTGAGTACATCAAGTGATGCTACCAAGAAGACGATGATGAAGAACCATTCAACGAGGAAGCCGAGGAACTTGCCGGCGTTCAATTCAAAACCTGCGCGAGACAGAATACGCTCGATGCCGGTCGACTTGAGCGCCTGGTCCACACGGAGCGCACCCACGATCTGCATGACCACGCGTCCGAGGCCGACGCCGACGAGCCATCCGACGATGAATATAACGATTGCAACGACTAAGTTGGGGATGAACGCCACCATTCCGTAGAACAAATTGTTGAAGGACTGGCTGAGAACATCCGCCCATGTGTTGAAGACCATAGTTAAATAACGCTTTTGTTTATGCGGCTAATATGCGAGCACTGCATAAAGTGTAGCATTTTTATAGCCCTATTTTGTCTATCAAAAGGCGGTGTGGATAGTCAAAAACGTCCCTAAGAAGGCGGTCATAGACGCCGAGCCGATACCGGAAGTCCGCCGTGGCAAATGACGCATACCGTATCTCTTTCCCGAGTTCGGCTTCGAGCGCGTGTACCGCATGCGAAAGTGCCCGGTCATTCAAATTATCACCCACGATGAGCAGATCTATCTGTGGCTCAAGTATGCCGGTGAAATGCCCGGTGAGTGCGACGAGCCGGAGGGTTCCGCCACGCTTGAGTGCTGCAACAATCTTCTGCGGTCGCACGGTAGTCGTCTCCCGGATGAACGCGTCGAGAGCAACGAGGTGCTCAAAACGCGAATTCACCTGATAGTGCGCGGCAGCGCGCTCTCCTTTTTTCCGAAGCAATCCGGCGTCAATAAGTTCGGCAATTTCGTGCCGTGTGGCTTCTTTTGAGAGTTTCGCCCGGTGCGCGACCTCGTCAAGCGTCAGAGGAGTGTCTCGATTGAAGACGAAGAGGCGGAGTGTTTTGAGGCGTGCGGGTGAACCGAACAGTTTTGAGAGGCGTTCCATACCCGGTCAGGACAAAACGACGTTGCTCTGTGTGCCGTTGATTCTAAATATCTTCGCTGTAAGCATGGTGTGTAGAAAATTTCCATTCCGTGGTTTTGCGTGAAGCAAGGCACGACGCCGTTTTGACCTACCGGGCATGGATGCCGCTAGTGTACGAGCTTGGGAGATAAAACGCAAAACACGCCCCCGCCAGAGGCGGGGGCGTGTTTTTGTGTCCTTATTATCAAGCGAGCCGAACGGCAAGTGCATGTCTGCATGCACTTGCCTGAGGCAAGCGATGAGAACAAGCTCTGCTTATTTAAGGGTTACCTTTGCACCAGCGGTCGTCGCAGACTCCTCCCTGAGAACCCTCGGTTCTCAGCGGGCTTCGCCCTGCTCTCCGACACGGGGAACTCCCGTTCCCCGACCCCCTCCCACGCCGGAGCTAAGGTGACCAAAGACCGCAACAAGAAAACCGCCTCACAGCGGTTTTCTTGGACGAACATAAGTAAATTGATTTACTTAAGAGTCACCTTAGCTCCGGCATCTGTGAGCTTCTTCGCGAGCTCTGCGGCATCCTCCTTCTTCATGCCCGTCTTGAGCATGGAAGGAGCACCGTCCACAAGGTCTTTCGCTTCCTTGAGGCCGAGTGCGAGCGCTTCCTTCACCGCCTTGATGACGGCAATCTTGGAGGCACCGACTTCGGTAAGCTCCACATCTGCCGTGGACTTCCCTTCCTCTTCGGGTGCGGCACCTGCGGCCGGACCGACAACGGCGACTGCCGCTGCGCTCACACCGAACTTCTTTTCAAGCACCTTCACGAGCTCAGAGAGCTCGAGGACGGTCATCGTCTCGATTTCCTCCACGAGTTTCTTGAACTTGCTCGGTACTTCAACGCCGACGCTTTCGGTCGGTGCTTCGACGTCTGCCGTCGGAGCCGCGTCTACAACCTTTGTTTCGTCCATAGTAATTTAGATTAGAGATTTAAACTGACTTCTTTTCGCGTATTTTGTCGAGAGCGACCACCAATCCCTGGATAGGCGAGTTTATTACGTTCACGAACATTCCGCGCAACACCGGCATAGGCGGGATAGTTGCGATACCGATCATCATCTTGGCATCTGCATAGGCTCCCTCAAATACGCCACCGAGAAGCGACAACGCGCCTTTCAGTTTCTTGCCGAATTCATAGACGCCGCTTGCCGGTGCAGTCACGTCATCCGTGGTCCACGCAACGGCAACTTCGCCCGGCAATTCAGGGATCTGTCCTTCGTAGCCATGCTGCTCAAGCGCCTTCTTGATAAGCGTCTTTTTTGCGACAAAGTACTTTACGCTTTTTTTCGAAAGTTCCTGACGCAATTTTGATGCATCCTTCACGGTGAGTTTCGTAAAGCCGACGAACACGATCGAAGACGCTTCTTTAAAAGCGTCCGTAAGCTTTGCGACTATCTCGCGTTTCTTGTCTTTTGATATTGCCATGATGAACTAGCTATTAGGCTTTAGGCACTAGGCGTTAGCCGGGAAAGAGCTGCTAGTGCCTAATGCCTAGAGCCTGTCCGAGCGCCTAGTTAGGTGCACGAACGAAATATAGGAGAGTTCCCCGTCACACTTCTGCAGTGTGGCGGGTCCCCTGCGTAAGGTTCATGCTCATCGACCAACGTGAGCCACTTACGGTCTTCGGTTCGTACTCGGCTACTCTAACAAAACAGCGCTTCCCTGTCCACTAACCCATCGCGGCGCTCGCGGCGTGAAGCGTAATAAGTGCAACGGCAATAATGACCGCAAAGCCCGTAGCAAATTTCACAAATTCAATGAAAAACGGCAGCATTCGGCGTTCCTTGTCTCCCTGCATATATGGAGAGGATACCATACGCAAAAACGCCCGCATCGCGGGCGTTTTTGTGTGCGCTCTAAATTTCACTTCCGAACAATCTCTCTTTTGAGCAGATTCCTATTCGGCATTAACTGCAGCTCGCGTCTTTTCGCCGAAGTAGCCCACCGCTGGCGTGATGCCCTTGGCTTTCTGATACTTAATGAGCGCCGCACGAGTTGCTGCGCCGAATGTGGTCGTTTCATTTCCCGGAGAACCGGCACCGCTATTCGCAACGGTATAGCCGTGAGAGTTGAGGAACGTTTGCAGAGCCTTCACCTCGCTCCCGAGAGAGCCGGTAGTGAGATTTGATTTGAATACTTGCACTGCGGCGCTCGTGACTGAACCGGTCGTCGTACCTTCAAGAACAGCTTTCACGCTCGCAAGCGTTGCCGCATCAACGTCAAATGACATGAGCACGGCAAGAATGGACTGTATCTGCGAAGAGGTGAGGCCCGAAGAAGCAGGGGTTGCAGGTACAGCCGGAGCAACGGTCGGCACGGCCGGCGTTGCTGAAGTTGCCCTAGAACCTGAACTTGAATGGGAAGTGGAGGTACTTGCACTGCTTGCACATGTGGAATTACTCGGCGTTACGGTCACCGTATGTGCTGAAGTGCCGACATACTTGAGCACCGATGCTGCGGTGGTGCACGTGTTGGTGTCTCTATCGTTTGCCGAATCCACGTTGAGAATATTCCTGCTTGGCGCCGTCACTTCTATGGAGGACCCGTCTTGAAGATCGAAGCTGAAAGATGTGTTGGTCACGCTTATCGATTCAACAACGGCCGTGGAACCCGTGATATCCACTTCAATGCCACCGTCGAAGTTGAGAACAACCGTCGTGTCGAGGCTGACCGTGTCAGCGGCTGCGAACACCAAAGCGGGGGCGACAAGCAACGCCACTACAATTCCTGCACGGGCTAGTGTTCGTTGCATAGTGAGTTTATTTAGTTAATAAGTAACTCGCTATGCGGCTATGGGCAGGAGGAACCGTAACCCCAAAGAACAAGTCCTTGTACGGTCTTTGAACTCAGCGTCGTCGACGTTGCTTCGACATTGAACATAAGTTTTATCGGCGTTTCGGTGCTCGTCGCGGTCGTCACCACACATCCTACGGTGATCGTAGAAGTGGCAGTCGCAGCGGTAGTTCCGTTCGAAACGGTTATCGTTCCTCCCGTTGCTGCGGCACCGACCGTTAAGTTACCGGCAAGTGATAGGGCACCGGCTGACGTCGTTGTCGCCATACCGTTCACCATAAAGTTGCCGGCCACGGATAGTGCTCCGGTCGTTGAGGCATAGGCGAACGTTGAAAGACCCGTTACGCCGAGCGTGCCGGATGCGGTAAGGTTCGTTGTGGTGACACTGGTGTTAATCGTAGTCGTGGTTGCCTGAGCGATACCGGCACTCACAAAGATGACGGCGAGTGCGAGAATAACGGCGCGAGTCGCCTTCCCGAGATTGTTCAGATATGTTTTGATGCGATTCATAATAAGTAATTCAAGCGAATAAAAGACGCGAGCGCATCTTGCGAGTAAGAATATCACCTCGTTAACAATGGAATATGGTTCCCAAAATAGGCTGGGGATAACCTCGCTAAATACAAAAAAGTTTCAACCGGATAAAAACAAAAAAACCACCCCGAAGGGTGGTTTTTTGTTTGCTCGGACCGATGCTCCGAGCCGGAGTTCCGGTTTTTAACCGAGAACTTGAGCTTTGGAAGGATTATCCCCTCCAAACAACTAGGAAGACTAGTGGATGGCGAGGCCAGTCAACGTCAACGTCTTGAACGCGCCCATGTTGAAGTTGTAGACATTGGTCATCGTACCACTGGCCGTACCGTAGTTGAAGCCCGTGAAGCGCATACCTGCCTTACCAGCGACCATACCGTTCGTGAGGGATGTCGTGATAGTGAAGGTGCGCGATGTTCCTGCCGGGATCACGAAGTAAGCGCCTGCGCTGTCGTTCGAGTTCGTGTCGGCAGCTGCGATCGTTGCAGCCGTCGTGGTACCGGTGTTCGAGTCCGTCGTGGTCGCCCAGCCGTAGCCACTTGAATCAGTGAGGACGGTGATCAGACCCGGTTTCTCGGTCACATCGAAGTAGATGTCACTACCGCTATCAGCCGTCAGAGTGAAGGTGAGAGAGGTATTGACCTTATCGTTTGAACCAGCGATAGTACCCGTTTCCTTCGTTGCGGTTGCGCTTACGAAGGTCGCGGTGACGAGGCCGGTGCCGATAAGAGTCTGTGCGTTACCAGCAGCAGGTGCTGAAGGAGTGACCGTGGCTCCATTTGAGTCAGAGACATCCCACAGAGTAGAAGCTGTCGTGGAAGCAGTGATCGTCGTGCCATCGGCATATCCCGAGTCATTCTTGAGGTCTACTGAGATCCAGTATTCCACAGTGTCATTCGCTGCGATGGTCTGATCAACGCCGCTGAAGGTTACGTTAGCGTAGGTAGCACCAGTTGTAGTCAATGTTCCTGTCTTAATAGTGGTGGAGCCTTTCATAAGCTTCACATTTGAGACAGTAGCAGCCACAGTACCAGCCGAAACGCCAAGACTTGCACCGAGATCAGTGACCGTCACGGCGTTATTCTTTGCCTTCATGTTGAAAGCAAGGAGGTTGACACCTGCGGTGGTCGAAGACGCCGTTGCAATGATGCCAGCAACCGGATTGTCCGATGCGAGGCTGACCGTCAATGTGCCGGTCGTCTGTGACGAGACTTTGAAGACCTCGCCAGTTGCGGCAACAGTGTCCGCAGCTGCAACGTAGGTATCCGAGATGCCATCTGCACCGACTGCGCGAACGCTGTCGGCGGCAAGTGTCACCGTCACATTGTGTGCAGTCGTAACACTATCCTCGTTCGTACCAATGCTTGCAAGCGGAGTTACTTTGATGTAGAGCTTGCCGGTCGCACCGCTCTTGATGACCCCATTGAGGCCGGAGAAGCGATAGGTCCAGACGCGGCCGCTCTTGTCGCCACCAGAAGGAGCCATCGACGCGAGCTTCACCCCATCGAGGTAGAGGCTTATGTCAGAGACATACATGTCGAGGTTCGAGCTCTGGCTACCGGTTGAAGCGATAGTGAACGTTGCGTCAACGCGCTGGAGGGCGACATCGCCATCAGTTGCGTCCATCGAGAGGCCGATGACGTTCGTTGCCGAGTCACCTACCTTGATGTCATTCGTAACATCACCGAGTTCGCTGATGTTCGTAAGACGACCATTGCCCGTGAGAGCTGTGGACGTGGTTGTCGTCGTTCCGCCAGTCGTACCGGTGGTGGTAGTCGTCGTGGTGGTCGTGCTCGAAGAGCTACCGCCGCCGAGATTCCACGCACCTTGCGAGATCGGACCGAAGTAACCTACTGCCGGAGCGACATTGCGAGATGACTGCCACGAAGCGACGGCTGCCTTTGTCTGGGTACCGAAGTATCCAGTTGCACCAGCCGGGATCGAGAAGCCACCCGCGATGAGCGCCTGCTGAAGGCAAGTTACATCTGCACCTGTCGAGCCAATCGTGAGACTGCGCGAGAAGGAGCAGGAACCGGCCGTCGTGGTCGTTGTACCGGAAGTCGAAGTGCCGCCGGTGAGGGCTGCATTGACATTCGCGATTGTTGCACTAGAAGCACCGAACGAGGAAAGGAGCGAGAGAATTGACGAGACCTGCGCGGTCGTCAATGTCGCTGCGTGCGCGATAGGCGCAAGAGAGAGCATAGACGTTGCCATCGCGAGTCCAGTCGCTACTGCCGCGACCTTCGCTGTTGCTTTTGTCATTTTCATAAACAATTGTTAAGAATTTAGGGAGCACATAATAATCAAGTAAGAGTTGCACTACGTGGAGTACTTCCATTTTTCTATGCCCGAAATACGGGCAAGAAAAATTGGTCGCACATTGAAGTGAGAACGAGCACTTTCAATTTCACACTACCCCACAGCGCACGGTATCGACCAGTGCGCCATGGGTTAGTTGGCAAGGGTTGAATAGTCTGTCTTTCAACAAGACTATTGTTTATCAAAGTACGCCCCTCGAGAACGAAAGAGTCCTCGCAAGGACAAGAGTCAGTATATAGCGAGGCAAGCGTTCTTGGGAACCGGCGTGTGGATAACTGCTGAAAACGGTAAAGCAAAAGAGACCGAAAATCGGTCTTTTTTTGTCTTTATGCCTCAGTCGCTATCACAAGTAGATACTAGCAAGAACGGCGACCAGAGTCAAAGGGAGGAATTAGGCCTTAGGCTCTAGGCTCTAGTAACCAACACAATCCACGGACTGCTAACGCCTAGAGCCTAATTTGCTAGTGAGTAAGTGCTCCAACGGCGCTCCCCTTGTTTTAACACTAGTCCAAGATCGATCAGAGAGGAAAGCTCACGCTGAATGGTTTTCTCGGAAACGCCACGGACAAGCGTAGATATGTCTTTTATGCTCGCCGTGCCCTTATTTCTTATAACGGACAAAATCGCGTCACGCCTGTCCTTTATAGGACTGTCTGATAGATGTTCGGTGTCCTTTATGTGTCCTTTATGAATAGTTGGGGTCTTTTTAACCGGTTGTTTTTCAATTAACCTGCTGAGGTGCCGGGGTTCTTCCCGCGAAGAGGTGTTCTTAGCTAAATCAGCAAGACTTGGCGTCTCGTCAAAAGAAAGTCTCGGCTCTTCGTATGAAGCTACTTCATGAAGCAGCATATGAGCTTCCCTAGCGATAAGTTCAGCGTTCATCGCTGACAGAACGCCGCTCGTGCGCGCAATTCCAAGGACGCTTGAGAGCGCAAGCAGCTCGCGAGAAAGCGCCGTTCGCGCGATCGCGGGAGATACTATGGCCGCATCGATGAGGCCGACTGCAATCGCATCAATACGGTTCTTCAAAGACACCGATTCGGCAAAGGCCGGCGTGATGAGATGAATGGCTTTTGCGAGTCGTTCGGCTTTTTTATAGATATAAACCCTTCGTATGTCTTTTTCAAATATGTTTGTAAATATGCTTTTCTCTAGGACAAAATCACCTGTTTGAGAATGTTTTATGCCTGTCTGGATTTTCCGGACTTCAGTACTTTGTCCAATATCTGATTGTCCGTGTCTCATATCGTATGAGACATTATACGTCCGTGACAGCGATATGCGCAAGTTTATCCTCCACTTCCTATTGAATCCCTTTCCGGCGGCCTGGAGCGACCAAGAAAATAAGGAGCGGAGCGACTATATTTTCTGAAGTACTCTTGTGGTGCGCTACCCATTTTTGTTCTGCCGGCGAATCGGGCTTTGGGATGAGTTTTTATTTCCCCCTACGATTCGCTTGGTGATGCTACAATAGACACATCATGAGTCGCGGCAATGGAAAGAACGGCACCAATGGTCGGAAGGGGCGTGTGCGCGAGGAAGAAGTAAAAGAATACGATGCGCTCATCCGCTACGCTTCGACTATCGTGCTTCTCGCCGCCGGCGTCCTGCTTGGTCTTGCCATCTTCGGGGCGGCAGGACCCATAGGATCGGTTGTTTTTGCGACCAGCTACGCGATCGTCGGCATCGGTGCATTCGTGTTGCCATTCGCACTTATTGCTGTCGGTCTCTACGCAGGATTCGGACGCCCGACACTCGATACGCTCACTGCATCCGGTCTCATCCTCATGCTCGCGTCCGTCCTCGCATTCGCCGGCCTCATTCCCGGTGCGGAGTTTGGCGGTAAGGCGGGTATGTGGAGCGGAACGATGCTTTCCGGATTTTTCGGTTTCTGGGGAGCGCTCGTCTTACTTATCGCAACCATCGCGGTCGGGGTCGCCATTGTGACCGACATCGAAGCGCTCGTGGCGCTTCTTGAAGAGAATGTCGTCTCACTCTGGGAACGTCTCCGCCACCCGCGCGCGTCCTCAAATGAAGATGAGGATGAACTGCCGGAAGAATTTGATGACGTTGTGGGCGTGCCGGAAGTTGAGGGAGAGGAATATGCGTCAGGTGAACAAGAGCATGAGCCGGTGGTGACGATATTCAATCGCACCGGTGCGCGCCAGGGTTCTGGCATCGCCAATTTTGACGCCGAGTACGATGCTCCTCCCCTTTCTATTCTTGGCGAGGATCGCGGCAAGCCGGGAGTGGGCGACATCAAAGCGAACGCGAACATCATCAAGCGCACCTTCCAGAACTTCGGCATTCATTTGGAAATGGACGAAGTTTCTGTTGGTCCGACCGTCACGCGCTATGCGGTGAAGCCCGCCGAGGGCGTGCGCCTTTCAAAGATAGTCTCGCTTGCAAATAACTTGGAGCTCGCGCTTGCCGCGCATCCCGTGCGCATTGAAGCTCCCATCCCCGGCAAATCACTTGTGGGCATTGAAGTGCCGAACACCACCAAAGCGATGGTCGGGCTCGGCGGACTTCTTTCCGCACCCGAATGGTCAGAAAGCAAGAAACCCTTGCTCGCCGCACTCGGCCGCGATATCACCGGCACGCCGCATTATGTGAACATTTCAAAGATGCCGCACGCGCTCGTCGCCGGTGCGACCGGCTCCGGGAAATCGGTCGCCATTCATGCGCTTATTACCTCCCTTCTCTACCGCAACGGACCGAACCAGTTGCGCTTCATCATGATAGACCCGAAGCGCGTGGAGCTTACTGCGTACAACGGCATCCCTCACCTTCTCACACCGGTCATCACGGACGCGAAGAAAACCATTTTCTCGCTCAAATGGGCGGCGAAGGAAATGGAACGCCGCTACAATATCCTCGAAGCGGAACACGTGCGCGATATTGATTCCTACCACACCACTATCTTTGAACCGGCAAAAAAGAGTCACGCTGCGGAAATACCCGAAGCGCTTCCCTACATCATCATCGTCATCGATGAACTTGCGGATATCATGCACACCTATCCGCGCGAGCTTGAAGCGTCCATCGTGCGGCTCGCACAGATGTCCCGCGCCGTGGGCATTCATTTGGTGCTTTCCACCCAACGCCCTTCGGTGAACGTCATTACCGGGCTTATCAAGGCGAACGTGCCGACGCGTATGGCGCTCCAAGTCGCCTCGCAAATAGACTCGCGCACCATCCTCGACGGCTCCGGCGCCGAGACCCTGCTTGGCGCCGGCGATATGCTCTATCTCTCAAGCGATATGCAGAAGCCAGTGCGCATCCAAACCGCGTTCATCAGTGAACAAGAAGTGAAGAAGGTGGTGAGCTATATCAAGAGCCACAATGCCGGAGATCTTTCAAGCATTGATTTCGGCACCGGTGGAAATGGCGCCAGCGAACCGAACGATGTCATTGGCCTCGTGAACGGAGGATTCAACGATGATGATGACATTGATGACGACCTCTACGAGGAAGCTCGCGCCACCGTGGAGGCCGCCGGTCGCGCTTCCACTTCGTATCTGCAGCGCAAATTGAAGATCGGATATTCGCGTGCAGCGCGCCTTATGGACGTGCTTGAAGAACACGGCATCATCGGTCCGGCCGACGGCTCTAAGCCGCGCGAGGTTCTCACGAGAAACGCCGCCGCGCCTACCTCTTCAGCACTCAGTGAGAATGAGGAAGAGATGTTTTAATCAGTCTCAATGACCCGATATCTCATTATCCTCATGCTCGTTGTTCTTTTCAGTTATGGGTTCATCGAGGCGTGGCCGCTTCTCGCGGGACCATCGCTCATCATCACTTCCCCGACGCAAAATGCGTCGTACCCAGATGGGATCGTGAGCATACGTGGGAATGCCGCACGCGCGGCACAACTAACCCTGAACGGTGCACCGGTCCTCCATGACCAGAATGGTGACTTTTCGTCAACACTGACCTTTCCCCGCGGAGGTTCTATACTTACCTTTGAGGCACGGGATCGCTTCGGGAGGGTGGTGACCGCGACACGTTCTATTTTCGTACCAACTAACAATTAACGATATGGCTTTCGGCAAACCAAAAAAAGAAAAAGTGCTTAAAACTATTTCCGTGGCGAGCACGGATAAAAGCGAACGGCAAAAATCGATCGATCAGGCGCTCAAGGAGATCCGCACGAAATTCGGCGATGAATCCATCACCACCTACGGCGCAGGTGCGCCGCAAAAAATACCGGTGGTTTCCACCGGCTCCATCGGGCTTGATGCGGCGCTCGGTGTGGGAGGACTGCCCCGGGGACGCATCATCGAAATATTCGGGCCCGAATCGTCCGGCAAGACGACGCTTGCGCTCCATGTTGTTGCCGAAGCGCAGAAAGCCGGCGGTATCGCCGCGTTCGTGGACGCCGAGCATGCGCTTGACCCGGAGTACGCGCGCCGCATCGGCGTAAAGCTCCAGGAACTCCTCATCTCCCAGCCGGATACGGGCGAACATGCGCTTGATATCGTCGAATCGTTGGTGCGCAGCGGGAACGTGGACATCATCGTCATCGACTCGGTTGCGGCACTTACTCCGAAAGACGAAATAGAAGGTGAAATGGGCCAACAGCACGTGGGCAAGCAAGCACGGCTCATGAGCCAAGCGCTCCGCAAACTCACCGCCATCTGTGCGCGAAGCAAAACCATCGTCATTTTCATCAATCAAATACGCATGCAGATAGGAGTAATGTTCGGCAATCCGGAAACGACGCCGGGCGGGAAAGCGCTTAAGTTCTACACTTCGGTGCGCTTGGACATCCGCCGCATCGCGAGCATCAAAAAGGGAGAGGAGGTGGTAGGCGGCCGCGTGCGCGTGAAAGTGGTGAAAAACAAGGTAGCCGCACCCTTCAGGACGACGGAATTCGATCTTCTGTATAACGAAGGCATCAGCCGTGAAGGAGAGCTCATCGCGCTCGGTGAGAAATACGATCTCGTGGCCAAGTCCGGCAATACCTACAAAATGGGAGAAACAAAACTCGGCGTCGGGTACGACGCCTCGCGCAAGTTCCTAGCCGAGAATAAAGACGCAGCAAAAGAACTCCTCAAACAAATAAAAGCAAAACTTGCTGAGGGCTAAGAACGCGACGGGGCGAGCGTGTGCACAACGAGGCGAACGATCTCCCATGCGAGATAGATGAGCGACGCAAGCGTGAGGACCGTCAAAATTTGGACGATGATGTGCGTGTGCATGAACGCGGCGAGATAAAAATTCGGAAGATCACCGATATTCGGCGGTGCATTCTCAAAAATGCGCGCGACCCATACTTCTTTTCCAATACCCCAGAGCGCCGCGATGGTCGTGAGCACCGCAAGCACTGCCGTAGAGATAACGAGCCGCAAGATGCGAATGAGGAGGATGCGGCGCATGACGATGCGTTCGATGTTGGATTGTTCAATCATAGTGTTGTTCGTCATACGCTTGAGGGTTCAATTCGAAAATAATCGCGTCACGAGCCGCCCAGAATCCGTTGCGAGAATCGAGACCGGCGAAGAAGGCGTGCTGTAGGCACGACGATGAGCTGGCCGAAGATTCGCAGCAGGAGTATGGGCGGCGCAGTAGCGAAAGAGCATCATAATTTGTTGTTTAATTTCTGGTTATTTTCGAATTGAACCCGGAATAGCTTTTTCGCGCGATGAATGCGCGTTTTCACCGCGGGTATGGACAGCTGTTCCTCCTTTGCGATCTCTTCCTGGCTCTTCCCTTCTATGAATTGAAGCCGGAGTATCTTTGCGGCGGTCTCAGGCAACTTTGCGAGCGCATTGATGACTTCGTCGCGTATGGAGAGGTCTTCAAGAAATTCCGCACGTGCATCAGGAAGCGACTCATAGTGTTCCGGCTCGAGCTCGGCCCGCTTCCCCCACTCCGCACTTTTCGTACGGTATTTCGTGTACGCCACGCGATTGAGGATGGTATACATCCACGACGAGAAGCTCGCTCCTTCTTGCGGATGATATTTATCCGCATAGAGATACATCTTGGTGAAAGCGTCCTGCACCACCTCCTCGGCATCCTCGGGGCTTTTCAGTATCGTGCGTGCGCGACGCAAAAGAGCCGCCTCGTATCGTTCCACGAGCACGGCAAAAAGTTTGGAGTCCTTTTGCGAGCGCGCAAGCACCTCGGCGTCCGAAAGAGCGCTCATATCTTCATCCGTACTTGAAAAAGTCATGGTGTCTGCTAGCATACCCCGTATGACTATTTTGTGCTAAGGTGCACGATAGTTGGAATTATTAACGCGTGCGAGCTTCCGTAGCTATATTCTAAATAGAGTATAGTCATACGGGGCATACACGAATCGCCCTTCGTGGGCACTTTTTATAACGATTCTTACTCACTGTTAGTTTCAAATTCATGGCCGTACTCTCATACAACGAAATTCTTCCGAAGTGCATCATCAACTACAATAATGAGCCCTACGAGGTGCTTTCGGCGCATATCTTCCGCATGCAGCAAAGAAAGCCGGTGAACCAGACTAAATTGCGCCAACTCGTGGGCGGGAAAGTCCTTGAGATAGCCTTCCATCAGAACGAAACCGTGACCGAAGCGGACGTCGGCAAAATGATGGCACAGTATCTCTACACCAATAAAGGCGAGAGCTGGTTCGCCGAGGAAGGAAACGCGAAGAATCGTTTTTCGTTCCCTGATGAAACCGTACACGACAAGGTACAATGGCTCACTCCAAATTCATCCGTTGAAGTGCTGACGTACGAAGATACGCCGATGACCATCAAAATACCGGTTAAAGTGGAACTCGTCGTAAAGGACGCGCCGCCGGCAGTGAAAGGCAATACCGTCTCGGGCGGCACCAAGCTCATTGAGCTTTCAACAGGTGCAAAAATAAACGTGCCGCTTTTCATCAACCCGGGCGATATCATCCGCATCAACACGGACACGGGCGAATACACTGAACGAGTCGAAAAGGCGTAATACTACAACCCCGTAGGCGGTGCTACGGTGCTACCGGACACTGAGAAGCATACGTGACTGTTTTTCCATCCGCGCAGGTGTAATTGGTTTTGAGCGGTGAGCACGTATATCCTGTAATGCATCCATTACTATCTTTGCCTGTATACAGGAGAGTTCCGCCGGTACATTGCGGAGGTATGAGTTGAGGGCAGCTAACCGGTTGGGTTACCGTAATCAGCGGTCTATCGCTCGTGAAAGAGGTAAGAAGAGGAATAAAGGCCTCCGCGGATGTTGCGGGAGATGATTGCACGACCGTAATGAGAGCCGTTGCCTGATTTACTGTTACGCCCGAGAATGCAGTTATCAAATCAACAAAGGCACTCGCCGGCGTACTTGGAGATGCTTTAACGACATTAATAAGCATGGTCGCCTGATCCGCGGTAAGACCTGCCGCCTGTGTACAAGTCGGCAAGATAACAACACCGATAAATAAAATGGCTCCGAAAATATATCTTTTCATATACTAGTCAGTATACAGCAATAACAAAAACCGCCCTTGAGGGGCGGTTTTTGTAGAGCGATTCAGAGACCTCAGATGCAAGGCGCGGGAAGCCGTTTTTTGGAGACGTACTTTTGGTACGGCGGAGAAAAACGGCGGGACCCGTAACGCAGCAGATGGGGTCTATGAACACTCTACGCCTGCACGTAGGGGAGAAGCGCCATATAACGCGCGCGTTTGATGGCCTGCATAATGTCGCGTTGCTTGCTGGATGGAATGCCGGTACGTTTCTTGGAGAGCATCTTCGCGTGCGGATTGGTGAAAAGCTTCAAATATGCGACATCTTTATAGTCGATGAATTTCTTTATCTCTACCTCTTCTCGTTCAGCTTGGTATGCCATAAAATAGTTAGTTAGGCGCTAGGCTTTAGGCGTTAGCGGCATCCTAGCATTTCTGGTCTGATTTTGCTAGAGCCTAGTGCCTAAAGCCTAATTGCTAGAATGGAATATCTTCGGGATTAATCTCTTCGTCCGGATACTTTATCTCATCCGAATCTTTCGGTGCCGGCTGTTCATGAGGTTCGCTTGAGGGAGCGGAATTACCGGCGCCGCCCTTGCTGTCAGCGCCGAACTGGAAGTTCTCTACGATGATCTCGGTGCGATACTGCTTCTTTCCGTCCTCCTTCCCTTCCCAGGAGCGCGTCGTGATGCGGCCCTCGACGAAGATCGGACGTCCTTTCTTCACGTACTGCGCGATGACTTCCGCCGTGCGACCGAACGCGACGACATTATGGAATTCAGTCGCCTCCTGTTTCTGCCCGTTCTTGTCCTTGTAGGTGCGGTTCGTCGCCAGACCGAAGTTCGCAACGTTGCTTCCGGAAGGAAGCGCTTTCAGCTCCGGATCGCGGGTGAGGTTGCCGTAGAGAAATACTTTGTTGAGGTACATGATGTGATTATACTGCGGCGTTCTCGATAGCGGCGTCGAGTTCAGCACCGGCGACCGCTTCGGTTTCCTCTACGTGTTCCGGCGTCTTCATGGAAAGTTCGTGCATTTCCACGGAGTGGCGTGCGGCGTCTTTCGTCGTAAGTAGGTCGATAAAACGAACGATGCGTTTGTCGACATCCGCCGAGGTGACGACCTCATCGTGCTTCAGCGGCGTGGTTTCGTACACGATCCATGCGAAGTATGCAGAATCGAAATCGCGCCGTCCGGCAGTATCTTGGCGGGAAATGGTGTACGCGAGCTGTATTTTTTCCGGCTCACCCTCCGCGACGATCGTTCCCATCTCTTCAACGAATTTCCGTATCTCCTGATACGCCTTTTTCACCTCCTCGGTGGGGAGTTCCGGATCAAGATGAAAGCCGAGTTCGTAGACGCGGGGCTCCGTGCCCGAATCTTCGGAAGTCTCGTCAAGCACCTTTTCGTCCTGATTATTAGCCATAATAGCGGAATCCTATCACGCCGAATGACCCAGTGCAAACATCCGCTCCGCGTTCCCAAGAAGGGTTTTACGGACAATTTCTGGGTCCTCGCCGCGGATAGCGGCGATCTTCAAGGCGACATCTATGACCGCGAGCGGGTCGTTGCGCTCCCCCCGGCGGGCTGCAGGAGCGAGGTATGGGGCGTCAGTCTCAGAAAGAATGTTCGAAAGCGGTACCGCTTTTATCACTTCGTCGTAATCGCGAGCAAACGTGATGACCGCGGTGAAAGAAACGGTGAAATCGAGCGCAAAGAATGCTTCGGCTTCTTTGATACCGCCGACAAAGAAGTGTATATCGCCGCGCAATTTTGGATGTTCTTTTTTCGCTTCCTTCAATATCTCAATAAGGTCGTGATAGGCATCCTGCGTACCTTTCGTCGGGCGGCAATGGATGATGAGCGGTTTATTGAGAGATACGGCGAGTACAATGTGTTTCTGCAACAATTCTTTTTGTGCGTGTTTTATTTCATCATTCAGCTCAACCGGGCGAAAAAAATCTAGTCCGCACTCCCCTATCGCCACGACCTTCGGGTGCGCCACGAGTGCGTGGTACGCCGCTTCATCGAAAAATTCTTGTCCGGCGTGATTCGGATGAAGGCCGACCGCGGCATAGAGATGCTCATATTTCTCAGCGAGCGCGACTGCTTTCCTCGACGAAGCAAGGTCAACACCGACAACAATACCGGCGATACCCTGTTCCTGCATTTGGTTGATTATCGTATCGTCGTCATGCGCGTACTGCTCGAACTGCAAATGGCTGTGTACGTCGATATACCGGATATTCATAATGCCGCCGGAGCCGGCAAACGCGGAAAAAGATTTTCCGGTTTTTTATTCTCGCGAATGGCGGCAAATATTCTGCCGCTTGTTCGCGGCATCGCCCACTCTAGTTCGCCCGCGATCTTTCCGAGTTCTTGGACCGCCCCTTGTATGAGCGTGCGCGCTTCGTCAGCGGTTTCAGGTATTTTTATCTTCTTGTACGGTTCTCCCGCGTTGATGCGTTCATCCGCGCGACTGATCATTTGGAAAATCCCGTCCATCGCCTCATTAAATTTGAATGCACCGACGAGCGAAAGATGCTCAGGTGAGGCGCTTGTATCAGAGAGTGCGACCGGTTCCGAAAGATGCTCCTCGGCGAGCTTCATCACGCGCGCGACGAGATTGCCGATGCCGTTGGTGAGATGTGCGTTGTAATAGTCATACATCGTTTGCTCGGTGAGGTCCGAATCTTCCGCGGGGCTTATATGGCGCAGGAGCATATACCGAAGAGCATCGGTGCCGTATTTCTCAACAATTGAAAGCGGGTTAATGACGTTCCCTATGGACTTGCTCATTTTTTGCCCGCCGGACGTAATGAAACCGTGATAGAAGACCCGGTCGGTATTCTTGATGTCCGCCGACATGAGCATGGCTTGCCACATGAGCGACTGGAAGCGCAGTTGGTCTTTCCCTGCCACTTGAAGCGTCATTCCTTCTTCCCAGAACTTTTTGAAATTCTCTTGTGCATCGTCCGGCCAGCCAAGCGTGGAAATGTAGTTTGTGAGAGCGTCGAACCACACATACATCACCTGCGAATCGTCGCCGGGAACCGGTATGCCCCATGAGAGCCGTGACGCTTCGCGCGAGATGCTGAAATCCTCGAGACCGCCCTTCGTGAAATTGACGGCTTCAATACGACGCCATTCGGGAGTGATCACGTTCGGCCGTTCAAGATACGAAAGCAGCGCATCCTGGTATTTTGAAAAGCGGAAGAAATAATTTTCTTCGGAGACCTCTTTCAATTCCGCATTCGGATGAAGCGGACATTTTCCGTCCACACATTCTTTTTCTGTCTTGAATGCTTCGCAACCGACGCAATAGAAGCCGGTGTAGGTTTTTTTATAGATATCGCCTTTCGCTTCGCATCGTCGCCACATCTCTTGCACTGCTTTAACGTGCGCCGGATCGGTCGTGCGAATAAAAACATCGTTGGTGAGGTTCAGCGCTTCTTTCAGCTTCTGGAATTCTTTTGCATAATGATCGACATACGCTTGGGTTTCTTGTTCCGCCTTTTGTGCCGATTCAAATATCTTCTGTCCGTGCTCGTCCGTGCCCATGGAAAAGAAAACACTATCGCCCGCCGCACGCCACACGCGTGCGAGCGCATCGGCCTGCACCGCCTCAAGCGCAAATCCGACATGCGGATCTGCGTTCACGTAGGGCAGGGTGGTGGTAAGGTAGCGCGCACTCATGAATAGAAATTAGGATTGCTCGTGATGCACGCGTCGTTTACGCTTATCGAAATCCGTGATGAGTTCCAATACAACCGCCGCGACCGGCACCGAAAGCAAGACGCCGAGAAATCCCGCGAGTGTGCCACCGGCAATAAGCGCCACAATGACGAGAAGCGGCGGAATACCGACAATCTTCTTCACGATGAGCGGATAAATGAGATTGGACTCGAATTGGTTCACCACAATGAAAAGGCCGGCAACAATAAGCCCGAGCGAGATGCCGCCATCGGAATATCCGACAACTGCGGCAGCGGTCCCCGCAATGAGCGAGCCGAACACCGGAATGATCTCCGCTATTGCGGTAAAGACGGAGAGCAGGAGCGCATACGGAATGCCGATAATAAGCAGCCCGAGATATACGAGTATGGCCACAATGACCGAGAGGAGCACCTGTCCTTGCATCCAAAGCCCTATCTTTTTCTGCGAACGCTTCCAGAGGTCCACGGAATACTCTTCATAGGCTACCGGCATCACCATGCGGAGGAAATCGTCCACGCCGGTATCCTGCAACGCAAAGTAGAAAGAAAGCACGATAACGAGCATGAGCGAGAAGATGCCTCCGAAGAACATAATGAAAAGCTGTATGACGCCGCCCGAACTCGCGGCGAATACGGATTGAAGCGAGAGCAGAGTTTGCATGAATGATTGGCTCCCTTGCTGTCCGCTTCCCATAAAGTCGACACCGGGGAAACCGGAGGTGGCGTTGATCGTGTCAAGATATTTCGGCATCGCGGAGATGAAGCCGGCGGCGTCCGCAATGATAGGCGGGAAGAAGAAATAGAGGAGCGAGAACACCGAGCCGAATACGAGCACGTAGACGAGCAGAGCGGCAACGAAACGCGGAATGTGGCGCCGAATGAAGAAAGCGACCAGCGGCTCAATGGCCGAAGCAATGACAATGGCCGTAAGTACGAGAAGCGCGAGATCGCGTAAGAGCCAGAAGACGTATGCGCCAGTAATGATGAGCAGCGTCGTGAAAACGGTGCTCGGCGTGATGGAAATGTTTATTTCCTTACCCATACGGGCATCCTAGCATATTTCCTCTTGAAGTTTTCGTGCGTTCCCATGGCTCAACATTCCGAGATATGAATTAAGTACTACAGGTCTTCCTTCACTATTTTCGAGCGTGCGGAACATTCTTTTCTTAGTCGCCGTTCGCAACACGCGATGGTCGGGGAAATGCACCCACCCGAGAAAATCAACACCGGAAGCGAGAGTTGAGATTGAGACTTTGTTCGGATGCATTTCAAGTTTTAATCGGTTGCGTAAAAACACTTCCATATATGGAAGTGTTTTTACTAAGTAACTTCTATCGTGCGAGAGAATGACGAAATCATCAGCATAGCGGATGTAGTGTCTCGATTTCAATTTATGCTTCATAAACTGGTCGAATTCGTTCATGTAGATGTTCACGAGAAGCTGCGAAGTAAGATTCCCGAGTGGCAAACCCTTTCCTATTGTGCCGGAATTGAAACTACCGACGATGTTTGCGACAAGCGCGCAGATACACTCGTCGGGAATGTACGCGCCGACGATTCCTAGCAATACCTCCTGGTCAATTGAAGCGAAGAACTTTCGTATGTCGCATTTTAATACCCAGCATGTGTGCGTGTCGTTGCGAGAAACTTTACGCGTAAAACTTTGGAAGCGATTCATCGCTCGGTATGTTCCCTTACCGAGACGGCACGAATACGAATCGGCGATGAAGGTACAGTCGAAGAATGGATAGAGTTTGCGATAGAGCGCATGGTGGACGAGCCGATCGCGCACGCTCGCCTTGTGGATGTCACGTGGTTTCGGATCTGAAATTCTGAAGTGGTGGTAGCCACCGTGACGGTAGGTGCCGCTCGCCAAATCGTGGTGAAGTGTGAGAACATTCGTTATGAGATACCGCCCGAACTCCTGCACGTCATCACGCTTTCGTTTCCCTTTTACGAATTCCCACCACGCGTCGAGCAGATTATTGATTGAAATGATATTCTCGTATACAAGACTCCATGAGCAACCCCCCCCCAGAAGCTTCTGCCGGTTCTTGAAAGATTAAAGAGTGCATACCTGCTGTGGTACGGATACTATCAGACACTCCCGAAAGCGCACCGCCATACACTTGGCGGGAAAGCGGACGGATTATTCGTAGAAATAATAGAAGCGATTGCTGGAGCGACATTTCTTTCTAAAAGCGAGAAGCATCCGTGGGTACGGCTCGCCATCCGCAAGCTTGATACCTTAAAAGTCTTGTTGCTCGTACTCTGGGAAACCAGATCGCTTGATACGAAGAAATATGCCGCACTTTCTATTCCACTTGAAGAAGTCGGCAAGATGCTCGGCGGCTGGAATGGGCAATTGACGAAGCAAAACTCGACCCCGCAAAAGCGGGGTGAGTGATGAAGAGAGTTGCGCGCAACGCAGCAGGGTTGTTGTCATTCCAGTCATTGTCGAGCCAGTTGTTGTTCCAGTTCCACCTGTCGTCGTTCCAGTTGAGGTAGCGGACATACAGGTTGCCGTCAGAGTTGCGATTATGTGTAGGGCGCCATCCATACCACCACTCTTTGAATACTCTCGGGGTTGAATCGTATCCGGCATCGTAATACACCAGCACTCCACACCAAGTATCTTCATTTTTGAAGTGTCTGCATACATCACTCTATCCGAAACCGTAATCGCGGATATTCCGGGTGTATGGATACTGGATTCGGCAGGAAGCAACCGTAATCGCTCCCGTACTCGCCTACTACCGTTTTTATAATACAAAAAGTCCGCCGCTTGGGAAAGCGACGAACTAAGTTCAAAGGGTCTAAAGAGTTCTAAGTTCTCGAGACCCGAGTTCTAACTTGCGCGCAACGCAGCAGGGTAGCTGACATTCCAGTCATAGTCGAGCCAGCGGTCGCTCCAGTACCACCCGTCGTCGTACCAGTAGAGGCAGCGGACATACAGGCTGCCGCCAGAGTCGCGATAGACAGTGCCCCAGAAGAAAATGTAGCGGGTATTACCGCTCTCATCTTTCTTCCAGTCCTCGGGAATGAGGCGCGGGTTCTTGAGCAGGTAGTCGAGAATGTTGGCGTTCAGGACCGGCTTGCTCACAAGTTCCTTGCGAAGCTTGTTGCCCTCGATACTGCCCTTCTTCTGAGCGGCGGCGAGGTAGAACTCGACCTGCGAGGCGTCGAACTTGAACTGGCCGCCTTTCTGATGCTCTTCGACTTTCCAGCCGGAGGGTACGAACGGTGCGGCATCACAGTCGATGGTGTGTTCAATCGTGGTGATGGACGCGTGACCGAGAACCAAGCGACGGACATCTGCGAGAACAGTACCCTCGCAAAGCCGTTTAATTTCCTGGTTTGTCCAGTTCCCGCGGCGAAACGCCGCTTTGAGTTCGCCTGCTTGGTCAACATCGAGCATGAGATCGCTCATGGTTGTATCTCCTTGATTTGCGACGGTGTTCACAGTGAACGATGTCGCGTGCCAGCGGGCTTCCTCGCGGTTGCGGGATTTGCCATAGCGGGGAACGGCCTAATGAATAAGCCGCTTTCTGCTATGGCAAACGCAAGTTGAAATCTCAAGGAACTAATAAAATAACTGAAGTATAGTATACACGAACTTATACTTCTGTCAAGTCGCCGGTGGAGCACCAAACGAGCCTGTGTATACGGCCTATTTTAGAACAAGGTTCAACCTTGTAATTTAGGCGTCGAGATTATGAAATGGCGGCCCGAATGCGTCCGGCTACTTGAGCGACCGTGAGACGCTCTTGCTCGCCTGTATCGCGATGACGTAGGGTGACCGTACCCTTAAGCTCCGGCTTCTCGCCCAAAGTATCGAAATCGATGGTGACGCAGAACGGCGTACCTATCTCGTCCTGCCGACGATAGCGCTTACCGATGTTGCCGTTGTCGTCCCACGCGATCGCCGGATGTATTTTTTGCAGTTCTGCGCGCACTTCCCTAGCCTTCGCAACAAGTTCGGGTTTGTTCTTCAAGAGCGGCGAGACCATCGCCTTCATCGGCGCTATCTTCGGTGCGAGCGCAAGATACGTGCGCACATCGGCACCCATATCGTCCTCGCGATATGCGCTCGCAAGAATAGCAAGGACCGTACGATCAACGCCGAGCGAGGGTTCGATGACGTGCGGAGTGAATTTTTCTCCGGTCGCTTCATCAAGATATCTCAATTCAACCTTTGAGTTTGTTTCGTGAGCGGAAAGGTCAAAATCGGTGCGGTACGCAAGCCCCCAAAGTTCCTTTCGGCCGAACGGATACTCGAATTCAAAATCAATGGTCCGTTTTGAATAATGCGCCCGGTCTTTCGCTTCTACTTCAAGCTCGTGCACCATGTTCTGCGGCAATCCGATCGCTTCGGCGAAAAGATGCATCATCTTCCGCCATTCTTCGAACGCCTGTTCCCATTCTAACGGATGAATGAAATATTCCACTTCCATCTGCTCAAGTTCGCGCAAGCGAAAAATGAAATCGCGCGGCGCTATCTCATTGCGAAACGCCTTTCCTATTTGGGCAATGCCGAACGGCAATTTCGGATGAAGCGAGTCGACGACATTTTTGAAATTCGTGAAGATACCGCCCGCAGTCTCGGGGCGCAAGTACACGGTTGCCGAGTCGTCCTCCATCGCTCCCGCGTGCGTTTTGAACATCATGTTGAACTGACGTGGTTCTCTTTTTTTATTTTCAGTGCCGCAGTTCTCACACACCCATACTTCCTGATCTTCAAGAATTTTCCCGTTTTTATCTTTCTTATATTTAAATTGTAGGTGGTCGGCACGGAAGCGCCTTTTACATTTCTCACATTCAACGAGAGGATCCGAGAAACCGGCGACGTGGCCGGATGCCTCCCATACCTTCGGGTTCATCAGGATCGCCGCGTCAACGCCATACATATCATCGCGCCCATCGCGGAACATGCCGAGCCACAAGCGTTCCACGTTTTCTTTCAATACGACGCCGTATGGACCGTAATCGAATGTCCCCGCGAGGCCGCCGTATATCTCGGAGCCGGGAAAAATGAATCCGCGCCGCTTGCACAGCGACACTATTTTTTCCATCAAATTTGCATCAGCCATGTGAGACATCATTGCACAACAGCGTTTGAAGGAACATACCCCGGATCATTCTTTGTTTCGGTCGTGACTGGGTCGGCCATCGCAGAAATTTGCACGCCCGCGAAGCGGTCGTAGCCGGAGAATGATATCGGACCCGTGAGCGCCGGCACGAAGCCTTTCTGAGAAGTTGATGGCGTCAAAGAGACTTGGAACGTTCCCTGTGCACTCGCCCCCTGAGCGAGGTCACCAGTGCTCCACGTGACCGTATGGGACGCGTCATTGTATGAAAATGACCCTGCTCCAGTGGTAACGTCAGTGTAAGATACGTAGCTCGGCAGAATGGTCGTGACCGTTCCGCCGGCAATAGCGCTGCCGCCTCCACGCACATTCAGGACAATTGAATACGTCGTCGCCTGATCGGCTTTCGGCGGAATGGGGCCGTTATTGCCGAGAGGTCCCGAGCTGTGAAGTGACGACACGGTAAGTGCCGCAGCGGTTGCGACTTTTACGGTCTTCGATACGGAAGAACTGACTTGCTCCGGCACATTCGTCTGGCCTACGCGCGTACCGGAAACCGAAATGGTGAACGTTAACGACGGCGCGCCGGTGAGCGCGCCGGAAGGAAGGGTCGCGAACGAGAATGTGCCGATGCCGGAGGCGCCCGGAGCCAAGCCCGCAAGGGCCGGATCGGTGTCCCGGCTGAAGATGATCGTGTGGTCGAGCGAACGATAGAAACCGCTCGTGGTCTGGATGCTGTTGTAGTCGATCGCCGAACCGGAGAGCGCGATGGCGACCGTCGCATTGGTAATGCTTGTCGCGAGCGTGTTGGTGTATGAAACTGTGACGCTCTGCCGGCTCCCGGGCGTCACGACCAGATTTGGGGATGTGTCGCCGTTGAGAGCAAGTGTTGTGTTGATGAAGGGCGCTGCGATGGCGATCGTCGCGTCTTGTGTCATGTACACAACTGCGGGCATCTGATCGGTTGAAGTGTTCGCGGTTCCGACCGTGAAATGGAACACGCGCTGTTCTTTATCTTGTCCGATGAGCGTTCCGGTGAGCGTCACCTGTTTGCTTGCACTGGGCGCAATGGTGCCGAGAAGAAAACTCGAGTTGTTGAGAGGGACGGATGAGGAGGTGACGAGGAATCCGAACGGGAACACGTTCGAGAGGACAACGTTATTGAGCGGCACGGTCGCGTTCGAACGGACCGTAAGCGTGAAGGTGAGCGGTTTTCCTGAAACCGTTTCGGAGAGCGTATCCACTGTTACCGAAAGCGGCGTCGAGGACACCGCGAGCATATAAGAAGATTTCTTTACGAAAACTGCGTTTGATCCGGCCGTGTCGTACGAGAATGAAACCGGCAGTGAAAGCGTCTGTCCTGTTCCTCCGAACACTATTGCCTTCACGGACCTCGTCACGACCGCGCCGCTCGCGAGCGTGCCAAGATTTTCCACATACCGAGGATATGATTGCAGCACGTTAGTCGCATTGCGCGTGCCGCTGGGAAAATCCACTTCAATGGTGGCGTTGTCTATCGCCACCGGATTCTTGTTCGTGATCGTAATGGAGAACGGAACAGTGTCTCCGCCCGCTATCGTCGTCGGACCCTGAATTTCGACCGTGACCTTGTCTACCGAAACCGTATTACCGCCGAAGTAGAAAAAATACCCGACGACGCCAAGTGAAATGAGGAAGAAAAGGAACGCGGCAATAAAAAATACCGTGGCGAGACGCACGTGCCGCACGCTCTGGTACGGAACGTGCTGGATCGGGAGCTCCTCCCAGACATGCGGCAGGGATGGCGCATCTTCGCTTGCAAGCGGTGCGCGCTTTTCTTTTTGGGCGGTTCCCGGTTCGTAGAGGCGCTTTCGCGCGCGCTCGAGCGAGCCGGTGTCGTCTTCAGGGGAAAGAGGCATCAAGCGTAGTATATCAAAGCCCCGAAGCCTCGATGCCGCGATTGATGCGTGCCACGTAATTCACGCGGCCTTGCGCAACTTCGGCGAGCACGGGTGCCGTGAATGCCGATACCTCGCCCGGTATCGACCCGACGTCGAGCCCGAGAGCCGCAAGCATGCGAATGGCGACGAGCATTTCAGCGGCTTCATGCGTATCTTCGGGAAGTTCGGAAAGGGCTTCAAAAAAACCGCGCAGTATCCCGAACAACGCCGGATCATATGCCTCGCCCGTTACCAGCCGGAGCAAGAGACCGGAAACGCGCGCCGCCCGGCGGCGCGCGGCGACATTTTGGAGCTCTTTGAACCAATTCTC
The DNA here is from genome assembly GCA_041666305.1 of Minisyncoccota bacterium. GTDB lineage: Bacteria > Patescibacteriota > Minisyncoccia > Phycocordibacterales > Phycocordibacteraceae > C7867-001. The sequence continues at coordinate 3,704 of JBAYHD010000006.1, read as the reverse complement.
CCCGAGCACCGCGCCGGAAAGGCGCCACCATTCTCTTCCCCGCACAAGCACCACATCGCTCTCGGCGTAGGTCGCGAGTGCAGCGGCAAGTTTCCCGGGCTTGCGCACGCTTTGCGCGAGCGCGCGCACCAGTCCGAGTTCGGGAGTGAGCAATACCACGAATGAACTTGCCTCCCCGATCGGCGAGCGGGCGAGCACGATGGCGCGCGTTTCGTACTTATGTCGCATCGCGTATCAGATCAAATGGCGTGGACCCGGTCGAAAGTACTGCGACGTACTTCCCGTTCGGATTGATATCGGTTCTCACGATATCCTTCGGCGACAATCCTTCTTCTTTGCGAGCTTCAGCGACCGCGCGTGCCATCTCTCGCTCATCACCCTCGGCAATGAGTTCGGGCGTAAGCGTCGTATCCAGTTTTATTTCTCCGACTCCGAGAGCCGCCTGTATACGAATTTCTTTCACGTTTATTTCTTCGCACAAGATTTTTGCAAATACCGCTTCCAGCTTTTGGCTTCTGATTTCCAATCTCGCCAGCGGTTGGCGTACTTTGATGCCAGCCTTCTGCCGCAGTTGCAACGCAAGGGAGGCAAGCGCACGCACACGCGCCATGCCATCCAGCAGATTTTGATTGTTCTTCCATTTGAAGAACCGCTGCCAGAATGTCCCCGTACTCATTGGCCAATCGGCGAGGTGCACGCTCTGCGGATCATGTGCTCCGCGTACGCTTTGGAAAACTTCTTCTGCGATGAATGGCATTGCGGGTGCGATGACAATAGCAAGCGTATGGAGTACGTGCCGAAGTGTTGCGAGTGCGTCTGTTTTTTCTTTCCCGTCTTCTTTGAACCGATCGCGCGAACGGCGGACATACCACACCGAGAGATCATCAATAAAGAGCGCGAGCGGCCGCATCGCTTTGTCCAATTCATAGTGTTCGTATCCGTCAGACGTCTCCCGGACGAGTATTGCGAGGCGCGCGAGTATCCACCGGTCAAGAATATTTGCGCTCGTATTCGCACGACCCGTACCGTCTTCATAGAGTTTATAAAATGCGAGCACGTTATGAAGGCGGCCGATGTTCTTCTTGGCGATGTCGTCAACACCGCCCTCAATAAAAGCCAGATTTTCCGCCTGCATCACAGGCGACGAGAGCAAATAGAGCCGGAGCGCATCGGCGCCGTATCTTTCCACGACATCCATCGGGTCGGGATAATTCTGGAGCCGTTTGGACATCTTCTTTCCGTCCTCTGCGAGTACGATGCCGTTCACGATGACGTTTTGGAATGCATTTTTCTGAAAGAGCGCGCTCGCGAGCACGTGGAGGTAGTAGAACCATGCGCGCGTTTGGTCTATCCCCTCGGCAATGAACTGTGCCGGGAAAGCGGCTTCAAACCGCTCTTTATTCTGGAATGGATAATGCTGCTCGCCGTATGGCATCGAGCCGGAGTCGAACCACGTGTCGAGCACATCCGGAATACGGTGCATCTCTCCATCGCACGAACCGCACGGCACCGTTATCTCATCTACGACGTGCTTGTGCAGGTCAGTGACTTTCTTCCCGCTCGCCGTCTCGAGCTCCGCGACGCTCCCGAATACTTGTGTGCCTTTGCATTTCTCACAGCGCCAGATCGGAATGACGCTTGCCCAAAAGCGCTGGCGGGAGATGGACCAGTCGCGCGCACCTTCCAACCATTTCCCAAAACGACCTTCTTTGATGTGTGCGGGCGACCAGGTGACATTCTCGGCGTTTTTAAGCAAATTCCCTTTTATCTTTGTAATGGAAACAAACCATGATGACGTCGCGTAATTCAGGAGTGGCGTGTCGCAGCGCCAGCAATGCGGGTATGAGTGCGTGATGTTTTCTTTTGAAAAGAGCGCGCCGTGTTCCTGCAAATATTTGAGTACGGCAATATCGGTACCGAGTCGCACCGCGTCGTCGTCCGAACGCGGCTTCACATCCATCCCCGCGAACTCTTTTACTTCGCTCTTCATCGTGCCGTCAAAATTTACGTGTTGCACGAACGGCAAATTCACCTTCTTGGAAAGTTCCCAATCATCCGCGCCGAACGCCGGCGCTTCATGAGCGATACCCGTGCCGGTGTCGGTCGTGACGAAGTCGGCGGCATACACCTTCCAACCGTTCTCGCGATTCTTGAGCGTCGTGTCGTTCACGTAGTAATCAAACGGCGGTTCGTACTCCAAACCAATCAAATTGCTTCCACTTAACTCCTTTATTTCTGTCGAATGACTCTTTGTTGCCCCACTAAGCCAATGATGGTCGTCGCTTGAGAACATTTGTTGGTACCGCAAATTTCCTTCCCCTTTCAATAAATGATCGAGCAGTGCGCCTTTGGAAACAATGTAAGTATTTTTGGAATTATCACTGAATGCCTTTATGGCTAAATATTCGACGTCTTCCCCAACCGCAAGCGCAACATTTCCCGGAAGCGTCCATGGTGTCGTGGTCCATGCGAGCATATACACATCGCCCGAAAGCCCGAGCTTTTCAGGATTCTTCAATTTAAATTTCACTGTCACCGCGATATCTTTGACGTCTCGGTATCCTTCGGCGACCTCTGTCTGCGAGAGTGTCGTCTCGCAACGCGGACAGATATGCATGGAGCGGTAGTCTTCGTAGACAAGCCCTTTGTCGTATATTTTTTTAAAAACCCACCAGACGCTCTCCATGAATGGTTTGTCCATGGTGAGATATGCATGCTCCATGTCCGCCCAGCGACCAATGCGCGGAATGATTTTTTTCCAGTCGTGCACATAGGTCAGCACGCGCTCACGGCAACGCTCGTTGAATTTCGCGATGCCATATTCCTTAATGTCTTTCTTGTGCTTAAAGCCGAGCTCCTTCTCGACAATATTTTCTATCGGCAACCCGTGGCAGTCCCATCCCCACACCCGCGGCACATGGTAGCCGCGCATGGTGAAGTAGCGCGGTACCACGTCCTTGATGACGCTTGCCACGATGTGGCCGTAGTGCGGAAGACCGGTTGCAAAGGGCGGGCCGTCATAAAAAACGTATTCGCCCTTCGGAGATTTTTTTGCGAGTGATTTCTTGAAAATGTCCTCGCGCTCCCAGAATGCGAGAATTGCTTCCTCGCGTTTCGCCGCTTCCGATTTTAGGGGCATATCTGCCATATCCACACATCGTAACGTTTGTGGGCTAAAAATGGAAACGGCTGCAGGAAACCTGCAGCCGTCTGTATTGTCGATGCGTACTTCGTTAATGGAATCTTGTCTGTATGTCTCGGGGGCTGTGAGTGAGCATCCAGTCAGCGAACTGGATCACAGGCCCAGGTGGATCCGCTTGGCCGGCGACGAACGCTTCCGCGGCCGCTTTTGGATTGAAACCGTTTGCTTTCGATAAAGTTTTTGCGTGGGTGAAAAATGTTTCCGCCGTCCATCCGGATTTTGCGATCGCTTCTTGTACCGCATTCACCGGATTGTATCCATTGCCTTTATTCGCCATAACCGAGACTCCTCTCTTGAGATAACAACACTGAATGTGCAGCAACCTGCGGATGAATGTAACGCGCTTTGTAACTGCGCGCAACAGGTACCTGTTTACTACAATGAACCACAGCCGCCTAGAAGGCGGCTGTATCCTTAGCGCACTAAAGTGCTTAGTTAGGAAAATCCACGATGGTGAAGTCGTCTCCACGTTTGTCGAAGTCTTCGTCCTGGTTTTTGATAT
>JBAYHD010000005.1:0-55207 GCA_041666305.1 Minisyncoccota bacterium | reverse complement strand
ATATCAAAAACCAGGACGAAGACTTCGACAAACGTGGAGACGACTTCACCATCGTGGATTTTCCTAACTAAGCACTTTAGTGCGCTAAGGATACAGCCGCCTTCTAGGCGGCTGTGGTTCATTATGTGTTGATTGCGCGGCTAGAGGCGGGCCGCGCGTGGTATTTTATATAGTATGCCCGGTAGGACAACTTGGCATAGTGTCACTGCTCCACAAATCCATTTTAAAATATGACCCTCAATCATTTTACTAGCGGCACGATTTTATTCTCCGTCCGACACGGAGGAGCAATGCCAAGTAGTCCTCACCGGGTATGAGCGCGCATTTCAGTTCTCCCCACGAGAATGTTCTTCAGCTCGGCCTGCGAGAAGGAATGAAGGTCGGCGACTTCGGCGCCGGCTCCGGCCATTACACGCGTGCCGCCGCCGCGGTCGTGGGCCACGGCGGGAAAGTGTATGCAATCGATGTGCAGGAAGATGTACTGAAGCACATCAAACTCAATGCGCACGTACACCACCAAAACATCATCAACACGATTTGGGGCGACATTGAAAAGCCCGGCGGCACGCATCTGCGCGACGGGTCGCTCGACGCCATTTTGCTCGCCAACACCTTTTTCCAGATAGAAAATCGCTTTGCGCTCTTGAAGGAAATGAAACGCGTACTGAAGCCCGGCGGCAAGCTCATGGTGGTGGACTGGGCGGGAAGTTACGGGGGCATGGGTCCCGCGCCGGAGAAAGTCGTTTCCGAACATCAGGCGGAGGATTTCTTCATCAACGGCGGTTTTCATAAAGTGAAATCCTTCCGTGCCGGACCGCATCATTACGGCATTGTCTTCACGTCTCCCACGGTATGAAAATCTCCCTCTTTCAATGGATCCTTTTTGCGGTATTCGGTATCGGCGCCCTGGTCGGGCTGTTCGTCTTCGCCACCTATACGAGCAAAAGTAACAACGCAAGCGCCATTGGCACGGTCGTGATTTGGGGCACGCTACCGTCCTCGGCTATGGAAGCGACTCTGGTCGCAGCGACCGGAATTGATCCGTCACTGAAAAGCGTTTCCTATGTGCAGAAAAATACCGCAACCTTGCCGGCCGATCTCGCTTCGGCGATAGCGACCGGCGCCGCGCCCGATCTCGTGCTTGCTACACAGGAGGAGCTTCAACCGCTTACGAAATTCATCACACCGATACCTTCCGCGACGCTTTCCCAAAGCACGTTCACGAACGCATTCATCGGAGGAGCGAGCATATTCGCCACACGGGGAGGAACCGGCTACTGGGGCATTCCATTTCTCGTGGACCCGCTCGTGTTGTTCTCCAATCGCGCCATTTTGCAGAGCAGCGGCATCGCAAGACCCCCGGCTTCATGGGAAGCACTGACCGGTCTTGTGCCAAATATCGCGATACTCACACCCTCGCGACAGATCACGCGCGGTCTTATCGCCCTCGGCACATACACAAACGTTCACAACGCGCGCGGGATACTTTCCACGCTCTTTTTGCAGCAAGGCGTTCCGGTTTCCGGATATTCGACCGGCGGCGTCATTGCCGCGAACCTCGGATTAGCCACGACAGTCGGAAGGGCTCCGGGGCCCACGGTGCTTGGTTTCTACACGCAGTTCGCCGATCCTTCAAAGATCTCATACACGTGGAATTCGTCGTTGCCGGACTCACAACAATCATTCCTTTCGGGCGATCTCGCGCTCTATCTCGGGTACGTTTCCGAGGCGCGCTACTTGCGTTCGGCGAACCCAAACCTTGATTTCAGTGTTAGCGTTGTGCCGCAGCCCGCAACGTCGCAGCTGAAAAGTACGTACGGGCTCGTATATGCGTTCATGGCTCCGCGTGGAGCAAAAAATCCGGCGGGTGCATATCAAACGGCCGTGCTCCTGACCAATTCCGCCGAACAGGTCGTTGCCGTCGCGAATACGGGTCTCGCTCCGGCGACGCTGAATCAACTTTCGAGCGTGCCGACCGACCCTGTGGGAGCGGTCGCATACGCTGAGGCGCTGTATGCCCGCGGATGGCTGTCCCCAGCACCCACCGATACCGACGCGGTGTTCTCGGGTATGATTGGAAGTGTGATAAGCGGCCGTTTGAGTCTTCAATCCGCGCTCGTCTCCGCCGAGCAGTCTCTGACTGCGCTTCTCCAACAATGAACACACGAATTTTCGTCGTCACCGCTTTCATTCTTGCCGCATCTTTCGGCACACCACTTTTTGCAAGTGCGCAGGGCTGTACAGGCAAGAATGTGAATGATGTGTGTACTTACAACGGAAATACCGGCACCTGTGTATCGGTAGAAGTGGGTACGGATACTGTTCTCTCCTGTACTGCTTCGGGCAGTACAACCGGAGGTTCCGGAGGAACGGTCGGTAGTGGGGGAACCACAGGCGGTTCAGGCGGTACCGTAACTCCTCCCGGACCCGCTACCACGCTCATCAACCCGCTCGGCAATACTTCCTGCAGCAGTAATGGCACATGTCTTTCCTCTTTTCTTACGAGCATTCTAAGGCTCGTGATCCAGATCGGTGCGGTCGTGGTTGTTTTGATGCTCGTCTACGTCGGTTTCCTTTTTGTCGTTGCACGGGGCGATCCAGGGAAGATAACGACAGCGCGCACGGCGCTTCTTTGGACCGTCATTGGAGCATTGGTGTTGCTTGGCGCGCAAGCGATAGCCTCCGGCGTCCAGGCGACCATCCAGGCGCTCGGCGGTTGATATGGGCACAAGTTTAAAGAATTTCATCGGCGACGGCTCCTCGGGCATCATCGGCCTTCTGAATATGGTCGTCGTTCCGGTCATCTTCGCCTTCGCCTTCGCAGCGTTCATATGGGGTGTGGTGAATTATTTTTTTCTCCACGGCGATGAAGAAGCCAAGCGCGAAGAAGGGCGGAAATTCATCGTTTGGGGTCTCATCGGCATAGTGGTGCTTTTCTCCGTTTGGGGATTCGTAAATATAGTGTTATCCACGCTCGGCATCATGCCGCAGCCATAATTCGGTATACTGGAACGTATGAATATTTCTTTTGGACTTGGCATATCGATCGGTAATGTGTGCACGAATACGCTCTGCGCGGTCGCGCAAAACATCCTTTACCTCATCAATAATGTCCTGGTACCGGTCTTGTTCGCCATTGCCTTCATCGTATTCCTGTACGGCATCGCCAAGGCGTATATTTTCTCGGGAGGCGATCCGGCAAAGGTGTCGGAAGGGCACAAGCTTCTTTTGTGGGGCATCATCGCATTTGTGGTAATGATATCCGTCTGGGGACTCGTGAATGTGGTTGCGAACACCTTTGGTCTCGCAGGTTACTACGCGCCCCCGACACCGTCATCCATCTCTCCCTACGGAACGACGGGAGCGGGAGGAACGGTCTATACAGAATGCCCGAAAGACGCGAGCGGGAATTGTATATAACGCCAGAATAAAATATGAAAAAAATCTTCCGATTCGCCGCTCCCGTCGCGTCTTTCGGCGCGCCGTTTGTAGCGGCTGCGCAGACCGGCGTCAATGTGTCCTATTTGCAGAACTACTCCAATAGCATCATCGGCGTCATCAATGGCATCCTCGTGCCGGTTTTGATGGCTATCGCGTTCATCGTATTCCTCTTCGGCGTGTACAAATACTTCATTCAAGGCGCCTCCGAAGAGAAAAGCCGCGAGGACGGTCGAAAATTCACGCTCTGGGGCGTTATTGGGTTTGTCGTCATCCTGTCGCTTTGGGGCATTGTGAACATCTTCATGAGCACGCTCGGTCTCTCGGTCGGCCAGGCACCGGCGTATCCGACCATCGGCAACGTTGGTGGAGTCTCTTCAACGGGGGCAAATTCCATATTCGGGAATCCGCCGGCGGCAACAACAGGAGGAGGCTCGGTGACCATAACTCCTGCCCAGGTCGCGGCACTGACGACTCAGTACAACTCTATGCAAGGCGTTTGCAGTTCGAGCAGTACGAGCGCCGATTGTCAGGCGGCTCAAGCAGCGTATTCAGCCTCTTATTATTCGGTGTATCCAAATCCTAGCGCAACTATCCAGAATGCGCAGATTAGCGCTGTCGGTCTCGGAGCGGACTGCACGTATTCTCCTTGTGCCACGGGGCTCACGTGCGGCATGAGTTTAGGTTATCCAACTTGTGAAGCATCGGCATCGGGCGGTACGAGCCCAGGACTTGGATCTTACTGCTTAGATGCCTATGACCACGAGGGGACTGTAGATGCCAACGGAAATTGTGTTGCCACTACGCAGTCGTATGTTACCTGTTGGGATGGAAGCCAAGCATTTGATACCGCATCTTGTCCACCCCAAACTACGACGGGTACCTGCTATGACGATAATGGGGACCCATACTCGTGTTAGCACGTTGGTAAGGCTATCCACATACCGCGCGGAATCTCATTGACCGCGACAACAGAAACGTTACAATTAATCCGTTATTCACTTACCCATACTATGAAAAAAGCTCTAGCCCTCACAACAGGAACACTCGTCGCATTTGCGCTCCCGCTCGTCTCTATGGCCGCGGTCAGCAACATTTCCGACGTCGGTTCGTTCATTATCAATACCATCAACAACATCCTCGTCCCGGTGCTCTTCGCGGTGGCGTTCATCGTCTTCCTCTGGGGAGCGTTCGATACGTTCATTCTCGGCGCCAATTCCGAGGAGGTGAAAGAGAAGGGTAAGAACCTCATGCTCTGGGGCCTCATCGGCTTCTTCGTGATGGTCTCCGTCTGGGGTCTGGTGAACATCCTGACCGGTACCATCACTTTTGGTGATTCGACCGGTCCGAGCACAACTCCTAGTTCAGGCGTTCAGGTCGGCGGGTAAATGTTCGCCACACTCAATAATTTCCTCGGGAGGGTTGTTACGCAGATTATCGATCCGATAATCCTGCTTCTTGCAGCGGTCGCGTTCGTGGTGTTCCTCTGGGGTGTGTTTGAGTTCATTGCGCACGCGGGGGACGAAACGAAGCGCAAAGAGGGCAAGAGCGCTATCTTATGGGGTCTCGTGGGGCTCGTCATCATATTCGGTGCGTACGGCGTCATTAATATCGCGCTCGGCACGTTCAATCTTCCGGACATCCGCCAAACGATACGAGGGCAATAAAAGGGAAGTGGAAAAGAAAAAAAGGCCACGCATTGCGCGCGGCCTTTTGGCTTTCGCCGAATGTACAGCTTCAGAACTTATCGGGGCAATTTCCCTTGAGGAGCTTGTACTCGATCGGGAACGTCCCGTTCGTGCTTCTCACCTCAAACGAGTTTGGCCCGACTTTTTTGCTCTCATACGCGGTGCCCGTTGGCCGCACGATGCAGAACTCAAGCGCTTCCGAATAGGCAAGCTGCTCGGTGGTAAAGACCTGCGGTCGTTCGTTCAGCACGCAACGATGCACCTTCGCATCGCTGATGGGCGAGCAGGCTTGTTGCGCCTGTTGTGAAGTGCCGAGAGCTTCGTTCTTCCAATCCCCGTAAAGGGAGAGTAAGCCGATGGCGATAAAGACTACCACCGACGACCACGTTACTTTCCGGGCGGTTGCTGCCCAATCGCCTTTGAAGAGGTGAGTGAAGACGATCACTGCCCCCGCGATGATTGCGAATGGCACAGCAGCCCCCGACACATCAGGGAAGGTGAAGCGGAAACTCATGGTGGATATTTTCCCCCAGAGCCACCACACACCGGCGAAGCCAACGAGAACGGCTGGGACGGTCCACCAATACTTCATAAACCGTCCTTTTTCGCCTTTGCCGCCCGACGGGGAGGTAGAATCCCCGTTGGATTGCTTCTTCCCGGATTTACGTTTAATTGCAACCCAAAGGAACAGGGCCAACGAAACCAGGATTCCAGCCACAACAGATAAGGCGAACAGAATAGGGCTGTCCATCATGCCGTCTCCTTTTTGGTTGAAACAGAAGGTGAAGTGGGGACCATCACTGAAGCAGAGGCTCCTCCCTCAACATAGGTGGTGATTTGACTACCGCCGATGTTTTTGGTCCGAACCATCGTTTCGAGGACTCCTGCGGCCACGTTTGCGTCCACGTTATGCTTTGTGAACGCGTCCATGACTTGCGTAACGAGGGATGAATCTCCCGTCGCATTTGCCACCTTGGAATCCCTTTCTCCGAGAGATTTTTGCCGGACACCTTCAGCCGCATGGAGCTCCGTTTCCTTAGCTAGAAGTGCTTTCGCCAAGGGTTCAGTGCTTTTGTGCGGTTCCCATTCAACGATCCTGAAGCTCACCAGAGCGTATCCGAATCGAGGAACGATTCCGCTTGGAATCATTTGAGCAACATTGCCGACAGGTATGTCGGCAGCATCATCCGCATGAACCAAGTCGCTTTTGATGTACGCGACAAGTTCCGCTTTCTGCTTATCTGCCAGTTTTTTCACATACTCTCTACTGACGTTAAGATGACGAAGCCTTTTTTCCAATGGCGATCCTTCGCCGGCTTTAGTCAGCTTGAGCCAATGAGCGTACGTCAGGGGGCTTTCTTCTTGCTGGGCTGCTTGTGCCGGATCATATGAATCACCGGCAAGCTGTCCCTTCCTCGGATCGTCCTTTTCTCCTTTGTATACCGCGACGCGGTGTTTCGCAAAGAAGTCCACTACCGCCGCTTCTATGGCAGCGTCTAGAAGTGTAAAGAAGTCTCCTTTCAGGTTGAATACCGGCAGCGATGGAATCACTTGCCGGAATACCGGTAGAAGCAACAGATTGATCTTCGAGTTATCCCCCGCCAGTTCCACTCCTTCCATGTACACCGGTCGTGGAGCGAGGAATAACAATGAATCAACGACAGTTTCTTTCACCGGCGAATCAATCACGCGAGAGCGAAGAGGTGCATCCGCACCAACTTCGTTACGCGCCTCGATTCTCCGTCGCCCACCTTTCCGTATGTCGAACTCGTGGATACGAGTATGCGGCCAGAACAGGCTTATGAACTTCACGCCGAATTTCTTCCACAACAATTTCTGGAACCATACGGTTCCAAACATTGCGTCGCGGAAAAGTGCAATGATCTGTTCTTTTTCATCCTTTGCTGGAACGAGCCAGCGCTGGCCTTCGAGATCGACGGCTTCGGACATCTTGTATCCGCCGATATTCGGCACGATTTCCTGCAAGCTTTCGCCGGCAGTTATGAATGCCGTCGTACCTTGGGCTATCTTTGTGAAATAGGCCCCAAGGTTAGAAAGCAACAGAATGACGGCGATCACCAATACGGCAATCACCACCAAGAGGATCAAACCAATCAAGAGTTCGAACATGAAGTTTCTCCTTGTATATGAGCAGCGGAAAGAGCTGCACTCTGCGGTGCATAATACACGAAACTACGGAAAAGTCAAGCGGTGCACCTACCTGGGCTCGAACCAGGGACCGTCTCCTTAAGAGGGAGCTGCTCTACCAACTGAGCTATAGGTGCGACATTACAGAATATAACAAATGATAGTATGCTTTGAAAGCGCTGGGATGGCGAAATTGGTAGACGCACTAGCCTTAGGAGCTAGCGGGGCAACCCATTGGAGGTTCGAGTCCTCTTCCCAGCACTATCTAATCGAGCGTTGCTTGTTCGACTTCTATCGGTCGGCCGAAGAATTTACTGCCGAGTATCTGGAAACTATCGGTGCGATCGGTGGAATAAAAGTGCACCGTCGAGCGCTTGTCGAGATTTTTTTCGAGCTCGCTATGTTTTCGTAAATACCGCGCCAATTTTTTTGGCACGACTTTTGCTTCCGATATGATATTTACCTTGGGTCCGACGATGGCGCGAATTTTTTTCTCCAGAATGCCGTAGTGCGTGCAGCCGAGGATGAGCGTATCAATCTTTTTTTGCAACAGAGGAGCGAGATAGCGCTTTAGTATCATTTCCGTCTCAGGCGAATTTTGTTCGCCCGCTTCCACAAGCGGGACGAGAAGCGGGCAGGCTTTTTGAAATACTTTTACATTTGGGTCGAGTTTGGTGAGTTCCCGCACGAATGTTTTTGATGCGACCGTTCCACTCGTCGCAATGACGCCGATTTTCTTGTTTCTTGTTTTCAATATTGCTTCTTCTGCGGCTGGAATGAGAACGCCGAGCACGTTTCTCCCGTTGCCGTGCTTCGGCAGATACTCGCGCTGTATCTTTCGAAGAGCTTCGCTTGAAGCGGTGTTGCACGCAAGGATGACGAGTGCGCAGTCATGCTTGAAAAGGAAATTCACCGCCTGCTTCGTGAATGCATATATCGTTTCTTGTGTGCGATCGCCATAGGGCGTGCGCGCGGTATCACCGAGATACACGTAGTCATACTGGGGAAGTGCGCGCACGATGGAGCGCAGGACGTGTAATCCGCCGAATCCGGAATCAAAAACTCCTATGCGCATATGGTTCTTTTGCATTTGTGCCGGGAGTGGGAGTCGAACCCACATGAAGGTTTTTAGGCCCTCTCAGGATTTTAAGTCCTGTGCGTCTAACCAATTTCGCCATCCCGGCGAACCTTCATCATAATACATTTTTATCCATGAGGCCCGAGCGGGAATCGAACCCGCGCATGTCGCTTTTGCAGAGCGATGTGTTACCGCTTCACCATCGGGCCAGCTTGTTCCAGAACAAACGAAATGTCTCTAATGGGGAGGTTTCGTTTCTTGAGGTACCAGGTAAATATATCGTATTTTCGCTGAAGATGTAGTTTCTTCGGGACGATGCCCTTATACATGAGTTGAAACAATCGGAGGCTATCGCGAGTTGAATAACGCAATTGATATGCTCCATGTGTACTGCCATGAGGATGCAATCCGGTACCGATAATCCCGATATTCGATACCAAGCTGGTGTGCAAACCTTCTAGGAAGGATTTGCTGCCGCTTGTGAATACGGAGAGCAATCGTTTCGGCCGCCCATCCAATCCTTTGTCTATGTAAGCACATCCGTCTCCATCGAAATAACCACGAACGAAATCAGCAAGATATTTGGGCGGCATTTTTGGGAACTGCATCGTAAGCGATTTGTGGGGCGTCACTCCTAAACTGGCGAGACGATCAAAGAGAGTATGGCTGCCAATACGTAACAGATAGGTCGTCTTATGATTTCCTCCAAGATCGCGTCGGACAATCGTATGCTCTGAATTAAGAAGGGATTTTATTGCTACGATGCGATCTTTGTCGGTACTGCTTACGCGGACATATTTTCCTCGGAGGTAAGATGCATCCTCAAGGCTTCCGTCCGCAAACATAAAGCCAAGCACGTATGCCATTTCAGGACCCCAGATATCAAAGAACTTCTCATTACTATCATACTTAACTCCCATATAGATATGATAACAATATATCCTGCACGATAATTTACTAATCCACACCTATAATTCGCCTGACAGTTCACCGTTATCGAGTTGGAAGTCGATACGTGGGAGGCGTAAGCGTGCATGCTGTTTCAAGTAATCGGAAAACGCTTCGCGTTGGCGTTCGAGAAAAGCGATTGCATTGCGGGCTTTTTCGATGGGGAACACGCTCACGAACACAATGACTCGATCGCCGTGGGCGACGCTTTGTGCGCGGATGACGGTGATGAGCGATTCACTACCCGCTTCGCGTGCGATGAATTGCGCCGCTTCATGCGCGACTATCTCCGCGGCTTTGTCGCTTTGTCGGCGCGGACTCTTGGAGCGGGAGTCAGGGTTCATGATTCAGCAACGACGAATGCGACAATCTCATCGCCGTAAATAGCATTCTCGCGGCATTCGATTTCGGTGCCGAAATCGCCTTCGGTCTTTATCTCTTTCACGTCGGCGCGCGCTTGCTGGAGATTGCCGATGCTTCCGCGCGCGATTTCCTCGCCCTTGCGCAATAGCTTCATACGATTGCCGACGGTGAGGATGCCCGAGACGTAGCGCGCGCCGAGCACTTGCTTTTTGGCGCTTGAAGAAAATGCTTTGAGCACGAGCGCGCGGCCGAGCTCTTTTTCGGTCGCAACGCTCGGCACGCATTTGGCAAGAAGTTCTTCAATTTTTGCCGTAAGTTCGTAAATAATAGAGAACGTTTCTATGACCACGTGTTCGCGCTCAGCAAGATCACGAGCGATAGCATCAGTCCCGGTATTGAATGCAATGATGACACCGCCCGCAGCGTATGCGGTCTTCACATCGGTCTCCGACACACTCCCGACGCCGGACGATAGGATGCGCACTGAGGCGCGTTCGTGCGTGATCTTTGCGAGCTCATGTTCGATGGCGTCCACGGAGCCGGCGACGTCTGCTTTTATGACGAGAGGCAATTCAGCGATGCCTTCCACTGATGCGGTGCGTTCGGGAAGTGCGGCGAGCTCTTTCGCATTTTCTTTTGCAAGCGCCTCGGCTTCCTTCTTTGTTTTTACGATGCTGAAAAGAGAGCCGGCCGCTGGCAATTTGCTGAATCCTGAAATGCGCGCCGGCTCCGAAGGTCCCGCGCGCTCTATGCGCTTGCCGCGGAAGTCCTCAATGAAACGTATCGGGGCAAATGCGTCGGCCGCAACGATGAACCCGTCAAGAGTGAGTGTGCCGTCCTTCACGATGAGCGTCGCCGATGCACCGCGCTTCGGGTCTTGCGTGGATTCCAAAACGAATCCGGTCGCCGGAGCATCAGCATCGGCAGTTATCTCTGCAAGATCAGCCGCGAGAAGTACCAGATCAAGCAATTCCGGTATGCCTTCGCCGGTTTTGGAGGAAATGAGCGCGTACGCGATATCGCCGCCAAGTCCTTCCAGATAGATGCCGTGCTCAAGCATTGAATTTTTTGCATGCTCAATGTCGGCGTTGTTCTTGTCTATTTTTGTAATGGCAACGATGAATGGGATGCCGGCTTCTTTGATCGCAGCAAGCGCATCAAGCGTCTGCGGCATCACTCCCTCATCTGCGGCGACGACGAGGATACTGATGTCGGCCGCGGCCGCGCCGCGCGTGCGGAGCGCCTTGAACGCTTCGTGGCCGGGCGTGTCGAGGAAGGTGACCGCACGATCGTTGTGGAGCGCGATATATGCGGCGACGTGCTGAGTGATGCCGCCCGCCTCGCCCGCGACAATATTTGCCTTCCGGATGTAATCGAGAAGGGAAGACTTGCCATGGTCTATATGGCCCATCACCGCGATGACGGGCGGTCGTGCAATCCGCGCCATAATGGCTCTATTTCATCACAAGAAATGCTTTGCCGCAATCATTAAAAACAAAAAGCGGCCATTGATGGTCGCTTTGCGCAATTTAGTTTCCGGTCGCGCTTACCGACGTACCGTAGGGTACTCAATACCACGTCATGACCAACTCCTTTAGTTGACGGCGCCTTTCGGCAGTAAAGATCTGGATAATTTTGGAATCGCCCGGCGGGGGGCCGGCACTGTCAGACGCAGTGCACTAAAGCCGCTTCACCCGCCGGACTGCTCATTTCGCGATGATGTTTGAAATGACTCCCGAGGATCATTTGCTCTGCGAAACGGCATCTGTGAGCACCCTAACATACCACATACCTAATGTCAAGTTCATGATAGAATGAACCAATGATATGGAAAAGAAGGGCATACCTCGATAGCGCCGCCGGCATGAGCGGAAATCCCTCATCACCGCACGAGGAGGGCAGGCGGGCGAAGAAAATATTGGAAGAAGCGCGTACGGATATCGCGCGACTTGCGGAAGTACAGAGTGACGATGTCATATTTACGAGCGGCGCAACGGAAGCGAACGCGCTTGCAATGCTCGGGCATGTGCGTGCGCTACGGTTGCTCGCGGGGCCCGATACGGTCGGCAGGAATAATATGCACGTGCTGTATTTGCCGAGCGCGCACGCTTCGATAGTAGAAAATGCGAAACTGCTCGCCGCGGAGGGTATCGCCGTCGAACCGCTCTCGATAAAAGATTTCCGCGTCGACATAAAGGCGCTTGCAAAAATGATCCGACCCGAGACCGTACTCGTGTCGATGGACGCCGTGTGCGGCGAAACCGGCGTAGTGTGGAACACACGCGAAGTGGCGACCATCCTCCAAACCCATGTGGGACTTCGTAAGTCCCACATGGATGGACGGCCGCTACTGCATGTGGATGCAAGCCAGGCACCGCTCACGGAGAAAATCTCGCGCGCGCATTTCGATGCGGACATGATGGTTCTCGATGGCGCGAAAGTCGGACCGCGCGGCATCGGTGTACTCATCGCGCATCGCACCGTTGCGCTTGAGCCCTTGTATCGCGGCGGCGGTCAGGAAAGAGGACTACGACCGGGAAGCGAGGCGCCGGAGCTCGCGCAAAAGTTCGCGGCGGCGCTAAGCGTCGCCGCGCGTGGTCGCGAACGATTCCGCGTTGCGGCCGAAAAAGAACGAGCTCGGCTTATCGCGACCATCACCACGAACATCCCACATGTATTCGTCCATGAAGGTCATTCGCAGGCACCGAATATTCTTAATCTCTCGCTCCTCCCAACGGGACCCCTTCGGGGCGGACGCGACACGGATTATCTCGTCGCCCTCCTCGATGAGGCCGGTTTCGCTGTCTCCACACGTAGTGCATGCGAGACCGATTCGCAGACGGGTTCACGAGCTGTTGTGGCGCTCACGGGCGACGCGGAACAAGCTCGGGCGACTCTCCGGATATCATGGGGACCCGGCATCGGTAGAAGCGAATTGTCGCGTTTTGCCAAGGCGCTTGCGGAGGCAGTGGCATTTATTGACAAGGGCAGTCAAGGGTAGCATTATAGTCGCATGAACATAGAGGAACTCTCCAAATCCCAACTCATTCTTCTCACGATACTCGTGAACTTCGTCACGTCCGTCGCGACCGGTATTTTGACGGTCTCGCTCCTTGACCATTCACCGGCCATTGTTACTCAGACGATAAATAGGGTGGTTGAACACACGATTGAGACGGTCGCAGCGGCAGCGCCTGCGGCGATCGTGCAAGCGCCCGCACCGTCCAATCAAGACCTTGTCACATCGGCGCTCGGAGCGGATGCGACTCGCGTTACTACCATTTATATTCTCGAGACCGGCACCTCGACTCCCGCCGTTTCTGTCGGCACGTATCTCCCCAAATCGAGGGTTGTTGCGACTGCGGCACAGGACGCTCTGCCGAAAGAAGCACTCATCGGATTTCCCGGCGGCATATACATTTCCGCGTCGCTTGCACATCAAGGAGGCGGAATCGCGATCTATGGTTTCGCAGATGATGCGGTGTTGCCGAAAGCATCGGCGCCAACGTTAATTGCCCCGGGCAACTTGAAGCTCGGCGGAACGGTTCTTGCCATAGGGGCAGATGGCTCCGCTTCCACCGGTATCGTCGCGCGCGTAAGTGAGACTGGCATTCACACCACATTGCCTGACATAGGAGCGGGGAGCGCCGCAGTCGATCTCTCGGGTAATCTTGTCGGCCTTGGCGCCGGCGTGACACCCGGGCTTCTTATCCCCGCAAGCAAGATAACCGAGCTTCTCGCCGCGACCGGAACGCCCTCCACGTAAAAAATCTTATCCACACAATGCCACCTTTCAATAATTTCACCACCAAAGCCAAAGAAGCCGTGCGACGCGCCCACGAACTCGCGATAGAACGCGGGCAAAATCACGTGTCGCCGCTCCACCTGCTTGCGGCATTGGTACTGCAGGAAGAATCTCTCGTATTCTCAATGCTTGACCGCATGGAGGTGGATACCAACATGCTTGGGGATGCCGTGCTCGAGCATCTTGAAGCGCCGGAGAGCGCGTCGGTGTTGTCGCCGTCATACCAAATTTATCTGACACCGGACCTCGCGCAGGCGCTTGAAGCGTCCGGAAAAATTGCGGCGCGGATGAATGACACGTTCGTCGGAACCGAGCATCTTTTTCTTGCGGTCATCGAGCATCCGGGTCCTGCGGGCGATATTCTTGCGCGATTCGGTATTGGTCGTGATGCGGCGCTCGCCATACTCAAGGAACTGAAGACTTCTAAAGACGGGCAGGGTGGAGAACCGAAGCGCTTCCGCGCACTCGCGAAGTACGCACGCAACCTTACCAAGATGGCCGCCGAAAATAAGCTGGACCCGGTCATCGGCCGCGACATCGAGATAAACCGCGTCATCCAAATCCTTGCGCGCCGCACAAAAAATAACCCGGTCCTTATCGGCGAAGCGGGTGTCGGTAAGACCGCGATTGCAGAAGGTCTTGCCGCGCGCATGGCCACTGGCGAGGTTCCGGAGTCGCTGAAAGGGAAAGAACTTCTTTCGCTCGACATAGGGCTCATGATCGCGGGAACGAAATATCGCGGCGAGTTCGAAGAGCGGATGAAGAATGTGATGAAAGAAGTGGAGCGCGCGGAAGGGAAAGTCATTCTTTTCGTGGACGAGCTTCACACACTCGTCGGTGCGGGCGCCGCCGAGGGTGCACTCGATGCTTCCAATATGCTGAAGCCAGCTCTTTCGCGCGGTGAACTTCGCATCATCGGTGCGACGACGCTGAAGGAGTATCAGAAATACATTGAGAAAGACGCTGCGCTGACGCGCCGGTTCCAATCGGTGTTCGTGAGCGAACCTTCGGTTGAGGATGGTATCGCCATTTTGCGCGGCCTCCGCGACAAATACGAACTTTTCCACGGCGTGCGCATCACTGACGGCGCCATCGTGGCTGCGGTGGAGCTCTCGTCACGCTATATCAGCGACAGATTTTTGCCGGACAAGGCTATTGATTTGATAGATGAAGCGGCAAGTGGTTTACGCATTGCGCTTGAGAACAAGCCACCCCAGCTTGAAGAGACCGATCGCAAGATACGCCGCTTGGAGATAGAGAAGCAGGCGCTCCAGAAAGATCTGGAAGGTGATCGTAGCAAAGAAATCAAAGAGCGTCTGAAAGTTATTGATAAGGACGTCGCCGACCTGCGTGAGAAGACCAGCGAGCTCGAACTCAAATGGAAAAACGAGAAGGAAGTCCTCGTCAGCATTCGCGCAGCAAAGACCGAGCTCGAAGCGCTCAAAGTACAGGCGGACAACGCCGAAATGGCTGCCGACCTCGGCACGGTCGCGGAAATTCGCTACGGCAAAATACCGCACCTGCAGAAAGAATTGGAAACGAAATTAAAGCGTCTCAAAACGCTCCAAAAATCGCGTCGCGTGCTGAATGAAGAAGTTGCCGAACAGGACATCGCCGGCGTCGTCTCGCGCTGGACCGGCATACCGGTCGCGCGGATGCTTGAAGAAGAAGCGGCAAAGCTTTCGCGTATGGAGGAATCGTTGAAGGGTAGCATCATCGGGCAGGACAATGCAGTGAAGAAGGTTACGGACGCAGTGAAGCGTTCGCGCGTGGGCATTTCGGATCCGAATCGCCCCATCGGCTCGTTCCTTTTCCTCGGACCCACTGGTGTGGGGAAGACCGAGCTTTCCAAAAAGCTTGCGGAATTTATGTTCAATGACCCTGAAGCGCTCGTGCGCGTGGACATGAGCGAATTCATGGAGAAGCATTCGGTCGCGAAACTCATCGGCGCGCCGCCGGGCTACGTGGGCTATGAAGAGTCCGGCACGCTCACCGAACGCATTCGCCATCGCCCCTATGCCGTGGTGCTGTTCGACGAGATCGAGAAGGCGCACCCGGAGGTTTTCAACATCCTTCTGCAGGTGCTCGATTCGGGACACCTCACCGACGGCAAGGGCCGCAAGGTGAATTTCAAAAACACCATCATCGTCCTCACGAGTAACATCGGCGGAGAGTTCATCGACCGGCTCGCACACATCGGCTTCGGCACCGCGGACGCAACTGAAGCGACGCGCTACGAGGAGACGAAAGCGCGCGTGATGGATGCACTGAAAGAGCACTTCCGCCCTGAGTTCTTGAATCGCCTCGATGACATCATCATCTTCGACGTGCTCGCAAAGGAGGCGCTTGCCAAGATCGTTGATACGCAAGTTGCGGAAGTGATGAAGCGCCTCACGCAAAAGCGCATTGCGCTCGTGATAGAGCCTGCGGTACATACCTGGCTTGCGGACAAGGGCTACAACCCACAGTACGGCGCCCGCCCGCTTCGCCGCACGATACAGGACCGCATTCTCACCCCGATTGCCTCACTGATGGTGGAGCAGGGTGTGATGGAAGGAGGCACGGTGACGGTTTCCATCAAGAACGACGAGCCGCATTTTTCCGTGGTAAAAAAGGCGACGAGGACGACGCGCGCGAAGGCTGAAGTTGCCTAACCGCGGCGTTTCTGTTAGATTATTTGTATGTCACAAGACCGCCTGCTTAAACTCAAATCCACGAAGTCTCCGCACGTCATATGGACGCGCAAGAATAAGAAAGCCGTGGAACGCAAGATCGAGCTCATGAAGTTCGACCCGACGCTCAAAAAGAACGTCCTCTTTAAGGAGACGAAGAAGTGAGATGAACGAGAACCGCCCGAAAGGGCGGTTTTCGTTGGATAGATTAGATATGGTATCGTTTGCACACGGGTCCATCGTATAATGGTAGTACATCGGTCTCCAAAACCGACAGCCCAGGTCCGATTCCTGGTGGGCCCGCCAAATTTTTTGAGCAGTGGGGAAAGCCGTCCCGACAGAACTGAAGGGCGGTATGATAGAGCTATGCCCGGTAGGACAACATGGCATCGTGTCATTGCCCCAAACGTTTATTGGAGCTTTGTCGGTTTATTATTTTTCGTACAACGAAAGCATCTTCTCGCGGTAGACACGAGGAGCAATGCCATGTTGTCCTAACCGGGTATGCGTTCTCGCGCACCTTTGTTTGTGTTTCTGCTCATCGCAGGCTCGTTCGTATTGCCGGTGGTCGCGCATGCGGCGATACCGTTCTTCGGACCGATCATTCCTCCACAAAGTATTACGGGAGTTCAAGGTTCGGATGTCTGTGCCGCGGGCTGGGGGATGCTAATAATGGTCATCAATAACATAATCAGTTTCCTCCTCACGCTCGTCATCGTTTTTGTCGCACCTCTGATGATCGCGTATTCCGGGTTCCTTTTTGTAGTGAATCCGGTGAATTCCGGCGGGATAGCCAAAGCAAAAAGCGTCTTACTCAATACCATCATCGGTATTGTCATCGCGTTCGCCGGCTGGCTGGTCGTGGACGCCATTATGGCGGTGCTCTATCATCCGACCGATGCGAGCCTTGCCGGCAAAGCATGGTCACAGCTCATTACCTCAGGCGATCTTTCAAAGACGACTTGCATCCCACTTAAAGAAAGCCTCAGCCAATCCGCTCTACAAAATACTTCGGGTGTCAGCACCGGAGGCCTCAATTCTCCTTCCTGGACGCGCATCGGCACCGCCTGTGATCCCGCAGTCGTGAAGGCGGCTGCGGCCGCAGGCGGGTACACGCTCACGAACGTGCAAGCAAATACGTTTGCGTGCATTGCAAAACCGGAAAGCAACTGTGGCGCGCCGCAAGATCCGCCCAACTATAATTGGAATAGTGCGAAGTCATCGCCGGGGTCGACCGCCGCGGGTGCTTTCCAAGTGCTGTTATCGAGCCATGCTGATTGCTATGAAAATAGTGTATGCCGCTCGGCTGCCGGAGTAAGTAGTTCGCTCAATTGTGCATCCGGATTTAGCAGAGGCAATCCGATACCGTCAAAAAGTGCGGTGGTCGACCAGTGCCTCCGAGCAGCTAATGACCTGGATTGCAGTACTTCGGCGGCGGCTTGCGTTCTACAGCAAGCCGGCGGCAGTTTTAGAGATTGGCAAGCGGATGTAAATAGTGCCGTGCAGACGGGTTGCATTAATACCGGTAATACCGGCACATGATTTTTATGAATACTAAACTCATAATCTGGATAGTAGGTATCTTTCTCGGGGTCATTGTTGTCGCCGTTCTTTGGTACGTCGTGTTCGCACCGAAAGCAGCGCCTCCGCCACCGCTGCAGACGGGCACGCTCCCTATCAGCGGATCCATCAGACCAACGCCCACAACATCATCGTCCTCGGCGACAACGACCCAGGGAGAGTCAGTTATGGAGATTACTACGTACGGAGGTAACACCGTGCTCGCTAAGGATTTCATCAACAACGGAACGACCATCAATGACACAGTGAATAACGGTCGATACCTCTTGGCCGGCAATCTCGGCTATTGCACAGCGGACCCGAAGCAATGCCAGGCGGCTCCGGCAAACAATTTTAGCGTGTATTACGACAGCGCAGTGCAGTCGTTCATCATAACGCTTACCGAAGAGCCATTGGGACAGGCACGTCTTGATGCGGAACAATTTTTGTTCACCACGCTGGGGCTGACGCAGTCGCAAATGTGCAGTCTCAATTATCTCGTCGGTGTCACAAAGTACACAAGCGAGCAATACGCCGGGAAAAATCTTGGATTTAGTTTCTGTCCCGGTGCTACGACGCTTCCGAGATAGTTTTCTCTTCACGGAGCTTACGAAGCCACGCTTTTTGGCGGCGGGCATATTGCCAAAGCTTTGCCGAGAGAGTCAGAAGGAGCGACTTGGAGGCTTCGCCTTGACTTGGAAGCGAAGCCTCCAAGTCGCTTGCGCGGAGGAATTCACCCACGATTTTATATTCAAGGCCGAGTTCGTTGAGACGCGCATTGCCGACTTGTCCGCGCACCCTGCGCACTTCATCCACCAGTCCGCGCACAAAGGCACTTTTCAAGCGCGCATCGATCCGCGCTCGCAATTCTTCCATCGGCGGATCAATCACTATCCATTCAACTTCATATTTTGTAGCGAGGTTCGATCTCGCTGGAACTGTTCCTTTTTCTTCAATTATTTCGAGTGCGCGGATGATTCGTCGACGGTTCTTCGGGTCGAGCTCTGCGGCTCGGCGCGCGTCCGCCAAGCGGACGCGCCCATACAATTCCTTGGTCGAGAGCTTCTCGAGTTCTTCGCGCAGTGCGGGGTTTGCATCAACTCCCGTCGGCAAGCCGGAGAGAAGTGCGTCAAAATAAAAATGTGTTCCGCCCACCAGGATAGGCAATTTCCCACGCCCAGAAATTTCTTCGATCAAACGCGTCGCACCCGTCACGAAATCTCCCGCGGAGTAATTTTCCTCTGGCTCGCGAATGTCGATGAGATGGTGCGGCACGCCCCGCACCTCTTCTTTCGTTATTTTCTCCGTACCGATATCGAGCCCGCGATACACCTGTCGCGAGTCAACGGAAATGATCTCACCACCCCGCGCAAGCGCTTCCTCAACCGCGCGGGAGGATTTACCTGAAGCGGTCGGTCCCACGATACAGAGAATGTTTATCTTCATCAAGCGCGATGGTATCATAGTTTCAACGTAACCAAATACACCTATGCCCGGTAGGACAAAATGGCATCGTGCTATAGCTCCGTCTCGGGCATCGGTAATTTACACAAAAAGTGTATAATTGAGATTATTAGCAAATCACATAGCTAGCACACATGAGCTATGCCATTTAGTCCTCACCGGGTATGAAAGAAACTAAAAGCAACTATTGCGAGAATTGCGGCGAGTTCCATGACAGAGTAGCGGACTATACTTCGCAGGTGAAGGTAGGCGAGACCATTCCTGATTTTGAATTTGAAGTCTTCCAACAGGGAGCGATAAAGACGATGAGTCTCTCGAAATTGCGAGGGAAGTGGGCGGTCCTCGTTTTCTATCCGGCGGACTTCACATTCGTTTGCCCGACTGAGCTGGAGGAACTTGCAAAACTGTATCCGAAATTCCAAGAACTCGGTGCCGAGATTATTTCGGTTTCTTCGGATACCGTTTTCACGCACAAGGCGTGGCACGATGCCTCGCCGGCTATTAAAGAAATCAAATATCCTATGGCGGCCGATCCATCCGGCAAGCTCTCATACGCCTTTGGAGTGCTCATCGAAGGAGGGGAAGCAGTGCTCACTCCGGACGAGGGATTAGCGCTTCGCGGCACCTTCATCATCGACCCGGCTGGCGTACTGCGTTCTATGGAAATCAACGACAACTCTATCGGCCGCAAAGGCACGGAGACGCTGCGCAAGCTTCAGGCGGCGCAATATGTGGAAACGCACAAAGGCCAGGTCTGTCCCGCCTCCTGGGAGCCGGGCGACGATACGCTCGAACCTGGTCTTGATCTCGTCGGTAAACTCTAAACAATTAAGGATTTCGTAAACCCTTATTTTTCTGGTGCCGGGAGAGAGAATCGAACTCTCATGACTCGCGTCGCAGGGTTTTGAATCCTGTGCGTCTACCAATTCCGCCATCCCGGCTGTAGTGTTCACATTACCATTTCGCTTCGGATTTTTCATCGTGCTAAAATGGGACCAATGAAGGATGATGCGGCATATATTCCGACCAAGTACGACTCGGTTTTTTGGATCGATGTGGACCGTATCGTGCCGAATCCCTACCAGCCGCGCAAAGAATTCAGCGAGGAAGGTCTACGCTCGCTTGCGGAGAGTATTCGCCAATACGGCGTGTTGCAACCGCTCGTCGTAAGCCGTAGCGAGGTAGAGAAGGAGGATGGCCTCGCGAGCGTCTATGAGCTCATCGCGGGCGAACGGCGTTTGCGCGCGAGCCGGCTTGCGGGACTCCGACAAGTGCCGGTGGTGATACGCCAGGGCGATAATAATCTCACAAAGCTCGAGCTCGCTATCATTGAAAATCTTCAACGCGAAGATCTCAATGCGATAGACCGCGCGAAAGCGCTGCAGAAACTCATTGACGAGTTCGGTATCTCGCACGCCGAGACTGCCGCGAAGATAGGGAAGAGCCGCGAATACGTCTCCAACTCGCTCCGCCTCCTTTCACTTCCCGAGCATATGCAGAGCGCCATTGTGGGGCGCGAAATAAGCGAGGGCCACGCGCGTCCTTTGATGTCGCTGAACGACCGTCCCGAAGAGCGCGAAACTCTTTTTAAGGAAATCATTTTGAAACGATTGCCGGTCCGCACTGCCGAGCGCATTGCGCGATCCATCGCGCAGGAGCGCGTGCACAAGCATCATCGTAAATCGCAGGAGATGGTAGACATAGAAAAAGCGCTCACCGAAACCCTGGGCACGCGTGTCATCATAGAGACCAATGCCGAAGGAGGTTCTCTTCGCATTGACTTCTTCTCTCCCGAAGATCTGCAACAGCTCGTTGCGACGCTCGCTGCCGAACAGCAGGTGGCGGAAGCAGTGGTCGACGGTGAGCCTACCGGATTCGCAGAAGCGTCGGAGATTTTCCCAAACACGACGCAACTTCCGAACGATCTCATTCCACCAGCCGCTCCCGAAGAGCGCGAGGACGACGATCTCTATTCCATCACGGGTTTCAGCGTATAAAATTAGCGACGACTTTATTTTTTAGTGACGTGCCGATGACGTCGGCGCGAAGGCTTGGTAGGCTCGGTCATACCAAGTGCGGTACGAATGTGCCGGCGCGCAAGCGAGGTGCGCACGACCTCGAGCCATTTTGCGGACGGGTGCGCAGAATCGCGTCGTAGAATTTCCACAACTTCTCCATTGCCAAGCTTCGTCTCAAAAGAAACCATTTTTCCGTTGACTTTGGCGCCCTGTAAATGGTCGCCGAGATCGCTATGTATCGCGTAAGCGAAATCAATCGGAGTTGATTCAGCCGGCAGGTCGATGACATCGCCCTTCGGCGTGAACACGAACACACGATGAGAGAAGAAATCTTCCTTCAGCCCCTCCACGAATTCCTCAGAGCCGGCAATATCCGTGTGTGCCTCGGCAAGTTCGGCGAGCCAGGGAGGCACTTGCGTCACCGTTTTCTGGCCGCCTTCTTTTTTGGAGATTTTCATGAGCGATGGAATAAGCGAGCGGACCCACGAAAATGAAAGCGAGGAAAATCTGCTTTTCTGCACGTCTTTTTCCAGTTTTTCGATATTTTTCCCCAGCTGTTTGTACGACATGTGCGACGCGATACCGAACATAGCGCGCTTATGCATTTCCTCGGTGCGAATCTGTATTTCCACGATGCCGGCTTCCGGCGTGACGACGGTCGTGTGGAGTGATTGATAGCCGTTCGGTTTCGGAAATGCGATGTAGTCTTTGAATTCGCCCGGGAGCGGCCGGTAGAGTGCGTGCACAAGGCCGAGCGTCGTGTAGCAATCTTCAATGGTTGGTACGACGAGCCGTAAGGCCGCGATGTCGTGTATCAAATTTATGTCGTCGCGCTTTCGTTTCAATTTCTGATGCAGGCTCCAGAGGCCTTTCATGCGAATATCGGAATGGAATTTCGTGAGCCCTTTCTTCGCGAGCTCGCGGAGCAGTTCTTTTTGCACTCTCGCGAGACCGCTCTCGGTTTCTTGCGTCTTCAATTTGAGTACTTCCGCAACGTGCCGTGCGGCATCCGGATCCATGAATGGGAATGCGAGATCTTCAAGCTCTTTCTTCACTTTACCCATGCCGAGGCGGTCGGCGATAGGCGCGTAGATCTCGAGCGTCTCGAGTGCGATCCGTTGCCGTTTGTGCTCCGGCACATGTTCTAATGTCTGCATGTTGTGATAGCGGTCGGCAAGCTTCACGATGAGCACGCGAATATCGCTCGCGGTCGCTACCAGGAGTCGGCGGAGCGATTCCGCGTGGCGCTCGGCGCCACGATATTTGTGCGTGCCGAGTTTCGTCACGCCGTCAACAATGAAGAGTAATTCTTTCCCAAATTCCTTCTCTACCTCCTCGCGTGAGATGCCGCCGTCTTCCACCGCGTCATGCAGAAGTCCCGCGGCGATGGTTGTCGCATCCATACCGTACTCCGCGAGTATCTTTGCGGTGGCTGCCGGGTGTATGAAGTAAGGTTCGCCGGAGTAGCGAGAATTGCCTTCATGCGCCTTCTTGGAGCACTCATACGCTTTCTCGACGAAAGCGATATCCTCGGCCGAGGCCCTCGACATTTTGCCGACGATCTCTTTGACGGTGGTCATAGAAGACTACTATACACCTCCTTCTTTATGTTTGTCTTATAGACGACTACTTCCAATATCCTTATGGATGACCGACCGTCAAAGATAAGGATATTGGCTTTTGTCTCGAAACTGGTACAGTAAGCCGGGTTCGTCAACTAGAGGAGAGGTGAATCATGAGTCTGTTCTTTGCACGTATGGTGGTATGGCTTGATCAGATATTTCCAGAACGCGGTATGAAGATTTCTCCGTTGCACCAATCGTTCCGCATTCGTTTTCATCACCGTGAATGCGAACGCCGGATTGTCGCATGGTACAAGGCCGAATTGGAAAGACTCGACCCTGACTATGCGCTCGACACTCTCGGCTTGCGATTTGCTGGGGCAGAAAGAGTAGCTGAAGAAGCAGGAATCAGCCCCGACAATCCGCAATATTCGATACTGATAAACTCGATGATGGATCCGAGAGAAGAGGCGAGGGTGCATTCGGAGATATTAGAGCAGTATCGTCGAACGGGCGGTATACGGATGCGGCGGCTTGCGACGGCAGTGGACATGGATGATGCGAAAGACTATCCGCAAGAACGCGTTGATGCCGTCACAAAGGCGTGCATGAGCGCGCTGAAAAGAAAAGACTAGCTTGACCAGTTCGCACTACCCTCACGGCCCATTCGGGTCGTGATTTTTTATTTCAAATACTCAGCGGCTTCTTCCGGAGTGAAGGAATCGGGCTTGGTCGCTTCAGGGAGATAGATGCGGCGGAGGCCTTTTTTCAAAAAGAACCCCTGTTTTGATTTGTAGAGCGTCATCGTCTTGCCGGTCTTCGGATGCTTGCCGATCTCTTTCACGATCTCCACGCCTTTCGGTGGTCGCTTCGGCTCTGCGAGTACCGCGAGCGCTTCATCGAACGTAATGGTGTACGGATCGCTTTTTTTGATGGAACGGAATTCTCCGTCACTGCCGACGTACGGGCCGAAGCGTCCGGTTGAGGCGAATACCGCTTTGCCGGTGGAAGGATGCATCCCGAGCTCTCGCGGAAGCGAGAGGTATTTGAGCGCATCGGCGAGCGTCACGCTCGCGAGGTCAGTGCCGGCGGGAATGCTTGCGCGCTTCGCAGCGGTCTTCGGCCGGCCCTTGCCGCGCTTCGTTACTTTCTTTTTTGGTTTCTTCCCATCTTCACTAACGACAATCTCCTCTTTAACGATTTCTTCCGGCAATGACATTTCTACATACGGTCCGAAACGTCCGGTCTTGATAAAAATAGGTGCGCCGGTCTCGGGGTGGTATCCGATCGGTTCATCGCCCTTGAGCTCCATTCCTTCTTCAGTGCGCGCACCGAGGCAATCGGGATATTTTTTACAGCTCATAAAGATGCCGCCGCGGCCGAGCTTGAATTCCATCGGACTTGCACACAACGGGCAGGGGAATTCTACCGGAACATCGCCGAGGGAAGTTGCCTTCGGCAATTTGTCTCCAGCGCGCACCTCTTTTTCAAATGGCCCATAAAAGGCTTTGAGCGTCTCGACATAGCCGCGCTCGCCACGCGCAATTTCATCCAATTCATTTTCCATTTCTGCAGTGAACGTGTCGCTCACATAGGTCGGGAAATTTTCCTCCAGCCATCCGGAGACGACCATGCCGGTCGCGGTCGGCTTCAGTGCGCGCCCAAGCTTTTCCACATAGCCGCGGTCCTGAATGGTTTTCATAATTGACGCGTACGTGGAAGGACGACCGATACCGCGTTTCTCGAGTTCTTTGATGAGACCCGCTTCGGTGTATCGGTTCGGCGGTTCGGTCTGTTTTTGTTCAGATGACAGCGAGAGAAGCGTAAGAGGATCGCCGACGGCGAGCTTCGGCAATTCCACATCTTCGCCACGTGCCGCCGTATCGAGCGCAAGCCAGCCGGGGAAGAGCATGCGCGAACCGTTTGCGGTAAACAACGGGATGTCAGCATCGGCTTTGACCGAGAGAGACGTGCGCATAATGCGCGCGGCGCTCATTTGCGAAGCGAGCGCACGAATGCGGATAAGTTCGTAGAGTGCCACTTCGTCCGGCGTGGCGCCCGCGCGTGCTTTACCCGCATCGGTGGGGCGGACGGCTTCATGTGCTTCCTGCGCGTTCTTGCTGGTGGTTTTGTAAACGCGCACCTGCACATATTCTTTCCCGAACTGGCTCTCCACAACGCTCGCCATCTTTGCGACTGCGTCGGTGCCGAGATTCACCGAGTCGGTACGCATATAGGTAATGTGGCCGGCTTCGTACAGTTTCTGTGCTGCGCGCATCGTGCGTGAAGGCGCGAAGCCGAGGCGCGTGGAAGCGGTCTGTTGCAAGGTGGAAGTAGTGAATGGCGGGCGCGGATTACGCTCCTCGGACTTTTCTCCGACGTCAGCAACGCTCCACTTGGCACTTCTGCCGGTCTGTACGATAGTGTCGGCGACTTCTTTCAGTAAAGGCTGCTCGACACAGGTTGTCGCGACCTCGCCGGTTTTTGATTTAAAGAGGGCCGAAAGTACAAAATAAATGACCGGCGTAAAGGCTTTGATCTCGCGCTCGCGCTCTGCAAGGATACGCAGCGCCGGCGATTGCACACGCCCGGCCGAAAGCCCGTAGCGTACTTTTTTCCAGATGAGGCCGGAAAGGTCGTAGCCCACGATGCGGTCGAGGACGCGCCGCGCTTCTTGCGCGCGGCGCAAATTCTCATCAATGGCGCGCGGATGCGCGATGGCTTCTTCAACCGCCGCTTTCGTGATCTCGTGGAAGACCACGCGTTTCGGTTTTTTGAGACCGGCAACTTCTTTGATGTGCCATGCTATCGCCTCGCCCTCGCGGTCAGGGTCGGTCGCGAGATATATCTCGTCCGCTTTTTTCGCCGCATTTTCTATCTTCTCAATGACTTCGCGTTTCTCGGCGGGTATCACATAACGCGGAATAAAGCCGCCCTCAATATCAACAGCGTCTTTGTTTGATTTGGGCAAGTCGCGCACATGACCGACCGAAGCAAGGACGGTGTAGTCCTTGCCGAGGTAATGTCCGATGGTCCTCGCCTTCGTGGGGGACTCCACGATAAGAAGTCTTTTCATGAAGGCGACACGCCCCGTACCAACTGTCTTCCGAGACATTTGGTACGGGGTTCCACAATGAGTAATCGTTTGGTCACACGTTAACTCATAACGCGCATACCTATATATGGTCAAGCCCGGTGAGGACTACTTGGCATCGCTCGTGCACCGAAATATAACTTCTGTACGCTTGTGTATGAAGCAGATATTGATATGAATCGTACGTGTTGATAACGAGCAATATGCACAATGCCAAGTTGTCCTACCGGGCAAGTCGCGCTTATGAGATTTCAGCGAAGATCGGATGATGATCGGAACCGAATCGGTCGGGGATAACAGAAGTATTTTTAATGGAGAACGAATGCGATACGAGGATGTGGTCGAGCTGCGATTGCGACAATGGATGCGTGACGCCGCCGGCAAGCGCATTCGTTAATTGGTGTTCAACAAAGCGCTGTTCTATGCGCGTGCGTTCGCGGTTGTACAAAAGCGCGTCGCTCGCGGGTCCGCCAAGGAACCAATTCAATATTGAAATGTGCGGAGATTGAACGGTATTAAAATCGCCGCAGACGATAGTCGGTCGAGCTGGATCGCGTTCGGCCATTGCGGTCTCAAATTCCTTCAATCGCCACGCCGGTTGGGCGAGGATGATGTGCAGATTAAAAACGCGAATAGTATGCGATAAAAGGGGAACGCGGATATCGGCGAAAATGGCGCCGCGATTGCGTATCTTTGAAAACCCGAACGGTTTCATGAGTCGGACGAAGATGCGCGTACGTAGCGGTAAGAGATGCCAATAGTCGGGGAAGGATATTTCACCCTGCGCTTCGATCGGGTATTTGGAAAGTATGACGACATAATTGGACATCGTGCCTTTTGCAAAAAGCCGTTCGACATCAATGCGTTCCGCAATAGAACAGGGAAGCGTCTGCAATCGTTTGAGAAATTCTTCCGGCACTTCCTGCAAACAGAAAATATCGAAATCGCTGTTCTTGATGAACTCGAACGCGCGGTCTTGTTCCTTGTTGCGGAACAACATGTTCCAAGAGTAAATTTTCATTTTTATATTTTACGCCACGCACCGAATTCTTCTTTGATAAGACCGCGCAGCTCTAGTGCGACGAGCGCAGTGAGTGTTTCGCCCGCCGGGAGGCCAGTTCCACGAAGAATTTCATCGCGGGTCATTGGCTCGTCAATCATACTCCAGATAACGAGTTCCGCGTCCTCTAGGTCGCTCGGGGCGCCTCCCCGAAGGGGCCCCGTTGGGGCACGCGGCGGTATTTTGAGCGCTTCAAGTATGTGGAGCGGCTCGCTCACGAGCGCGGCGCCGAGCCGGATGAAAAGATGAGAACCGAATGCGTGCGGGTCGCCGATGCGATGAGGAATGCAGAGGAGGTCGCGATTGTATTCGGTTGCGAGCCGCGCAGTGATAAGCGTACCGGATTTGTTGCCTGCCTCAATGACAAGAACTGCGTCCGCGAGGCCCACCATGATGCGATTCCTTGAAGGAAAGTCCCACGGCGCTGCACGATAGTTCGGCTCGTGTTCGCTCACAAGCGCACCGCCAGCGTTCACAATATTGTTGGCCAATCCAAGGTTCGACCTTGGATACAGGAAGGAATCATCGAGTCCCGAGCCGGGGATGGCGACGGTATGTATTCCGGCGGTGAGTGCCGATTTGTGCGCACACGCATCGACGCCGAGTGCAAGACCGCTGACGATAGAAATAGGGTAGCCCGCAAGACCCATGATGAGTTTTTCGCAGGCTTCCTGCCCATAGCGCGTCATCGCACGAGAGCCGACAACCGCGAGGTATTTCGTGCCCGCGGGAGGCAAAGAACCGCGTACCCAGAGTTTCTCGGGCGGCTGCGGTATTTCCAAAAGTTGTGCAGGCCACTCTGCGCGCTCAAGTTCACGAATGTCCATAGGTGCAGTATACTAGGCGGCAATGCTCGACATACATTTTATTCGGGAGAACGCGGAGATCATCAAAGCGGGCGCGATGAAAAAACACATCGACGTCGATATCGACCGGCTCATTGCCGTGGACGACGAGCGCAAGAAAATCCGGCAAGAGCTCGATATCAAGCGCGCGGAGCAGAACCGGCGCAGTAGTGAAATACAACTCGCCAAAGGCGGCGACCGCGAGAAGGTCATTGAACAGATGCAACACCTGAAAGCCGGCATGGCGGAGGGCGAAGAACAATTGAAAAAGGTGATGATCGAGTGGCAGCAACTGATGCTCATGGTCCCGAACATTCCCGACATGTCGGTGCCCGATGGCGAGAGCGATGCCGACAACATGGAAGTGAAGAAATGGGGCACGCTACCGGATTTCGGCTTTACGCCGAAAAACCACGTGGATCTTATGACCGCGCTTGATATCGCCGACTTCGAGCGCGGTACGAAGGTTGCCGGCTTCCGCGGATATTTTCTCAAAGGCGATGCCGCACTTCTTTCTTACGCATTGTGGCATTTCATGTCCGACCATTTCGTAAAAAAGGGAGGCTTCACGCCGATGATCGTTCCCTCGCTCGTGCGCCGCGAATCATTTATGGGCACTGGCTATTTACCGCAATCGGAAGAAGACCTGTACAAGACGCAGGATGGCGAGTATCTCGCCGGCACCGCCGAGGTCGCCACGATGGGTCTGCACATGAATGAAACGCTTGATGCAAAGCAATTCCCGATGAAATATTTTTCCTTCTCGCCCTGTTTTCGCCGCGAGGCCGGTGCGCACGGCAAAGATACGAAAGGACTGGTGCGCGTGCACGAATTCTTTAAATTTGAACAAGTCATTCTCTGCGAGGCTTCGCATGAGGCGAGCGTGGCGTATCACGAAGAATTGACCGCGAACGCCGAAGAAATGATCCAGCTCCTAAAGATCCCGTATCACGTCGTCGTCAATTGCGCGGGCGATCTCGGGCTCGGGCAGGTGAAAAAATACGACATCGAATGCTGGATGCCGTCGGAAGGGAAATACCGCGAAACGCATTCCTCTTCCTACTTCCACGATTTTCAAACGCGCCGGCTGAATATCCGCTATCGCGATGCGCAGGGCGAATTGAAGTTCGCACATTCCCTTAATAACACCGCGCTTGCGACGCCGCGGTTCCTCGCCGTCCTCATCGAAAATTACCAGCAGTCTGACGGCACGATAAAGGTGCCCGACGCTTTAGTGCCTTATGTTGGGAAGAGCATCATCGGCCCAACCGCAGGGTAGCGAGCGGCTTGCGGAGCGGCGGCGGCTGCGCCGCCGCCGCGGTCTCATCGCATTTTGCGTTCTTCTTTGCGTGTTGTTCGGCGCGCTTATCTGGGGTCTCTGGCAAAGTTCGGTCCGCATTTCGAGCGTTGTCGTGTACGGTTCGGACGCCTCATTTGCTGATTATGCAAAAGCCGAAATGCAAGGAAGTTATTTCGGCGTTATCCCGCGCGATTCCGCTTTCTTTTTTCCGGAATCGCATATTCGTGCCGACATTCTCGCTGCGCATCCGGACATCGCCGCCATTTCCATATTCCGCAACGGCTTGACCGGAATCTCAATAAAAACGGATGATCGCGCCCCCGTTGCGCGCTGGTGCGGTCTCGCTCCTACGCCCGGTGTGGACGAATACTGTTACGTCTTTGACGCGAGCGGTTACATTTTTGCCGCTGCTGCGAGTTCCACGCAAACTATCAATTCATTTGTACTGTATGCGCCGCTTGTAAATGACACATTAGAACCTCTTCATGCGACCATCGCGTATGCCGAACGTTTGCCGCACGCTTTTGATTTCGCGCGTCAGCTTGACACGCTTGGCTCGCCAGCCGTGAAAGTTGTCCTGCGGGGTGATGAGGTGGATGACTATGTGGTGGGCGGTACGCGCATCACCTACCTTCTCGGACATGAAAACAATGCATTTACCGCGCTCGTGTCCGCGCGCGATAATTTCAATCTTGCGGACGGCTCAATTGAATATGTTGACTTACGTTTCGATGGCAAGGTGTATTTGAAAAAGAAAGCGCAAAGCCAGTAAAAAAGAACAGGGCAAGGAAGACCAAACTTCGGTCGACCCTGCCCTGGCGCTTGGCGCATTCATTCGAATGCAGCACCCGAACGTGAATATATACCTAATCGCTATATTTGTCAATACCTGCTAGAATAGGCAATATGAAATCGTTCTGGCAAGGCTTACCTAAGCCATTTTTCGTGATGGCACCGATGGCGGACGTCACCGACGTTGCTTTTCGCGCGCTCGTGGCGAAACATGGGAAGCCGGACGTGTTCTGGACGGAATTCGTTTCGGCCGACGGACTTTTCCATCTGATCGAAAGGGGGGAAATCGAATCGCGTGCTGGTATGATATATCATACCAGCAACCCCCTATTGCGGGATTTGCAGTTTACAGAAGAACAGCGGCCCATTGCCGCACAGATCTTTTCCGGCAAACCGGAGATGATTACGTATGCGACGAAGCTCGTTGCCGAGCTAGGTTTTGATGGTGTTGACCTCAATATGGGCTGTCCGGATAAAAGCATTGAGAAACAGGGCGCGGGCGCAGCATTGGTGAAGAATCCCGCGCTCGCCAAGGAGCTTATTCGTGCCGCTAAGGAAGCCAGTCCGTTGCCGGTCTCGGTGAAAACACGCATCGGATATAACAAAGAGTCGCTTGATGAATGGCTGACGGCGCTTCTTGAAGCGAATCCCGTCGCCATCACTCTCCATTTGCGTACGCGCAAAGAGATGTCGTTCGTGCCCGCCGATTGGGAGCTGATGAAAAAAGCGGTCGCGTTGCGCGACCGCGTAAATCCGAAAGTGCTTCTTATCGGTAATGGCGACGTGCAGGACATGGAAGACGCGCGGACAAAAGTTGCAGAGTCAGGATGCGACGGTGCAATGTTCGGCCGTGCAATGTTCGGTAATCCATGGGTATTCGCCGGCAGAAAAACGGAAGACACGCCGCTCGCCGAGAAACTCGCGGCGCTCCTTGAACTCGCATACGATTTTGAAAAGATAACGCCCGCTAAAAGTTTTGCGATTTTGAAAAAGCATATCAAAGCGTTCGTTACCGGCTTTGCCGGCGCAGCGGAGCTGCGCACAAAACTCATGACCGCGGAGAGCGCTACTGAGCTCGAGAAAATGACACTTGACGCTGTTGGTCCGCTCGTATAGGTTGATTGCGGACACATCACTGGAGAACTAGATGGACATGAAAAAGTTCGACCGTGCCTCGAGCAGATTGCGCGAGGTCGCGGACCGCATCAAACGGCCTCTCGCACCGATGGAGGCGCTTGCACTGGGGCAGAGGCTCAAAGAAATCGGAGATGAATTCAATGAGGCTTTCACCGCATCGCAGGATCAAGATCGAGCCCGTCACGTAAAGGCGTTGCGAGAACGCATCGGTCGCCTGGAGAAAAGCAGCGGCGATTTCAAAATCTTGGCCGCGGAGATGACCTTTCATCTCGAGAGCCTCGAACCGACCGATACCGAACCCGTCGTGCCTGCGACAAGCAAGGCCAGTACCGGCCCTGTCAAAGACTTCGACGTTATTGTGAGGTATCAATAGCACATTTGCTCGACAGAAATATACGCAGGGTATAAAATGAGACTGCTTAGAGAGAACATTTTCCGATGGTCGTTCTAAGTAGCCATTTCTCCTTTCATGGGCGAAGTGCAACATTGGCCTCGGTTTCGCGATTTTGCGGACCCGAGGCCTTTTCTTTTTGTTTTGATATACTCGGAGCATTATGGCGCACCAGTCCCTCTATCGCATTCATCGTCCCGCTACTTTTGCGGATGTCGTGGGGCAGGAGCAAGTGACGAAGCCGCTTGAGGAAGCGGCCAAGTCGGGGAAGATAGGGCACGCGTATCTCTTTGCCGGCACGCGCGGACTGGGGAAAACGTCCGTTGCGCGCATATTCGCGAGCGCCATCGGCTGCACCGAGAACGACCTCTACGAGATAGACGCGGCGAGCAATAACAGAGTGGAAGACATTCGCGCCTTGGCCGAGGGCGTGTACACGCTCCCGTTCGCTTCGCCGTACAAGGTGTACATCTTGGACGAGGTGCATATGCTCTCCAAAGGCGCATGGAATGCGTTTCTGAAAACGCTGGAGGAGCCGCCGGCGCACGCGGTGTTCATACTCGCGACAACCGAGTTCACGAAAGTGCCGGAGACGGTGCAATCGCGCTGCCAGGTATTTGAATTCAGGAAGCCGACGCGCGCAGTATTGGCGAGAATGACCGCCGCGGTGGCGAAGAAAGAGGGATATACGCTCGCACCGGACGCCGCCGAGCTTATTGCAATGCTCGGCGACGGCTCATATCGCGATGCGCTTTCGGTTTTGCAGAAAGTATTTTCAGCAACGGAAGGTAAATCGCTTTCGCGCGAGACGGTAGAAGCGGCGACCGGTGCGCCGCGCAGAGAGCAGGTGCACGCGCTCGTGAACGCGCTCGCAGAGGGCGAACGCGGAAAGGCATTGGATGCAATCGAGAAAGCGGCAAAGGCCGATGTAGATATGAAGCTGTTTCTAGAACTCGTGCTGGAGGCCTTACGCAGCACACTTCTCATCCGCTATGCTCCTGAACTCCGCGCCTCGCTCCAAAGCGAGCTCGGCGCGGACGAATTTTCCGCCCTTGAAAAATTCGCCCATGTAGGACCTCCGAGGTCCTACATTACGCACCAGACCATGTTGGCGTTCCTGAACGCCGCCGACCGCATCCGCTACGCGCCCATTCTCGCGCTCCCCCTGGAATTAGCGGTTTTAGAGCTGCTTCCTGAATAAGTGTCACAACGTCTTCTTTCTATCCCCATCTTTTTCTATTCTCTAATTCGCGCGAATGGTAGAATAGTTACGTATGGCGGACAAAGAACTTGAACGGACTCTGAAAGCGCTGGCGAACCGGCGCAGGCTCGCCATTCTGCGTTTCGTTAAGAAAGAAAAAGAG
Organism: Minisyncoccota bacterium; assembly: GCA_041666305.1. Taxonomy (GTDB): domain Bacteria; phylum Patescibacteriota; class Minisyncoccia; order Phycocordibacterales; family Phycocordibacteraceae; genus C7867-001. The sequence goes on along the minus strand of JBAYHD010000005.1, from coordinate 22,480 downwards.
GCAAATGTCGGCGACATCGCCGAAGAAATCCGCCTCTCGTTCAAGGCAACGTCAAAGCATCTGGGCATACTCTCGTCGGCGAATTTGCTGGACCGCGAGCAGAGGAGTCTGCAGATGTTCTACTCCCTGGCCCGCGATCTGTCGTCACCGGCTCGTTCCATCATCTCTATTCTCTAATTCGCGCGAATAGTAGAATAGTGGGAATGAGGGCGGACGAATGGCGAAAGTAGTGGTAGAGTTTGAAACATTGGGGGATCGTCTAACGGTAGGACAGCGGCCTTTGAAGCCGTTAATTTTGGTTCGATTCCAAGTCCCCCAGCTCGAATAAAACTATGAACATTATCGAGAAAGCAAAAGAACTCAATTTTCCGCCAGGAGAATACGTTATTGTCGGTAGTGGTCCCCTTGAAGCTCTCGATATACGCCAAGCAGGCGATATAGATATCGCGGTTTTGCCTGAACTCTTCGAACGGTTGCGAGCAACGGGGGAGTGGGAGGAAGAGGAACGATACGGAAAGATTTTTCTCAAGAAAGAAAAAGTAGATATCATTCCGAAACTTTCATGGTCTGAATACCCGACTACCACCGAAGAAGCAATTGCTTCGGCGATGGTAATAGATGGAATTTATTTTATGAATCTTGACGAACTAAAAAAGTTCAAGAAGGCGCTTGGCCGAGAAAAAGATTTTGCAGACATTGCGCGCATTGACGCTTATCAGCAAAAACATCTATGACCATCGAAGAATTCCAGAAATTTATAGATGAACAGGACGAGCTTTTTCGTACCACGAAGACCTTGAACTACACGGAGCGGGAGCGGATATTGGCGCGGACGGTGAAGCTGTCAGAGGAGCTCGGCGAGCTTAGCGACGAAGTGCTTGCCGCACTCGGTGACCAGCGGACAGGGAAGATGGGCGAAAGAGATACCGGAAGTCTCGCCGACGAATTCGCAGATGTTGTCATCGTTGCCTTCCTGCTCGCGAAGAGCATGGAAGTGGATGTGATGGACGCGCTCGCGCACAAGGTGGAAAAGATAAAAGCGAAGCACAACAAACAACTCAATTAACTATGAAAAACCTCACATTCGGAACAAGTTTTGCGGTGTTCGCTATCTTTTTCGGTGCGGCGCTTCTCGACGCGGCGCAGACACAGAACTGGCTACGAGTTGCGATATTTGCCGCGCTTGCCGCGCTTGCACTCTGGGCTGACACAAAAGAAAAATAAAGTGAAAAAGTGTAGAATGGCCCCAATGAGTACCAAGACACGAGTGACCGGCGCGAGCATCGCCGCGTTCGCGGTCGTCTATGCATTCGGCTACTCCGGTCTCGTCGCAACCGAGTATCGCTCGGAGACTGCCAGTGTGGCAGAGCGCTTTATTCCGCTGCCCGAACTCAATAAGGCGGACTACAACGCACGAATGCTCGCGCTCGCGCATTTCGATATTGCATCGAGCACTATCATATATGAAAGTGCGGCGGCAGCTGTTGCGGCTGCGGTGGTCGCATCATCAACATCCGCACTCCCTTTCTCAACAGCCTCGTCGTCCGTGCAGGTACAGGGCGACCTCTGGCCCGTGAGCACGGTCTATCCGAATGCCGATGCCATTCTTCCGTTCAAACGCATCGTCGCGTATTACGGCAATTTTTATTCAAAAGGCATGGGCGTGCTCGGCGAATACCCGACCGATCAAATGCTCTCCATGCTCGCGAGCACGACGGCAAAATGGGCAGCCGCAGACCCTGCGACGCCGGCCGTACCGGCGATTCACTACATCGCGACTGTTGCGCAGGCGGGTGCCGGCAAAGAAGGGAAATACATTCTGCGCATGCCGGACGATCAGATAGACCACGCGCTCGATTTGGCGAACCGGGTACACGGTCTTGTATTCCTCGATGTGCAGGTGGCACTCAGTACGCTTCAATACGAGCTACCGCAACTTGAAAAGTATTTGAAGATGCCGCAGGTTCACCTCGGCATCGACCCGGAATTCTCGATGAAGCACGGCGAGCGGCCCGGCACAGTCATCGGCACTTTTGATGCCATTGATATCAATTATGCCGCCGAGTACCTTGCGCGCATTGTGCGCGAAAATCACTTGCCGCCGAAGGTGCTCATCATCCATCGCTTCACCCAGGACATGGTAACGAATTATGAAAAGATACAGCCCCTACCTGAAGTGCAGATAGTGATGGATATGGACGGATTCGGCTCGAAAGCGAAAAAAAGAAATACCTACAGCAGAGTCATCGTGCCGGAACCGGTGCAGTTCACCGGCGTCAAGCTTTTTTATAAAAACGACAGCCGACCGCCGGCGGACGGCCTCCTCACGCCTGCCGAAGTCTTGAAACTCACCCCCGCGCCAGTCTACGTCCAGTATCAATGATTTAGGGACTTACGATGTCCCTAAATAAAAAAGAACCCCACCGAAGTGGGGTTCGTGAGCTCTAGCCTGCGAAGACAGAGCAGCGATTCAGAAACTGATGCTGAAGCCGAGGAGCAAAGTGGTTTTTCTTTCCTTGATCTCTAACTCAGCATTGGGGACATTGCCGCGAAGGGCTGCTGCCCACACGATGATGTCTTTGTTGATGTTGTATTCAACCCGAGGGCCGAAACCAACATCTCGCTCTGTCATCGCGCCGGCGCTCCAACGTTCGTTCAGTCGGTATATCGCGTGAGCGCGATACCAGGGACCGGAGCCACCGTTCTCGACTGTACCGAATGAATAGAACTTTTCGGTGTCAATCGAGTAGAACGCAGCTCGGCGCATGGCGTTCGGCTGATTTTCCCTGCCGATGCCAACGCCGAGCTGAAGCCATTCAGTCGGTTTCCAGTACGGTCCGGCATATGCCGCTGCATACCGGGTCGTGTCCGTCGTTGCGAGGGCGAAGAACCCGAGAGACTCGGTTATATCGCGCTCGTACCAGAGGACCGCTTTCGCAGTTCCGTCAGACTGTGTTTGGACTTCCGTCCACCACGGCTTGACCTCCTCCTTTTCCTCGCCCGCTGCCAGTGACGGCAAAGAGACGAAGCACACCAACAGAATCAAAGAACCGTAAAGCTTGTTCATCACCGTCTCCCTAAATTGAGAATTTGTAGGAAGTGCCAAGCTTCAGCACCACTCTTCCTATGATAGCATAGTCAGGCACTATTGTCAAGGGTTCCGAAATGTGCTGAAAACAAAGGCCCCCAACGCAAGGTTGGGGGTTTTGGAATGAACACGGTTATCACCTGCTCGGAGCGAGGAGGCACAATCGCGCCGTCTTCGCTTCCTTGGCGGGCATGCGGATGACGGACAAGTATCGGCCGTTGGGCTGTTCGAACATCACTGTTGGTGTGTGAACCGACTGGTCCACAATCACTGTGACTTCACCGCGATCCGAATACCATCCGCCGAGATCCCACATGAAGAACGTCTGATTGGAATCTTTCGTCAAAAGGAAGTACTTCCCACAAGTACGACCTTCCTTTGCGTGTTGTTTGTCGATTTTGACGATCTGCAATGGCTTCCCGATAGGGGGGCCGCGATGGGGAACTGCAAACGCCGCAATGGAACCGAACATAATCGAGACAAGAACGCACAACGTCATAATCAAAGAACCGTAAAGCTTGTTCATCGCTACCTCCTTGTGAGTGGATAGTGCCAAGCTACAGCACGCCAAAGTCCATGATAGCACCTTACAGGCTATTTGTCAAGTACCCCAGAATGTGGTGGTACTATACCTACCATGAATACAGAACCACAACTTCTGCACGAAGTGGCAATAACAGCCATTGTCGTGAAAGACGGAAAATATCTTATTACTCGTCGTGTCATGTCCAAAAAACGGTTTCCGGGGAAGTGGACCGTGCCGGGCGGAAGAATTACGACGGATGATTATATTAATCTGCCGAAAGACACCGACGAATGCTGGTACAACGTGCTTGAACGCGTCGTGCGCCGTGAAGTTACGGAGGAAGTTGGACTTGAAATTAAGAATATTGAATACGTGACATCACTCGCGACGATCGATAAAGAAGGCACGCCCATACTCATCATTTCTTGCATGGCGGATTGGGCCGGAGGAGAGGTTGTACTGCAGACAAGCGAGACGGATGAATATGCGTGGGTCACGCTTGAAGAGGGGAAGTCGTATGACCTTATCGGCGGCATTGATGAAGAATTACAAATGGCCGACGCGTGCCGCCGGGGCGAGAAGTCGGAGTGGAAGAAGGCCTCCTGAAAACAGAGTGGCCGCGCATCAGATGCGCGGCCGGGTCATTCGGAGAACGGTAAGAACTCGATGTTGATAAATCCTTCCGCTTTCTCTCGGTGATATGCGTTCGCACGGAATTTCTCGCCCTTGATGGCGCGACCGAACCATTTGCTGTCGGATTCATGCATTTCACCGAACGGAGGGTCATTGACGTCGTGCCAGGCGGGCAACATGCTTTTCGTTGCATGCGGTGTCCCGATAAAGAAGCTCGTGCGATAGACATGTATTTCCATATACGGCACCGGGATCCCGGCCGCGAGGTAGTAGCAGGTGATGATGGCAACCTTCTCGACCTTTTCCGCGAGCAGTATGATTCCGACCTCTTCCTCGGTTTCTCGCACGAGGCATTCGAGGATCGTTTCTCCCAATTCTTGAATGCCGCCGGGGCCATTCCACTTGTTCGCTCCGAGCTTAGAGCCTTTCCGCTTCAGACCGAGCAGAACTTCGCGGTCGTCATTACGCAAGATTAGAGCCAGCGTTGCAATGTCCATAGGAACCCCCCTAGTTGTATTGTCCGCTCGCATGGTATCATCGCTCACATATGGAAACAAATGAAACAAACAAGTATTTCTTACCAGCAGCAGTCATTCTCGCGGGACTCTTTATCGCAGGCGCGGTCCTCTGGAACGGCTCAAAGTCTCCCGTAGCGCCGAGCGGAACGGCCGCCGCCCCAGCCGCCCCTTCGGCAAATATCAAAGACATCAAGACGGATGGCGATCCATTCATCGGGTCCGCAAATGCGCCCGTTACTATCGCTTTCTGGAGCGACTTTCAGTGCCCATTCTGCAAACAATTCGAGCTCACGACGTTCCCGCAGATCGTTAAGGATTATGTGGATACCGGAAAGGTGAAGGTCGTGTTCATGAACTTCACGTTCCTCGGCAATGACTCAACGACAGCCGCTCTGTATGACCGTTCGATTTGGAAATTGTATCCGGATCAATATATGGCGTGGCGTACTGCGATGTATGAGGCGCAAGACGAAGAACAGGACATAGGGTTCGGCGACGCCGCGTCCATAGATAAGCTCAATGCGACCATTACTGGCATTGATGCAAAGAAGGTTGCCGCTGATGTAAAAGCGAACACAAGCGCTTATCAGGCGGAAGCAGATGCAGACAAGGCCGAAGCGCAGAAGGCCGGCGTGAACGCAACTCCTGGCTTCGTCATTGGGACGCAAGCCATTCTGGGCGCGTATCCCTACGCAACCTTCAAGACGGCGCTTGATGCGCTTCTGAAATAAGCTTTGCTCGCAAGCTTTCTCCCTGCGCTCGCCTCAGACGAATCGAGTACGAACTCGTTCGTCGCTCGGCTCGCTTGGTAGTAAATCCAGAAAGAACGCGCGACCGGCTCCGCCGGTCGCGCGTTGCGTATTTTATCGGGTGTCTCAATTTTTATCCTATAGGATAAAAATTGAGACAGTTGCGTTTTGGTACCAAAAGTTGTAAAAGGACGACAGAATACTGGTACATCCATTCAATTTTTGGAGGGAATTACAACATGGATAAGCTCCTTGTTATCGTACGGCACGGCGAATATAGCGGCGGTGATTCGTCACCGTTGTCGGAAGATGGTCGCAAGCAGATGGAAAATCTCCGGACGGTCGTCAATGCGTTCGTTACCAAGACCTTTGGAGATTCAGAAACAATTCGTGTCTGCTTCAGTTTCTCGGCTCTCCCGAGAGCACTAGAGTCCATCCGAGCGTTGAGATGTACGGGCGAAGACATGATCGTCACTAACCTGTACATGACCGACCGGGACGAAATTCGTAAGCCGCATGAAATTCTCGACAAGGTATTGAGACTTGCCGATCACTATAATGCAAATGTCATTATTGTTGTCGCTCATGGCGAGATGCCTTCCGTCGTTGCGGAGACCGCTCATGAATTCGTTACGAGGGAAAAGATATCAGGCAGTTTGCCTTATGTTGGCAAGGATCGCGGATTCATCGTCAACATGTCCACGGGAGAAATCACTCACATCGGACACGATTCGTTGGACGAGAAGAAAAAACCGGCACCAGTGGTCCAAGAAACAACTCGGCCTGTTATCAGGGGAGGACCTCCGAGAACTGATCGACCCGTCATTCGCGGAGGACCAAAGAGAATCCCGGAATCTTCACAAGGCAACGATTACAACGACGACATACCATTCTGAAACCCACCAAGAAAGGACAATAAGTCCGCTTCGGTGGGTTTATTATTTCTATGCGGTACTATTAGCAATATGAATATCCTATATATCGCCCTGGCCGCTTCGGTCGCCACTTTTATAGGAGGTTCATTCGCCCTGCGATTCCGCGACAAGCTTCATCTCATCCTCGGCTTCTCGGCGGGTGCGGTCGCGGGCGTTGCTCTTTTTGATCTCCTGCCCGAGGCGATTCAAGCTGGTATGATATATCATACCAGCGCGACCATATCATTTTTCATTGCCATTGGATTTTTCGGATACTTGCTGCTTGACCGACTCATTCTTCTCCACACACACGAAGAAGACTCAGAAATCAACACCCCGCGGGGGTTTTTCGGCGCACTCACACTCTCCACGCACAGTTTTCTGGACGGCATGGCGATCGGCATCGGCTTTCAGGCGTCCGCTGCGGTCGGCATCGTCGTAACGGCCGCCGTGCTCACGCACGATTTTTCTGACGGTATCAATACGGTAAACCTGGTGCTGAAAAACGGCGGGAGCTGGCGTCGCGCATTTAATTGGCTCTTGATCGATGCGGCGGCGCCGGTTGCCGGCGCCGCCTCCACGCTTCTTTTCCGCATTCCCGAATCATCCATCGGTCTCGTACTTGCCGTCTTCGTCGGTTCGTTCCTCTACCTCTCGGCAAGCGACCTCATTCCTGAAAGCCATCATCGGCATCCGCGCGCGCTCACGACCATCATGACGCTTTTTGGCGCACTCGTGCTCTACACGGTCGTGCATTTGGTATAATCCGCGCATGAAAACACTTTTTCATTGGATCATTGCAACTCTCGCGATCGGCATCACGACGTACGTTGTCCCGGGCGTGACCGTCACGCTTCTCGGTGCGTTCATTGCGGCAGTCGTCCTCGGCGCTCTTAACCTTATCGTTCGTCCCGTTATCGTCATTCTCACGTTCCCGATAACGCTGCTCACGCTCGGTCTTTTTACGCTCGTCATAGATGCGCTTCTCGTAATGCTTGCGTCATACGTCGTACCAGGATTCCTCGTTGCGGGATTTTGGCCGGCATTTTTCTTCGCAATAGTCCTTGCCGTGGTGAACTGGGTGTTCCACCTGTGGCGCAATGATTGATCCTGAACTGCTCGCGAAACTTGAGGAGATAAGCGCAAAAGCCGATGCGGCGTATCGTGCCGTGGAATCCACACGCAAATATCTTTTTTGGACCGGCGTCGTCACTATCGCGCTCATTATCATCCCTCTTATCGGTCTTGCATTCGCCATTCCGCAATTCATCAGCTCATACACGACGACCCTGACTGGCGTTGGTCTTTAGACCGCGCGCTTGCCGCGGAGGATATTGATGAGGATGGGGAGGAAAGAAAGCGCGATGATGACGAGCGAAATAGGAAGGATGTAGTGTTCGCTGTTCGGAAGTACCGAGCCGAGCGAATACCCGAGCGAGGTCATCCCGATGCCCCAAAGGAGTCCGCCGAGAATGTTATATCGAAGAAATTCTTTGTACGTCATGCTTCCAATGCCGGCGAGAATCGGTGCGATAGTGCGTACGATAGGCACGAAGCGCGCGAGCACGACCGCGCGCCCGCCGTATTTTTGGTAGAAAAGTTCCGTGCGCTTGAGATATTCCTGTCTGAAAAAGAACGAGTCTTTGCGCTTGAAAAAATTCACGCCGACATTTGCGCCGAACCAATAGCCGACCGAGTCGCCGAGTATCGCGGAGACGGTCACGACGAGCGCGAGCGGCACGAGGGAGAGGAATCCGCCGGCGGCAAGTAGTCCCGCGGCAAAAAGAAGCGAGTCGCCGGGGAGAAATATGCCGATGAGCAATCCGCTCTCGGAGAAGATGGCGATTGCGAGACCGAGATAACTGCCTGTTTTTATAATGGAGATTGGATCAAGCTGTATACAGGCGGTGAGGAAATCGAGCATGTGAGTGCAGTATACCCGAGCACTCACCGATTCTCCTAGAAACACTCTCCACACCAAACTTGTGCAGAGTGAACGAAAAAAACGGTGAGTGCTCGGGTATACTGTAGGAAATGGAAACAGCGCCGAAGTTGTCCACGCCCGAGGAAGAGCTCGCGTATCTGCGCGAGCGGGTCGCGAGCAAAGAAGCGGAACTCGCGGGCCAAGGCGCGGAGCGCGCACAGATCATTTCTGAAACAATTCACGAGCATCAGGCAGCGCCTGAAAAAATCCTTGCCCCCGAATATCGCATCAACAACGCAACAAAAGAAAGCGAGGCGGAAGCGATACTCGCCGAGCTCAATTTAGGCGGGGGAGCCGGCGCGATAGACGCCCTGCGTCGCACCATGGAAGAAAAGGGCATCAAAAATGCACTCCACGTGCTTGAAAAACTTCGCGACCCGCATATTGCGGATGACTTTCATCGCTACCTCGTGCGGTACATTGCAGCCGGTATCGGAGCACCCGGGCTTGATGAACAGACGCCTCGTTTTCAAGCACTGCGCATGACGCTGTATGAAATTGCGCTGCCGGAGCCGAAAAATGCCGAGCCGAATGTGCGCACGAAGACGCTCAAGGAGCTCATCTCCGCTATGGAGCAATTTTATTCCGGCCTGCTTTCCGTTGGAGACGCGGTTTCAGGCGAGTCGCATCATTTCGCGCTCGAGCTAGCCGTGCCTGCAGACAGCCCCGAACTGCAGTTCTACGCCGCAGTACCGAACAGCAAGCGCAATCTTTTCGAAAAACAGCTGCTCGCTGTATTCCCCGATGCGCACCTGGTCCCGCAGCCGTACGACTACAACGTATTCGCGCGCGGCGGGACCTCGCTCGCCTCGGTCGCACATTTTACCGACAATCCGGTCCTTCCGCTCAAGGATTACACCGACTTCGACCAAGACCCTCTCAATGCGATACTCAATGCGTTCGCAAAAATTGAGCACATCGGCGAAGGCGCGGCGCTCCAGATAATCATTGAACCGCGCGGCGACCGGCATGTGAAGCATTATCGGAAAATTTTGCAGGCGTTGCGTAAGGGAGAGAAAAAATCGTCCGCCTTCTCCACACCTGAGACTGCATTCGGAGAATTTGCGCGCGATATCGGCAAAACACTTTTCTCCAGCAAGCCGAAGGATGTGGAGAAAGCGAAGCAGGCAGAGACGCGTCAAGTGGAAGCGAACAAAATCTACATCGAGCAGGTGGAGAAGAAGATCGCTTCGCCCATCGTGGGTGCGACGATACGACTCGTCGTTTCCTCGGGGAACGAGCGCACGGCGGAACAAATACTCGGCGATTTGGAAGCATCATTCAATCAATTCGGGAATACGCAGGGAAATCAATTGAAGTTCGTACGCGCCGAAGGGCACCATGCACAGGAAGAGTTCGATAATTTTTCATTCCGTCTTTCTGGCGCTGATGCGCTCCCATTGTCTTTGCGCGAACTCACCACCATCTACCATTTCCCGCCATCGGGTATTGAATCCTCGCCGCATCTGAAACAATCGCGCTTCACGCATGCGCCTGCCCCATTAGAAATCGGATTTCAAACGGGGCAAGCGCCAGTGGGGTCGGTTCTTCTGGGGATAAACACGTATCGCGGGCAGGAAACGCGCGTATACCTCGATCCCGAAGACCGCCTGCGCCACCTCTATATCATCGGTCAAACCGGAACCGGTAAGACGGGACTGATGAAGTCCATGATCATTCAGGACATCATGAACGGCGAGGGGTGCTGCTTCATTGACCCGCACGGTTCGGACATTTTGGATATTCTTGCCGCGGTGCCGCCGGAGCGATACAAGGACGTTATTTATTTCGATCCTGCCGACCTTTCGCGCCCGTTCTCGCTGAACTTCCTTGAATACAATATTTCGCGCCCGGAGCAGAAAACCTTCATCGTGAACGAGCTTTTGATGATATTCCGCCGGCTCTACGGCGATGTGCCCGAAAGTATGGGACCGGCATTCGAACAATACTTCCGCAACGCGACTCAGCTCGTGATGGAAGACCCCGCAAGCGGCTCCACCATTTTGGATATCGCACGCGTGCTTTCCAATAGCGAGTTCCGCCGCGAGAAGCTTGCGAAGAGCATGAACCCCATCGTGAATCAATTTTGGAACGACATTGCATCGAAGGCCGGCGGCGACGCGTCGCTTGAAAACATCGTGCCGTACATCACGAACAAATTCGACGATTTCACCGCGAACGATTTCATTCGCCCCATCGTCGGCCAGCAAGAATCGTCGTTCAAGTTCCGCGAGGTGATGGATACAAAGAAAATCCTGCTCATCAATCTTTCCAAGGGCCGCCTGGGCGAGAAGAATGCGAATCTCCTCGGCCTTATCATCGTCGGCAAGCTCTTTATGGCGGCGCTCTCGCGCGCCGATAATCCTCGTGCGCCGTATCCGCCGTTCTACCTATATATAGACGAGTTCCAGAATGTAACGACCGATTCCATTCCCGGCATTCTTTCGGAGGCACGCAAATACAAGCTTGCGCTCACCGTGGCGCATCAGTTCCTCAAGCAGATAGAAGAGAAGACGCGCGATGCGGTCTTCGGCAATGTGGGCAACATGGCGGTTTTCCGTGTGGGCGAGGAAGATGCGGAATTCTTCGCGAAGCAGTTCGCTCCAGTCTTTGAAGCGCTCGATTTTGTGAATATTGAAACGCGCAATGCGTATGCGAAAATTCTTGCCGCCGGCATACCGCAGAAGCCTTTTGACATGAGAACGCCGGACTTGCCGGCACTTAATCACGCACAAGTGGAAGACCTCGTGCATCTTTCCTCACTCACCTATGGCCGCGACCGTGCTACAGTTGAAAATATGATTCGCGAGCGTTATCTCACGAAATAATTATCATATGGCAAAAGGAAACGGAGGAGGCTTTAAAGAAGGTAGAAGATCTCGGCCGGCGAAAGGCGGAGAAGTCGACCCTACTCAAGAGGAACTTCAGCGCGCCCTCGCGCGAACATCAAATCAACCTACGCCAGTCCCGACAGAAGTACCTCCGAGAGATGCGGACAAAAAGGACGCTGGGATTTCTGCGGAATCAATACAGAGTGAGAGGGAAGAAGATGCGTTAATTGATAAAAATATCGAAGCAAGGAGGGCGGCAGAAGCCGAAGCAGTTCCCGGTGCAACAGCACCGGATGGCGAGCAGGTCGCGGGTAGCCTAGTGGGCAAATTTAACGCGTTTGTTGCCGCTGAGCAGTCTGCGAAAAATGAATCACCGATCACACCAGCTGTTGCTGAAGCAATTTTGCCCGGTTTGGAACACTTAGATCCGGAGGAGCGGAAAACCTACGAGAAGATTCCTGCAGAAAAACGGGCAAGTTATCTTGCTCATGTGGCTGAAGTGCGTGCTGACAAAGAGAAGAAAGAAAGGAAAAGCAAAAATAAGAAGCCGGTCAAGCATCGAACGCAGAAGCCGAAAGCTCAGTCAGAGCCCGTCAAACCGCTCACGCCAATGCCACCAGAGTTCTACGAACCGAGACCGAAACCGGACTACATTGCCGAGCAGCTTGCGGCCATGGTTGCAAAGAAGCCGGAGGACAGAGAAGAGGCATCTTCACAGATAGCGGCGGCCGAGAAACCGAATCCAAATGAGGACGAAGAGTATCCTGCGGTTTTTCGCTACAACCGTGATCGTCGGGGAAATGACGAAGCGCAAGCTGAACCTCCTGTATTCGAACCGGAAATCTCGCCGACGCCCGATCGTACACAAGATTGGCGTGACGGTTGGAAAAAGAAATTGTGGGATACTATTCAACAATTCCCAAAAAATGTTGCAGGAGATATAAAAGCGGTAGGAAAGGGAGTCGCCTACGTCGCGACGAATCCCACTATTGAATCGCTCCGGGCCGTTCGTACGGGTGCGGAGCGCGCAATGGCGTACACGAAGTATTTTATGGACAGGAATATCTCGCTCAATGAAAAAGGAGAGAAGTTAGGAGCGGATTTGAAAGCTCTTACCGAGAATTACAACAAGCTTCCATTCCGGCAAAAGGCATACATCACCGCGGCGCTCATCGGCGGTGGTGCTGTTGCGGCCACCGCAGGACTTCCGACACTTTCATCTATCTTTGCAGGAGGTATGTACACTCAGCGCGCATTGGGTGGTGCGGGGTTTGCGTTGAATCGTCGCAAAGGAATGGAGGCGCGTATTGCGAAAAATCCCGAACATTGGCTCGCCAATAAATCCGATACCTTTAAAGATGTCTATGCGGCTGTGCTCGGAGGCGCATATCTAGGAGCATCTGCTATGGCTGGACGATATGCCACTGAGAAGGTGACCGAATGGCTCGGAAACATCTTTGGGCACGGCGCCGCCGTGGCCACAGAAGTCGCCTCTCCGCCAAGTGGTGCTGGTATCGCTTCATCTATAGCGCCAGAAGTTCCTCATGCTGCGGCCGAAGGAGCGACGCTTGAACATCCGGCAATTCCTGCCGGGCACCAAGCGTCCGCAGATGTCCAATATCAAGCGATGCGCGCGGTGGAAACAGGGCATCAGGCATCCGCGGATGTGCAGGCGGCAGCTTCGCAAGCGGCTGAATCAAGCGCCGCAACGGTCGCACCCGAGATGCCGTCGGTGGAGGCATCGGCGGGTCACGGATACGAATACATGGTGAAGCGAGTGTGGGAACAATTGCAGGATAAGCACATTGATCCGAGCACGTATGCGGAAGGAAGCGATATCCGCCGCTTGCTTGAGGCCGATGCGCAATCCATTGATAAGGTCGTGCACCAGATTGCTGCGGATTCCACTCACGGTTTTTTCAATGCCGACGGTACGAGTGTCCGCATCGATGTAGGTGCGCACATGACCATTGGCGCTGACGGTCAAATTCATTTGGGTGAAGTCGTTCAAGCGCCAGCCGGTGCTCCGGTGACGCCCGCATTTCATCCGGAAGCCGGCGCCCCTTCTGCCGAGTCATTGACCAAAGTCACTCCTGCGGAAGCTGCAGAAGGAATTGTCATAACCGAAACATCCGCGGAACCGTTCGAAGCCGCAGAGCCGTTCACCGCACCGATAGAAACACCTGTCGCTCAGCCGGAAGTGCCAGTTGCGCCTGCTGAAGCGCCTTCTGCCGAGAAAATCCAACCGCTTCCGGAAAAAGAAATTGTGTCACCGGAACCGGTAGCAACAATTGATAGGACCGACGCTCCGGAATTCGTGAGCGAACCGCATGCGGAAACTCCGCCCGCGAACGCGGCGGAAGCGGCTGCGACGCAAGCGCCTGTGCCCGTTGTTGAACAAGGCTTTATATCAAATCAGCTCGGTCTTAAGATACCGGTCGCCGAACCACATATCTATACCAGTCCGGATGGGGCACTCTTCGCGTATGGCGGCTCGCCAACCGAGAGGTTAGGCGCGATAACAGAATATCTCAAGCAGAATCCGGGCAAAGTTGTCATCAGCGGGGACTCCTCGGGTGAAAACCGTATTCCATGGGGTCTCGTCGACGGGAAATTGGTCCCAGGCAAGATGATGCAGACACGAGGTTTCCTTGGCCTTGGATTATTCACGACTTGGATGAAACCGCCCGAACCGGATGAATTTAAGCAACTTATTAAATAGCCCATGCTATGATGCCACCTATGCCCCGTATGACTACACTCACGAATCAACAAAGTGCCGCAGTGATGCAGGGACGTGCTCTTTTTATTCATAATCGAGGCTACTCACAGTAGTCATACGGGGTATGCAAGACGAAATGACGAAGTTGATAGCGACCGACTTGGGAATTGCGGAACTTCCGCTCGCGGAACAGCAGACGCTCATCGCGCAGTTCGGTGAAATTGCGCTGAAGGCCGCATCTGTTGCGGTGTTCGGGAAGCTCGCAGAAAATAAGCGCGAAGAATTCGCGAAGCTTGCCGAGGCGGGTGATGCGGCGACACTAAAAGCATTTTTGGACCGCGAAGTACCGGGGCACGAAGAGATAGCGAAGGCCGCCGTTGCCGAAGAAGTGAAGCGGTTTAAAGAATTTCAAAAGCCGTAGTATACTAGCGTCATACTAATAATGAGCATATGAAACCAACTCAAACAGGCATCGCTGTAGCCCTTGCACTCGCCGTTGTCGTTACCTTCTTTATCGTTCCGGGCCTCTGGCCGTGGAGAGCCGCAGCTCCGACTCAAGAACCGGTTCAAATTACTACCAATTCGCAAACCGCATCAACTACTATGCCCGCTGAAACAAAACCGCTTACGCAACTTATGATGAAGGATGAAATAGTCGGCACGGGTGCCGTTGCCGCAGCAGGCGATACAGTGACGGTGAAGTATGTCGGGGCGCTCACGAACGGCACTGTCTTTGATGCGTCGGCTAGTCATAAGGAAACCGAAAACGGCTTCACCTTTACGCTCGGAGCAGGGCAGGTGATCAAGGGTTGGGACGAAGGCGTTGCTGGTATGAAAGTGGGCGGCAAGCGCGTACTCGCCATACCGGCTGCACTTGCCTATGGCGCGCAATCGCCGGCGCCGAGCATTCCGGCAAATTCAGACCTCATTTTTGAAGTGGAACTTTTGAACGTACAAAAATAGGTTCACTGATTCCGAAAAAATAATGGGCGCGAACTGCTTTCGCAAGTTCGCGCCCGTTTCCGTACGCTCCTTAGTACGGACTTTTTCCCAACACCTTCACTTTGTAGTTGGGCATGTCGGCAAGGATTTCCCGGCCGCAGTTTTCGAAGGTATACGTCTGGCCTCCGAGCGTGATCAAGCCGTTGGCAAGACCGCCGGTGCCTGAAGCGTATGCACCATATTCAGCCGATTGGTTCCGGTATACCTGGGTTGCGCCGGTGAAGGCGGCCGAGCCCAAGTACAGGCCAGTAGCGCCGGCGATAGCGTAGATTACGCCACTGCTAAGTACCGCAACCAAATTACTCGGGCGGACCTCGCCGTTGAAGAACCGGCACAGCTTCTCGGCTTTGTTGATTGCCTCGAGTTGCCTGTCGGTTACTTCATCTCCCCGGACAAAGTAATTGAGTTTGAGATTGTCACGGTCGAGCCAGTAATCCGGGACGTTCTGTTTGTGGGCGACGATAGTAATTTTCTCGCCGTCGGGGAACGTTTCGGTTCGCTTTACGGCCGGGCCTTGTGAGGCACAGCCGCTGATCAGAGTGATGCTCGCCAAAATGGCGATCCTACTCAACATCTTTTTCATGGTCAAAGACCTCCATCTTGGGGCCGTTTCAGAATTGAAGCGGTGGAACCCCGTCTAGGTACAAGGATACTCTACAATTATAATTTGTCAATACCAGCCGAATGAGGTACGTTAGAGAGTAATGAGCGCGATACAATTCAAGATTGAGAAGCGCGCGCCCGGATGCCGGGCGCGCGCCGGCACACTGACCACTCCGCACGGCGTCATCCAGACGCCGGCTTTCGTGCCGGTGGGGACGAAAGCGAATGTGAAGGGAATTCTTCCGGATGCGCTCGGGAAACTGGGTGCGCAAGTGGTGCTCGCAAATACCTATCACCTGTATCTCCAGCCGGGAGAAAAGATTGTGCAGGACGCCGGCGGGCTCGGGAAATTTATGGGCTGGGAAGGACCCACGATGACCGACTCGGGCGGTTTTCAAGTGTTCTCGCTTGGCGCGGCCTTCGGGAAAACCATTTCCAAATTTACGAAAGAAGACTTGGAGGTTTCGCCTCCAAGTGAGAAGCCGGTGATTTATGATGAAGACGTGGCGAGCCAGCACGGACAACTCGCCGTCATCGACGACGAAGGAGTCACCTTTACTTCACATCTCGACGGCTCGCTCCACCGCTTCACGCCTGAACGTTCAGTCGAGATACAGCACGCCTTGGGAGCAGACATCTTCTTCGCCTTCGATGAATGCACTTCGCCAACCGAGCCGTACGAATATCAGAAGGAAGCGATGGACCGGACTCATCGCTGGGCAAAACGGTCTCTCGATTATCACCGTCGTCTCGAATATGAAGAAAAGAAGCAGGCCCGTACACTACTTCTCGCATCGGCCTCCGGCCATGCGCAAAGCGCAATGCGAGACGTAGTGTCCGGGCAGGCAATATTCGGCATTGTGCAGGGCGGGCGTCATGAGGACTTGCGCAAAGAATCTGCACGCGAGATCGCTTCACTCGGCTTTGACGGCATCGGCATCGGCGGCTCTTTCTCAAAAGAGGACATGCGGAGCGCGCTCGCGGCGGCAGTGGGTGAGTTGCCAGAAGAATTACCGCGGCACTTCCTCGGCATCGGCGAGCCGGGTGACATCCTCGAAGGCATTGCAAACGGTATGGACCTCTTTGACTGCGTCGCGGCGACACGCATCGGCCGTCACGGCTCCATCTACACCAGGCATGGCATTGCCCACCTCAAAGGCGAAAAATACCGCACCGACTTCACCCTTCTTTCTGATGTGGGACTTACGAAGTCCCACATGGGTGTGGAGTTCACATTGGCGTATATGGCACATTTGGTGCGGAGCGGGGAGATGCTCGGCTCGGTCATTTGCTCAATGCACAATGTCGGCTTCATCTTGAATTTGGTCGCCGGCGCGCGCGAGGCTATTCTTAACGGCCGCTTTGACGACTATCGTGCAGACTTCATTCGTGACTACTATATCTAAATAAAAAAGGGACCGTGTGGTCCCTTTCCCATAAGCATCGAGACGATCAGTCATTCTGCGATGATATTCTCAATAACGCCATTGACCTTCGCATAGAAGCCCGGTGGCAAGCGGATTTTTTCACCGCTATATAGATCGGCTATCCACGGGTGTCGGTGACAATAGAGATGAAGATTGTGTTTATCGGCATAGCGTCTGATTGCAGCAGCCTTTAATTTATCATCCGCTTTTCGTTTCTTGACCAGGACTTCTTGAATGCTGATCAGCTTACGTATGCTCATTCTTCTTGCCGCCGCGGCTACTTCTCCCATTTCTTTCTCGAATTTCGGTTCACGGCGCTTGCGTTTGACGATAATGGTCATGATGTCTCCCTATATGTGGAACCGCGAAGAACTTCTAGC
This sequence comes from Minisyncoccota bacterium, assembly GCA_041666305.1. GTDB lineage: Bacteria > Patescibacteriota > Minisyncoccia > Phycocordibacterales > Phycocordibacteraceae > C7867-001. The sequence continues at coordinate 5,103 of JBAYHD010000005.1, read as the reverse complement.
GAAAGTGCTGGTCGCATAGTATAGTGAAGGGTCCACATGTCAAGATATGGCTAATTTCAAATTGCATACCCCATACCCACCGGCGGGGGACCAGCCGGCGGCCATCAAAAAACTCGAAGAAGGACTCGAGAAGGGTTTGATACATCAGACGCTTTTCGGTGTGACCGGCTCGGGGAAGACCTTTACCGTGGCCAATGTCATTGCCCAGCACGATAAGCCGACTCTGGTGCTTGCGCACAACAAGACACTCGCTGCCCAACTCGCGCAGGAATATCGGGAATTTTTCCCTGAGAATGCGGTCCACTACTTCGTTTCGTACTACGACTACTACCAGCCGGAGGCATATATCGCGCACTCGGATACCTATATAGAGAAGGAGGCGATGATAAACGCCGAGATAGACCGGCTCCGCCACGCCGCGACGCAGGCGCTCCTCACACGCAAAGACGTTATTATCGTCGCGTCGGTCTCGGCTATCTACGGCCTCGGGTCGCCAGAGGAATATGAGAAAGTGCACGTGAAGATAGAACGAGGCGCCGCGGAGAATCGCGCGGCGCTTATTCGCAAGCTCGTTGGCATTTATTTTGAGCGCACGAACGCCGATCTCAATCCGGGGCAGGTGCGCGCCATCGGCAATTCGCTTGAATTTATGCCGGTGAACGAGCGTGCGATTTTCCGCATTACGTTCGAAGGCGACGTCGTCGCTTCCATACATCAACTCGACCCGGTCTCGCGCGCAAAGATGAAAGAGCCAAAGTCGGTCTTCGTATTCCCGGCGAAGCACTTCGTGACCAGCATTGAAGAGCGCGACCGCGCTATCGAGGACATCAAGCTCGAGCTCGAAGAACAACTCGCGAAATTCAAAAGGGAAGAGAAACCGCTCGAAGCCGAGCGCATCAAGCGCCGCACGCTTCACGACCTCGCGCTCATTCGCGAGCTTGGATATACGAGCGGCATTGAAAATTATTCGCGACACTTCGACGGGCGTGCTCCAGGCCAGCCGCCGCATACGCTCCTTTCGTATTTCCCGCACAAGAAAGACGGCTCCGCGGATTTCTTGACCGTCATAGACGAATCGCACGTCACCGTCCCGCAAATCGGCGGTATGTATGCCGGCGATAAGTCGCGTAAGGATGTTCTCGTTGAGTACGGTTTTCGCTTGCCAAGCGCGCGTGACAATCGTCCGCTCCGTTTTGAAGAATTTGAAGAGCGTATTGGCCAAGCGCTGTACACGAGCGCGACGCCGGGCCCGTATGAAAAAGCTCATTCCGAACAAATCGTGGAGCAGGTCATCCGTCCGACCGGTCTCATCGACCCCGAACTCACCGTCCGCCCTGTTTCCGAAGGTGCCGTAGTGATTCCCTCCATATATGGAGGGAATGGCACTGCCATACATGACAGTGCGAAATACAAGGGACAGATCGCGGATTTTATTACTGAAGCGGAAATAGTTATTAAGCGCGGGGGTCGCGCGCTCGCAACTACGCTCACCAAGCAGATGGCGGAGGACTTGGCGGCATTCCTGCGCGAGAAGGGTATTAAGGCGGAATATTTGCATTCGGATGTAAAAACCATTGACCGCATTGATATCCTCACCAAATTCCGACAAGGCGGCTTTGATATTCTCGTCGGCGTGAACCTGCTTCGCGAAGGACTCGACCTACCGGAAGTGGAACTCGTGGGCATTCTCGACGCTGATAAAGAAGGATTTCTGCGGAGCGAGACCTCGCTCATCCAGACCATCGGGCGTGCGGCGCGAAATGTTCTTGGGCGGGTGATTCTGTATGCCGACGTGATGACCGGCTCCCTTGAGCGAGCTATCGGCGAGACGAACCGTCGCCGTGCAATACAGCTCGCGTATAACGAGAAGCATGGCATTACTCCGCAGACCATCAAGAAAGAGATACACGACATCGCGGCATCTATGCGCACCGAGCATCAGCGCACGATAGATGAACTCCTCGTGCTCGATACGCTTGCCTATAAGGACGACCCCAAGGAGTTTATAAAGAGAAAGAGGGAAGAGATGAGCGAGGCGGTAGAGTTACTCGACTTCGAAACCGCCGCCCTCGTCCGCGACGAGCTCTACAAACTGGAAGGGAACGGACCGAAAATAAAAAAGTCCCGCACCCGCAAAGCATTGAGCGGCTCATAAACAACAGAAGATTATATATCGCTTCGCCTGGAGGTAATTCACCGACGGTCACATGCTGAGCGCACGTGACCTCATCATTGATTATCCACTTTGTATATCGACATACCGCACTACTGTTTCTAATATGGAGTATTCTTCTGGTATATGCCCCCGGCTTCTAATCCTAGTCAACGAGTTCTTATTATTGGAGTAGTCATAGCGGTGTGCGTTATAGCCGGCTCATCGTATATCGCGTATCGGTTCGGTTATGGGCAAGGCCTCGCAAACAAGGCTCCGTCTCAGGCACAGGGAGTAACGACGATACCTGTTCGTGTCGTAATAGGCAGTGTTGAAAGTGTATCCGACCAAAAGATCACACTCAAGGATCCTCAAAGAGTGCCGAATACTTCCGATGCAGTTGATCAGACATCACGTATGGTTGTCGTAGTCGGACCGGGGACCATTGTCGAGCGTATCGTCCAGAAAGACGCGGCAACTATCCGCAAAGAGCGAGAGGCATATTTGAAACAGACTCAATCGCCAGAAGCAAAAAGTTCCGGCATCCTCCCGATACCGCCGGAATCTTTCACTCGTGAAAAAATTACCCTCGCTGATATTAAAGTCGGCGATACTATATCGGCGTTCGCAGGAAGCGACATAACGGCATTGACCACTTTTACTGCCTTAGAGATACATGTGCAGATCGCGCAAAAAATACCAACAGCGATCCCTAATGCACAGTGAACAATTGCCGTATGAGTTCAAACAATAAGAACGTACGTCGTCCATCACAAAGTAAGTTTTTTCGCCCCATTTTATTAATCGCTGTTTTTTTTGCCGGTGCAGGGAGCGTACATGCACAGAGCTATACAACTCCCGGAGTCTACACCTATACCGTCGGTAATTATACGACGCTCGATGTACAGCTGGCTGGCGGCGGCGGTGGTGGCGGTGGTTGGGCACAGCCGTATGACGGAGCATATACCATGCCGGAAGGCGTACAGGGAGGCGCTGGAGGTGCCGGAGGTTATGCGCGCGCTACGATTTCTGTTACTCCGGGACAGAGCATCACTTTTTATGTCGGCGCCGGAGGCGCTGGGGGGCGTATTTCCTACAACGGCGGCGCCGGAGGCGGCGGCGGAAGTTCATATTTTTCTGGGTATGTAGCCGGAGGAGGAGGCGGCGGCGGCGGCGGCATGTCCATTCTTTCGCCCGGACACACAGGTGGTGGCGGTGGTGGCGGTGGCGGATTGACTCCCGGATCAATTGGTGAGGGTTGTGAAAATTGCGGTAATGGAATGGGTGCCGTTGGCGGTTTTGGCTATGGCCCTGGAGCCACGGGTATGACGTGGGCGGATGGTTCTAATTGGTGGGCAAGATCAGGTCTCGGCGGACTTGGTGGCACCTACGGGGGGAATGGAGGACGATCCGCTATCACTATTCCTTATACGGTCTCAGATGTTTGTTCAGCATATAACAGTGATATGAGTTGTGCTGCATACAACTCGTATTATGACCCCAGCGTTCCAGGGAGCGCAGGCGCTCCAGGTTCTGCTGGAAGCGCGAACGGCGGGTCGATAATTCCCGGCGGCGGCGGCGCCAGCGGTGCCGGCACTTCGGGCACCTATCAAAATGGCGGTACCGGAGGAAATGGCTACGTCATTATTACTCCAGTTACTCCAGCGAATCTTCCAATTTGTACGGTGGAGCAATCTTTTTCGCCAGGTCCAGATGTGTGGCAGGTTATCTGGACTTGGATTTTATCCCCGGGGGAAACAACCGGCACAAGTTCGACTTTCCCCGCGTATGGCCCAAGAACGTCTTCCAAGTATGCGCCTTCATGTCTGGGTGAAAATGGAGGAATTTGCGTGGCGCCGTCATCATATGATGCACTAGGATTTGGATCGTATGGCTGTACTACCGCCACCGAGGCTTCCTGCGTTCTCCCGTGGGGTGGCACCCTCGCGAGTGCCGCTTCAACCACGGCATATCAATCATCTTCAGTTACTTCTCCAACAGTTTGCACTTCCGAGACGCGCACTTGTGTGAACGGCACTTTGAGTGGTTCGTATACAAATCAGAATTGCACCGTTACCGCCCCCCCAGTGGCGCCAACCTGTGGTTCAGCGAACGGGCACACTTTTACGAATGGGAACCCGCTTCCTTACGCGTTAGCGACGTACAATACCACCTACTACCAATGTTCGAGCAATAGTGTTTCCACCAATCTTACATTTCCAACTGCCGGTGGTTCGGTATCTTGGATCTGCTCGAGTGACGGAACCTACGGTGGTACACTGAGCAGTCCTTGTTCGGCGAGCCGCGCCGCCGCTCCGGCCTGCGGACCCGCAGGGCTTCCTCTGCCGAATGGGCATACATTTCCAGCCAATGCGACTGGTTACGATGCTACCTACTACCAGTGTTCTGCCTATAGTACCCCTACGAACCAAACTTTCCCTGCAATCGGCAGTTCGGTGTCGTGGCTCTGTTCGAGTGACGGCACGTATTCTGGTACCTTGAGTGGCCAGTGCAAAGCAAGTCGGGACGCCACCCCCATCACCGGTTCCTGTTCCGTCACCCCCACCTCCGGTACTACCGGCACTTCCTTCACATGGAGCGCAAGTGGCGTCTCCGGCGGCACCGGTTCGTATGCCTATGCGTGGAGCGGTACCGACAGTCTCTCGGGCGCAGCTTTAAGCGTCACGAAATCGTACGCGACCGCTGGCACCAAAACCGGTTCGGTCGTCATCACCTCGGGAGGAGTCTCAAAAACAGTCGCGTGCAGTACAAGCGCCACTGTGACGTATGTTTGTACCAGCCTTCCAGCAAACGCCACCGCGTATCCGGCCCCCGACAACACCGGCCTCGCCACCACCACCGCCTATTCTTATTCAGCAACCAATACCACGGCAAAATGCCAGTTCGGCTGCAATACCAACTACACATGGAACACGACAAGCAAGACCTGT
>JBAYHD010000004.1:0-83904 GCA_041666305.1 Minisyncoccota bacterium | reverse complement strand
TACGTTCTCGAGTCTTGTACTCACCGCCCGTCAAGTCAAGGGAGTTGGGGGTGCCCGAAGGACTGCCTCGCGCAGTACTACGGCAAATTCAATGACAAGGACTAAGTCGTTCTGTTAAGAAACAGACATAGCGACCTGTCAAGAGTAATCTGACAGTAAAATCCAACTGAAATCGGTGAAGCCTTCCTCTTCAGGTTATACTTGAAGGTATGATGGTAATACCGAGGGAAGCTGGGAGGATCACTTATTCTGCCAATATCCGTAAAATGAAGCGGATACCGCTCGACGAATATCAGAAAGCAATTATTGTCGGTACGATACTGGGCGATGCATACCTAGAGGCTAACTGGTCAAAGACCAATTACCGTATGGGGATTCGTCATTCAGTAGACCAGAAAGAATATGTGCAGTGGTTATACGAGATTCTTAAGCCTCTCGTACTGACGCCGCCACAATACTACGAACGCACGCGTTCGACCTGGTTCCGGACCATAAGCCATCCTGAATTATCAGAATGGCAAAAGATATTCTATCGAGAAGGCAAAAAAGTCATTCCTGAAACGATATCGCAGTATCTATCAAATCCGGTAACTATAGCAGTATGGTTTATGGACGATGGAAATGTGGTAACGAGAAAGGGAAAGACAAGCGGATATCATCTCAACACGCAGTCGTTTTCCGAAAGTGAAAACCGATTGCTTGCAGAGGCAATAAACGAGTTGTACGGCATTCGTTGTACACTTGAGCGCAATCACAAATATTATCGCTTGGCCATTTATCAGAAGTGGTCACGAGATGCTTTTGCAACGCTCATACGCAAGTATCTATTGCCGTCAATGATATACAAAATTGGTTGAATAAGTGATCCTCCTTAGCCCCGTAGAGACTGGATTCCGTTACGTCGCGTAACGGATGAAGATAGTAGAAGCATCAGCTGAAGCTGGAGAAACACTACTATAAAACGTTGGCCCCAGCCCCAGTTTGTAAAAACTGGAGCTGGGTGAAGATATAGTCCATGCCGAGTGGAAACACCGGGAGAACATGAACAAGGCACGGGTAGCGGAAGCTGTTCGTGGAACATATCCAATTTGGAATCGATCTTCTCGAAAGGAAGGTCATGTCGATTTATCTCTTGCGAGGTAAGAGAGATAGTACTCGTCTCTAAACGGTACTCGGAAGTCGGATAACGTAACCCGATGGTCGCTTGAAAGCCACACGTGAGCTTTCAAGCGGGAGCAGAATAGGCGGAACAACAGAACGCAGACATCTTTTAAAAATACTCAAGCAAAAACGCCCGAGAAGGGCGTTTTTGTTTGAGTGGAAGATTAATAGAGTTTTTGGTAATATCAACAAACGCGCGCTTAGCTCAGCTGGTAGAGCATTCGACTGATACTCGAAAGGTCCTAGGTTCGACCCCTAGAGCGCGCACCAGACTTATCCCAATGATAGGGGTCGGTTCGATACGGTAGTGTTATAGTGTAGGTTCTGTGTATGTTAAGACAACCTCTTGATACTACAAAGGAAGTAAAGTTTTATACAAGTTGGGTATTTCCTGCTGGCGCTCTAGTTTTTTCGGTTATTTTTGGCTTTGGGTCTGCATTATTTTTGTCTACATACAACTACTACAATCTCGGTTTGGATTTAGTAATAGGTGTTTTATTTTTATTAGTTTGTCTCGTTGTTTTTACCGGGAGTATTTACACAATGTTCAATCCCCTGTTGTTAACAATTAACAAAGAGGGAATGTCCGCACCGTCAATAGGTAATATCCAGTGGAGTAGTATCATTGGCATCTATATAGGTAATAGTAATCCCGAGTATCCATACCCAACGTCACTCAACATTTCTCTTTTGAATGGCACTTCCCATAACTTGAGTACATTGGCATTTTCGATAAGTCCCTATGATTTGTTAGAAATTTTAAAGACTTACCATAAGTCTGCCTAATTTTCCTCATTCCTTCTCTATGAATAGCTCAGCTGGTAGGCCCGTCGGGCTTTCTCCCTGCGCTTGCTTTAAACAAGTAAATGAAGACATTCACTTGTTGTTCGGCTCGCTTGGTAGTAGAGCATTCGACTGATACTCGGGCGGTCCTAGCGACCAGTTTTGTCCAAGAGCGAAGCGATTGGAAACAAAACGGAAGTCCCGCGGGAGTTCGACCCCTAGAGCGCGCACCGAGACTTATACCCACGCCATACGGCAGGGCAGGCATCACAGGGCTATACTGAAGCCATGAAAGATACGCCCATAATCGCGGGTATAGCGCTCCTCGCTGTTGCTATCGGCGTGTACTTTTTTCTCAGCGGTGATGTCAAAAATTCATCGCCCGCGTCAGTGTCAGAAAGTCAGACATCCGCAGTAGCGGTACCATTTACGCCGCTTGTGAGCGGAACGCGTTCGACGATCGCCGAGCGAGTGAATTACTTTATTACATCGTCGACTCAATTAAATGAACTTTGGAAATTGGTTGATGCCAAAGGCCAGCCGCCTAAAGTTGATTTCACCAAAGAAGCCGTCATAGCGGTTTTTGCCGGGCAACAACCGACCGGTGGATACGCTATACAGGTCTCAAAAATAGTGGACTCGGGCGCACGACTCGTTTCGATAACCATCCAGAAGCCGGACGATAGTTGCAAGCCGAAAGTGGTAGTCACCATGCCGTACGAAATTGTCACGATACCAGCCACGACCCTCCCACTCGCGCACGAAGATATTTTGACAACCGTTCCGTGTCCATAAGATTTGAGGACAAAGCTTTCATCTTCAACGCTCGGCTGAAATGAATGTGCAGACGCATTCACTTTGCCTCGCTTCTCGCTGTGAAGCTCTCGCGTGCAGTATTCGTGAGGGTGCGCTAGCATTCGTTCAATGGACGCCTCAGCGCATTTTCGCGGGAAGAAGATAACCATTATGGGTCTCGGCCTCTTGGGCCGAGGCGTTGGTGATGCTCGCTACTTGGCTGAATGCGGTGCCGAACTCATCGTGACCGACCTGAAGTCGCGTGAAGAATTAGCAGATTCGGTAGCGCAGCTTTCTTCATTTTCGAATATCTCATTCATACTCGGCGAGCATCGGCTCGAAGATTTCCGCGATCGCGATCTCATCCTCAAAGCCGCCGGCGTCCCGCTTGATTCTCCCGAAATCGCCGAGGCGAAGAAGAACGGCATTCCGGTCCGCATGAGTGCAGACCTTTTTGCGGAGCTCTCGGGCATCATGTGCATCGGCATCACCGGCACTCGCGGCAAATCAACCGTGGCGCATATGCTTGCCGCAATTTTGAAGGAAGCCGGCAAAAAGGTGTTGCTTGGCGGGAATGTACGCGGCGTCTCCACGCTCGCTTTATTGAAAGAAGTCGCGCCTGAACATATCGCGGTGCTCGAACTGGACTCGTGGCAGTTGCAGGGATTTGGCGAAGCACATATAAGTCCGCACATCGCGGTCTTCACGACGCTGTATCCGGACCATCTCAATTACTACCGCCGAGCGAGTGAGGAAAGTACCAAGTCAAAACTTGGTACTTCCGAGCGAGCGAAGGCGGAAAGCTCCGCTTACAAAGATCATCTGGAACAGTATCTTGCCGACAAAGCAAAGATTTTCTTATTTCAAAAGCCCGAAGATACGCTCATTCTTGGCAAACAATGCGCACCGACCGTTATTGAGAAGTATGGCGAACAGATCGAATCAAAGACGCTCGTGGTGGACGAGCTCAAATTGCCAGACACCTGGACTCTGTGCATACCCGGTATGCACAACAGATATAATGCAGCGCTTGCGCTCGTTGCCGCTCGCGCGCTTGAGATTCCTGATGAGGTTAGTCGCGGTGCTCTCGCGTCATTTGCGGGCGTGCCCGGGCGGCTAGAACTCATCAGAGAAATGGACGGTGTGAAAATCTACAACGACACGACGTCAACGACGCCTGAGGCGACCTTAGCCGCGCTTGTGGCGCTCGACCCCGCGCACACTGTGCTGATCATGGGAGGAGCAGACAAGAGTCTTGATATGAGCGCACTTCTCGCAAAACTTCCCGAAGTGAAAAAGGTCATTTTGCTCGCCGGCACCGGCACTGACCGCATCAAAAATCAACTACCCGAATCCTCCATATATGGAGGATTTTCCGAGGCAGTTACGGAAGCGGTGAAAGCCGCAGAGCCGGGGGATACGGTGCTTTTTTCGCCAGCGTTCGCTTCGTTTGGGATGTTCAAAAATGAGTTTGATCGTGGGGATCAATTTGCCGCTATTGTGAAAGCTCTATGAAGAAAGTGTATTTCATTGGAATAGGCGGCATCGGGATGAGCGCACTCGCGCAATATTTCAAGGATCAGGGCGGCACGGTAAGTGGCTCCGACCGTGATGCAAGCCCGGTGACAGAACTGTTGGAGAAGAAAGGAATTCGTGTGGTGATAGGACAAAAGACCGAGAATGTCCCGCAGGATGTAGATGTCATTGTATACAGCGATTCGGTGCCGGAGGACAATCCGGAGCGCGTCAAGGGGCGCGAGCTCGGCATCCCATCTTTCTCCTATTTCCAAATGTTAGGGAAAGTCTCGGAAGGGAAGAAAACAGTCGCGGTTGCGGGTACGCACGGGAAGACGACGACGACGGGGATGCTGGCGAGCATATTGCGCGATGCAGGAGCGTCGCCGACGGCCATCGTTGGCTCCATCGTAAAAGATTTCGGTTCGAATTATTTGCATGGCGACTCAGAATTGTTCGTGGTTGAGGCGTGTGAATACAAAGACCACTTGCTCGAACTTTTTCCGGAGGTTTTGGTGGTCAACAATATTGAATGGGATCATACGGATTATTTTCATTCGCTTGAAGCGTTGCAGGAGACATTTCGAAAGGCGATTGAGAAAGTGCCGGCAGGTGGAGCGATAATCACTAACCCGAATAATACAAATATTGCATCGCTCCTTTCCGTGGCAAAAGCGCGCATTATTGATTACACAAAAGAGCCAGGATTTGATTTGCGTTTGCCGGGGGAGTTTAATCAAAGTAACGCGCGCGCGGCTGCAGCGGCCGCGCGCATCATCGTGCCGAGCATTTCTGAAAAAACCATTGCAGATTCGCTCGCCGCATTCCGCGGCACTTGGCGCAGATTTGAATACAAAGGAAAGACTGAAAATGGTGCTGATGTGTATGACGACTATGCGCACCACCCGACGGCCATTCGGGTGACGCTCGCAGCGCTCCGTGCGGGCGGCAAGGAGACACCTCGAAGCGAGGAGTCACCTCGCCGCATCTTCGTCGCATTCCATCCACACCTCTACAGTCGCACAAAAGACCTCCTTGATGAATTTGCCACTGCATTCAGCGATGCCGACAAAGTATTCATCGCGCCCATTTATGCCGCACGAGAAGTGGATGACGGCTCTATTTCAAGCGAGATACTTGCCGAGCGCATCCGTGCGACCGGCACAGATGCGCATGCTGCTTCGTTTGAAGAAATTGAAAAGGTGCTCCGAAGCGAGCTCGTCACCGGCGATACCATTATGACCATGGGTGCCGGTGACATCTATAAAGTGTCTGATGCGCTCGTTACACAGAACAAATAAAAAAAGCGGTCCCTGCGAGGCGGGACCGCCCAAAATGCGACTCACGTCGCAATGCAATATCAGTCGAAAAAATGCGGACCGCTACACGCCGGCGTCGGCTCGGCCGGACCATGCGATGGACGGGGCGTACCGAGGTGAAGAGCCGCGTCTACCGGGCGACGAAATTCAGCTGGCCAACGTAGCTTTCTTTTCGAAACTGGTTTCGTTGATGCTTTGGGTGTGCCAATACACACCGCGTACTTCATTGATGCCATAATGTCCACGACGATCTCCTTTGGTTGCCGACCATCATTCTATCGTATTGTCATAATAAGTCAATTACGGTACAGTGAAGCGATGGGAACTCTCTCTATAGTTGCGACACCGATAGGGAATTTGGAGGATATGACGCTCCGCGCTTTGCGCACGCTTAAAGAGTGCGACGTCATCTATGCCGAAGATACGCGCGTCATATCTAAATTGCTTGCGCGGTACGAAATAAAAAAGCAATTGCAACGGCTTGATGCGGCGACGGAACTGAAAAAAGCGGATGAAATAATCGCACGACTTGAGGCAGGCGAGCGTGTCGCCTATGTCTCTGACGCCGGTACGCCCGGCATCTCTGACCCCGGAGCGCGGCTCGTGGCGGCAGTGCGCGAGGACGTAGCAAGGCGAGGCCTTGCTATAAAAATAGAAGCAATACCGGGGTCGTCGGCGCTCACGGCCGCGCTCTCGATCGCCGGGCTCGGTGCTGATGCTTTCACGTTCCTCGGCTTCTTGCCGCATAAGAAAGGTAGGCAGACTGCGCTCAAAAAATTGGCAGAGAGCGAGATACCAGTTGTCCTGTATGAATCACCACACCGCGTCCTAAAATTGCTCGAAGAACTTGTGCAACACCAGGTGTTGCACATAACGATAGCGCGAGAACTTACGAAGATACATGAAGAAGTTGTCTCTGGTACGCCGGGTGAAGTCAGCGCGCATTTTGTCGCCCATCCCGACGCCGTGCGAGGAGAATTTGTCGTCATCATCGAGCCCTGATATACCCTGTAGTGAATTTTGGTGATGCGTAGACGCGGACCAAAGGTCTTTCGCCAAAATCTACTATGGGGTATACTACGCACTATGTCCCGCGCAAGCACCCTTATTCTTCTCGGCGTTCTCGTCATTCTCGCGCCTTTTTCCGGGTTTCCGGTAGCGATACGCTCTCTCTTTGCCGTCATTTTCGGCGCATGCGTACTCGGTATCGGTCTTTCGATGCGCGCACGTGAGGCCCGTCACACTATGGAAAGTGTGTCGAGTGAAGCGCGCACTATGCAACCGCCCCAATCGCCGTCGAGCGTCTAATATGTGCAACGAACAAAATCCCGCTCACGCGGGATTTTGTTATACTTCACAGTGATGGAAAATCCAGAGCGCGTGACCTATTTCGCCGCCACCGATGCGCGCGGAAAGTACGTTCCCTTCGGCATCAAGGCGAAGGACCGCGATCGCCATATGTACGTCATCGGAAAGACCGGCATGGGCAAATCCACCCTGCTCGAGAATTTAGCGATACAGGACATCAGGAACGGCGAAGGGTTCGCTTTCATTGACCCGCACGGCGGTACGGTGGAGCACCTCCTCGATTTTATTCCGGAGGACCGCATCAAAGATGTGGTCTACTTTGCCCCGTTCGATCTCGAGCACCCCATCGCATTCAATGTGATGGAAGACGTGGGGTACGACAAACGCCACCTCGTGGTCTCCGGCCTTATGGCGACCTTCAAGAAAATTTGGGAGGACGCATGGAGCGCGCGTATGGAATACATTCTCACCAACACCCTGCTGGCGCTCCTCGAGTATCCGGATGCGACTTTGCTCGGCGTCAATCGGATGTATACCGACAAAGAATACCGGCAGAAAGTAGTGGACAACGTAAAGGACCCTGTCGTGAAAGATTTCTGGACGAAAGAATTCGCGAATTACGGCGACCGCTATACGCAGGAAGCAACACCCGCCATCCAGAACAAAGTTGGGCAGTTCACCGGCAATCCGCTCATCCGCAATATCATCGGCCAGCCGAAATCCTCGTTCGATATCCGCACGATGATGGATGAGAAAAAAATATTGCTCATCAATCTCTCCAAGGGCCTTGTGGGCGAGACCAATATGCGACTCCTCGGCTCAATGCTCACGACGCGCATCTTCCTAGCCGCAATGAGCCGAGCAAATCTTCCGGCACCCCAGCTTTCCAAATTGCCGCATTTTTATTTCTATGTGGACGAATTCCAGAACTTTGCGAATGAGACATTCGCCGAGATCCTTTCCGAGGCGCGTAAATATAAATTGAATCTCGTTATCGCGCACCAATACATCGAGCAGATGGAAGAGGAAGTGCGCGATGCCGTGTTCGGCAACGTGGGCACGACGGTCGTTTTTCGTGTCGGTCCGTTTGACGCGGAAGTGCTGGAAACTATTTTTATGCCGAAGTTCACGAAAGAAGACGTCGTCGGCCTCGATCGTCGGCAAGTGTATCTTTCGCTCATGATAGACGGTGTTGGCTCAGCGCCATTTTCTGCAGTTACCATTCCGCCGATAGAAGCGCCACCGGTGTCCCACAAAGAACAAGTCATTGCTTCGTCGCGCGAGCAATTTACTGCGATTCGCGCCGGCATTGAAAAATCTATCGTCGATGAGCTCATGGCAAGTGCGACGTCTGAGGCGCCGTTTGACGCGCGCATGAAAAAGAAGCCAAAACCGGTCTTTCAGGCACCGGTTCAATCGCAACATCCGCCCCACGAGGGGGCGCATAGAGAGTACCCGCGACCGGCACAGCAAGAGCCGCGGCGTGATTTTATGCCACGTCCGCCACAGGAACATCGGCACGAATTTGTTCCCCCGGCACACCCGCGTCCGGAAGAACCGCGTAGAGATTTTGTCCCGCAGCCGCGAGTGGAACGTCCGGCTCCGCCAAGCAAGAGCGCCGAAGACCTCAAGGCCATTTTGCGGAATATGACGGCAAAAAGCGGAGCAGAAAGGGAACAGAAACAATCGCAAACCCAACAATCGCTTAAGGGAACGCTCTCCGAGGTACTTGGAAAAAGCAAACAGCCAATAGCCCCGACGTCGGAAGTCGGGGCTCCGACCAGAAGCGTCGGAGAAAACAGTGCCCAACTCCGACGCCCCCAGGGGTCGGAGCCCCGATTGCAAGCGTCGGGGGAAATACGGAAGCCGGCGCCATCGGCTCCGGCACATCCGGCGGAGGATAAAAAACCATTTGAAGTTCCCGAAGACGCGCTTCGGAAAGTACTCAAAGGCGAAGCATAATAATTCCCATGCGCACCCTCGGGTTGCTCACGCTGACAATTCTTCTCCCCGCACTCGTGCAGGCGACCTCGCTCGTGAACATCAATACTGCCGACGCAACGCTTCTCGATACGTTGCCGGGGATAGGACCGGTCATCGCCGGACGGATCATCAGTTATCGGGAAGCGAACGGACCATTCACCGCGGTAACAGATATCCAAAAGGTAAGCGGCATCGGTTCGGGCAGTACGTATGCGAAGATCGCGCCGCTCATCACCATCAGTGACACGAATGCATCGGACACTTCGAACACTACGAACACAGTAACGACCGACTCGTCGGCACAAACACTGGCGAGCCAAAGTCCCGTAGAAAGTACAACGGCAGATACGTCGCCACCTTCGGCACTTACCGTGGATGCCGGTATCAACCGGGACGCGGTCATGGAAGTGCCGTTGCATCTTTCCGCACGCGCATTGATTAAAAGCAGTAGCGACTCGCGTGCGCAGATCGTGTGGGGTTTCGGTGACGGTTCTTCGGCGGAAGGTAGTAATGTGGGAAAGACGTATCGTTATGCCGGGACGTATCTCGTAACGGTCACGGCGACCGATGGCGAGGCGGTCGCGCGTGATGAGTTCATCGTGACGGTACGGCCCGCGCAGGTGCGCATTCTTGAAATTCCCGACGCAGGAATCATGGTCATAAATGATACGAATGAACGCCTTGATCTCTCGGGTTGGGCGCTTTTTTCGAATAGGAGCTCCTTCCGCATTCCGGATGGAACGGTCATGCTGCCGAAAGCGAGCATTCTGCTTCCCTCGACCATAACGAAATTGCCGGCAGCACCCGAGGTGACGCTCGCGTATCCAAGCGGCGGTATTGCGGCGCGCTACACAGCTTCTCCGGAACCAACTGCGACAGCGACAAGCGCATCTGCACTTGGTGCGCAACCTTCACTCCGAACCGCGAGTTATGAACAAGTACAGAAGGTCGAGCCGATTATTAGCGTAACGGAGAATGTTCCAGAATATGCAGAAGCAGTAGGTGCCCCCGTAGCGGCGAATGAACTCGCCGCTGCGGGGGCGGTATTACCTCCCGCCGAGAATGCTTCAGTCATGAACACTCATATTGCCGGCATGTTCAAGTCCCCGTGGGCGCTTGGTTTTCTCGGCGTGGTCGTTCTCGCGGGCAGTGCTTTCATTTTTCTCTAATTGCTCGCGTTTCCACCTTTTCTATACTAGTCTCCACATATGAAAGACAAGAAACTCATTCTCGTGACCCCAGTACCGCAAACTCGCTTCACTCGTTTGGCTACGGGGCAGGCCGGCGGCGCACGCATATGAGCAAATTGATTTTAGTGACCGGGGGAGCTGGATTTATAGGGTCTCATCTTTGCGAACGTTTGGTGAAAGACGGTCATCAAGTCATTTCACTCGATAACTACTTTACCGGTAGCCGTGAGAATCACGTTGCTGGAGTGGATTACCGCGAGGGCCACACCAAAGACGTCGAGAAGCACGTTCCCGAAACTCCCGACCTTATCTATCATCTCGGTGAATATGCGCGCGTTGAACAGAGTCTCGAGGAGCCGGCCCTGGTATGGGATCTCAATGTCGCCGGTACGTTCAACGTGCTCGAGTTTTGGCGGGCTAAGAAGTGCAAACTGGTATATGCGGGCTCTTCGACCAAGTTCGGCGACGGCGGGCTCGCACGCGTGGCCACTCCCTATGCGTGGACGAAGGCTGCGAATACCGAACTCGTAAAAAATTATGCCGAGTGGTACCGACTTTCATATGCCATCACTTATTTTTATAACGTCTACGGACCGGGTGAGCGCGCGGGTAAATACGGAACGGTGGTCGAGATCTTTCGACAGAAAATGGAGAAAGGAGAATCCCTCACTATCGAGGAACCGGGAACACAGGAGCGTAATTTCACTCATGTCGATGACATTATTGACGGGCTTATTCTTGTGGGAGAGAAAGGTGAGGGTGAAGAATTCGGCCTCGGGTGCCCGGATACGTATTCAATTCTCGAACTCGCAAAAATGTTTGGCGGACAAATAAAAATGATACCGTCGCGTCGCGGCAATCGTATGGATTCGGTGCTTGATATGACAAAGTCTCGGGCGATCGGCTGGGAACCTCACAGGAAACTTGTTGACTATATCAAGGAGGTAAAAAAGCAATGAAGCGCGTACTTATGTTCTCGCTTACCTACTATCCGCATGTCGGTGTGACGAGCCTCCTCTGATTCACCTACGGCTTCTATTTCGAGTTACGTTTCTTGCAATTTAATTTCGATGTTGTATAGTATCGAGTAGGTACCGTCACCTAGCACATTACGGAGGACATAGCATGAGTGCCAAGTCGCTTGTCGCGGGAGTTCACCCCGTGAATGAAAATGAGTTACGTTTTGAAGAACACCCGGACGGAACGGTCACCATTCCGCTTACGTTCCGCGATCGCACCGCTGCCGAAGATTTCATCCAGGCAGTCAACGACCAGAACACCCCTAGTTCCGTCCACTGGCAACGTGTGTATGATCTGGTGGAGACACAGGGCGGCTTACTGGACCCGTCCCAGATGGAATAATGACAGCACGTTTTCCTGAAAACCGGGTCGAGGCCCGGTTTTTTTATTGGTAACCACCGTTCTGTTTTCTTTGTTATAGGTGGTAATAAGGGATTTTGATACTATAATAATAATCACATGGCTAAAAAGATTTTGATATTGGGTGTCAATGGTTTTATAGGCCACCATCTCTCAAAACGGATTTTAGAGACAACGGACTGGGAAGTGTACGGCATGGACATACAAAGCGACCGTGTTGTTGAATTCACGAAAAATCCGCGATTTCATTTTTTTGAAGGAGACATCCTTATAAACAAAGAATGGATCGAATATCACATCATCAAATGCGACGTCGTATTACCACTCGTGGCAATTGCGACTCCTATGAGCTATGTGAAATCGCCATTGAAGACATTTGAACTTGATTTTGAAGCAAATCTGCCAATCGTGCGGGCGGCGGTAAAATATGGGAAGCGACTCATTTTTCCTTCAACATCGGAAGTATACGGAATGAACGAAGATGCCGCTTTTCATCCCTATGAATCAAATTTGGTCCTTGGTCCGATTGATAAACAGCGCTGGATTTATTCCTGCTCTAAGCAAATGCTTGATCGGGTTATCTGGGCATATGGGCAAGAAAAGGGTTTCGACTTCACTCTATTCCGTCCTTTCAATTGGATTGGTACCGGTCTCGACAGACTCTCTTCGAATAAAGAAGGAAATTCCCGCGTGGTCACTCAATTTCTCGGAAATATTGTCCGCGGGCAGAGCATCCATTTGGTGGATGGCGGTTTACAGAAAAGGGCTTTTACCTACATCGATGACGGTATCGACGCACTGATGAAGATTATTGAGAATAAAAATAACATTGCAACGGGCAAGATCTATAATATCGGCAACCCAAATAATAATTGGTCGATTAAAGAACTTGCGGAGAAAATGATCTCACTTGCCAATGAATATCCTGAATATCAGAAGTACGCGCGCGGTGCCAAAATTGTCGGCACGACAGCAGAAGGATATTACGGTAAAGGATATCAGGATGTGAAAAACCGCGTGCCATATATTGAGAACACAAAAAAAGAATTATCATGGGAACCGAGTGTGACTATGGAGGATGCGCTTCGAAACATCTTTGAGGGGTATCGTTCACAGGTTGAGGAAGCCATCGAACTCGCCGATCTTGATGTGTAGGCATGGACGAACGCATACCAAAACGCATTCTCATTTTCTCTCTCGCCTATTACCCGCATGTCGGCGGAGCGGAAGTTGCGGTGAAAGAGATCACCGACCGTATTTCAGATACTGAATTCCATCTGGTGACAATGCGTTTCTCTCCAGAGGAATCGTCTGAAGAAAAGATCGGCAACGTGTTCGTGCATCGGATCGGGAACAACAGCAGCAGATTGAGTAAATTCTTCTTCCAGTTTTTTGCCGCACGCAAGGCCTCATCCTTGCACCGACAACATCATTTTGATGCGGTGTGGGCGATGATGGCGCACTCATCCGGCGTCCCGGCAGGATTGTTCAAGACATTCCATCCGGAGGTGAAATATCTCCTCACGCTTCAAGAGGGTGATCCGCCCGAGTACATCGAACGTTTGATGTTCCCTTTGTGGCCGCTTTTCAAACGAGGATTTACAAAGGCCGATGCGGTTGCAGCAGAGTCAACGTTCCTCGGTCGTTGGGCGCGCCGTATGGGATTTATGGGACCGCTCGAAGTCATCCCAAATGGTGTGGACGCCGGACGATTTTCTCAAGTGTACTCAGCTGAGGAACTTGCAACTACTCGTGCGAAGATTGGTAAGAAGGAAGGCGACGTGTGGCTTATTCACACGGGGCGGCTTGTACATAAAAACGCTCTCGATGTCGTTATTCGTGCACTGCCGTTCCTCCCGATGCACCTCCACTTCTTTATCATCGGCGACGGTCCTGATGCACAAGCGCTCGCGAATCTTGCAGAGAAATGTGGTGTCACTGAGCGCGTACATTTCCACCCCTATGTGCCGCTTGAAGACATCCCGAATTATTTGAAAGCGTGCGACATCTTCATCCGTCCTTCCCGCTCGGAAGGCATGGGCAATTCTTTTATCGAGGCGATGGCGGCAGGACTGCCGGTTGTCGCGACGCAGGAGGGAGGTATCGCGGATTTCCTATATGACGCGAAGCGCAATCCGGAAAAAGAAACGACCGGATGGGCAGTAGACATAGATTCGCCCGAACAAATCGCTGAAGCGGTGAAGGATATTATCGCGCATCCAGAAGTGGTTGCGCGCGTGACAGGAACTGCAAAAAAACTTGTCTTTGGAAAATATGATTGGAACCTTATTGCGCGTGATATGATCGAGATATGGCAAAAGTTCACGTAGAAAGAGGAAGCTTAGGGAGTTTTTCTTTTTATAATGCAATCGAAGTTGCAAAAGAACATCGTGGATGGGCATTGGGCACATTTGTCACTGACGAAAATAACATTCCGCTCACTGATGCGTTTGAAGTTAAACTAGTGCACTATAAAGTTGGTGACAAACGCGATGTCTGGACAGAACCATCGTCGGGGGTCACTCTCCATATTGTTTTAGATGGCGTGCAACGGCATATATCTGCCCCAAATGGAATTGAAGGGAAACATGTCGATCGTGTTATTCGTGCAGGCGAAGCGAACTTTTTTGATAATAGTATTCCACACAAATGGGTTACGGAAGAAGACGGTTTACAGATTACCATCCGATGTTTGCACGACTGAATTCGGACTCCTTTCGAGTGTTTTTCGATTAGTTTAGGGGGTAAAGGCAGTAACCGATACATGTACAGAAAAGGTTATAATTAGCACCACATGAGGTTAGTAATTGCAACGCCTTTATACCCGCCCGAGATAGGCGGGCCGGCGACGTATGCAAAACTCCTCTTTGAGGGTCTGCCCGAAAAAGGCATTGAGATAGAGCTGGTGAAGTTCAGCGATGTGCGTCGCTGGTATCTCCCTAAATTCGTTCGTCACTATGTCTACTACCGGCGCGTATTCAAAGCCGCGCGCAAGGCAGATGTTGTGCTCGCACTTGACCCCGTTTCGGTCGGTTTGCCGGCGATGAAGGCGGCGAGAAAAGCGGGGAAAAAATTCGTAGTGAAGATCGTCGGCGATTACGCGTGGGAGCAGGGACAACAAAGATTCGGAGTGACAGAGAATCTGGATGAATTCGTGAAGCATACGCAACGCTCTTTCTTTGTTCGCAGACTGCAAAATATCCAAACCCGCGTCGCAACTGCCGCGACGCGGATTATCGTGCCGAGCGAATACCTAAAGAGCATCGTGATGGCGTGGGGGATCGCGGAAGAAAAGATTTCCGTGATCTACAACGGGATAGAAATTCCCGAACATCTGCCGGAACAGCATAAAAAAGAAGGCGAATTCCTCATCGTATCGGCCGGCCGGCGCGTTCCGTGGAAGGGCTTTGAGGCGATCGAGCGAGTCGCGCAGACGCATCCGGACTGGTGTGTCTTTATCGCCTCGGGGCTTCCGCGCACCGAAGTACTTGCACAGATAAAAGCAGCCGATGTCTTTGTGCTGAACTCGCTGTATGAAGGGCTCTCTCATGTACTTATTGAGGCAATGACGCTGGGGACACCGGTCATTGCAACGAACGCGGGAGGGAACACGACGCTTGTCGCAGACGGAGAAACCGGTCTGCTCATACCTCCCGGAGACGACAATGCTCTTGAACAGGCGCTTGTATCGGTTGCGCAGGACCCTGAGCGAGCCCGGGAGCGCGCCCGTGCCGGACAAAAGAGAATGAAAGATTTCTCGGTTGAGGCGACGCTCTCCCGGACATCTGATGTCCTCCAAAAACTAGGACACCCAGTGTCCTAACTTTATGAAAGTCCTTTTTGTATCCAACGACCCGACGATATTCGATACCGCGAGCGCTGCGCGGGCTCGTATGCGCACGTATGCTGCGCAGATGGGAGAGTTGCATATTATCTCCGCCGCCGGCGCTGCCGCGCGCGAGGAACAGGAAGGGAATCTCTATTTGCATCCGATCCATGCGTGGAAAATTTTTCGTATCGGCGCGCTCTCGCGGCGTGCGCGTGCACTCATTTTGAAACAGGGCATCGATGTTGTGTCAGCGCAGGACCCATTTGAGCACGGCCTTGCGGCTCTGCGCGCCGTGCACGGCACACCGGCGAAATTGCACGTGCAAGTGCATACGGATTTCCTTTCTCCATGGTTTGTGCGCAGTGGGAACTGGCGGAGCCCCTCCGTGCGCATGCCGCTTCTCAATCGTTGGCGCCGCCGTGTTGCTGATCGCGTGTTGCCAGCGGCCAGCGGCATACGAGCCGTTTCGGAGCGTGTGAAAACGTCGCTCGCTCGGCGGTACGGTTCCCGTATCCCTGAGCCCGTCGTGATTCCCGTGGCGGTTGATCCCGTCACGCCATCGCCGGTGCGGTTACCGGACCACCCGTTCAATTTTGCGCTCATCACGGTCGGTCGTCTGGAGCCGGAGAAACGCATTGAAGATATTCTTGCGGCGCTCAAACTCGTAGCGGCTCATTACGCCATGATCGGACTCTTCATTGTGGGTGAAGGCAGTGAACGCGGGAAGATCGAACGTATGGCTGATGAGCTCGGGCTTGCCGACAGCGTTGTTTTCCTCGGGCAGCGCGCCGATGCGCGAGCGCTCATGGCGAGTGCGCAGGCATACATTCAGGCCAGCGCCTATGAAGGGTACAGCCGCACGCTTGTGGAAGCGGCGCTCGCCAAAGTGCCCATCATCACGACCGACGTCGGTATCGTCGGGGAAGTATTCAAAGGATACGAAGACGTGCTTGCCGCTCCGGTGGCGGATCCAACCGCTCTCTCACTCAATATCGTCGGATTCATCGAAGATACGCGCGTACGGCTTGAGCTCCCTATTCACGCCGAAGCCGCGGCACGCGCTCATCTCGCATCAGTCGGAGATGTCCCGACACGCATCGTTGCTGACCTCGCGTCTGCCGCACAGCAACGTTCTTCTTTGTAGAGCGGTTGTATTCCGTATGACAGGCGATACCAGGCACGTACCACAGTTGTTTCTATGGGGCGTGTAGCTGGTGCAAGACCCCTGGTCGGTTTTATTGGTCAGGGGTTCATAGGCAAGAGTTATGCGGATGATTTTGAGCGCCGCGGGTATACGGTAGTGCGTTATTCGCTGGAGGAGCCATATAAAGCGAACAAAGATAAAATCCGCGCATGTGACGTTGTTTTTATTGCGGTGCCGACGCCGACGACCCCGAACGGGTTTGACGCGAGTATTGTGGAAAGAGTATTGTCGCTCGTAGGTGCTGGGAAAACTGCCGTGGTGAAATCGACCATCTTGCCTGGAACGACCAACAGATTGCAGAAACACTTCCCGAAGCTCTACATTATGCACTCGCCTGAGTTTTTAGTGTTGCGGCAGGCGGCAGAGGATGCAGCTCGCCCATTGCGCAATATCGTCGGCATCACGAAAGACACGAAAGCCTATCGTATTCGCGCGCGTGCAATCTTGAAGATGCTGCCCAAAGCTCCATACGAATCCATATGCTCCGCGACAGAAGCGGAACTCATCAAATATGCAGGAAATTTTTTTCTGTATCTACGAGTACTTTTCGGAAATATTATATATGACCTGGCACAGGCAACAGGTGCCGATTATGACATTGTCCGCACCGCGGTTGCCGCCGACCCGCGCATAGGATCCTCTCACCTGCACGTGATGCATGACAGCGGTCACAAAGGTGCCATACGCGGTCGCGGAGCGGGAGGTGTATGCTTCATTAAAGATGTGGCCGCACTCGCCAATCTGTATGAACGATCGACCAAAGACCGGTGGGGCACCGAATTTCTTCGTGCAGCCATCGAAAAGAATGTCGATTTATTGGTAACATCCGGGAAAGATCTTGATCTCGTCGAGCATGTGCACGGCAAGGATATTGTTGTTCATCACAGGAGGAAAAAATGAAACTTCTTATCGTTACGCAATCAGTTGATCAAGAGGATTCTGACCTCGGATTTTTCGTGCGCTGGATAGAGGAGTTCGCGAAGCATGCTGAACACCTGGAGGTCATTTGTTTGAAAGAAGGAAAGCACAAGCTCCCCGCGAATGTGCGCGTGCATTCCTTGGGTAAAGAGCGTGCTAGTATGATATATCATACCAGTACGTGGCGGCGCGTGGCGTATGCAGCTCGTTTTTACGTGCTCATGTGGCGGCTCCGGCATGAGTACGATACCGTTTTCGTGCACATGAATCCGGAGTACGTTATTCTCGGCGGCGTGTTCTGGCGGATGTGGGGAAAGAAAATTGCGCTCTGGTATACGCACAAAAGCGTTGATCTGAAACTGCGGGTCGCAGAAAAACTGGCGGGTATTATTTTCACCGCTTCAAAAGAAAGCTTTCGGCTCGCAAGTAAAAAAGTGCATGTGATGAAGCATGGCATCGACGTTGATTTCTTTTCTCCCGATGCACGTATTGCGCGCGGCGATTGGGCGCTTTCAGTCGGACGGCTCATGCCGAGCAAGCGACACGATCTTGCCATTCGAAGAGCGGTACAGGAAGGCAGGGCGCTGCGCATTGCAGGTGAAGGTCCTGAGCGCGCCCGCTTGGAGGCGCTTGCTCACGAATTGCATGCATCGGTGCAATTCCTGGGCGCTTTGACGCAGGCGCAATTGCGTGACGAATACCGAACCGCCGCATACTTCATACATACGAGCGAAACTGGAAGTTTGGACAAGGTCGTACTCGAGGCGCTTGCCTGCGGATTGCCTATCGTAACGAATGATCCGGCGCTCAAGCCGCTCGAGCATGAAGGCCCGCAGTATGTCCGGGAACAGCACTCGCTCCAAAAACTGATTCCTGCGATACTGAACGACATGCAAGCTCTATGAAACCCGTTACGCAGGTGGGAAAGTCGCATTATGATTTCGAGCGGTACTCCTTTGAAGGGCGGTTCGTAAGCTACTACGCACAGCTCAAAGAGGTGCTGGCGCAGAAACCGTCTTCGGTGCTTGAGGTCGGCGTCGGCGATCGAGTATTCGGCAGTTTTCTAAAAAACAACACAACGATTTCGTACACGTCCGTGGATGTTGATGAAGCACTGCACCCCGACGTCGTCGGAAGCGTTCTCGCACTTCCTTTTGCCGAGGCATCATTCGATGTTGCGTGTGCGTTTGAAGTGCTGGAGCATCTGCCGTTCGAACAATTTGATCAGGCGCTAGGTGAGCTCTGTCGCGTTGCACGCACGCACGTCGTCATCAGCGTACCGCATTTCGGGCCGATGCTTTCTTTCTCGCTCAAGGTTCCATTTCTGCAGGAAATACACATCGCGTTGAAGATCCCGTTCCCGAAAAAACATATATTTAATGGTCAGCATTATTGGGAACTCGGCAAACACGGATACCCAGTCACCCTCATTCGTCGGAAACTTTCCAAATACGGCATGCTCATCCGCGATTTCGTGCCATTCGGCAGCCCATACCACCATTTCTTCGTGCTCAAACTCACACATGCCTAAAGACCTTTTGTACATCTTCGGTGGAGCCATAGGCGATGCATTGCTTGGCATACAGTTAGCGCACACGCTCGCAGCCGCAGACTCTCCGAGTCGCCTGACGCTGATCTCCACGCGCAAAAGCGATTTCGTACGCCAGATCGTGGAGATGGTGCCGGAGGTTCAGTATCGCGAAATGCCGCGGGGCGACATCCGTTCGTGGTTCACTCTTTTAGGACTTGCTCTGCATCCGCACGGCGTTGTGTTCCTCGAGCCATTTCAAGATGTCGTGTCGGCGTGGTGGAAGATACTTGCGCGCATCTCCACACTGCTCCCTGGTAGTGTGGAGGTGCATTGCCAATCGCGCTCGCAAAAAGTGCCCGCCCGTGTCCGCGTGCTTTCCTATGACCCGAAGACGGATAGTCTTTTTTCTATGATCGCTCGCGTGGTGCCGCTTTGGGGCGGACGTGCCGTACCGGCGCCGGTGCCTTCGTTGTCGGCACCCGTGTGCCCGACACTACCCGCACGTCCGTACATCCTTTTCCATTTCTTTGCGGGGAGCTATCGCCGGAGTTTCCCGATAGAAAAAGTCCGCCCCTTGCTCGTCGATGCGCGGAGCAAATTTCCGGCGCATGAATTTGTCTTGACCTGCGCGCATCAAGAGGAAGCGGCGGCGCGCGAAATGGTAAAAGATATTTCCGGGGCGCGAGTGGAAGTGAGCCCGCATGCCCACGATCTTTTCTGCCTGCTCAAACAAGCGGGTATATGCGTCGGCGTGTCTTCGGGAGTGACGCATATCGCTTCGCACCTCGGCGTGCCATCGGTCGTCCTCTGCAATCTCTCCGACCCATGCTGGCTGCCGGCATATGCAGAACATACGGTCCAGCTTTCCGCGAGCGAACACTGCGGCTGCCACGGCGATAAGACCGGCGAGTGCGGCGTCAGAACGCTCGGCGGGGTCGTCTATCGTTGTTTGTACGATATTACGAAGGAACGTATCATCAGTGAGATGCAGCGCATGCTGATGTCGCGATCATAGGTATGTCGGTACGATTGTATTATCCAGAACCGCTTGAGGGAATTGGCGTGCACGCTGTGTTCCAGTATCGCCATCCGCCCGCTCGTACTGGTGGGGGATTGTTCCGGAATATAACGTATTCTTTTTTCAAGGAGGCCGAGACGACAGACATAGCATCAGCAGACGCCATTGTGCTGGTCAATGATTTTCCCCGGGAGCAGGGTGAAAGGGCGAGGGAATATCTGCGGTATCATGCGGACCTCGCCGAACAGCTCCATAAACCGCTTTTTATTTTTTCGTGCGGGGATTTCTCCGATACGGTCCGCTTTGATTCGCGCATCTGGGTATTCCGCCAATCGTTGTATCGGAGTTCTCGCCGCCCGCGAGACATTTGTATGCCGACGACGACAGAAGATTTTCCGCAGGAATTGCTGGCGGTGAGAGGCAAGAACGAAAAACCGGTCGTTTCGTTTTGCGGCATGGGCGGATTTCGTTCTCTGCGCAGTTGGATCAAATATTATACAAAAAATCTGCTCTATAGTTTCGGCACGTTATTGAAGCCCTCTCTGCGAGCTCGAAAACTGGGCGTGTATTGGCGCCGAGCAATGATGAGCGCGTGTGAGCGCTCGCCGCAGGTAAAAACCAATTTCATCGTCCGGCGCTCATTCTCTGGACACGCAAAAAGCATTGAGCTTGATCCGGTGCAGGCACGCTCCGAGTTCTTGCAGAGCATCGTGGATGCCGATTTCGTGCTTGCGCCAAAAGGCGACGGGAATTATTCCAATCGATTTTTAGAAACTCTTTCTCTCGGACGGATCCCCGTCGTTGCCGATACGGACATCGTGCTTCCGGTTGAGGATGAGATCGATTATGCGCGAATAATCGTTCGCGTGCCTATGGAGAAGATCGCAGAGACCCCGCGTTTCATCCGCGATTTCTATGATTCGCTCACTGACGAAGAGTGGCGACGCCGCCAGCAACTAGCGCGGGAGACATTCGAAAAGTACCTGAAGCAGGATACATTCTTCCGCCGCTTCTTCACCGAAGAACTTCCTAAAAAATATGTCTAGCATCCTCCTCGATTTCCACAATAAGCTCGGCGACAATCTTATCTGCAATGGACTGGTGCGCGAGTATTGCAAGCGATACGACCGCGTCGGCATCTTCTGCATCCCACGGTATGTGGAGTCGGTATCGTTCATGTTCCGCGACCTGAAGAATCTCCGGTTCGAGGTAGTGCGCGATCACCGACGGAAACAATATTTTCTTTGGCTGAATGCTTTTCGATTTGGCGACCGTCGGTATGATGAAATAAAAATGCTTCAGAACGATCCAGAGACCGGCATCATCGCCGAACGGCAATTCTACGCACTCGCCGGTGTCCCGCACCAGAAAAAATGGGACAGCTTTTATGTTGAACGCGATATGCCGAGAGAGCTCGATTTTCTCGCGCGAGTGGTGGGGAACGAGCCGTATATATTCATCCATGATGACGCCATTTACGGCTCGTCTATAGACCAGCACAGGATAGCCAGCACACTGCCGGTCGT
Source organism: Minisyncoccota bacterium (assembly GCA_041666305.1). Lineage (GTDB taxonomy): Bacteria > Patescibacteriota > Minisyncoccia > Phycocordibacterales > Phycocordibacteraceae > C7867-001. The sequence goes on along the minus strand of JBAYHD010000004.1, from coordinate 62,444 downwards.
GCGTCCCGGCAAAACGCTCACGAATAATATTCTTGACTACTGCACGCTCTTGGAGCGCGCGGAGGAAATACACGTTGTGGATTCGGTATTCATGTTCCTCGTTGACAATCTTCAATATGAAAATCCCCGTCAGAAGCTTTTCGTGCATCGGTACGCACGGCAGAATCCCCCGTGGAATATGCCGGTGCTGAAGAAACCGTGGACCATTCTCGTATGAGGAACATCATTATTGTCGAACATCGCGCCAAAGAATTGGCGAATCGCCTCTGGAACGATCTGAGCATAACGGCATTCGGCATGTCCATGGGCGCGCGCGTCATCAATACCACCCGTTTGGAGCATCTTCATTTCTGGCGATATGTGCATATGCTCTACGCACGTTTTGTCGATGTTGCGACGCGGCATACCTGCGGCGTGTGGACCACCGGAATGCCAAAATTCCTTCCGCCGACCGCGTCGTTGTCGAAGAAATTTGAAGCATGCAACACGCTATATTTTTTCGGTTGGCTATTTCGAAATCCGGCCGGATTAAAAAAATACCGTGACGCGCTCATCAAAGCATTTGCGCCCGGCGCGCGCATACAGAATAAAATACAGGACATTCTCGCGACAGTGCCGAGCGACCGTATTCGTATCGGTATGCATATACGGCAACGGCCATTCAAAGGATTTGAGAATGGCGAATTCCTTATTTCCTTGGCTCGCATGAAAACTATCCTTGAAGAATTTCTGCGAGAAAAGATGCTGCATGCGAGAGATGTCGCGCTCGTCGTTGTGTCCGATTGTCCGATACCGGATGGCGCATTTGAAGGTTTTACGACCGTGATGTCTCCGGAAGACGAAAAAACGAATTTGTTCCTTCTTTCAAAATGCAGTGCCGTCATCGGCGACAATTCCACGTTCAGCAATCTCGCGGCGTGGTTCGGCGATGTTCCGCATATTGTCGCCACGGATGAGCCAGTTGACTGGCCGTATTATCGGGACAAGAAAAAGTATTTTGAGAACACCTACGCCACTTTCACGCACGGCAGTCTCGTATACCCCTAAGAGAAACTTTTAGTGGACTTTTCTTGGTTATAGAATATATTCAGCACATATGAAGGCCGCCGTACTTGAGACCATTAATACCCCGCTTGTCGTCGCCGAGGTGGGGCTTACCCCTCTTGTCCGCGGCCAAGTACTGGTGAAGGTCCTTATGAGCGGCATTTGCGGTTCCCAACTCCAGGAGATCGCCGGTCACAAAGGGAACGCGAAATTCGTCCCGCATCTGATGGGTCATGAGGGCGCCGGCACGGTGATGGAAGTGGGCGAGGGCGTCACACACGTCAAACCGGGCGATAAAGTCGTTATGCATTGGCGTAAAGGCCTCGGCATCGAATCTGATTTCCCGACCTATATCTACAAAGGTAAAAAGATACAAAGCGGAAAAGTCACGACGTTCAGCGAATACTCGATCGTTTCTGAGAACCGATTGACCCCGGTCCCCCACGACACCCCGGACGAACTCTGTGCACTGCTCGGCTGTTCGCTCTCCACCGCGCTCGGCGCCATTAATGCCGAAGCGCGTGTGATGAAAGGCGAACGTGTGATGATCGTGGGCGCCGGCGGCCTGGGCGCCAATCTCGTCAAGGCGGCAAAGCTCGCCGGCGCCGCTCCTATCATCTCGGTCGATATCTATGACCATAAGCGCGACCAGATGAAAGGATTTGGCGCCGACATCTACATAAATTCTGCCACCGAAGATATCGCCGAGACACTCGCGTCCCACGGCCTGCACGATGTAGATGTCATCATAGACACTTCCGGAGCAAAGAAAGCCATTGAAGCAACACTCCCGCTCCTCTCCGGCAAGGGCCGCTTCATTCTGCTCGGACAACCAAAGCCCGGCGAGACAATCGAGATCAAGGATGCGCTGCATCTCTTCGGTGGGGAAGGTAAATCTATCAAGGCAACCCAAGGAGGGCAATTCAAGCCGCATGAAGAGATACCGGAGTATCTCAAGCTACATACAAGTGGCGCGCTTGCCGTGCAAGATCTCATCACGCATCGGGTAAAGCTCGACGAAGTGAATGAGGCGATCGATCTCTTGCGCAAAGGGCAAGCAAGCAGAATAGTTATCGTGATGTAATGTATGAAGAAATTATTTGACGCTTACAAACGAATGCTCCTCGTGCGTATTGCGGAAGAGGAATTGGTTAAGTTGTATTTGGACCAAAAAATATTCAGCATGGTCCATTTCTATGTCGGTCAGGAAGCAGTTGCGGTCGGCGTGTGTAGTCAGCTCGGCGCCGAAGACAAAGTACTCTCTACCCACCGTTCGCACGGACATTATCTCGCCAAGGGAGGGGACTTGCGCCGTATGGCCTGCGAGCTTCTCGGCAGAGGGAATGGCGTTGCGCGCGGCAAAGGCGGCTCCATGCACATGATAGATACATCGGTGAATTTCGTCGGTTCAACACCACTCCTTGGAAGTGCCGTTCCGCTCGCAGCCGGAGTAGCGTTCGAAAAAAATATAATAATAAAAAAGGCGTTGCCGTTGGATTCATGGGAGACGGCGCTTCGGAAGAGGGGGTTGTCTACGAGACGTATAATCTCGCCGCACTCTACAAACTTCCCGTACTGCTCGTCATCGAAAATAATTCATGGTCGGTCAATTCGAATATCGCGGACCGCCGGGGTGAGAAGTATGACATCAAGACAATAGCAAAGGGATTCGGCCTCTCGTATCTGCGCGCGGATGGTAACGACTTCCGTGATGTTTCTAAGAAAGTTGCGACCCTTCTTAAGGGCGTGCGGGCGGGAAAGGGACCGGCAGTGCTTGAATGCATGACCTATCGCCACATGGCGCACAGCACGCCGCTTATGGACGACAAACATGGTTTACGCAGAAAAGACACGCTCAACGAACGGCTGAAGCGCGACAGCGTGAAGCTGATGAAGAAATATCTTCTTGCTGATGGAGTGGCGGAGAAGAAATTGCAGAAAATTGAGGACGAGATACATGCTGAAGTACGGGAGGCGATCGAATTCGCGAAGGCATCTCCGTATCCCGCGAAGAAGGAGATGTATACCGATATTTTTTATGTCTGACCGGATCATCAAATGTGCGGATGCGATACGCGAAGCAACCGACCAGGTGATGGAGAAGGATCCGTCCGTCTATGTCATCGGACTCGGCGTACCGCAGGGTGCTGCCGGTACGACGAATGGATTGAAGGAAAAATATCCCGCCCGCATTCTCGAGACGCCTACCTCTGAAGCCGCACTGACCGGGCTCGCCGTCGGTTCAGCCATCAGCGGACTGCACCCTATCGTCCATCACGATCGTGTGGAGTTCAGTCTGCTTGCCGCCGACCAGATCTTCACTCAAGCCGCGAAATGGAACTATATGTTCGGCGGCGGCGGTCCGGTTCCTATCATTTTTCGTATCGTGGTCGGTCGCCAATGGGGCAACGGTCCTCAGCACTCTCAAGCGCTCTATTCACTTTTTGGCAGCGTGCCGGGGCTCAAGGTCGTCGTACCGTCGTCTCCGAAAATGGCAAAAGGACTCCTCGTTGCCGCCGCACGTGATAAGAATCCGGTTGTCATGCTTGAGTCGCGCTGGCTCTACGGCATCAAAGAAGAAGTTCCCGCAAAACTGTATGAAGTACCGCTCGATAAAGCGCACCTAGTAAAGAAAGGAAGCGACATCACGGTTGTGGGTTATGGCGACGCTCTCTTTACTGCGCGCCGCGCGCTCGAACTTTTGGGTAAGGACGCGAAACGCGTGGAGCTCATCGATCTCGTGAGCATCAATCCCCTGGATTACAAGACTATTCACGCCTCGGTAAAAAAGACTGGCCGTCTTATCACGGTTGATACGACCAATGGAGCATTTTCTGTGGGATCGGAGATCATCGCGAGCATCGCCAAGAATACCGCGCTGAAATTAAAAAGTGCTCCCGTCGCGATTTCGTGTCCCGCCGTCCCGTGCCCGACCTCGCCTGCTTTGAGCGAGTTTTGGTACCCGACCAAGGTCGATATTGCGAATGCGATCCTCACGATGTTCGGGAAGCCGAAACTTAACTTGAAGCTCTCGTTTGAAGAGCTGCATCTCCCGCCGACGATTACGTTGGAATAGTCTCAACCGCCATGCACATTGAGAAATATCTGAAGATACAGAATTATATTGATTATTTTAAATATCTCCAAAATAGGAGATATAGGCGCAGTTATGCGCAAGTCGGCGAGGACCTCATTATTGACTATGCGTGCAAAGAACTCGGCATAGGCAAGCCTTCCTATCTTGATATCGGCGCCTATGATCCCACCTATTCGAACAACACCTACTTTTTCTATCTCGCAGGGGGGCATGGCGTCTGCATTGAGCCGAACCCGGATATGTTCCGGCTCATACAAAAGAAACGGAGCAAAGATATAGGCCTGAATGTGGGCATCAGCCCGGTTGCGAACACGAGCGCTGACTATTATGTGATGACGTCGCCATTCCTCAACACGTTCAGCAAAGAAGAAGCGGATGAGACCGTTGCCAACAAAGAATTAAAAACGAAACAAAAGATAGAAAAAGTACTGCACATACCGCTCGTCACCATCAATTCGATCATGGAGACCTATTTTCCTCACGGCGTTGATATTCTTTCGGTGGATACGGAAAGCTACGATCTGGACATCCTGCGTTCGCTGGATTTCAAAAGATTCCGTCCGAAGATCATTTGCGTTGAAACTTTGCGATACGATGCGAATGGCGATCTTCAGAAAAGTCCGAACATTAACGACTACCTCATAGCGCAGGGGTACTCTTTGTACGCGGACACCAGGGTCAATTCCATCTTTGTGGAGAGGGAATTGTGAAGCAACTTTTCTCGCGTTTTTCTCGTTATGTATAGCGTAGCCACACTATGAAAAAAATCCTCATCGTCGGCGAGGCGTGCCTCGATAAATTCGTATATTGCCATGCGGAGCGCCTCGCGCCGGACCTGCCGGTGCCCGTACTGCGCGTCATCGAGGAGACCGAAAATCCCGGCATGGCGGCCAATATGCACCGCAACGTGCACAACATCTACCCGCAAGCCGATCTCTACACGAATGAGGGATGGGAGAAGGTGACGAAGACGCGCTATGTGCATCGCAATACGAACCACACATTCATCCGTATCGACGCCGAACCAAACATCGAACGCATCAACGTGCACAAGGTGCCGCTTCACGAGTACGACCTCGTCGCTATCTCCGATTACAACAAAGGATTTCTGACCGAGGACGATATTCGACACATCTGCGAGAATCACGACTTGGTTTTTATGGATACGAAAAAAGTCCTGGGCGATTGGGCGATGAAGGCGAAGTACATAAAGATAAACAATTATGAATACGAGCGTTCAAAAGCGTCGCTTCCGAAAGGTCTTGAGAAAAAAATAATCTATACGAAGGGCGACCAGGGTGCTTTTTTCAAAGGGAAGAATTATCCAGTCAGTAAGAAAGTAGAAGTGAAAGATGTCACTGGAGCGGGGGACAGCTTCTTCGCCGCGCTCCTCGTGAAATATTTGGAAACAGGGAACGTAGAGGAAGCCATCGCTTTCGCGAACGAATGCGCCTCCGAAGTGGTGCAGCACAAGGGCGTAACAGTGATAGGAAAAACTGCGAGCAAAAAGAAAAGCAAAAAGAAGACGGTCAAAAAGCGTGCAAAGCGAAAATAAGTGATATAGGAATCAAGCAACCATGGTGTGGGGCACGGTACAGCAGAATCAAACACCCAATGTCTCAAATATTGTCCTATAGGACAATATTTGAGACAGTCAGTTTTGTAGAATTATGAGACGGGGAGACGGAAGTGTTCTCGCAACCTTTTGTCCGATTCAAGTGCATCAGCAGTGAAAGAAAGCATCTCACCCGTCCCGCTCTTCAGGTGTGCGCGAACAAGCCCGATGAATTCGTCGCACGGGTAGGGATGGATCCACACGCTATCCTGAAGCCGCAAGAATCCGGCACCCATGAGCAGAGAACGGAGCTGTGAGCGAGCTCTACGGCGCTTCTCGCGGATATCGAACATCACTACTCGCCACTTACCGTCCCAGAATACCGGTTCGGGGATATGATACTCGCTTGCACGGATCGTTTCGATCATAGTGCGCCCTTTGTCGGTCAATGCCACTCTACGGCTGGCGTATTGTCCCGACACCCGCACAAGCCCTGCGTGTTCGAGTCGAGTTATCGCCTTGGTAATATTTCGATACAGGTTCTTGCGATTCGCCATACCGCGATCAAGCTTCTTAAGCAGAGTCAAAGTTTTCGGTGCGACAAGCGCGACACTTATCCCACCGGTCATCACCAGCGTTCGGAGAATCAGATTGCGCATCGGCAGATATTTTCCTCGTGTTTCCGTGCGCATTTTCTTCATGTCTCAAATTATATCCTATAGGACAAATATTGGGACAGTGGTTAAGGGAGGGGGGTATTCTCGCGCCGTTGCCGAGGACCATTGACAGATAGGGTAGTTTTGTGCTATTCTAGTATCGGAGTATTTAGAGCAGGATTTCCTGCACACCGCGGTTCAATTGACATGAAAGGAGGCAGAAATGCCCAACAAGAGTCTCACCATTATGACCCTCAACGCGGGGCGTCTGCTTCAACAGCGCACCTGGGGGTATCTGAACGGTCTCGTCACCGGCGCGGAGCCAGCACCGGATGTCTTGTGTCTACAAGACATCCCGGAGCGCGACCTGCCGTGGCTTCGCAGACAATGGCGGCATGTCGCATTTGCGGCCATGACCAACCACTTGATCAACGGGCATCGGGCGGTCGTGGGTATCGCGATCCTTTCGCGCTATCCGATGATTTACATCACGCGTCACACTACGTGGGGCAACGGCAAGTTGAAAGACTTGCAGGGAGTCAACGACAAGAACGAAAGATTCCCCCCGACGAAAGAGACCGACGACTTGATCGACACGACCGAAGATCGCCGTGCGATTTGCGTCACCGTCATCAAAGATAACCGCAAATACAACATCGCGACAACGCACGGCTACTGGGTACGCGGTGGTGCTACGAGCGATCGGCAACGCGAAAGCACTCGCAAACTACTCGAGTTTCTCACGCGCGAAGGGAACGCGCGCGATGGGTTGTTTTTGGCCGCCGATATGAACTTTGGTCGTGGCGGTGAGATGTACCAAATGGTCACTGCCGGCCGCCACATCGCAGTAGGTTTTTCCGACAAAATGCCTGCGAATATCGATAACACGCTCGACCCCGATCATCCGTTCGTAAAAAAGGGCGGGAAGGTCGTGACGGACTGGTTCTTCGCGCAAAATCGGCATGACCGTTCGTTCGTTCTTTCGGATGTTCGCCTACGCTCCGATGTCAGCGACCATTGCGCTCTGTCGGCAACGGTCGAGATCGAGTACGGGCTGTAGCAGTTCTTCGGTGCCGCATTTCCTCACAGAGGAAGTGCGGCACTAACTTTTTTTAGGAACAAGCTCTATACTTAACCTGATGTTGGATATGTTAAGAAATGTGTATGTAGAAGTCATTGTTGCGGGCATCGCGGCCGGAGCATGGCCGCTCGTGATGCAACGGAGCGGACTCATCGGGGCGCCTATCGCCGTGGTCTATAGTTTTGTTTCTCTCGTTGCCGCCATCGGCCTGCTCGTCGCAACTGGCGGAATACAAATAAACGCGCAATCGAACACGGTGCAATGGGGAATTGCTCTCGGTGCAGGATTGTTGGCGGCACTTTCACTTCTTTTCCTTAGTGATGTAGTAGGAAGAACATCGGCGACACATTTGAGTACGCTCTACGTCCTTCTGCTCATCGTGCAGATCTCCATTCCGGCAATTTTCTATGCGGTGATAAATCACGGTGTGAATCTAAAACAAGGGATCGGCTTCATCGCGGCGATAGTCGCCGCACTGCTCCTTAGCTAGTACGATTTATTTTTTCTGGCTGTCGCCTTTGCCGATACGGTAAGAGTCCGCTTCGTCATGCGGTGTGGAAACTTCTATGATGACCGATGTCTCGCGCGCGACCAATTGGTGCGGTGTGTTGGGCGGGATATGGACCACATCGCCCTCTTTTAATACTTTGACCACGCGATCGGCGTTGGCGAGATTGTAATACCGCAATTCGAGTTTGCCTGAGAGCACATACCACGCCTCGTCTTTAATGATATGGTAATGGTCGCTGAACGATGCTCCTTTATTGAACTTAAGTAACTTGCCGCAATACGTATCATTATTGATTATCCATACTTCCTCGCCCCAGCCTTTTTTATGAGTTTTTGCTTTTGATATAGCGAGGCGAATATGTCCGTTCATAGATACCGAACATTCTACCTCACGATCACGAGCGTTGCCATATATCATCGCAAGCAGTATTATCCCTTTATTATATGAAGAAGAAAGCCCTCATCACCGGAGTTACCGGGCAAGATGGCTCATACTTAGCCGACCTCTTGCTGGCCAAGGGATATGAAGTGCACGGTTTGGTGCGCCGCTCGAGCGTTGTGAATCGCGAGCGTTTGGAACACGTGTACGAACGGGCGCGACGTGCCACCAATAAGCCTATCGAATATGACGGCAAAGACCTTGGCAAATCGACCGGACTCCATCTGCATTATGGCGACCTGAACGATTCAAGTTCTTTGCATCGGCTGATAGAGCGTATCGTGCCGGATGAGATCTACCATCTGGGCGCGCAAAGTCATGTGGGTATCAGTTTTGATATGCCCGTATATACGGGCGAAGCAGCCGGCCTTGCAACGATGAGACTCCTTGAAGCAATACGAGACACGCGCATCAAAACTAGATTTTATCAGGCCTCGTCGTCGGAGATGTTCGGAAAAGCCCGCGAATTCCCCCAAAACGAGAAAACGCCATTTTATCCGAGGAGTCCATACGGAATTGCCAAAGTATACGCGTATTGGGCCACCGTTAACTATCGTGAGGCGTACGGCATCCATGCGTCAAACGGTATTTTGTTCAATCACGAGTCGCCTCGCCGCGGGACTAATTTCGTCACGCGGAAAATTACTTTGGGCGTGGCGGATATTTTAGCCGGCAAACGCGACAAGCTTTATCTCGGCAACCTGGATGCGAAGCGCGATTGGGGATATGCCCCTGATTACGTTGAAGCGATGTGGCTGATGCTCCAGCAAGACAAGCCGGACGATTATGTCATTGCGACGGGGGAGTCGCACAGCGTTCGGGAATTAGTCGAAGAAGTCTTCCATTTGGCCGGAATAGATAATTGGAAGAAATATGTCGTCATAGATGAGCGCCACAAGCGTCCGACGGAAGTGGATTATCTTCTCGGCGACAGCAGTAAGGCACGCCGCAAGCTCGGTTGGAAGCCAAAAGTAAAATTCAAGGAGTTGGTGCGTATCATGCTCGAGCACGATTGCGCTCTCCGTGGCGTCGCGTTGCCAACGCAGGATAACGGAAAAAGAAAAAGGGCACGCCGATAACAGCGCGTCCCTTACCGTACCGATTAGATCTGCTTCAGCCGGATTTCTTTAAGAGTGATATTTCCCATGCATTTCCCGCGATGAGTAGGAACATCATAGTCCAGAAGGCTATCCGCGTTCCCCCGATGTATCCGGCCGCCCACACCAAACCGATTGCCAGTCCGATAACCGAGAAAATGAACATAAAAGCAAAGAGCAAGGAAAGGAACGACTTAATCTGAAACATAAAAACCTCCATTTGGTTAGTTAGCAGCGGAATGGCTTTAATGCGAGAACACCCTTATAGAATAACATAAGGAATTATAAAAGTCAAATGTGCCGTATTTTCTCGTAAAATACTGTTATTGTAGAGCGCGTGCGGCGATGGCGACGACGGCGGGATGGTGCGATCCGTCCTGAAGCTCTTCAAGCGTGAAGGCACGCAGCTCGAGCTCGGCAGAGTATTCTTTCGGGTCCAGATTTTTTGCGACTATGGAGCGTTCTTCCGGTGTCAGGTCTACGGCAAACGTGTAGCCCTGCATATGAACGCCTTTCTTCTGCGGCGATTGCTGTCGATTGCTCCAAAGATATTCGGCGATGGCGACGAATACGAATCGTTCAAGCGGGATCTCCAATGAGGTCTCACGCTTGAATATTTCTCGCATCGCTTCACGCGCCGTTATGCCAGTTTTGCGACGGCCACCTATGACCCACCACAGATCCTGTGCGGGTTTCGATCGCCGTTTAGGCAGATATACTTTTTTTGCATAGCGGTCGATTATGATGGTATCAACACAGGTCACGATAAACGCTTCTATCGCTCGCGCATATTCATCATCAGGAAGGAATACTTTTTCCATGCCAGTGAATCCTTTTTCAATATAGAGCGCGGGTTCTTTATCCATAATAGTTTATTACATTATACGTTCTGCTCGTTTGTGTTTTGCCGAAGCGAGGAATGCACTCGTCATAGCCAGAACGGCGATACCGTCCTCAAGTGTTGCGAGCGGAGTTTTTTTACCACGAAGAGCACCGGCAAAAGAGTCAAATACAGAAGTGTACATTGTGTGCGGGTCGGCGGTAAACAGGTCGCATAATACGAGCTTTCCTTTAGTGCCGCAGAGAACGATACGATTGTCGGCGTCAGGGATGGACTTGCTCGTCGTGATAACCGCAGGGATGCCCGTAGTAAGCAGAAAAATGCCAATAGCCGTGCGGTCTACGGTTGTACGTGTCGCATCGCTCCACGCGCTCACCTCGCGAGCCTCCTGACCGGTGAGAAATCGCAGAAGGTCAAAGAGATGAACCCCACGCGCCATGAGCGCCCCGCCGCCTGCTTGCACGGGGTTCTCGCGCCAGCGCATATGGCTGGGAAGGGTGGGCAAGTTTTTTTGTGCGAGCCCGCCGATGGACCATTGCATCTCAATATACGTTAGGTCGCCCAATTTCTTTTTCGCAATGAGGCCTTTCGCTTTTTGCACTTCGGGATGCATGCGCAAGTGATAATTGACGAAACAATGCACGCGATTTTTCTTCACGACCTGCTTGATTGCTCGCGCCTCGCGCATGGAGAGCACAAGCGGCTTCTCGCAGAGCACGTGTTTACCGGCTCGAGCGGCGGCAACGACCTGCTTCGCATGCTGATTATTCGGCGTGGCGATGACAACGGCATCGATATTTTTATCTTTGAGTGCTTGGACAAAAGACTCTTTTTCACGTTCGCTTGCAGTCGCAGACAACACGGCACTGTGAGAACCCGCGATTGCCTGTATGAGGCGATTCCCCTGTAGCCCAAGCCCCATCACCGCGAAGCGCAGTTTCTTTTTTGTCATCGAACAACACGTGCCACGGGGAGCGGAAGGACGAATTTCCCTTTATAGCCGGCGGCGCGGGTTTTTTTCATCAACTCCTCGCCGATATGCCATGAGAGAACGACGGCATATTCCGGCTGGTCTTGTATAAGTTGTTCTTCGTCAACGACCGGAATATGGGTGCCCGGGGTGTACATGCCTATCTTCGGGGAGCCTTTTTTCTCGGCGTTGTAATCCAGCAGAGTGTTGTTTATTTTAGTAAATCCAAGAAGAGCGTTCGAGCGTCCGGCGCTCGTAATGCCGGCAATGCGCGCGCCCGTCTTCTTCAGTTTTGTGAGAAGCGCGACGAAATTGTGTTTGGCATCATGCACTCGTTTTGCAAAAGAGTGTAGGGTCTTGAGATCGTGCAACCCCATCTTCTTTTCCTCGGCCAGTAATTTCTTTGCGCGCGCGCTCATAGGATGGGTACCCTTTTTTACATACACGCGAATGGAACCGCCGGCGGCCTCTATGCGTTCGGCATCTATGACCGACATATTGTGCAGAGCAAACAAGTGGATCATCGGTTTGAGACCGTAGTAGCGCAGGTGTTCATTATAAATAGTGTCGAATGCGAATTTTTCTACCATATCGCGCAGGTACTGCGACTCGGATACGAACACGGTCTCTGCGTCCATGAGCGCTTTGATATTTTTTACCAATCCCGCGGTATCGTTAATATGCGCGAACACGTTCGTTGCCGCTATGACCCGCGGAGTTCCATATTTTTTTCGTATGTCTTTTACGGTCCCTGCATTGAAGTAATGCTGAAGCGTAGGGATGCCGCTTTTGTTTGCGATTTTTGCGACATTGGTTGGCTCGATACCGACGACTTTTGCACCCCTCTTTTTAAATTGCTGCAGGAGCGTGCCGTCGTTGCTGCCGATATCTACTACCAAATCATTTTTCTTGTAGTGACCCGCTTCGTGCATCGTCTCCGCCAACGAGTCGAAATTGCGCACCAACATGAGAGTAAGCCCGGTACGGTAGGGATAGTGCGGCATAAATACCAATTTCGGGTCGATGATGTAATCGAGCTGGGAAAGGCCGCATATGTTGCAAAAGACAAGATTAAGCGGATACGTGACTTCTGGCTCTTGGAGCTTTTCTTCGGTGAGGTATTCCTGCAACACCGGCTGGTGCCCTAATGAAAGCACCAAAGAGAGCTTCGGATTGCCGCATATCTGGCAGCGCATTTGGGGACCGGTCGAATCTTTAGTCATTGCTTGCGGTTTATAGTGATACGCGGGAAACTATATCACATGCGCATAACTATTATACTACCAACCCTCGATGAGGGACCGCTCTTACAATCAATCGTTGAGGAGGTGTTTGCGTGTCTTACACAGTATGATGTGCATATGCTGCTAGCGACCTCAGCGCGACTCACGACATCCGAGACTCGTGCGGTTATTGATACGCTCGCAGCGAGCCATCCGGGGTACATCGAGTCTTTTGATCAATCGCGCCCCGGTCTCGGTATCGCCGTGCGTGAAGCGTTTACGCGCGCGCAGGGTGATGCGATTGTCGTCATGGCGGCTGACGGCGAGACACCGGCAGCAGCGCTTCCCTTGATGTTGGAGAAGTTCCAGCAGGGGTACGATATCGTCGCCTCGAATCGGTGGAGCCACGGCATCACCTTTAACGGCTATCATCCGATTAAGTTGTTGCTCGCCTATATCTTCCAACAGTTCTTCCGTGTGCTCTATCTCACGCACCTGCACGACCTGACGTTCGGGTTTCGCGTATACAAGCCATCGGTCGTTAATGCAATCCGTTTCGAGGAGGATCGCCACCCTTTTTTCTTTGAGGCCATTTTGAAGGCGCTCCGACTCGGGTATTCCATTGGCGAGGTAGATGCGCCGTGGGATATGTTCACATCGCGCACCTCCTCCGTAGGTCGCGCAAAAAAGATCGATCTGGTTGGCTATGTCCGTGCCGGTCTGCGGATTCGCTTTATGTCGGTCGCGAAGATGCTTCGTGATTCTTCCACACCCAGAGACGATAGCCGGTATAACTGATGGCAAACCCGACTAGAACGCCTGCTGCGTATGCCGCTAACAGAGCATATATGTTTGTCGTCATCTGCTCGACGACAAAAACAAAAAGCCACTGACAGAAAAAGGAGCCGAGTACCGTGATGTGATAACGCACAAAACGCAGTGGAAGTGATGAATGCGGGTTGCCAGTGAAGGAGAAACGGTTGTTTAAATAAAAATTCGTGATGAGGCCGATCTCGGTACTGATAAGTACCGCCGTAGAAGGGCGCACGAAGGCAAGCCACAGCCCCACTATGACAAATACGATGCTCTGTGCCGCGGCTCCGACAGCACCCATAAGTGCAGCGCGGTATACTCGTTTCTGCCAGAGCACATGTGCAACACGACATAGTTGTTCCATCGTTTACACCACCGATAGCTTTTCTTCGCTCGTGAGGACAAAAGAGAGTATCGGTTTAAACGCGTTGATGAGAAGGGCATTCGATTCCGGCGTAAAAGCGTCATACACATCACTCTCGGCATGACGGTCAAAGAAAGCGTTTTTTTTCGCTTTTTTTTGAATCGCATGCATGATATTGTATTATACCATGACTCGAATAAAGGAATTCCTGCGAGCCCATCGTCCTGTCGCAGTGCTCGTGGGAATCGTGTTGGTGCTCACGACCGTTCCTATTCTGGACACCTATTTAGTAGTAGGAAATGCGTGGCAAGGAATCCTGCCCTCGTTCTTAGATGAAGCTGTCTATACCTCGCACATACAGGATATTGCAAGAGGAAATTTTAATGACGGCAACCCTTATTTCTATGAACATCGCAATGATCCTCCTCTGGTCATCTTCGGCGGGGCATGGATAGATGCGATCCCATTCTTTGCCGGAATGTCGCTCAATACTGCACTGTTCTTTAATTTTATACTCTGGAGTCTGGCATTCGCGGCTGTCCTCTACTGGTTATTCAGGGAATTGCGAGTGAGGCCGTGGATAGCGGTCCTCGGCACGGTGCTCCTCTATCTGCAGGCATACGCACGAGTGTGGAGGCCTGCTAATTTGCAACCCGTATTGCCGTTTTATTTTTTATTTTATATTGCCATTATTCGTCTCATGCGGGAACAGTCTCGCAAGAATATTGTGGTGCTTGCTCTCGTAACAGGTTCAATGTTCTATCTTTTTGCCTATCTGTGGCAAACGGCCGTCATTACCCTCGGCCTGCTCTTTCTATACGCGCTTGTTCGCAAGAACTGGTCGCTACTCAAGGCAACAGCGGCTTCCTCGGTGATAGGCGGCGTGATCGGTCTTCCTGTTCCACTCTATACTCTTTGGCTCTCTCGCACCTCGCCCTATTTTTGGGAAAGTATCAGTCGCTTCGGGCTTGTGAACACCCACCTTCCTATGGCCGAAATCGTTTATTCTGGCGGATGGGTGGGCATTATGCTTGCATTCTTGGCGATACTCTACTTTCGCGTACCGACAATACGGAAAGATACGGAGTTCTTTTTTCTTAGTATGTTTCTGGGCATAAGCGGATTCGGTCTCTGGATCATGCAGGGAAGTAATCTCATCACCGGGAAGCTGCTTGAAACCGGTGAACACCTCCGTGGGTTTATTCTGCTATGGCTCGCATTTGCTACGGTAGTAATCGGATCATACGTATGGAAACGACGCGCCGAACTTTCAACAGGGATACGGGCAGTCTCGGTTGCGGTGATACTAATATGTTCGATGGGGAGTCTGTACTACACCTATTATTATTTCTCTCAGTTTACCAACGTAGAAGTACATCGTGAATTCTGGCAGACCGAACAGTTGTATGCAGAGCCGTTCGCTTGGCTTCAAAGTCAGGAGAAAAATCCGGTCGTCGTGTGGAGTAATCCACGTAGCCACCTCACGTCCAGTTTGTCGGTGTATACCCGGCACTTCACGCTCTATGCTCCGTACGGTATGTGGCGATTAGTACCTAATAGCGAGATTCGCGAACGATATCTTGTCTCGCAATATTTCAACGATCCGACGGCCGTCGATCTTAAAGACAAAATGGTGGCTTATCTCGGACGACAGGATGTGTTCCATAACGCAAAAACTATCGAGCGCGGGGTCAAGATATGCCGGATACTATTCTTCTGGGACAGAAATAAGGATTGCGGCACACCACCCACGTCGGAAGAACTGCTCGGTGAGAAATTCTTTAACGATCTTGAACAAAAGTTCACCACCGACATCAAACCCAATATCAAGGCATATCTTGAGAAGTATCATGTCTCGTATATCCTCAAAGATACGGTAGTGGATCTCAATTATTCCCCTGAAAAGCTCGGTGCCGTGCGTGTTTACCGCGATACTCGTTTTGAATTATGGAAACTGCCTCTATGAAACTCATCTGTATCTCCCACTGGCGGTTTCCGTCTGAAAAAACGTTTGCGCCATACATAATGTGCATGCTCGAAGCCGTGGCACGCGAGGGTGTAGAGGTCGAGCTTCTTTGTCCTCGTCGTCGCGATCCCGCATTACAGAATGTTGATCCTTTCGAATATCATGGTATAGATCGAACTTTTACGATAAAGAAACTCCCGGTCATTGACCTCATGCACGTATTGCCGGGTACGGCAGGGTTCCTTCTCATGCTCGCGAGCTTTTCGATAGTCGCCGCATGTTACGTAGCGATGTCCTCTGCGCGACGCAACGCGGTTCTTTATTTTTTTGATTTGCGCGATGCATGGGCCACGCTCCTGTTCTCTAGACGGGCATTTTGCGAGGTGCATATGTATTACCGTAGCAGTATCGACATCGTGAATCGTTGGGGTTTCAAGCGCGTGCGCGGTCTCATGGCAAACACAACTCCTATACTTGAAAATATCCGAACGACGTATGGAGTAGAGTCGAATCGTTTAATTCATACGCCAAGCGCTGTCAACATCAAGCGCTACGCCTTAGACACGAGTAAGGAGGATGCTCGTGCGGCACTCGGACTGCCGCGTGAAGGGAAACTAATCTTTTATGCCGGACATCTATTTCCAGTCAAAGGAGTGGATGTTCTTTTCGATGCGCACCGCTTCCTTGAGCCGGGTGAAGTGATCTACTTCATTGGAGGAACCGATACCGACATTGCACATTTCCGCCATAAATGGCAAGAAGCAGGAAGGCCGGACTCTATCGTCATTGCGGGACGCAAGCGCAATCAAGACATACCGCTTTGGTTGCGAGCGGCAGACATTCTTTCTCTTCCCAACACTGCTAAGGATACGGCCAGTAGCCTTGAATCCTCACCCACAAAACTTATCGAGTACATGGCGTCAGGTCGGCCGATTGTCGCTTCCGACGTGCCCGGCATTCGCGATGTACTTAAAGACGGAATGGGCTATTTTGTCGAGCCGGACAATGCGAAGGCCATTGCAAGCGCTATTCACGAAGTATTTGCCTCACCGCAAGAAGCCGCAGCACGAGTGAGCCGTGCTCGTGCGGCAGCAGAAAATCTTAGTTGGGATGCGCGCGCTCGCAAGGTACTCGCCTTCATCCGAAGTTTTCCGCAATGAAAGATTCTTCAAAAGATCGTAATACGACCTCTCTGTGTATAGGAGCAACGGTTCTTGTGTTTGTAAGATTCCGCTGATACGCTAACTGCTATGGATCAGTGGGCACCCCGCATATATACGCCGCAAGGATTTACGCCTGACAATATTCTCGGCGAGTATACAGCGCTCGAACTCGGCTGTGGCGATCGCAAGCTTCCCGGCGCGGTGGGGATAGATATACTCAAGTTTCCGTCAGTTGATATTGTGCATGACCTCTCGATATTCCCCTGGCCAATACAGAATGCACGCTTTGACTTAGTGTTTGCGAATCATCTTTTAGAGCATGCGAATGACGTGGTGCGTACTATGGAGGAAATACACAGAGTATTGAAGCCGGGTGGCCGCGCGGTCATTCAGGTGCCCTATTTCCGCTCCACGGATGCGTATGGCGACCCAACGCATAAGCATTTTTTTACCTCGAAAACACTCGATTTTTTTATCGAGGGTGCTCGTCCGGCCGAGTATGGTTACACACCCATACGGTTTAAAAAAATCGGTTTTTGGTATGGATGGCCTCATCACCCACACAATCCCTTGCGCCGAGCATTCAAGTCTTTCATGCATAAGCACTCGCAGTTTTACGATCAATACCTCTCGGTGTATGTCCCCGTCAAGTGCCTCACCTGGGAGCTTGAGGCGATAGCATAGTTTCTCGATACATTCGACACATGCACCTCCGAAAAGCACTGACTTTCCGCGCTTCTTCCATCGGGGACTCGCTGATGGGGAAGTATCTTCTAGAAAATATCCGTGCAGAATTTCCGGACGCGCGCTGCGGGCTCGTCGTTGCGAGCCGGGGGGCCATGATACGTGACTTGCTTGCCGCGTATCCGTGGATAGAGGTCATCGAAGCTAATCGCAAAAGTCCGCGCGCGCTGCTGATGCTCGTAAGGCGTTTCTGGCAAAGCGATTTTGTCTGTACGCTCTACACTGGCGGACTGCTCAATCTTTCCACCAAATTGATGGCGCGGTTGCTCGCGCGCCGTGGCGCACTTATCGGGTATATCGATCGCTCTTCGGTGAACACATTCTTGTATGACAAACTGCTTTACCTCAAACCGGACCGCTCAAGCGTGCCGCGCTTGCTCGAATGCGATGCTCTCCGTGCTGCTGGCATTCCGATTGCGATGGAACAAATGACCTTCAAATATCTTCCGCAACCGGGCTTACTTGCGCGCCTCGATCTGCAGAAGAATGAGTATGTTGTTGTTGGACTATTTTCCGGCGCCGATGCGCGCGGACTTTCTCCGGAGAAGCGGCAGGAGCTCGTTGACGCACTTGCGCGTGCAATGCCCGTGATGCCGCTTGTGTTTATCGGAACAGAGAAAGAGCGCGAACAGATAGAGCACATGCGGTTACCGCAGAACTCAAAAATAGTTAAAACATCGGTTCAGGAGGTCTCGGCGCTCATCGACGACAGTGCATGTATGGTCTCACTCGGCACCGGAACGTCCCATATCGCCTCGCTCCTGCACACTCCCTTGGTGGTGCTTGTCGCTTGCCAGGGGCTCCAGTGGGTCGGTACCGACCAGTATGGTGATGCGCCGATACAGGTCTTTTGTCAGCCGGAGGCGTGTCCCCACGGCCATGATTATTCCGGCTACGGTCCCTGCCTCAATGCCGTCGACATGAAGGCCGTTGCCACCAAAGCGAAAGATATGTGTGCCACTACACAGGCATCGGCCAGAGCAACCTAGGAGCGAGAAAAGCAGTTACAGCTTATAATAACCTCCATACGATGCGTTATTTTCTCAATAAAATCATACAGAAAGTGGTCGTTTTTTTTGTGCCATCGCGCATAGTTTTTGAGCGTTCCGAGCGGGAAATACGAGAGTCTATGCGCACGAGGACTGAAGAGGAGTTAGCCCTGCGTGCCAAAGATTTAAAAGAGGTCTGCGCGTTTCTTGATACATTGTCCATTCCGTATTATTTAGCGGGGGGTACCCTCCTTGGTATTGTGAGGGACGGTGATTTTATCGCGTGGGACGGTGATGTTGATATTGATGTGCGAGTAGAGGATGTGTATCCAAAACAGGCCCAACTTATAGAAGCTTTTGTCAAAGCCGGCTATCAGATAAAAGCGTATAAACAAAGCAAGATAGATTTCAGAATACGGACAGAAAAGCACGGGTCAATATTTGAGGTAGTAGGATTTTTTAAGATGGGCGACAAGCGGTACCGAAAGTGGTCATATTATCCCGATAACTTTATGCACGGCGAAAGCAGTGTTACATTGCGCGGTGAGCAGTATAGGACATTTGCCGCACCGGAGCGATATATGGAGTGGTACTACGGCGACTGGAGAACACCCATCCGCGATGAAAACCATCACAAGTATGTTACATCAAAGTCCCGCACCGGGCCATTTGCCCTGATGCTTCTTCGTGTCGTTGCCTTGTTCGCAAGATTCTAATATGAAGACCGTAGTGATACTCGCCGCAGGCATGGGTACCAGGTTCAATTCCAAAGAACCCAAATGTCTTTCTGCGGTTGATAACCAATCGGTTATTTCAAGAGCGATAGGTCAAGTCAATCGATACATTCCAGATGCAAAAATTAAAGTCGTTGTGGGATATAACCGAGAGCAAATAGAGAACCATACGGCAGGCTACGGGATCTCATATGTAGTCAACGACAAATTTGCAAGTGATAAGAACATCTGGTCTGCCGTTCTTGGAGCCAAGGGTGCAAAAGACGGAGTTTTGATCTTGGAGGGTGATTGCGTATACGATGACCTTGCTTTCCGTGAGATTGGGGCCTCTTTAAGCAAGGACTCCGTTATGTTTCTGGGTGGCCAAGCTGACCAGAATAAATCTAATGGGATCGTTAGAGTGAAAAATAATCTTTTCGAAGATTTTATCATTGGAAAGAGAAATGGGCCCATTGATGATCAGTATTTTGATATGACTGGCGCGCTTTGGATTTCCAGCGATGATGTATCGACATTTGTCGCGGAGGCGTCTTCTTTGGCTAAAGGAGGATTGGACTTTTATTATTTTGAGCCTCTATTCGATAAGGAAAAATTCCACTTAACATGCAAAATAGTATCAGGAAAGAGGTATACGTTCAACACACAGTCGGAATATGAATCTATGTTAAAAAACATCGGCGCAACGATTTACTTCGATACTTCTAAGTTGAAACATATAGAATCTTTTTCTAAAAAAAGAGTTGCGTGGCTAAAAAAGAAGATCCTTGATGAAAAGATATGGACGAGGCCGATTTGCGTAGACCCGAACGGACTGGTTATGGACGGGCAGCATAGAATGGAAGTCTCAAAAGAATTAGGACTAAAGAAGGTTCCCGTGATCGTTTTTGATTATTCTGATGTAGAATTCTTCTCGTTAAGAAAAAACTACGAAGTAAGTGTCGAATCAATCAGAAACAGAGTTGATCAAGATGATATCTATCCTTATAAGACGGTAAAACACAAGTTTCCTGTAGAAATAACAGATTGCAATATTTCACTCGATTCTCTTCTCTACCCATGAATATAAAAATCAGGACCATCACCTTACAAAGTTTTCTTTCGACCAATGACGAGAACCTGCTGAAAAAATTTACCACTAACCTGGCCAGCTTCGAAAAAAGTGGTTATTCACTGCGAACGTACCGAATACTCGCTGACTTGATCGGCCCCGGCGACAGCAAAAAAACAGAGCAGTTAATTTCGAACTATGTCGGATTGGCGGAAAAATATAATTTTTGGGGCATCGGCCTTCCCTTTGATGTCTCAGGCCACGCATATGCGGATTCCTTGGCTCTGGCTGCATACGCGAGCAAGCTCAAGGACAACATATTTATAAATTTTGTTCCCGTCAACGAGGGGAAATTGCATATAAAAGCGATAACAAAGGTTGCCGATTTTATTATCAAAAATACGCAGAATCCCATAGATAATTTTAGGGTCGGGGTGTCCTCAGGCAAAATCAAATCCCCCTTCTTTCCGTTTGCGTGTGCGGAACGCGATGCCGAGTTTATCGTCGGGGTGGAAATGGTAGGGTATCTTACCGAGCTGGTTAAAAATAATAATCGCTTGGACCTGGACTCTCTCCGGGAGCTCCTGATCAGCTCTCTTGTATCCGAATTACAAAAGATACAGGATGCATGCCTCGTGTTCGAAAAAGATTCCGGAGTCGCATACGGGGGTATGGATATATCGCTGGCTCCGTATCCATACCCGCTAGAGGATCAGAGCATTGTTTCTCTTATTGAAGAAATAGGACAGATCGGCCGCTCTCGTGGAGAATCTGTTTTTGAATTTGGGTCCAATGGCACACACTTCATAAATACCTATCTGACGAATATCTTGAAATTCATAGTGAAAGAGTCAAAAATAAAAACAACCGGATTTAACGGGATCATGTATTCAGTTTTAGAGGATACCTATTTGAGCAAGCGATATGAAGAAGGGGCATTTGACTTGAATTTTCTGAAGCTCCTGTCTACGACCTGCGGTTGTGGGGTTGATATGGTCCCCCTCTCCGGCGCAGTAAAGGATACGGCAGTAGTCGGACTGATTATGGATGTGCTGTCGACCTCCATCGTTCTGAAAAAGCCTCTGGGTGTGCGGGTCTTGCCGGTGCCGGGGTTGCGCAGTGGGGAGCGGACCGATTTCAAGCATCTGTTTTTTGCAAATACCAAAGTGAAGGAAGACAAAGAAGGGGTCACCTTGCAATATTTGCCTCATCAGCAGGACCAGTTCACCTTCTTGGGATAACCATGACTGACTTAAAACAAATATTTAATGAGAGGGCTGACAAACTTACCGACCATGATCCATGGCGGTATGGCGAGGCGCTGTCTTTAAAAGGCGATCTCATCGAAGTGGCGTGGGTACATGTCCATATGCGCGAGGGTGCTCTGTTAGACACCGGGTGTGGCACCGGAAGGCACTGCATAGAACTATCGAAACTGCATCCAAAGATACAATTTGATTGTTTTGATTTTGCATCAAACAATATAAAGATTTTGAATAAGAAAATCGCGGAGGAACACATTGAAAATATACACGCCAAAGCATGCGGGACGGATGAGATGTGGAGCGAATATGGCGACAAAAAATATGACACCATAGTATCAATCGGCCTGGTCCAGTACCTTACTGACGACAAGTTCACCACCTATCTGGATGAGTGCCACAAACTCCTGAATCCCGAAGGGGTCTTGATCATGAAGGTCCCGACTTCGTATCTTGATACTTTCACTTTTGATGGATATTCTGAATTTTTGCAAAACAGATATGTGTCAACCTATAGAAATTTTCAGGATATGTCACAGGCGGTGTATCCATTTTTCGATATAGAAAAAATAGAGCAAGTATTCACTCTCGTAAATCTAGACCGAGAGGAACTGAAAACGGTCGAGCGTGATAAGAAAACAAGGCAAATGTGGTTTCTTCTCAGAAAAAAATAATACTGCTGCTGGATACCGATACATAGCATGAATACGACTCTTTTTTTTATATCCAAACCGGAACAGGTTCCCTATGTGCGGGAACTTTTAGATGGGCGAGATGCTCCAATAGTTGTTGCCCTTGACTATGAGATTGAATTGGATTTGCAGAAACACGACATACCGTTTATCTCGCTTGTTACTATTGCCGTCTCGCCCGATGGCGACCGTGCACTGCTAGAGCGCACACGCGCTCTTGCTTCAGGCTGGTACACCGCGTCCGAGACGGCCTTTTTTGAATACGACGGAATTAAACTTGGCGAGCAATATGAGCCCGCAATCCTTTACTACATACAGACAGTGTTTTATTGGGCGGCCATGCTCGATCAGGTGTTCACGGCATATCCCAATGCGATTAACGCGTGCGTCTTCGAAAAATCTGGCATGTTGCCAACCGCCGATCCAGTCGCCGTGTTTAGAGCGCGTGTCGTTGAAGATGTGGTGCGACTCTTGGCGAAGAAGCACAATGTGACCGTCGAGGTTATCCGTACGCCGCTCGTACAACAGAGCGCAGTGTTCTTAAGCGTTTTGCGCATAGCTTTAGAGCAGTGGTTCGCACGAGCAATAAGTGTGGTGTGGAATGCCCTCGTTGATGCATGGCACCGCCCACGCCCCATCGTTCTTTTTGCCACCGATCCATGGTATCGGGTAGAGCCTTTTATCAGCACAATGCCGGATGTCGAGCTTATTATGTCGCGACGGCAAGAGATGCGCACCATGCTACCTGTCCTCGCATGGCGCGCGCGCGCGCGTTTTTGTCACCGTCTTGATTTTGTGGACACGCATGTCCGCGAACTCGCGCGAACTCGCGCAAGGACCATGGCGGAACGATGGGATGCTCTCGGCGAGGTACCAGAAATAAGCAAGGGTTTTGTCTACAACAATATATCGCTGTGGCCGGTAGTGCGGCAGGCACTCGACTGTATAGTCAAAGAATATGCCGAGGATACCATAGCAACTATAGAGAACACCAAGCGTCTCTTTGCTCGCTACAAGGTCAACTGCGTACTCCTCCGTACTTCGATTAAAGGGTACAGCAATCTTGTCGCCCGCGTTGCGGAGAATATGGACATACCCTCCATTGAGCTTGAGCATGCGCTTGTTAACAATGAAAAGACGCTCGTGCACTGCCGGCTCAATAGTCGTTACCTCGCCTCGTATGGGCCGCTTATCAACGGTATGTACGAGTCGTGGGGGATTGCGTCGCAACGGTTAGTGTCCGTAGGTTCGCCACGCTTCGACCGCTATGCATCAGCCCTGCCAAAGGAGAAAATTATTGATCTGCAGCAGCGCCTGGGATTAAAAAAGGGACGTTGCACGGTCATGTGGGGGATGCCAGAGGTCTCCTATTCGTTGCTCGAATACGGAAACCATACGAGTTACGAGGTGCAGCGAATTTTCGAAGATGTTGCAGAGGCACAACGAGATCTCTCGTTACAAATACTCTTCAGACCCAGGCCGAGCTTTCGTAGATCTTTTTATGAGCAGGAGATACATCGGTTGTTTGGTAAAGAAAGTCGTCTACTCGTCCACGAAGATCTGCAAGTACTTCTGGCTCTTTCGGACATTGTTCTTTCAGGTACATCTACCGTAATACTGGAGGCATTGCTTATGCACAAATCAGTTATTATGTATGTACCTAAAGTCTTGGATAATGACTTTAAGGAGTTTTGGGAGTCCGGCGCGGTTTTGATGGCACGCACGAAGGAGGAATTACATGCGCATCTGAAGCATCTTGCTGCCCCGAATAATCGTGCGGTGCTCGTAGCGCGCGCCGATGCTTTTGTACAAGAGAATTTTGTGCTTGATGGAAGATCGTTCGAGCGTGTCGCAGAGCTCATTCGGCGCGTCAGTAACGTAAAATCTTGAAACGGTTTTGTCGCGCCCCAGGTTGTAATTAAGTGTAAGACCTATGAAGTATTGTAAAAAATGTGTTCAACCAGATACGCGACCAGGGATACGATTTGACGCCGAAGGTGTGTGCCCGGCGTGTCACTATAGGGAACAACTTAAGGATGTTGATTGGAGTGTCCGTCATCAGGAGCTCGAGAATATAATTGAGCGGACAAGAAAGAACAATCATTCAGATTACGATTGCATCATCGGCATTTCTGGTGGTAAGGACAGTACGCGCCAAGCGATGTATGCACGTGATTCTCTCGGGCTCAAACCGCTTCTCGTTTCATGTAATTATCCTCCTGAACAAATCACGGACCTTGGAGCGTACAATATTTCTAATCTTATCTCGCTCGGGTTCGATGTCATTAATGTTATGCCTGACCCGCAAACATGGAAAAAACTCATGCGAAAAGGTTTTCTTGAATATGGCAACTTGGCCAAGTCCACCGAGACCGCACTGTACGCAACACTGCCAAGGCTATCTATTGCATATAAGATCCCACTCGTATTTCTGGGGGAAAATGCCGCGACGCAGATGGGAGATTTGACCGTCGGATCGCTTGATTGGAACGGTAATAATATACGGAACGCCAATACCATAGGAGGAGGGAGTGCTCTGTATTTGAACGACGATGTCACGACACAACATCTTATTCCCTATACATATCCCTCGGGTGAAGAAACGGAGTGGGCAAATGTGCAAGTAGTGTACCTCGGGTATTTTTGGCCCAATTTTACCAAAGTAGATAACGCCGCTTTTTCCATATCGCACGGGCTCGAGGTGCGCACCGATACGCCACTTGAACGCGGAGCGCTCCATCCGTTCGAAGCGCTTGACGAGGATTTCGTGTTCGTCAATCAAATGATCAAATACTTTAAATACGGGTTCGGTAAAGTGACTGACGAAGTATGCGAACTCATTCGGTATGGCCGGATGACGCGTGAGAAGGGCTTTGAGCTCGTTGCAAAGTATGATGGCAAATGTTCCGCAGAATATATCCACCGGTTCTGCAAGTACCTGGAGATCTCAGAAAAAGAATTTTGGAAGGTCGCTGAATCTTATCGAAATCAAGAACTGTTCGAGAAGAATGCCTCGGGAGAATGGCAGCTCAAACACGCGTATGTCTGACACTACTCGAAAACCTGACGTACTCGTCATTGATTATGGCGTAGGAAACCATCGTTCGGTCACGAATGCGCTTGAGCGGCTCGGCTATTCCTACGCCGTTTCGCATAAAAAAGAGGACATACAAAAAGCGAGGGCATATATATTGCCGGGAGTTGGCGCCTTTGAGGAAGCTATGCTGAACCTTAAGAAGCGCGACATTATTGAAGTTTTGCGGAGAGAAGTCGTTGAAAAGAAAAAGCCGCTTCTGGGCATCTGTCTCGGTATGCAGGTGCTCGCCGAAGATTCGATTGAGGGAGGATTGCATCAAGGACTCGGATTCATTCCGGGGCATGTGGTGCGCATTCCTGCCGCCTCAGTGCGCGTTCCGCATGTGGGCTGGAATGAACTTATGGTGTACCGGTCGGAACCACTCTTTGCGTCCGTGCCGAAGGGCGCACGCTTCTATTTTGACCACAGTTTTTATTTCCAAACGGAAAAAGAATATATCGCCGCGGCATGTTCGTACGGCGAAGAGATAACGGCCGCTGTGCAAAAGGACAACATCTACGGTGTTCAGTTCCATCCCGAGAAAAGCCAGACGAGCGGCCTGCGCCTCCTGCGCGCTTTTATGGAACACACCAAAAATTAATATGCTCTCCAAACGCATCATCGCCAGCCTCATTGTGAAAGACGGCATCGTCGTCCAGAGTGTGGGCTTTAAAAAATATCTGCCCATCGGCTCGCCTGAAATAGCGGTTGAGTTCCTCAATCAATGGGGCGCTGATGAGATAGTGGTGGTTGATATCGAAGCAAGTCGTGAGAATCGAACGTTGGACCTTGGTCTCCTCGCACGACTCGCGGACAAGAGTATGGTGCCACTCACCGTTGGCGGCGGCATCAATTCGGTCGAGACGATACGCCAGCTTATCCGGATGGGTGCGGACAAGGTCGTTATCAATCGCGCGGCTATCGAACATCCGGAGCTCATACATGAGGCCGCTCGTATTTTCGGAAATCAGTGCGTCGTTGTTTCCATAGACGCAAAAGAAGTCGGTGAAGGACGCTATGAAGCGTTCACAGACTCCGGTCGAACCGGAACAGGGAAAGACCCGGTCGAAGTTGCGAGATCCTGTGCAGCGCAGGGGGCAGGCGAGATTTTTATACGCTCCATTGACCGCGACGGGTCAAAGAAAGGGTTCGACACGGAACTTATCCGGCGTGTTTCGGAAGCCGTGGATATTCCCGTGGTTGCGGCGGGCGGTTGCGGTCATCCGCAGCATATTGCAGATGCGTTCCAGAATGGGCATGCGGATGCAGTTGCTGTGGGTAATTCTTTCCATTTTACGGAACACAGCGTAACGATTGCCAAGGCATTTTTGAAATCGGACTTCCCGATACGGCTCGATACGTATGCCACCTATGCACATACGACATTCGATGATGCCGGTCGTCTCGCGAAGCAAGATGATGCGGTTCTTGAGAAATTACGCTTTGAGTACCACCCTAAAGAAGTCATATGAAATACTGCACGCGATGCCTCTATCCGGC
This sequence comes from Minisyncoccota bacterium, assembly GCA_041666305.1. Lineage (GTDB taxonomy): Bacteria > Patescibacteriota > Minisyncoccia > Phycocordibacterales > Phycocordibacteraceae > C7867-001. The sequence goes on along the minus strand of JBAYHD010000004.1, from coordinate 35,580 downwards.
GAATCATCCGCTTGACCTCACGTTCGACGCGAACGGCGTGTGCAGTGGATGCAGAGTGCATGAAGAAAAAGATTCGCTTGACTGGAATGCGCGATTCGAACATCTGAAAAAGATAACGGCCTCGTACAAGAATCGTTCCGGGAATAATTATGACTGCGTGGTTCCCGTCTCCGGCGCGCGTGATTCGTACTTTATCGTCCACACCGTGATGAAGAAACTCGGGTTGCGACCGCTTCTTGTCACCTATAACAAGCAGTACAACACTGAGCGGGGCATACGGAATCTCGCCTATTTGCGCACGCTCTTTGGGTGCGACCTCATGACGATGACCGTAAGTCCGGAAAAGGTGAAGAATGTCACACGAGCGACACTACGAAAAATGGGAAGCATGTATTGGCACTGCATCGCCGGGCAGACGGTGTTTCCGGTGCAGGTAGCGGTTCGGTTCAAGATACCTCTCATAATTTGGGGCGCGCACCAGGGGCTCGATCAAGTTGGTATGTTCTCGCATACGGACGAAGTTGAAATGACGCGCAAATACAGGAAGGACCATGACCTTATGGGATATGAGGCGGAGGATCTTGTCGATGAGACCATGAATGTGACGGCCGATGATCTCGCGCCGTATGCGTATCCGCACGACAAGGAAATAGAGAAAGTCGGCGTGCGCGGCATCTATCTGGGGAATTATATTCGCTGGGATTCGAAAGCTCAGCACGAAGAGATGATCCGGCTATACGAATATGAGAGCGCTTCGCAAACGCGGACATTCGACACCTACAATGATGTTGATTGTTTCCATTATTCGGATATCCATGACTATATAAAGTTCTTGAAGTATGGATATGGGAAGGTGACCGATCATGCGTGTCGAGAGATACGCTTGAAACGACTCACTCGAGAAGAAGGAATTGATTTAGTCGCTCGCTACAATGCCGTTGCTCCGAAAACACTTCCGCTTTTTTTGGATTGGCTCGGCATGACCGAAGCAGGTTTTTATTATTTGATAAACCAGCATCGCGATACGCATGCATGGCTGGGGAATGACGATGGGACATGGGTGCTCAAAGATGATTGTGCCAAGCATCGAGACGATGAGGGCGTTGATGCCGTGCGACTCGCTAAAAAAGAAGACTGCCGTTTCGAGGTCACGCCATCCAAAATAAAAGATCCCCCAAAAGACGCATACACCTTGATCGGGCGAGGATATGTCGATGTATAACGATGTGTATACTGGCGATATGAAATTCACAACAGTGACACATCGGACGATGGGTACATGGATGCTTTTCGCGCTTGCGGGGGCTCTTCTTTTGTTTTTTGCGACCTACCGTCTGTCGGAAGCGCCGCATATCTGGTACGACGAAGGATATTACACTCAGACCGCGCAAAATTTCATGTTATCCGGGCAACAAGTATTACAAGTGGCTCCTGGTGAATTCACCTCTGCAAGTACCATAACCGGAGGGTATCCGCTCATAGTTCCTGTCGCGCTCTCTTACCAGTTGTTTGGAGTCGGGGTGTTATCGGGACGTGCGGTGATGGTTATGTTCATCGTCTCATTCTTTTTGGCGACGGTGTATCTCATCACGCTGTTGTTTGGGACGCGTTTCGCGCTGTGGAGCGCATTTCTCATTGCGAGCTTTCCGATGCTGTACGGCAACGGTAAAAGCGTGTTGGGGGAAGTACCGGGACTTTTTTTCTTCGTCGTGGCGCTCATTGCGTTAGTGTACCTGGAGCGTAGCGGGTACCGCAGTCTCTCGGCGTATGGAGTAAGTGCCTTAGCGGCCGGATTATGCATCGCCACAAAGCCCATTTTTATTCTTCTGTTGCCTGCGCTTGCCATCGTCTGGTTCCTCTATCGTAAAAGCGTTCCGATACGCTGGGGAGGGGTAGTCCTTGCCACCCTGGTCTTTATCGCGACCATGGTGCCGTGGTTCCTACTCCAATTCGGCACGCACGACACGCTCGCGAACGTTCTCACGTTTTACACCAATCCGTACGAAGTGACTGACCTCACGACAAACGTGTTGGCGAATCTATTGCTGTTTGTTACCGATGTAACGCCTTTTTATGCACTCGCGGTCTTTGCGCTCTGGGGATGTGCAATGTTTGTGCGACGTCGTGCAGGAGAATCTGTTTCTTCAGCTGAGACGGTCGGCTTTATCTTTTCAGGGCTCGTGATGCTCGCATTCCTGCGCATGCCGGGATGGTATCGGTATTTATTCCCAGCCATTATGGTCGGGTTGTTGTTCGTATCGCATGCATTGTGGCGTATGGAGGAGTGGGTACGCGAGCGCATCGGCATACCGCGTATCGCAAGGGTCTTGCCATGGCTTGTGCTCTCACTCCTTATCGTTGCGCAATGCTATCAAACGGCGAACGCTTCATTCGTCGCGGCGTACTATAGTAGCCACATGACGCGCGACCTGACGGCGGCGCTTAACTCCTTACCGCCGAACGCGAGTATATTCGTTTATAATGCGCCGGAGGCAGTGATTCTTTTGCCGTCGCTCAATTACTATCAATACATCAAACCTCATCCGACCATCGGTATACTGGGTACGGACGCTCTCCAAGCCATCGCCAACGGAACCGTCGATTACATTCTTCTAAATACAGGGACCGTGCCCGATGTTGATATGTCGAAGTACAAGCCAGTGCAAAATTTCAGTCGGTATACGATACTGGAGAAACAATGACCCATGAACCACTCTTTTATCGTTAGTGCCGATGATCTCGGTCTGACGGAACGCGTGACCGACTCGATACTCGAAACATTTGATAGGGGCGCAATAACCTCTACCTCCATTCTTGCGAACGGTGAAGCAACAGACTACGCGCTCCAAGAATATCAAAAACGCCATGACGGACTTACGTTGGCGGTGCACCTGAATCTTACCGAAGGGAAAGCGCTTTTGGATCCGAAAGAAATCCCCCATCTCGTCGATGCGCACGGTATGTTCAAGAATTCCAGCACCTCGCTTCTGCTCACCTACCTGTTCAGTTCAAGCTCGCGGCGGACAGAATTGCGGGAACAGGTTAGTCGCGAGCTTTCTGCGCAATGGCAACGGATACGGGCTGAGGTTGCGGTGGATGCTGCGAACGGACATCAGCATGTGCACATGATCCCGTTCGTCTTCGACATCGTCTCGGCGCTTCCCGGCATACGGTACATCCGTATCACGACGGAGCCGTTCTATTACGCACGCGGGAATGTGCGAACATATATTGGTATGCATGCCCTGACCCGATATGCCTTTCTTTTTCTGGGGCATCGTAATCGCGCGTATGCGGCGGCAAGGGGCATCCGGACAAATGACTACCTACTTGGTTTTTTATTTTCCGGACACATGACCGTTGACAACATCGCCGCCGGCTTTTCGACGTTGCAAAAGTATCGAGCGGGGACCGTCGAACTTGTTTTCCATCCAGGAGTCGCAGAACGCTCCGAGTTCAATAGGAATCATGCCAATAGCGCATGGTATCTTTCATCGGCTCGCACAGCAGAAAAGGCTCTGCTTATGAGCGAGCAGTTTCGAGTAATCCTCGATAAAGCGATGCATGCTTCTGCCGGGAACGAATTACTTGACCCGTGGCGTATGGTGCGATTTCTCATCACGGGTATTCTTGCTTTTCTCACAACGCTCTCTTTGCTGTATGTGCTCACCGAATGGTTCTCGCTCTGGTATCTCTACTCGGCAACGATTGCATACGCGATATCCATTGCGGTGAGCTTCGCGTTCCAGAAGTTTTGGACATTCCAAAATAGCATCTCTGCCGCAGCGCGTGCGCAATTCATACGGTTCCTCTTCTTGAATATCATGAATATCGGTCTCAACGCTTGCGGAGTGTATCTTCTTACCGAACTCGGTCTTTGGTACATTGCGTCTGAATTTTTTGTGGCCCTCCTGATCGCACTATCGAGCTTTAGTATCATGCGGCGTTTTATATTTACGCCATAACCTATGGACCACGCACTTTTAAAGCTTATGCATGACACCGAGGATTCGTGGTGGTATCGCGGGCGCATCAGTATCGTGCGCTCTGCGCTCAGCCGTGCCCATACTCCGAAGCGGAATACGGCGCTCGACCTCGGCGCCGGCTACGGTGGTATGTGTGTGCTCCTCAAGAAGTATGCAGATGACATCGATGCATTTGAACCGGACCGTGAAGCGATGCAGGAGCTCGCACATCGCGGGTATCGGCATATATACACCGATGTTACGCAGGCGCTCACGGAGAAACACGATATGATTGGACTTTTTGACGTGCTGGAGCATATCGAGAACGACGGGGATATGCTCACTCGTTTGCGTAATTCCCTTACTGAGGACGGGGTGCTCGTACTCACCGTACCCTCCTACCAGTGGCTCTGGAGTGCACACGACGAACGCAACCGGCATTTTCGTCGGTATCGCGCCCGCGAGCTGAGACGGAAGCTTGTGGAGAGCGGTTTTGAGGTTCGCGTCATTGGATACTGGAATGCAGTGCTTTTCCCCGTGGCGGCGCTTGCTCGATTGTGCGGTGTTGCAGGAGAAAGCGGCCTTTCGCCGGGAAGTTTTATCAATGTCGTTCTTTTGCAACTCATACGTCTAGAAGCGTTTATGACCCGTGTCGTATCGTTGCCGTTTGGTTTAAGTCTGATCGCAGTTGCGGTCAGAAAGAAATAAAAGCGAGCGGATACGCTTCATTGTTTCTGAACGCGCATCCTGTAGAATGCCCCGTATGATGGCAAAAAAGGCTGAAAGAGCCATGAAGGTCTTGGTGACCGGGAGCCACGGCGTACTGGGAAGTGCGTTCGTTGAGGTCCTTAAGAAACGAGGCATTCCGTATGTACCATATGATCGAGCGCATCCGAAATCGATTGCGCGCGACATTACGGCCGTTGTCCACTTCGGAGGTATCACCCCCCACTCACTCGTAAGAAATAAGGCTCCCTCCAAGGCTGCCTATCACGCGGCAAATGTCACCGGGACCGCCACGCTCCTCGCTACGTTGTCCCGTATGAAGAAGCTCACTCGTTTCGTGAATATCGGTTCGGCTTCCGAGTATGGCTTTTCCTCGCGCCCGTTCCGCGAAAATTCAAAAGGTCATCCCGAAGGTGCGTACGGACAGAGCAAACTTGCACAGAGCATTCTTGTCGAAGCGTTCGCACGGACACACAAAGTAAAGACATTCAACCTTCGCATCTTCAATGTGATGGGATTTGTGACGCGTCGGCCTATAGAAGGATTTGTTTCTGATCGGCCAAATATTTTCACAGCACTTACGGACCAGTTCAAAAAAAGACCCCCGAGAGTGATAGAAGTGAGCAGCGCAAAGGACGTACGCGATTTCGTGGCGATGGAAGATGTACTTGAGGCAATTCTCGCGGCGCTCACCGCGAAGGCAGACGGCGAGTACGAGCTTGTCAATATATGTTCAGGTCATGGAACACCGATCCGTGACGTCGTGGAGCTTTTTAGTAAGGCGCTTCATCTGCCGTATATTCTGAAAAATCTGTCCCGCAAAAAACGTCAGTCAGTCGGCGTTTCCGAAAAGGCGGAACGTCTCCTGGCATGGCATGCAAAGATTCCTCTTGAGAAAGCGGTGCGGAAATATTTAGAGTTATGAGGTATCATTTCCTCACATTCCCATGAAACGGCTCACCGTCGTCTGCCCCGCGTATAACGAAGTGGAGGGCATCACAACCTTCTATGAAGCTCTGAAAGCAGAGCTTATGAAGCTGTCGGGCCGCTATGCAACGGATGTCCTTTTCGTCGTTGATGGAGGGAGCGACGGAACATTCGACCTGTTGAAAACGCTCGCGAAACGCGATCCGGACGTTCGTATCATAAAGTTCTCCAGGAATTTCGGACATCAGATGGCGCTCCTTGCGGGGCTCGACCACGCGATAGGGGATATCGTCATCACAATGGATTCTGACCTCCAACATCCACCTGAAGTTATCCCCGAACTCCTCGCCGAATACGAAAAAGGGAACGATATTGTCTACACCGTGCGCACGGGCACTGAAGGGGGGTCTGTGGTTCGCCGGTTCGCCGGCCGCATGTTCTATCGGTTCTTCCAATTCATATCTGATCTGCCGATGAACGAGAATGTCGCGGATTTCCGCTTGATGTCTCGGCGCGTTGTCGATGTTCTGAAAAACGATCTTCGTGAGCGGACACTGTTCCTTCGTGGACTGGTGAGTTGGGTCGGTTTTCGTCAGGTTCCCGTTTTTTTCACCGCAAAACGGCGTTTTGCCGGGGAAAGTCACTACTCGTTCAGTAAGCTCGTCGGGTTCGCGGTACTGGGGGCGGTTTCTTTCAGCAAGAAACCGCTCCGCCTCGCGACCTTTGTGGGGTTCGCCTTCGCGTTGTTCGGGTTCTTTTTTGCGCTTCTCACGACCGTTCAATATTTCATCGGCAACGTCTTTCCTGCCGGATGGGCGACCGTCACCGTCCTCCTTTCAATATTCAGCGGTACCCAGCTCATCTTTTTAGGTATCCTTGGCGAGTACATAGGGGTTATCTTTGATGAGGCGAAAGCGCGTCCGCACTACATTATTGAAGAAGCAGTCAATGAGGCATTATGAAGGTAAACGACATACGTCCTGCAATATTCGAAAAAGATGCCAAAAAAGCTAGTCTGCAGGATGCGGCATATTTGGTAGAAAGAAAGGATCAATTTGTCACGGTGCCGTGCCCTGCGTGTGGTGCAGATGATTGCACATACAAATACAGTAAGTTGGGGATTACGTATGTCGATTGCAACGTGTGTACGACGATGTATGTAAATCCTCGGCCCTCGGAAGCGCTGTTGAACGAATTTTATCGAATATCTAAGCTGTATACGTACTGGGCTGAAAATATATTCCCGAGTTCTGATGCCGCTCGGAGAGAGATGATGTTTAAGCCCAGGGTAGACAAATTACTTTCCGTTTGCACTCGCGGACAAGCTTCTCTTCTTGAAGTCGGTGCGGCCTACGGAACTTTTTGCGAGGAGCTTATGTCCCGGAATGTCTTTAAAAGAATAGTGGCCGTAGAACCCGTTCCCGCTCTCGCACAAGTTTGTCGGGACAAAGGCATCGAAACGATAGAGAGTGCCATCGAAAAGGTGCAGATGGACGAGCTATTTGATGTGGTGGCGAATTTTGAGGTCATTGAGCATTTGTTTTCCCCGTATGACTTCCTGAAAAATTGCAATAGATTCTTACGGCCGGGCGGGCTTATGATACTTACGTGCCCGAACGGAAAAGGATTTGATATCGAACTTCTTGGAACAGTAAGTTCAAATGTTGATCACGAACATATCAACTATTTCAATCCGCATTCTATTCAAATATTATTTGAACGATGTGGATTTGAGATTGTTGAGATTACCACACCGGGCAAATTAGACGCAGAACTTGTTCGTCGAGAGGTTCTCGATGGTACATTCGAACTTGCCGACCCATTCTTAAAACGAGTTTTGATCGGGGAATGGGAGAGGTTAGGGAAACCATTCCAAGAATTTCTTTCTTCGAACAATCTCTCTTCCAGTATGTGGGTCGTCGCAAAAAAAGTAGCAGACTCGCACAAGAGATAGATTTTCTGGTGCCAGTTTTGGAGGTGTTTCTTTTTTGTCCAATACGCAGTTATACTAATGACGACACTCGCGCTACGATACTAACCTATGAAAGTTAACCTTACCGATACAAGAGAGGTGTTCAATTTTTGCGAGCCATATATCATTGCCGAGCTCGGTTCAAATCACAATGGAGATATGAAGCTGGCGGAAAATATGATCCGCGCCGCGGGGGCGGCCGGCGCCGATTGTGTGAAATTTCAAAGTTGGTCAAAAGATTCCATCTTTTCAAAGAAAGTGTATGACGACAATTTTTTCCTAAAGGACGATTATCGCAACAGGAAGGATTACACCCTGGAGAAGATCGTAGAAAAGTTTTCCATCTCCGAGTCCGAGCTCTTAGAGATGAAGAAAATAGCGGATGAGGTAGGCATCGATATGATATCGACGCCGTTCTCAAAAAAGGAAGTTGATTTCTTGGTCGACAAGCTCCACGCTCCTTTCATCAAAGTGGCGTCAATGGACGCGAATAATTATCCGTTTTTGAAATATATTGCAAGAAAGGGCAAGCCCATTGTCATGTCCACGGGTCTCAGTACTCTGAGCGAGATCGATAAGGCGATTTCGGTCATTGAAGCGGAAGGGAACACCCAGATAGTCATTCTCCACTGTATCTCCATCTATCCGCCCGAGGACCGCCAAGTTAATTTGAACAATATACCGACCTATCAGAAGCTCTATCCGTATCCGGTCGGTTTCTCGGACCATACCATCGGTTATTCCATACCTTTGGCTTCGGTGGCACTCGGGGCATGCGTTATTGAAAAACATTTTACTCTCGATAAGACGATGGTCGGGTGGGACCACAAGGTCTCCGCTGACGAGGCTGATTTGAGGATCATGTGCACCGAGAGTAAAAGAATTCATAAAGCGCTCGGCAGTACACGGATCGTGAGTCAGGAGAGTCAGGAGCGAAAGGACGCGTTTCGCAGAAGCGTCGTAGCGGCCAAAGATATCAAGCAAGGAGAGATCATTACAGAAAAAGATTTGGATGTTAAGCGCCCTGGAACCGGTCTGCCTCCGGAAGCAATGGAGTATATTATCGGAAAGACGGCGCGCCGAAACATAGGAAAGGACCAGATCATAGAAGGAAAGGATTTTTGAACTGCCCACGTAAAAAGGAAACCCCCGGCATACCGGGGGTTGGTCTCGCGCCTAGACGTGAGATCTAGAGTTGCTTGACCACCTTTGCAGGCACGCCGTACGCGATGCAATGCGCCGGAATGTCCGTAAGGACGAGACTGTGCGCACCGACGACAGCTCCCTCGCCGATGGTGACACCGGGCATCACGGTTGAGTGAGACCCGACGCTGGCGCCTTTTTTGATGGTTACCTTGCCGACAACGGGTTCTCCGCTCACACTGATGCTGGACATTGAGTAGATGGAGCAGTGCGAACCGATCTGCACTTCGTCCTCAATCACGACGCCATGTTGAGCATGGATGGAAGTGAAGCACCCGATATCGGTTTCATCGCTGAGAACCAGATTTTTCGGGTGGTACACGACCCAGTGCCACTCTGTCGGCTGACCGTGCACAAGCTTTGGCAACGGCGGTCGATTTTTAAAACGGCTGGTCATGGTGTTCTCCTTGTAAAGGTCTTCATTGATTGCAATTCCTGTCTGCCTGTATTTAATCACCTATTTCTTTGCCTGTCAAATTTCCGTAAGGGTTCTAAAGGGATCCTATCAGAACGGATACCTGAATCAGTAGTGTATAATCTCATCCATCCATTATGGCTGACCGGAATCTTATCAATAGCGCTCATCATCGAGACACTAAAAATGTTGTTTTTTTCCTGGGGTACTCTCTCGCAGAAGACCCGAATATTCCTCGAAACACCATTCAGTACATCGGGTCTGAAGGAACACACCAGGATCTACCACTTGTGTGCTGGGGCGACAAAGAGACGGGAGCATTAGGCCGGTTGCCGATGACCATTTGGCTCGCACAGCACATCGCCGCAGACCGTATCATTTGGTCAAGTGGCTCGAGCCGAATCAAAGACGGGTTGTATGAATCTGAATTCTTTCTTGATATGGCTTTGAAGTCATTCTCCGCTCTCAAGCGAGATTTTCCGCACCGATTCAATGATGCTATGTGGGCGGACGAAACGGTCTATAAACAATGGCTTGAAAGTAGATCGATATGTGACACCAAGAGCCAGTTTACACAAGATGGGCTCGTCGCGGCACGGAACATTATCGCTGATACATACAACACGAATTCGGTCATGTTCTATGCCGTCAGTTCTGCCAATCACGCGCCTCGTGTTTTGCGTGATGCATTCAAGGTCTTCGAAGGATTGCAGTCAAAAGTGACCGTGTGCTCTGTCGCTGCAGAAACATGTTACGGCGGAGCAACGATCAAAGATACAATAGTCGACGATTTGGGTAGATTTTTCGTGCCAAAATCGCACTAGGCGGTTAGGATTGGGCCGCGGTTTGTCTCGGCAAAATTTTATTTTTGGTAACTTTGACGGTCTAGGTTTTGTTTAATACTATGAGTGAAAAGATGAAAAAATCACCCCCGAAGACCCCTTCGCGGTCTGCGAAGTATATCCCCGTGACCCGGCCTACGCTTGAGGCATTTTCTGCCTACGTCCCACTTTTCAGAAAGACTATGACGAGCGGTATGCTTACGACACATGTGCATGTACGCGAGTTTGAAAAAAAGACCGCCCGATATCTCGGCGTAAAACACTGTGTTGCGGTTTCCTCGTGTACCTCTGGCCTCATGCTCGCGCTCAAAGGTCTTGGGCTTCGTGGGGAAGTTATCATACCGAGTTTTACTTTTTCGGCGTCCGGCCATGCGCTCATCTGGAACGGTCTTACGCCGGTATTTGCCGACATCAATCCTCGGACCTACACAATCGATCCGAAATCCGTACAGAAGCTCATTACGCCGAAAACATCGGCGATACTTGCCACACATGTGTTTGGTGCCGTATGTGATGTAAAGAAATTGGAAGCTTTAGCGAAGAAGTATACGTTGAAACTTATTTTTGATGCGGCGCATGCATTTGGCTCGACCTATGGAAAACGGCATGCGGGCAGTTTTGGCGATGCAGAGGTGTTCAGTTGCAGTCCCATAAAATTATTGACGGCCGGGGAAGGCGGCATCGTTGCTACGAATAACGACGAACTGGCGCAATTCGTCCGCTTGGGGCGCAACTACGGTGATGATGGAACGAACAATACTCTCTTCGTGGGGCTCAGTGCGCGCATGTCGGAGCTTCATGCGGCCATCGGGCTTCGGTCATTCGCGAAACTTCCTACAAATCTTGGAAATCGGCGCGCAAAGGCTGCCTATATGATATCCAAACTTACAGAAATTGAACCCGGACTACGGTTCCAGGTAATCCCGCGCGGCAGTACGACCACCTATTACATACTCTCTGTCTACATTGATTCGGATACGCTTGGTTATACGCGTGACCAACTCTTTGATTTTTTTGCAGAGCACCATATTGCCACACGGAAGTATTTCTACCCGCCGCTCCATCGACAGACCGCCTATCGGCAGTTCGCAAAAAAAAGAACACTGCTTCCGGTGACCGATGATGTGGCAGAGCGTGTGCTATCCTTGCCGTTGTATTCGCATATACCGAAAAAAGATATGGACCGCGTCATCGCCGTGTTCAGGAAATTTACCGACAACAATAAGGCCCCTACAATATGAAAGGAATATTTGACGGGAAAATAATATTGGTCACCGGCGGCACGGGCTCCATCGGCTCCGAAATAGTTCGGCAATTGCGTATGACCAATGTCGCTCAAATACGCATTTACAGTCGGGATGAACACAAACAATATGAGCTGCGGCAAGAGCTTGGCGAGGATATGCGTCTCCGCTATCTTATCGGCGACGTACGTGACAAAGATCGTCTCGATTTTGCTTTCAAGGATGTTGACATATGTTTTCATGCCGCGGCACTGAAGCATGTGCCGGTCTGTGAATATAATCCCTTTGAAGCCGTGAAGACGAATGTGGTTGGCACGCAAAATGTCATAGATGTGAGTCTCAGACACAATCTCGAAAAAGTTATTGCCATCTCAACCGATAAAGCAGTTAGTCCCGAGTCTGTATTAGGTGCAAGCAAACTCATGATGGAGCGCCTCATCATAGCTGCGAACGGTACCATCGGCATGGGGCGTACGAGGTTTTCTTGCGTGCGCTTTGGGAATGTTCTGCATTCCCGAGGCTCAGTGGTCCATCTCTGGCGCAAGCAGATAGAAGTGGGGGATCCGGTGACCATCACTGATCGCCGAGCATTTCGCTTCTTCATGGAAATTCCCGAGGCGGTCCGTCTTACCTTTGATGCCGCGCGCCTTATGAAGGGAGGAGAGATTTTCGTGCTAAAAATGAAAGAACATTCGATCGTTGCCTTTGCGGAGGAAACAGTGAAGAAATATGCGAATGGGAAGAAAGTCAAACTCAGTTTCATAGGTCTCCGGCCCGGAGAAAAACTGCATGAAGGTTTGTTGACCGCCGGGGAGATGGATCATACGCTCGAAACAAAACAGATGTTCATCATCCTGTCGCTGGATTCCGGATGGCCCGGGAAGCCAGCATTACGGAAATATCCGGGGGCACGAAAGGCTTACAGCACGAAGTACGTTGCACACTGATCTATGCCGGACACCACAAAAAATATATGCCTCATCCCGGCTCGAGGAGGTTCTAAACGGATCCCTAAAAAAAACATCGTTGATTTCCACGGCAAGCCCATGCTGGCGTATACCATTGAGGCGGCACAACATTCGGGTCTTTTCGGCGCACACATATATGTAAGCTCAGATTCTGAGGAAATACTCCACGTAGCTTCTTCGTATGGGGTTAAGACGGTGCGCCGTCCCGCAGAATTTTCGGGGGACACCGCTTCCTTGGAGGAGGTTACCCAGCACGTATTGCGAGAAGTGGGGCAGACGACATTCGAAAATCTTTGTCTCCTGATGCCTAATTGTCCGCTGCGAACGAGCGAGGATGTCACTGCGTCGCATGCACGGGTCATTGAATCGGGAGCCAACTGCTTAATGAGCGTATTGAGGTATGAGTGGCTGTATCCTTTTTGGGCACTTCAGGAACAAGAGGGGAAACTGGATTTCTTTTTTGGCAAAAAATATGTAGTTGATTCCAAGCTGTTGCCGAAGGATATATATTGCCCCAGCGGAGCCATACGGTGGATAAAAATCGCGAATTTTCTTGTAGAAAATAAGTTTTATGGAAAAGACCTTACGAAATATGTTCTCCCCTTTGAAAGGGGGGCTGATATCGATACCTATGAAGACCTGGAGCTTGCAAAGAAATTATACCCTCTCGTATATCCCTCCAACATATGAAAGACGCTTTCATAACGCTCTGGCGGGCGTTCGGTAGATATCGCTGGCATGTCGTGGCGCTCGCCGTCTTTGGCTTCCTGAGCGCGCTTTTGGAAGGCATTGGTATCAATGCGGTCATCCCATTGATGTCGTTCTTCAACGGCGGAGGCGGCGCGGCAACGGATTTCATCACGAAAACCATTCAGGAGCTTTTCAGCTTTTTCTCCCTACCGTTCAAATTTCGCTATCTGCTCGGCTTCATTCTCTGTCTATTCATTCTGCGTGCGATCTCCGTCATCGTGTTCGGATACATTCGCGGTTGGATAAGCGCGGACTTTCTCGGCAAAGAAAGCGAGGACGTACTCCGCCGGACGCTCCTTTCGTCATGGGCATTTACTTTGAAACAGAAAATAGGGACGATGCATAACACCTTGGTGCGAGATATTCAGCAAACCGGCGGACTTCTCGGTTCGATCGCTCAGATCGTCCAATCGTTCAGTGGATTCCTCATGTATCTTCTCGTGGCCGTCAACATCTCACCGACCATGACGTTCTATGCGCTAGGCGGCGGAATTATCCTGGTGTTCTTTTTGCGGCCGTTTCTCCGTCGCGCTCGGCGCATCGGAACCCAGGCGGCAGGGGTGGAAAAACAGTTCGCGCAATTTTTGAGCGAGCACATCATCGGCATGAAATCCGTTAAAGCCGCGGGCGTGGAGCGTGCTGCTATTGCGGACGGCACCGCGCATATCCGTTTATTGCGTTCTCTTTCGATACGACAAGCACTCGTACGCACCGTTAGTTCCAGTTTTTTCCAGCCGGCGAGCATCGTACTCGTGGTCGTGCTTTTCCTGTTGACGTATCGCACGCCGGAGTTCAGTATCATTTCATTTGCGGCGTCGCTGTATTTGATACAAAAAATATTCACCTATCTTGAATCCGGCCAGGCCGCACTTCAAGGAGTGAACGAACTCTTGCCCTACGCGCGGAATATCGCCGCCTTCAAGCACAATCTTAACCTGCACAAGGAATCATCCGAGGGTATCGCTCCCTTTGTCTTCAAAAAGGAGCTTGCATTCAAAGGAGTGTCGTTTTCGTACAACGAGGGTAAACCGATTCTTGACAACGTTGATTTCTCCATACGAGCGGGAGAAACCGTCGGGCTCGTCGGGCCGTCGGGCGCGGGAAAGACGTCGGTCGCCGATCTTCTTCTCCGGCTCTTCAAGCCGAACGAAGGAGTGCTTTTTTTGGATGACGTGCCAAGCACCCATATCGCTCTCGATGTCTGGCGCAAGAACATTGGCTATGTGTCGCAAGACGTGTTCTTGCTCAACAGCACTATCGAGGACAATATCCGGTTTTATGATCACACGGTGACCGAAAGGGATATAGAGACTGCTGCGAAGCAGGCGAACATTTACGATTTCATCATGGGATTGCCCGAAGGATTCCAAACGATAACGGGCGACCGCGGCGTCATGCTTTCAGGCGGTCAGCGCCAGCGCATTGCGCTTGCCCGTGCGCTCGTGAGCCGACCCGCGCTCCTTATCCTTGATGAAGCGACGAGTGCGCTCGATCATGAGTCGGAAAAGCTTATCCACGAGTCCATTCGCGCACTGCACGGCAAAGTGACGGTGCTTATCATCGCGCACCGCCCCTCCACGGTCGCTGAAGCCGATAGCATTCTCGTCCTTAGCCACGGGCATATCGTGGAGCGCGGAACGCCCGAGGAATTGCTCAAAAACCACGATTCCTATTTCTATAAAATGCAGAGAACATAGCGCGAAGTGTTCTGTGCTCGACGTGGGGTATACTTGCGGGAGGTAGCAATTAACCAATAATCAATCCGCATGAAAAAATATCTCTTTACGAGCGGGGCATTCGCACTTGCGATCGCCATGAGTGGACTCCCGGCTATTGCGGCCGCCGAAAACAACGATGGCGAGGGAAGTGCGGATACACAAATAACCGCCGTTACGCAAGTCCGCGTCTCTGATGATGTGGACACATCGGTGACCGGAAGCGCGCGAGTCAATGACGATGACGATGAGGCGACCAGTTCGAACCGCAGGAACGACAATCAAGCGACCAGCTCGAAGAGCGGGGATGATAATGAATCGATAAACGATGACCAAAATGATCAAGACGAATTTGAGTTCGAACTCGAAGACGATAAAGATACCGCGTTCTCGCTCGATGATCTGAATCAGAAGATTGAGAATCGCAAACTCGAACTCGAGGATGAAGAGGCGAGCACGACAGAACAGAATAGGGGTATCGTAAAAAATGCGAACGAGGTACGCCTTGCAGTGCACGCGCTTCTCGCTTCCAAAGATCTCATCGGCGACATCGGTCCGAAAGTATCGGAAATTGCGAAAGAGATGAATGATTCGGTCGCAACGACGACAAAGGCTGAAGCGAAGATACAGTCGCGCAGTTTCCTTGCGCGACTCTTCTTCGGTGGCGATAGTGCGGCGGCGAATGTTATCTCGCAAGCAGTCGCACAAAACCAACAGCGCATCACCGACCTCAACAAGCTTCTCGTTGAAGCCAGTGTGTCGGCAGACATTCAGGTGGTCCTCAAGGCGCAAATAGAAGCATTGGAAGATGCTCAGGCGCGTCTTCAAGACCTCGCACAGAGAGAACAGAAGATGTGGGGACTCTTCATCTGGCGGTTTTAAAACCAGGCCTTAGAGAAATAAAAATATGAACGCAAAATGCCCCGCTTTTCGCGGGGCGTTTTGTATGTATCTATATGTAGGACCTCCGAGGTCCTACATCAATATCACACTGCTATTCAAGAATGGTGGAGTCACCAATCGGCGATTCCTCAACATTCTTCAAATAGTCTTTGATCACTTCCTGATAATTACCAAACACATTTCCGAATATTCTCTTGGTGAGGATGGAAGGGAAATTCTTTTTGCTGCAATAATCGAGATAACTGCTCCAACGGTATTCATCCAAATATTTCAATGCCTCGCGTGTGTTTTTGATGGTATTTTTATCACGCTCGCGCCATGTGGCTGCTCCCCTCAAATAATCGAGAGGATTGAGGTGCACATAATGGAGTATGTATAAGAAATGCGCTGCACGCTCGATGCGAATTTTCTTCGTCTTCCCTTGGAAGAGATGACCGTGTCGTGTATATCGTTCATTATAATATTTTGCGTAGCCGACATTTACTTTCATCATGAATTTTAGCAACCCGCCCTCAATAAGTTCTGAGATGATTAAATGGTAGTGGTCCTTCATGAGAACCCAACCATGGATCTCAACCAGTCGTTTCCGAATGTAGGACCTCCGAGGTCCTACATTCGTGTCGCATATGTCTCGGCGAGCAGATCCTACTGACGGAGCAGAATCATTGAATTCGAACAAATTATGTATAAAGCGCACATAATCTTGCGAGTCGAGAAATAGTTTGCGTCCATCAACTCCTCGATTAAGCACGTGATACAACTCCATTCAGCAAGTATAACCCATGTAGGACCTCGGAGGTCCTACATGGGAGGTGTCAAAAGGAAGAGCTTTAGGGCATGTGGTATGATTGTCCAATCATGCAGGGAGACAGTACCGTAAAGCAGATCGCACGCTGGGTGGCGCTCGGAGCGCTGTTTCTCATTCCGCTTATGCCGCTCGTTGTCGCGGACGGGTATTTCTTCCCGTTCATCACCGGCAAAGCATTCTACTTTCGCATCCTTGTTGAGATAACGGTCGCAGCGTGGGTAGTGCTTGCACTCCTCGACAAAGAATACCGTCCGCGCGTCTCGGCAATAGGCGTGGCAGCCGTCGCTTTTGTTGTGTGGATGTTTATCGCGGACGCGTTCGCAATCAATTCCGCAAAAGCATTTTGGAGCAACTTTGAGCGCATGGAGGGCTGGGTGATGCTCATTCATCTGCTCGGATTTTTCTTTGCCGCCGGCGCCGTACTGCAAGCGGGAAAAAAGTGGCGCGCGTGGTTCCTCTGGTCGCTCGTTGTCTCACTCATCATCTCTGGGTACGCGCTTCTCCAGCTTAACGGCACACTCGCGATACACCAGGGCTCTACACGCATTGACGCAACACTCGGCAATTCCGCCTATCTAGCTATCTATTTCCTTTTCAGCATATTCACCGCGCTCTGGCTTGCACTTACCGAAAAACTCTCTTGGCTCAAGTGGTCACTCATCGCACTCGCGGTGTTGGAAACGGTGCTCATTTTTTTCACCGAGACACGCGGTACTATCATAGGACTTGTGCTCGCCCTCGCGCTTGCGGCGTTTCTCACCGCGCTTACCGCGGGGAAGCACGCTCGCCGGTTGGCGGCGGGCGGATTCGTGCTCATTCTCGTTCTAGTGGGCGGTTTTTATCTCGCGCGCAATTCTGCATTCGTCCAGCAAAATCACATTTTGCAGCGCGTCGCCACCATTTCGCTTTCCGACGGTCAGACACGCTTCATCATCTGGAACATGGCGTTTCAAGGAGTGCTTGAACGCCCGCTCACCGGCTGGGGGCAGGAAGGATTCAACTATATTTTCAACAAATACTACGACCCGGCGCTCTATGCTCAGGAACCGTGGTTCGACCGAGCGCACAACGCATTCCTCGACTGGCTTACTGCAGGAGGCTTCCCGGCATTTCTCTTGTACCTGGCGCTCTTTGGTACGGCCATCATGTTGCTCTGGAGGCGTTCGGAGCTTTCGCGACCCGAACGCATAGCGCTCACCGCCGCGTTCGTCGGGTATGCCGTTCACAATCTGTTCGTTTTCGATAATCTCTATTCTTACGTTTATTTCTTCGCACTTCTCGCACTCATCGATTCGCAAGTGGCGCGGCCCCTCGCCAAACTTGAAGCGGCCCCCGAACTTACTCCTGCCGACGGCATGACGTACGCGCTTCCGATCGCGGCGGCGGTTGCGGGCGTGCTCATTTGGTTCGTCAATGTGCCCGGGATACAAACGGCGACCAAACTCATTACAGCGCTCTCGTCTTCCTCGTCCGGCATTTCGGGAAACATCGCCACGTTCCAAGACCTTGCCGCGCATCCGGCTTTTGCGGCGCAGGAGGTGCGCGAGCAGTTGGTCTCTTTTGCAGCAGCGATCGCGCAGAGCTCCCAGGCAACCGATACGGAAAAACAACAGGCAGTCTCGCTTGCGGTGGCTGAAATGCAAAAACAGATTGCCTCCTATCCTCTTGATGCGCGCGAACATCTGCAACTGTCGTATGTGTATCGTGCGGCGGGCGACGGCGCCAGTGCGCTCAAAGAGATTCAAGCGGCATCGCTTCTTTCGCCGAGGAAAGAGGCAATATGGATTGAAATGGGGGCGACCGAGTGGGACATGGGCAATGTGAAAGCGGCGCAAACGGATTTTAGTACGGCATATGAGCTCGGCCCGCAGTTCACTGACCTCGCCATATATGCAGCCGCCGGCAATATTGCTATCGGTGATTTCGCTACGGCAGACAAAATATTGGAAGCGGCCCTCGGTACAACGGACGTAGACAGCAACATCCTCGCGGCCGCGTATTATCGCGCGAAGAATTGGCCGCGTCTCATACGTCTGTGGAAGATGCGCACTGCAGCATCCGGCGCCACCGTCCAATCATGGTTTTCTCTCGCGGCCGCTTACTATGCATCAGGCGATAGAGCAAATGCCATTGCCGCAATCAACACAGCGGTAAAACTCTTCCCTGATGCGGCGTCTGCCGGTGCCTCCGCGATAAAACAGATTCAAGGGCAATGACTCCCCAGGAACACGTCCCACTCGCGCCACTCACCACTCTCGGCGTGGGAGGGAAGGCGCGATTTTTTGTCGCTCCGCAATCGGTAGACGAAGTGAAAGAAGCACTCGATTTTGCACGCACGCACGCACTCCCGGTGTTCGTGCTCGGCGGCGGCTCAAACATTGTCATTGCCGACGACGGCTTTGACGGATTGGTACTCTCCATGCGCATACCAGGCATCACCCTTGCCGAACACGATGATCGAACGTGGGTGACGGTCGGTTCCGGCGTCGTGTGGGATGACTTCGTGGTGTGGACAATCCAGCACGGCCTCAGCGGTCTGGAATGTCTTTCCGGCGTGCCGGGCACGGTCGGCGGAGCGGTGGTCGCAAATCTCGGTGCGTACGGCGCGCAGGCGAGTGATACATTTGTGCACGCGGAAGTGGTGGACACGCACGATCAAAATCATGGATTGAAAGTTATTGAAAAAGAACAGTGCGATTTTTCATACCACGACAGCATGTTTGGCCACGCGAGCGGACGATACATCGTCGTCGGCGCCACGTTCGCGCTCTCGCGTGATCCCTCGGCGCAGCTTTCATATCGGGATAATCGTTTTGATATGGCCACGCTTGCCGAAAAGCTCGGTCACACGCCTACGCAAACCGATGTTCGCGCTGCGGTACTCACCATGCGCGAAGAGAAAGGTTCGCTCATCATGGAAGGTCGCCATTGCTACAAGAGCGCGGGTTCTTTTTTCCATATGCCGTTCGTTTCTCCTGCACGATATGCTCAGATCGAGACGAGTGCTCGCGCCCTTGATGCGGAAAAGGCGGAACACTTACGTCCGTGGGCATGGGAACAGCCGGACGGTTCATACAAAATAGCTCCCGGATTTCTCCTCGAATACACCGAATTCCATAAAGGATATGTGCATGGCGGAGCGGGCATTTCGCCGCGGCATACGCTTTCCATCATCAATGTCGGCAACGCGCGTGCGGAAGATATCGCACGGCTTGCTTCTGATATGCAAAAGGCGGTCGAGGACCTGTTTGGCATCCGTCTTGAACGCGAAGTGGAATATATCGGTGCCGTAGAAAAAGCAAAATAATTTTCGCGAAAATTATTTTGCGAAAGTTATCCACACTTCGTATTTTTTTCTTACACAAATCTTTTTTACGCGCGATAATTACATTCAGAAACGTTTGCGCAAAAGAAATTTCTCGCGCGCGGACGGGTCGACTTATAAGTCTCAATCCATAATCGCAACCACCATGGCAAAAAAGCGAAAGGCCGCAAAGAAGGCAACAAAGAAGCGCAAGGCAGCAAAGCGCCGCGGCTAGTTTTGTACCGCCTGACGGCAGTCAGGAAAAGAAAGATCCCGCTTCGGCGGGATTTTTCTTTTCGCGTGCTTCGGATTTCAAATTTTGCTATACCCTGTAGTGAATTTCGGCAATGCGCAGACGCGGACGCAAGGTCTTTCGCCGAAATCTACTACGGGGTATACTGCCTGTCAATGCTCGGCCTCTCTCGTTTCTTTTCTTCGAACCAATCCGCGGCCTTCCTCAAGGCCGCGGCACCGATTGTGGCGGCGGTAAACAAAGCCTCGGAAGAGCTCAAAGGTCATTCTGACGAAGCGCTCCGCACGCGGATTGGGGAGATCCGCACGCGCGCCACAGCAGCCGGCGCCACACCGGAAACTGACCTGCCCGAAGTATTTGCACTCGTGCGCGAGGCGTCGCGTCGGACGCTCCATCAGCCGCATTTCGATGTTCAGCTCATCGGCGGACTTGCGCTTCTGCGCGGCAAGATTTCCGAGATGCGTACCGGTGAAGGCAAGACGCTCGTTGCCACGCTTCCGGCAACCTTTCACGCGCTCGCTGGTAAAGGGGTACAAGTGGTGACCGTGAACGATTATCTCGCACGTCGCGATGCGGCGTGGATGGGACAGGTGTATCACTATCTCGGCCTCACCGTCGGCGTCGTGACGTCCGCTGGCACCTATCAATACGACCAATCGCACGTGGAAAAGAAAGAAGATGTCGAGCGCGACGTCGCCGGTTCGTTCAAAGTCTTTTACGACTACTTGCGGCCCGTGGAAAAACGGAGTGCCTATGCGTGCGATGTCACCTATGTGACCAACAATGAGCTCGGGTTCGATTATCTGCGCGACAACACCGCCTATGATGCTTCGCAGATCGTACAGCGCGGGTATCACTTCGCCATCATCGATGAAGTGGACTCTATTTTAATCGATGAAGCGCGCACGCCGCTCATCATCAGCGGACCTGCGGGCGATTCGCAAAATCTCTACGAGCGCTTCGCCGGCATCGTGCGCGATTTGAAGGAAGGAGAGGACTACACGATCGACGAGAAGCAGAAGGCGATTCAAATTACCGAGGAAGGAATGCATAAAGCCGAGGCGGCACTCGGGCTCGAGAATCTCTACACCGAAGGCGGCGTGAAGTACGCGCATCATTTGGAGACGGCAGTACGGGCGAAGGCGCTCTTCCAGCAAGATAAGGAGTACGTGGTTCGCGACAATGAAATCGTCATCGTGGATGAATTCACTGGACGGCTCCAGCCTGGGCGCCGCTGGTCGGAAGGGCTCCACCAAGCGATAGAGGCGAAGGAGGGAGTAAAAATTCAAGAAGAAACGCGCACCTATGCGACCGTGACGTTCCAAAATCTGTTCAGAATGTACGGCGGACTTTCCGGCATGACCGGCACTGCGCTTTCTTCCGAAGAAGAATTTTATACGGTGTATGGTCTGGAAGTCGTCGTCGTGCCGACCAACAAGCCCTCGGCGCGTAAAGACTTCGACGACCTTATTTTCCAGACCGCCGCAGGAAAATACCGTGCGGTTGCGCGCGCGGTGAAAGAACGGCATGAAAAAGGACAGCCGGTATTGGTGGGCACGGTGTCCATTGAAGACAACGAAACGGTGAGCACCTTTTTAAGTGATGCGGGCGTTCCGCACGAAGTGTTGAACGCGAAGAACCACGAGCGCGAAGGCGAGATAATCGCGGAAGCGGGGAAAGAGGGAAGGGTGACCGTCGCAACGAACCTCGCAGGTCGCGGCGTGGACATCAAGCTCGGCGGCGCGCTCGCCACTCCGCAGCAGCGCGCATCGGTTTTGGAAAAAGGCGGGCTCATGGTGGTGGGCACCGAGCGCCACGACGCGCGCCGCATCGACAATCAGCTCCGCGGCCGCTCCGGTCGTCAGGGCGACCCCGGCGAGACGAGATTCTTCGTTTCTCTGGAAGACAAGCTCATGCGCGTGTTCGCATCGGAAACGTTGAAGAAAGTGATGGGGAAGTTCGGCATACCGGAAGACGAGCCCATCGAGAGCGGCATGATCACACGCTCGCTCGAAACCGCGCAAGGCCGTATTGAAGGGTTCAATTTCGACTCGCGCAAGCAAGTGCTCGCCTACGACGACGTGATGAACACGCAGCGCCTTGCCATCTATGCGCGCCGCCGCGCCGCACTTTCTGGCACCGACGAGGAGGTCGAAGCACTCATACGCGCTCTTCTGGGCGATGGGGAAGCGGCCGCTGTCGCGTTTGACGCGAAGAAAACAGAGTTCGGCGATGCGTTCGTCCCGCACTTGCGCCGGCTCCTTCTGCAAGTGATTGATACGTTCTGGCTGGAGCATCTGGAAACGATGGACTATTTGCGCCGCTCGGTATCGCTCCGCGCCTACGGCCAGCGGGACCCGCTTATCGAATATCGCCGCGAAGGACTTCAGCGCTTCCGCCAATTGGAAGAGAACATTCGCGCCGCGGTTGCAGAAGCGCTTCCGCGTCTCCAAAATGCGGACGATGCGCGCATCCGCGCGGAAGAAGCAAAGACGCGCGCGATGCTCGTTGCGGCGGGGAAGGAGGAGGGCGCCGTTTCCGTTCCGATTAAAAATGCGGCTCACCACGGCCGCAATGACCTCGTCACTATAAAGAAAGGCGACGAAACAAAAGAACTCAAATTCAAAAAAGCAGAATCGTTCCTCGCCGAAGGCTGGTCAGTCGTCGAAGAATAATCAGTGAGCGTCAGCAAACGCAAACAAACAACAAACAAATCAAAAAGGACCCGATCAAGAAAGGCCAATCCAAAAACCTCCATATATGGAGGTTTTTGGATTTCAGTTAGACCTTTGGTTCGGGGAAGAGGAGGAAATGGAGCGGATATCGTTTTTTGAAGCGGAACAACATGCTTTTCGCATATTTTCTTTTGAAGTCGCGCTTTCCGAACTCTTCCTCCATCGCCGCAATGGCTGTCTCGTATCCAGGAAACCGATCACGGAGCCAGTGTTGCACACGCCCGACAGTTCCGTACCCGACACCAGTCCGTTTCCGTATTGTTTCCGGAGTTTCATTCTGGAGGAGAAGGCGGGCGATCATGATCCGGCGTCCCAGCATGATCCGCTCGCTTTCGGTGAGCAGGTCACGCAGGAATAATTTGACTGCAGAACGACCGCGTACGGACGATGCGGCCGTATAGAGCGTATCAAGAGTCCGAATGCGCTCCTGCTCGCTGAGTTCGCTAATTTTCTTTTTCATACTTCGATAATACCTCCATATATGGAGGGAGGAGCATTTTATGCACATGTTTGCTACTGTGTACTGATATATGGCATTTGTAGACCAAGCAACTATTCATGCGGAGTCGGGTAAGGGCGGCGATGGCGTCATTCGCTGGCTACGCACCAAAGAGACGGCGCGCGGCGGTCCTTCAGGCGGCGACGGCGGGCGTGGCGGCAACGTCATACTCTGCGGCGTGCGCGATCTCGCGGCGCTTTCGCTCTATCGCTATGAAAAAAAATTTCATGCAGAGAACGGCGAAGCGGGAAAGGGAGAATTGAAGCACGGAAAGAACGGTGAGCATGCAATCATCAACGTACCGGTCGGCACTATTGCGCGCGTACTGCAAACAGGAGATGAGTATGAAATTACGAAAGAAGGGGAAGAGATAGAATTATTTCATGGCGGCAAAGGAGGTCTTGGCAATGCGCGCTTCAAAAGCTCCACCAATCAGAATCCTTTTCAGCAAACGCTGGGTAAGTCGGGCAAGGGTGGGGATATCGAGCTCACCCTCAAGATCATCGCCGATGCCGGGCTCGTGGGCCTGCCGAACGCCGGTAAGTCATCGCTTCTCAATGCGCTCACTCGGGCGAAGTCTAAAGTCGGTTCATATCCGTTCACGACTCTCTCACCGAGCCTCGGGGAGTTCTATGGTTATATACTCGCAGACATCCCAGGCCTCATCGAAGGAGCCTCGTCTGGCAAAGGTCTTGGAATTAAATTTCTTAAGCACGTGGAAAGGACAGGAATCTTACTGCATCTCGTCTCGGCTGACCAAGATGACCTACTTGCGGCATATGGAGAAGTGCATAAAGAAGTGGAGTCATTCGGGCAGGAGCTTACAAAGAAGCACGAGATCATAGTTCTTTCTAAAACGGACCTTATTTCGCCTGCGGAGCGCGATATAAAGATGCAATTGCTCTCTAGCGAGACCGGCAGGGAAGTACTCTCGGTGTCGGTACAGGAGCCAAAATCCCTCAAAGCGTTTTCCGATACACTGATAAAAATACTCAAAAAAGCCTAAGGGGTTTGGCTCTTTCCGCGGTTTGGGGTATCGTTCCCGTATGTATCGCCCGACCATAGGTTTGGAAATTCACGCGGAACTCAAGACGCGAACCAAGATGTTCTGCAATTCGGCGAACGACCCCGATGAGATGCGGCCGAACGTGAACGTGTGCCCCGTTTGTCTCGCGCACCCGGGGACGTTGCCGGTCATCAATCATGAAGCGGTCCGACACGTTCTGCGCATCGGAACTGCGGTCGGCGGGACGATTGCCGACTTCACCGAATTCGATCGCAAGAGTTATTTTTATCCGGACATCCCGAAGGGGTATCAAATCAGTCAGTACGAGCACCCGCTCATCACCGGAGGTTCGCTCGCGGGCGTCGCCATCACGCGCGTGCATTTGGAGGAAGACACGGCACGCTCCATTCATGCCGAAGGAAAAAGTCTTGTTGATTTTAATCGCGCGGGCATTCCGCTTATGGAACTTGTCACCGAGCCGGTAATACACGACGCAGAGACTGCGGGGAAATTTGCACGCGAGCTCCAGCTTCTTCTTCGCACGCTCGGTGCCGGTGAGGCGAACCTTGAGAAGGGAGAGATGCGCATCGAGGCGAATGTCAGTGTGAGCAAGCAGGAGGCAGGAGCAGGAGGCAGTTTGGGAACTAAAGTGGAAGTGAAAAATATCAATTCATTCCGCTCCGTCGAGCGAGCGATCGCGTACGAAATAGAACGCCAGACGGCGCTCATTGAGAGCGGCGGGAAAGTAGTTCAGGAGACGCGCGGATGGGACGAGGGCAAGCAGGAGACCTTCCACCAGCGCTTCAAGGAGGGGAGCGCCGACTATCGCTATTTTCCGGAGCCGGATCTTCCGAAACTCTTTCTCTCCCAAATACCGGAATTCGCTCCAGAGACGCTGCGTGCTTCACTGCCGGAATTGCCGTGGGACCGTCGCGAACGATACGCGCAGTTCGGCATTAAAGCGGAAGACATCGAATTTATTATTGCCTCCGGTGCGCGCGGAATATTTTTTGATGCGGTCATACAAGAGCTTGGTGGGGAACATGAATCTGTTGCGCTTGCTGCGAATTATTTTATATCTGATCTTGCGGGAGAATGCGGCAGCGCTATGCCAACATCATTTGCAAAACTTATACGGATGTTTGCCTCAAAAGAACTTTCATCGCGCGGCGCCAAAGATGTATTGCTTATCATGACGAAGGAAGGAGGCGACCCGGAGGTAATTGCAAAGGAGCACAACCTCATGCAGGTACATGATATTGAGGTGCTCGCGGTCGCAATCGACGCAGTACTCGCTCATGAGACAAAGGCAGTGGGGGAATACAAGAATGGGAAACAGGCGGCACTGCAGTACCTCGTGGGTAAGGCAATGAAGGAAAGTAAGGGCGCCGGGAATCCGCAGGAACTGCAAAAGCTCATAATTTCCAAGCTTAGTTAGGTAGTTGTGCACAGCCCTTCCAGTCCAGCCGAGATATGGCTATACTGTGGACATGGATGAGATACTCATAGGCGAGAAGAAATACGTATCGTCAAAACAAGCTGCGAAAGTGACCGGATATGCGAAGGATTACGTCGGTCAGCTTTGTCGTGAAGGAAGAGTGCCTGCACGGCTCGTGGGGCGCAGCTGGTATGTGCTTGAATCGGCTCTTCATGACCATCGCTTCGGTAATCCGAGGAATGAACCGATAGAAGAGACAAAACCGAAGACCTCCACAGCACCCCAATTTCAATCTACCTGGGAATCTCCTCGCTATGAAGCCTCCGATGCGGAAGTATTGCCCTCAGTGAATCGTTTGCGTGGTAATGGATCTCCTGAACTCACCGATGATAAGCAAAAAGAAATTGAAGTAGCGCAACGCCTGCAGGACACCTGGGCTGCATGGTTCGATCGTTTCGATAATATTCCGACAGCAACACCGACGATCGCTTCTGTCGCGCCGGAAAAGCCCAGAAATGAGGCTGTAGAGACGACAATAGAGATAGAACCCGAAGTAAGCATACCAATACACACGGTATATGAGCCTGAGCAGACGCTTGAAGAAGATACTGTGGTCCAGCCGGAAAACGAGGAGGTGGAAGTTGGCGGCGTCAGAAGGGCAGTAAGAGCACTACAGGCGTTCGGAGTAGTATTTGCGATGGCAATTGCAACAATTGCAGTGCTCGGGAGCGGATATTTGGACTCCTACATACTCTCGAATAGCCAAGCCCAATTAATTGCAGGTGTAGCACTCTACAATAAATAGTTTATATACAGCGTTTCTCGTCTCGGATACACGAGACGACATATTAATAAGTTAAGTTCGTGATGTATAAATTTTATAAGGTTTAATGATGCTTTGTGGGCTCGTAAACGGCTCGTAGAGTATAGACACACCGTAAAGTGGTATTTAGTTGATCGTACTGACCAATGTTCAACACCAGGTGTTGAACATTGGTATCTGTGCGGTGTACGTTCTACCTGTGAATAATGCATATTGAATGCCTACACGCAGGCGAACATGTGCGGATACCTTTATATAGATAGTATAAGGTGCTGTTTGGAGCACCGGAATAGTTAATTAAACACTATGTTGTTCGGCTATCCGCACATATCTGCCTAACATAATGTATATGATCGCAAAAATGGCTCTGTGTGCCTATTTTTTCTGAAAAAAGTAGCATTGGGACGCGAACAAAGAGAATTTTTTGATTCAGAATGAGTTTATGGCGAATTTTTCTGCTTTCCGGACTTAAAATGTTCGGATTTTTTATGCATTTTTGATGCGCGAATATAGTGCGATGCGACAGTAACTTTTTTGCAAATAATTATCCCCACATTTTTTGTAGGAAATGCCGAAATGATAAGTTATTATTTAGTTAATTCGGATATCCGACATGAACCTTCCACCTAAAGAAAATTTGATTACGACAAGAGAGGCAGGTGAATTTTTTGGGTACACTTCGGATTATCTTTCTCGCCTCATTCGCTCCGGAAAAATTACCGGAAAAAGAATCGGACACAACTGGCTTATCGAAAAAGATTCGCTCGAGCGTTTCCTCGATAAGCAGGGCGATCACAAGATCGTTCGCGCGCGTGCGCTCGCGAGCGCACGCGCGGAGGAGTATCGTGCGCACCGCTCGATGATCCATCGTGCAACGAAGACGTTGACAGCGCCGCTTTATGTGCCAAAACCGTTCAGCCTCGTAACAAATTCAATCCGCTCGCATGCGCTCGCGCTTTCGGTAGCGCTTCTCGTAGTTGCATCAGGTGCGTTCGCGGCGCACGCGTCAGCGATCCCGCAATTCGCGGCGAGTGCGGCAGAGATGACACGCACGGTTGCATTCGGATTCACTGAGACGTTTGGCGACATTCCTTCGCGCATCGTCGCGCACATCGATACGGCGAAAAATGAAGCGGCGAAAATTTCTCCGCGCGTTGCGACGTCAAACGAATTCACAACAGCGAACATTGCATCAACCGTTCTTGCGGAACCGGATCTTTCTTCGCTCCGCATGGCGCTCGATGAAAATAAAAATGTTCGCATCGCATCAGGACTTGGCGACCGGACCGCCAAGTTGTCGGCGATCAACGGTTCGGTCGTTACTGCCGACGACGTGCGGACATTTGCGTTTGATACGTATGCGACGCTCACCTCGCCGTCGCGCACGGCGAGCGCGCTCGTGAATGCGTATGTCGCGCTCGGCGAAAATGCGTACGCCGGTATCGGTGCCGCATTTGCTGCGTACCACTCGCTCATCGGATCAGCAGGTGAAAAAGTTCTTGCGCTTGCTGCGACCACACGCGACACGCTCAAAGCGACGCCGGAAATCATAGCGAACACAAATCTCGCGCTCGGCACGGCGGTTATTGACGCAACGCACGCGTTCATCGGCGCTGATGTGGCGGTTTCCTACGGCCTCGCCTCCGCGGCACCCGCCTCCGCTCGCGCCACAGTCGCGCTCCTGGGCAACACGGGCAACGCGCTCGCACTCGCCGCCGAGCGCGTGCCTGCCCTCGCTACCGCAGTGTTCCTCGGTGCGACTGAAGCTCCTGCGCACATCGCTCCCGCCATCGCTCAAGCGGTCTTCGATGTGGAATATGCGGGCGCCACTCATTTTGTAGCGGCGACGGACAGCATTTCAAGCGCGTACCTCGCATCGGTGATGGGCGCCGGCAATCTTGCATACGAAAGCGCGAAGAGCACGCGCGAAGTTGCGAACAATGCGAGTCCGTTCATCAGGAATGCGCGCATCGCGGTGAACGACGCGTATCTCGGTGCACTCGGCACAACTGCACTCGCGTTTGAGACGTTCGCACGGACGCCGATGGTCACATCGATAACTCATTCGCCGCCGGTCGCCGCAGCCATCGCCGCGGTATTGCCGGCGCTCACTACCGGCGAGAAAATCGCACTCGCCACCTACGAGACCATTCACGATTTCATAAACGATGCTGGCAGAGCACTCGCCTTCTTGTTTACGCCGCCGACCGTGTATCCAAATTTCGCACCGCAAAATATCGCCACCAACGCAACAACGACTCGGGTCGCGAATTCCTTCACGACCATCATTCAGGGCGTCTCACCGGATTATTTGGATCAATCGCTCGCCGCGCTCCGTCTCGATGTGTTCTCGGCGATCGCTGCGAACACTTCGAGAACCATCATCACGCGCTTCAGCGATAGTCGCGGTTTGTCATTCCAGAACATTCCGTCGATTTCCGCAGACGCCGGCACCTTCGGCAGTCTCACTGCCGGTGACACGACCGTCAATGGCGCCTTCAATGAGACCGGCAACGCCGTCATTACGGGCAACTTCACTACGACCGGCAATGCCACCATCGGCGGAACGCTTACTGCCGGATTCCTTTCTATCTCCGGATTGTCTTCCGGCGAAGCAATTTCCGCTTCCTACTTCAGCGCAACTTCCACCACCGCCACCAGCACGTTTGCTGGTCCGCTCGCGGCATTCAATCACGTAGAGTCGCCGTACTTCATCGCCACCAGCACCACCGCCACCAGCACCTTCGCCGGTCGCCTCGCCATCGGCACCACCACGCCGTGGGGCGACGGCTTCTTCACGGTCGGCACCACCACGCCGCTTCTGTATATTTCAAGCAACACCGGCCGCATCGGCATCGGCACCAGCACGCCGGCAAGCATTTTTGAGATATACGGCACCGATGCCCTGCGCATCCCCGTCGGCACCGATGCACAAAGGCCGGCGATGGCGCTCATCGGGCAGGTGCGCTTCAACACCGACGCGCACCAGTTTGAGGGCTACAACGACACTGGCGTGTGGCAGGGTATCGGCGGCGTCATCAACCCGGCGCTCACGACCAAGATCACCGCCGGCACCGACGACTACCTGCGTTTCTTCACTTCAAGCACGGAGCGTCTCACGATAGACAGCGCAGGTAACATCGGCATTGCAACCAGCTCGCCCTTCGCCAACCTCTCGCTCGCCGGGCTCGCCGGCGGCACGCAAAACCTCTTTGCCATCTCCACTAGCACTGCAGGCTTTGCGACAACGACTGCGCTCACCATCAACAGCAACGGCGACTTGTCGCTTTTGAATGGCGCGAACCTCACTGTCGGCGGCAACCTCACGGTCTCGGGCTCCACATCGTTCACTAGTGCCATCACCGGCGCCATCACTTCCACCGGCACTTCCACCGCGCCCGCATTCGCCGCTTCCACCCGCGGCTTCGCGGGCGCGCCGGTCTTCACCTTCTCCTCCGACCTCATCACCGGCATGTGGTCGCCGCTCGCGAGCACGCTCGCATTTTCCACCGGCGGCGCCGAGCGAGTACGCATCGACGCCGCCGGCAACGTCGGCATCGGGACGACGAGTCCCTCACGACTGCTTGATGTTTCAACATCTCACACCAACACGACGCTTACGACGAATTCAAACGCTGCAATAGCAATAACGAATACGAGTAATACGGCCAACAACTTCTCCGACCTCGGCTTCTGGACGCGAGACAATGCAGGAACCACAGCACTTGGTTCAAAAATCTCGGGTGTGTTCACTAGTCACGGTGGCGGTGCCATCTCGTCGGACATTGCCTTCCTCGCGAGCAATGTGGGAACAATCGCAGAGAAGATGCGCATTACTGGCGCAGGCAACGTCGGTATCGGGACTACCTCGCCCTATTCACTCCTCTCCATTTCAAATAGCGCGATCACCGCCGCGAACACCCCGCTCTTCACCATCGCCTCCACGACCGGCGGCACTGCGACCACGACCCTGATGACCGTCTTGGCGAATGGGAATGTTGGGATTGGGACAGCGAATCCGACAGCGCTCCTCCATTCAGTTGTGACGGTTAATGCATCGCCCCTCATCGCCGAGCGTACAGGAGCAAATGCGGTTCAGTTTAAGGTGCAGGTTGATAGCAATAACCTAAGTCTGTATCAAAAAGCACTTGGAGCATCCAGCGGTTGGGTGAGTGGCGCAGTGAATAATTCGGGTTATCAGATTTCTAACAGCACTAGTTTTGGCGCTAACGACTTCTTCACTATTCTGAATACTTCAGGCAACGTCGGCATCGGCACCACGTCTCCGTACTCGATGCTCTCTATCAGTAATTCCGCGAGCACGGCAGCGAACACCCCGCTCTTCACGATCGCCTCCACCACCGACGGCACATCCACCTCAACCCTCATGACCGTGCTAGCGAGCGGGAATGTGGGAATGGGCAACGCAATCCCAGAATCCGCCCTCCACATCAAGGGCGACAACACCTATGCGATAAATGCCGCCGCTCCCGCGCTCCTCACGCTTGAGACTACCACCGCCGGCGACACGGGCGTTGGCCCGAGCATCCTCTTCGGCGGGCAGACGGGGAAGGCGATATCGAAATACGGATTCGGCCTCATCGGTGGCTTCATGGAGAACGCCACGGCCGGCGACTACAGCGGCTACCTAAGCTTCCAGACCGATTCGGCCGTAGGGCTCATCAGCGAGAAGATGCGCCTCTCGAGCGCCGGCAACCTCGGCATCGGCACCACCTCGCCGTATGCTGCGCTCTCGGTGGTGGGCAGCACGGGCGTCGTCGCCGACCACTACACCGCCACCAGCACGAGCGTTAAGAGCAGTTTCGCCGGCGGCATCCAGCTCACCAACAGCAGTGAGCTCTGCTTCACCGACGCGACTTGTATGGCGACCGCCGGCCTCACCGCTTCGACCCTCACCGCCCAAGCGGACGCGGTCATCACCGCCGACTCTGACTTGAATGGCTCGGGCGACATCGCGTTCAAGACTGGCGCGACCGACCGATTCCACATCATCAACAGCACCGGCAATGTCGGCATCTCCAACACTTCGCCCACCTACCGCCTCTCGGTGTACTCCACCGATAGCACCACGAACCTCTTCCAGGTCGCGACGACCACCAACACAGCTGTCTTGGTAGTGAACTCCAACGGCTATGTCGGCATCAGCACTTCAACGCCCGCGCAGATGCTCTCGGTGGCGGGCACCATCTACACCACGGGCGGTATCCAGTTCCCGGATGGCAGCTTACAGACCGCCGCCGCCGTCGGCTCGGCGGCGGTGGGCGCGGGCACCATCGGGCAGTTCCCCTATTACTCCGCCGCCGGCTCGGCCGTCACCGCCACCTCCAGCATTTTCCTTGCCACCTCCGGCAATGTCGGCATCGGGACCACGACGCCGGGGCAGAAGCTCGATGTGCAAGGCACAATAAGGGCATTGGCAGGGAATTCTTTCGTGCTCAACAATACGAACAACAGTAACTCGGTGGCGCTTTACAACGGAGCCACTGGCGCGGCAACTGATTTCCGCGTGCGCATGGCCAGCACCGATATGTTGGTGGTTGATGGAGCGACCGGCAACGTCGGCATCGGTTCCACCACCCCGTGGGGCCTCCTCTCGGTCAATCCAAATGGCATCAGCGGCCCGTCATTTGTTATCGGCTCCTCGACCGCCACCAACTTCATCGTGACCAACGCGGGCTTGGTTGGCATCGGGACAGTCAGTCCTTCAAATGCCTTACAGATCGAACGAGGTTCAGGTCTCGGGGCACGCGCAGGCTTCGTAGGAAACGGGGCGACTATATCCACGTCCGGATTCACAATTGGACAGGATTCGACGGGTCTTTCTGAGATTTATCAGTACGGTGCTAATCCGTTTACGATCTTTACCAATGACTCTGAGCGTTTTCGCGTTGACGGCGGTGGCAACGTCGGCATCGGGACGACGACGCCGGGTTCAATCCTTTCTGTATCGGGACTTCCGGTTACGGCTGGCGCCGCACGATACGAGCTCATGGTAGATGAAAATCAATCTGCTTCCATAGGGCGCGGCGGTGGAATCGCCTTCTCGCAACAGGGCTCGGTGCTCGGCGGACTTTTTGCGTATGAAGAAGGCGCGAGCAACGCGGACGCCCAGCTCCGTTTCCAGACCAAGGCGAGCGGCACGGTCGCCACTAACATGGTCATTACCAGCACCGGCAACGTCGGCATCGGTTCGACCACGCCGTGGGGTCTCCTATCGGTCAATCCAAACGGCATCACGGGGCCGTCATTTGTCATCGGCTCCAGCACCGCCACCGACTTCATCGTGACCAACGGGGGGAAGGTGGGCATCGGGATAACAGGGCCGGATGCAAAACTGGATATCCAATCTGCGGATAATAGTTATGGAATGTATATAAGGAGAACGGGCGGCACTCTTTCTCACAGTTTGTTCACGGATTCCAGTGGGTACGCGGGCTATGTCCAGTATGGCCCAACCAGTAATATTATTAATCAATTTAGAACAGATACCGACTCATTTATAACAGGCGGCAACGTCGGCATCGGGACGACGACGCCGAACGGTCTCTTTACAGTCTATCCTTCAAGCGGAGCAAATACCCAGGCCGTGATTCTCGATGGTTCAAAGGCCGGAGTCGGAGCGGTCGGCATCCTGTTTAAGCCTAGTAGCGGCAGTGTGGGCTCGTCAAATAATAATATCGGCGCGAACATTTCTTTCGCCGCAGACAGCGGTGCCGAGACACTCCCGTCAAACATCCGTTTCGGCACCAATTCGGCCGGCACCTGGGCGGAGAGGATGCGGCTCACAAGCGCCGGTAATCTCGGCATCGGGACGACGACGCCGGCGGTGGCGCTTGACGTGAACGGCTACATGAAGGTCCTCCAGACCGCCACCACCACCGCCTGCTCCGCCGCCATCCAGGGCTCCATCTTCTACAACCAGGCCAACGGCGGCTTCTGGGGCTGTGCGGCGAGCGCGGTGTGGACCCAGCTTGGCGCCGGCACGGCGACCCTAACTGGCTCCGGCATCGTGGGTTCGGGCGCCACCGGCCAGTTCCCCTATTATGCTGGCGCGGGCGCCACCCTCACCGCCACCTCCTCCATCTTCGTCGCCACCACCGGCTTTGTGGGCATCGGTTCCACGACACCGAACAGTCTGCTTTCTGTTGGTGGCGGTGCGACGCGTGGGGTTATTTCTGTCGGAGGTCAGGCGGGGGCGGGCCCGCGCATTGATTTGGATTATACGATATCAGGCGGTAAGCGTTACTCACTTTATTCCGGCGGTACGGCGACAGGAAATTTTGATATATACGACTCGACTTCCGGCGCAAGCCGCCTAGTAATAAATAGCAGTGGCTACGTGGGCATCGCCTCCACCAGCCCGTGGGGATTGTTGAGCGTCAATCCAAACGGCATCACGGGTCCGTCATTCGTCATCGGCTCCAGCACCGCGACCAATTTCATCGTGACGAACGGGGGGAACGTCGGAATCGGTACAGCGAGCCCGAGTTATGGTCTTGAGGTAGCCGCCGCGGCAGGGGACGTGATGATAAACAATAAACTCCATTTCCAGAATCTCATTCCAAGTTTTGATACCACCGATACACATCCTGTAATCTACAGTTCAGGTAGTACGGGTGCCGCGTACCCGTTTCTCACGTCAGGTAATCTCGTACTTCAAGCGCGGCCTAGCGGAGCAGCCCGCGATATTGTTTTTGTTACAGGAACAACTCCTACAATCCAGATGGTGGTGGGGAGTACCGGCAACGTCGGCATCGGGACGACGAGTCCGGCGTCATTGTTGACTCTCTCTACTGCGATCGGGAGCAACCCGACGTTCCAGATATCAGATGGTGACGTCTCGCACGGAATGACGAGCTACATCGCCAATGATGTCCTATTTAAAATCAATAATTATGGCGGCACCAACGGCGGTGCGTGGCTTAGCGGCGCGAGTGATATAGGTACTGTCCCCGGCATGGTCTTGCAGGGCGTGATAGGAGTATCGGACCCGACCGATACGATGGCGGCAGTGCAGTTAAACGGCTCAAAGGCAAATGGGACTACCTATCAAGCGATGGGGGCACTCGAGACCGTGATGCAGGTGGAGACAGGAACGGTCGGCTCGGGGACGAAACTGATGACCATCCTCGGTAGTGGCAACGTCGGCATCGGGACGACAAGTCCGGCTGGCAAGCTCACGATTGCATCAACAGGGTTCGTAAACACTGGTCTTACGATCGATAACAATAATGCGACAGGTTACGCCCCCATAGACTTTACTCAGGGCAGTGTCATTACAAGCCAAATTATCTCATCGAGTCCCGGTCTTTCGTCCGGTGCTTTTGGCGGCAACGAGCTAGCTCTCGCAAACGAACAGACTACTGGGACACTGCACCTTGCTTCCATTGGTACGAGTGGCATTATCAAGTTTACGACCGGAGGGAACACGACTGCTAATGAAAGGATGCGCATCACAAGCGATGGCAACGTCGGCATCGGGACCACGAGTCCAACAGCATCACTTGAGATTGTTCGTACTGCGGCGTCTTCTTACCTTCGCCTAGTTGATGATGACACGACGGATGTTGATGTTCGGCTCATTGCCTCTTCTTTAGGTGCTGGAAGACTTGATGTTCTGTCAAATCATCCATTAGAGTTCATGACCAACAACACCGAGTGGATGAGAATCACGGAGACCGGCAACGTCGGCATCGGGACGACGAGTCCAGAAAGTCAACTGACTATTGGAGGGAATTGGGCCAGCTCTCAACCGCAGGTAACTATCTCCGGTGTCGATAACGAGGTCGAGACACGAGCACTTGAAGTGAGAGATGAAAATAATAACGTCTATCTTCGTCTCAGCTCCACGGGCGTCGGGGCTGCCGATCCCGGTAAGTTGTATGTAGCGGGCAATGTCGGCATCGGAACGACGAGTCCGGCATCACTATTGACTCTCTCTACGGCGGCCGGCGCTGATCCCACATTTCAGTTATCCGATGGAGATGTTTCTCATGGGATGACTGGGTGGTTGCCGAACGACACCTTGTTTAAGATACAGAATTATAGTGCCGCGAGCGGGGG
>JBAYHD010000003.1:0-120938 GCA_041666305.1 Minisyncoccota bacterium | reverse complement strand
GGTATTTGAGATCGAAGACCGTGTGGGGGCCGGTTCGATACAGTTTCATTGAAAATGATTTTAACACCTCTTAAAAGGTTCGCCTGAAGGCGAGGGTTTGCTCTCCCAAAACTGGATAAAAATAATCGGCAGGTCCTTGGCCTGCCGATCCGTTCGAACCGCACATCAGAGCCGATCGCAAATAATGCTGTGGTGTTCGGCGTGGGGAAAGGGCTGGATAAAAACTTCGAAGTGGCACGCCCCTTTTTCGTTTACCCACAAGAGCGGAGGCGGTGAAAACGCGTTCTTTATCCGCAGATACGCATCGCGAGCGCTTTCGCTTCCTTTTGCCGCTTTTTTCACTTCCGATTCGAGTTCCTTGTCGGACAAGCTTCTCGGATTAAGCGTGGACATGGAGTATCTCCTTCTCTGGGTTGGTCCGCTGGTACTATGCCTCAATTCGGTCATTTCTTCAAGGAATGCTATATTTTGAGTCAATGCCCGAGAAATTCCTGAAGCCGTACGACCCCGCCGAAACGGAATCACGCATTTATGCGGAGTGGGAGAAAAGCGGCCTTTTCAACCCTGACGAATGCGTGAAGCAGGGCGTCACAAAATCAGATGCGCCAACGTACTCCATCGTGCTCCCGCCGCCGAACGTGACCGGCGTCCTCCATATCGGCCATGCCTATGAGGATTCGCTTCAGGACGCGGTCGTCCGCTACCAGCGTATGCGCGGGAAGCGTACGGTCTGGGTACCGGGTACCGATTCAGCCGCCATCGCCACACAAGCGCGCGTGGAAAAAAATATCCAGAAGGAAGAAGGAAAGAGCCGTCACGACCTTGGCCGCGAGGAGCTTGTGAAGCGCGTCGCCGCATTTGCGAAAGAGAGTGAGAGCACTATCCTCGGCCAGATACGGAGGGTTGGCGCGTCACTCGATTGGTCGCGCTATGCCTACACCATGGATGTCGCGAGGAATCGGGCAGTGACCGCCGCATTCAAACGGATGTATGACGCCGGTCTCATCTATCGCGGCCATCGCATCGTCAATTGGGATCCGAAAGGCCAGACAACCATTTCCGACGACGAGATTGTGTACCAGGAAGAAAAAACGACTTTTTATTATCTCAAATACGGTCCGTTCACCATCGGCACCGCACGCCCGGAGACGAAATTCGGCGATAAGTATGTTGTCATGCATCCTGCCGACAAACGATACGCGGAATGGAAAGACGGTCAAAAAATTGAATTGGAATGGATCAACGGTCCTATTACGGCAACCGTCGTGAAAGACGAATCCATCGATATGGAATTCGGTACGGGTGTCATGACCATCACGCCGTGGCACAGCATGGTCGACTTTGATATCGCCGAGCGGCATGAGCTCGACAAGGAACAGATTATCGATGAATACGGCAAACTTCTCCCTATCGCCGGCGAATTTACCGGGATGAAAATAGCGGACGCCCGCGAGAAAATAGTCGAGAAATTGCGCGCCAAGGGGTTGGTGGTGAAAGAAGAGCCGTACACCCACAACATCGCGACCGCCGAACGCACCGGTGGCACTATTGAGCCGCAGATCAAGCTCCAGTGGTTTGTTGATGTGACAAAACCGTTCGTGATCGAACATTCCGAGATACCGGGCATCGCAGCCGGGAGTTCGATAACGCTCAAGGCGCTCATGCGCGCGGCCGTCGAACACGGAGGCGTACACATGCCGCAGGATGGATTCCGGAAAGCATATTTCCACTGGATAGATAATCTGCGCGACTGGTGCATCAGCCGCCAAATATGGTTCGGGCACCGTATTCCCGTCTGGTACGGCGGAGAGCAAATCCATGTTGGGGCGGAAGCGCCAGCCGGCGAAGGATGGACGCAGGACCCGGACGTACTCGACACATGGTTCTCTTCGGCGCTATGGACGTTCTCCACACTCGGATGGCCGGAGAAAACGGACGATCTCGCGACATTCCATCCGACCTCATTTATGTCGCCCGCATACGAGATCCTCAACCTGTGGGTATCCCGCATGATACTCATGAGCGGATTCCACCTCGGTCAGGTCCCGTTCAGGACGGTTCTCATCCACGGACTCGTCCGCGACAAGCAGGGGCGCAAGTTCAGCAAGTCGCTCAACAACGGCATTGATCCCTTGGATATGATAGATAAGTACGGAGCGGACGCGCTCCGAATGGGGCTCCTCGTCGGCGCGGCAATCGGGAGCGATATCAGCTTTGACGAGAGTCGCGTGAAGGGCTACAAGCACTTCGCAAACAAGCTCTGGAACATCGCGCGGTTCATACTTGATAACGCGAAAGACGCCGACTTGTCCGCGACTCTCTCCCTCGGCGATGCGGAACTTCTGGCGGCCCACGAAGCGCTCACGAAGGATGCGACGACCGATATGGAAGAATTCCGCGTCTATATCGCCGCCGAAAAACTCTACCACTATGCCTGGCATGAGCTCGCGGACAAGATACTTGAAGAATCAAAACTGATACTCGCCGGCACGGACGCCGCTGCGCGCGCTTCGCGCGCGCGCCTGCTCACGACGCTCCTCGACCGTACGCTCCGCCTTCTCCACCCTTTCATGCCCTTTGTCACCGAAGAAATCTATCAATCCATGCCCACTAAGGACGCGGCTTTCCTCATGGTCGCAAAGTGGCCATTATAAATGCGCTAGAATGAGTGCGTGGTGACTTCTACGATGCTCGGGTACGCATTTCTGGGCGGACTTCTGCCGTCTTTCATTTGGCTTTATTTTCTCCTGAAGGAAGACGCGCAACATCCTGAACCGAAAAAACTCATCGCACTTGCGTTCATCGCCGGCATGATCGCCGTGCCCATCGCACTCCCGTTTGAACAATATGCAAAGGCGCATCTTA
Organism: Minisyncoccota bacterium; assembly: GCA_041666305.1. Lineage (GTDB taxonomy): Bacteria > Patescibacteriota > Minisyncoccia > Phycocordibacterales > Phycocordibacteraceae > C7867-001. The sequence continues at coordinate 118,073 of JBAYHD010000003.1, read as the reverse complement.
TCGGTAATGGTTCCATTCTGACCGCATGGGCGCTCGTTGAGGAAGTCCTGAAATACATCATGGCAGCGGTGTTCATCCTCTGGCGCGGAGCCGTTGACGAGACCCCTGATTACGTCATTTACATGATCACCGTAGCACTTGGCTTCGCTGCCTCGGAAAATATGCTCTTCCTGTTGGCCCCGATCTCTGGCGGCAGTTTGGCTTCGGGCATTTTTACCGGCGACTTGCGTTTCCTCGGCTCCACGCTCGTTCATGTTATTTCTTCCGCATCTATCGGTTTCGCTCTCGCTTTTTCTACGAGCTACCATTCGCTTGGCCGCGCCTCCTCCGCGGCGCTCGGACTTATCCTCGCTATCGCATTGCATACTGCGTTCAACGCGCTTATTATTACTGAAGGTGCTGCGACTGAACTGGCGGCGTTCTTCCTCATCTGGATGGTCGCAGTCATCTTTTTCGCAACGTTCGAAGTGCTAAAATATTTCCAGTATCGTAATCTTGCTAAAACTACTTTCCACATATGAACATGAAGCGCTCTTTCTTCGATCGTCTCTCCGGTAATACCACCGTCGACGATAATTTCGATTCCTTTGACGATGAAATGCCGGTAACGGTCGTGCCGGGACGCAAAGAAACACGCGGGAAAACAAATGAAGTGCCAACACGTCCGGCACCGCTTGATGACGACCTTGCTGAAATGGAGGGGCAACTGCCGGTGGATGTGCACCAGACCGGAAGCGATATCATTATCCGCGCATTTGTGGCCGGTGTACGCCCCGATGAACTAAATATTTCCATAAGCCGCGACCGCGTTGAGATAGAAGGTTCGAGAATGGAGCGCGAGCAAGTCTCCGGTCCCGACTATTTTACGCGCGAACTTTTCTGGGGCTCATTTACGCGCGCCATCATGCTCCCGCAGGAAGTTGACGTGGAAGCCTCCTCCGCAAGCGCCAAAGACGGCCTTCTGACCATCATCTTGCCGAAACTCGATAAAGCTCGCCAAACGAAGCTGCGCGTAAAAGCGGGCTAGATCAATCAAGGGTAACTGCCGTCAAAACGGGCTTCTGTGGTGTGCTCACTGCCGTGAATGGCAGGCGTGCAATAAGGCGCCCATCGGCTGTTTCTATATTCACTCGCCATTCGCCGAGGGTTTGTATGAGTACGGATGAATATCCGCGGTAACCGCCGTCTCGTCCGCCGACTATCGGGTATGCTATTGCGGCTCTTGTGAGCCACTGCTTCTTCACGGGGTCATGCCACTGCCAGCGATGCACGATGGTGGTCGCGAGTGTCGTAGGCGCAAAGATCGAACTATATGCATACAAGGAATCGCCGGGTGCGAGGTGGAGCGTCGGCGCAAAACCAAGATATCGCACCTGCCATGATTGATTTTCAGCGGTGGCCAAATAATCGCCCGGAACGCGCCATACCGAGTGATAGATGCCGGCCGCTTCAGCCGACAACGGCAACGGCGGCAACACGTTGGTGAAATAAAAGACGTTCATAACGATGAGCACCATGAACGCGCCCGCACGAATGCGCAACAAGTCGCCGAGGAAACGCTCGCGCGCAAGTACGCGCAAAAGCATGGTGAAGAGCGCGAAGAGCAAGACAGCCGCCAGCCCGCTCCCGAGGAACGTGAGCGTCCCGATGGTGCCGGTCACGACCGGTACCGCGAATATCATGTACGAATAGAGCGCAAAAAAGAACAGGACGCTCGTGAACACCAGTCGCGAATGATACTGATGAAAATATTCGCTCCCGAGGAATATGAAGAACATGAACAACAGGAACGGCCACGAGGCGCCGAGGTCGGCTGAACGCCCGTAGAATATGACGAAACCGCTCCAAAAACCGCCGAGTGCGAACTGCGTCGCGATGGGAAGTAGGAGACTCCATCGAGGGAGCGGTCTGCCGCGCGATGCGCGGACCTCGAGCCAATGCTGAAGCGGAATGGATATGAAGCAGACGGCGGTGTAAGCCAGGAACACGAGCTGTGTCTGAAGAAGGTCAACGCGCCCGAACAAAAGATTATCCGCGACAAATCCGGCGACCATTGCGAAGGCGGAAATATGCCGTTCGTATTTTTGGATCCACAAAAAGATCTTTCGAAACATACTTGGTGCTTGGACCCGGGCTCGAACCGGGGACCCCTTCCTCTTCAGGGAAGTGCTCTACCAACTGAGCTATCCAAGCGTTCGGGCATCACTGTCCCGATTTGAATGAGTTTATCAGTTTTTGTACGTCGACGGAAGTCGGCAGTTGGAAGCCGCCGGCCGCGGTGCCAGTGTCTGAAAACCTCGCGATGAGCGGCTGGACATATTGCTGATAGAGGTAAAGAGGCGCGATGACCGCGGCAGTCCAGAATAAGACGGTGGTAAGGAAACTCCACCATTGGTGGCGTTTGATGGAACGCAACATATCGTGATTATCCTTCACGAGCGCACGCATTTCTTGAAGCTCGCGTTTCAGTTCCGGGTCCATATATGCCTTTTAGTATAGCAGGGCGAGTGCCCCTCCCAAGAATCGAACTTGGATCAGCTCGTTAGGAGTGAGCCGTTCTATCCATTGAACTAGAGGGGCCGAACAATTACGCGGCGATGCCAAGGGTGGACGCGAGCCTTTCCTTGTCAAAGCCGATGATCATTTCATCGCCGACGAATATGACCGGTACGCCCATTTGACCGGATTTCTGTATCATTTCCTGGCGCTTTTCGAGGTCGTGCGCAACATCGAACTCGGTATAGGTAATACCTTTTTCCTTGAAGAACTCCTTGCTCATCTGGCAGAAATGGCAAGTCGGCGTGCTGTAGATGGTGACGTTTTTCATGTCTATAAAGTTATGCGGCGAGTATACCATGTTGAGTTATCCACAGAAACACTGGTGCGGAATGGGAGAATCGAACTCCCGCCCGTTGCTTGGGAAGCAACTGTTCTACCACTAAACCAATTCCGCATTTCAGAACCAACTCAATATTATTTGCCACCACGTGAGAGGAGGCGTCGTGGTCGCCGGCAAGGGCGGCACCACCACGATAACCTCTTCTCCGGGCCGCGCAACCCCGAAAGAGGTGCGGATCGCCGCGTCCCGTCCGCGATCCGTTTGCAGGGCGGCCACATTCGCCTGGAGCATGGCTTTGCGCTCCTCAAGCGCTTGATACTGCCATTTCTCGTCGTTCGCCTGCGTCACCGCTATCTGCGCCTTCCCTGCCAATCCCCAAATGAGATACAGAAGCCAGAAGGACGCGAGCAACAACGCGCAGATAAGAAAACCTTGCCGCCAGTATTTCGCGCGCATACTCGCAGTATACCCGAAATACGGCAACGAGACGGCGAGCAGGGCAACACAAAATTCGGGCTCGCACAGTGAGCGCATCTGCGAGTCTTCGAGCGGATGCCGCCGGGCTTTGGCGGCGGACAAGCACGGTCCGGCGCGTCTTCGTGCCGGTTGTGCGAACGAGCGTGAGCGCATCGCCCCGCCGGGGCGATGACGCGTACCGCAATTTTGTGTTGCCTCGCTCGCCGGCGCCTCTCTACTCGGCCGAGGATTGCACCATTTTCATGAACACTTCTTCGGGAATGTTCACCTTGCCGGTGCCACGCTCAAGCATTTTTTTCTTTCCGCGTTTTTGCTTATCGAGGAGTTTATTTTTGCGTGAGACGTCGCCGCCGTAGAGATATCCGGTGACGTCTTTGCGCATCGCGGAGAGGCTTCTGCTCGCGATGATGCGTCCGGCAGACTTCGCCTGAATCTTGGTCACGAAAAGCTGTTTCGGCAGGAGCCTGTGCAGTTTCTCTACCATCTTTTCCGCATCTTCTTGCACGCGACGCATGGCGACCACGCGTGCAAATGCCGGCACCGGCTCCTCGGCGACAAGTACATCGAGCCGCGCCACGTCAGCCACCCGCTCTTCGGGCAAAATTTCATACGAAAGCGACGCGTATCCCGACGAAATGCTTTTTAATTTGTCGAAAAATCCGCGCATCAACTCACGAAGCGGCATTTCCACAATCATTTCGATGCGGCCATCGTGATACGTCTCTGTGGCAACAGTGTTTGCCTCGTGGTCATAGAGCATTTGCACGAGTGCACTCACTGACTCCGACGGCGTGATGATGATAACCCGTGCCCACGGTTCTTCTATCTTCTCGATATCGCCGTGCTCGGGAAATCGCGAGGGCGTATAGATCGTCTCGCGCACGCCGTTCGTCTTCGTGACCACATACGAAATGGTGGGAATGGTAACGATGAGCGAAAGTCCGAATTCTCTCTTCAAACGCTCGGTGACTATTTCCAAATGAAGCAGACCGAGGAAACCGCAGCGGAATCCCCTGCCCAAGACGCCGGATGATTCTTCTTCAAACGAGAGCGATGAATCGGAGAGTCGCAGCCGTTCAAGCGACTGTCGCAGGACGGTGAGGTCATCTTGATTTGAGGGATATACTGAGGCCCAGACGACCGGCCGCACCTTTTCATAGCCCGGTAGAGCCGGCAAGGAGCCTTTTGCCGAGCCGATGGTGTCGCCCACCGCCACGACGCCCGCTTCCTTGATACCAGTCACAATGTAGCCAATCTCGCCCGCCGAGAGCGATTCGGCCGGGCGTTCCTCCGGCGCAAAAATACCGACCTCGAGCGCAATGAATTCTTCTCCTGCCGCATGAAAGCGAAGCGATTGTCCTTTCTTGAACGTGCCGTCAAACACGCGCAAATACACGGCGACACCGCGATGCTTTGAGAAAGAAAAATCGAACACCAGCCCGCGCGGTTCTTCGCCGACTTTTTCTGCCGCACTATGCGGCGGGGGCTCGCTATGCGACCCCACTTGGGTTTTCATAGTCGCTTCGCTCCTTGAAAACCTCGGCGGCGGTACGAGCTTCACGATTGCTTCAAGAAGCTCGTCAACGCCGGCTCCCGTCCTGCCCGACACCGCGAATACGTCGTCCGGCGACACATGGAGAAGTTGCGCAAGTTCCGACTTCACTTCCTCAACGCGCGCCGCAGGAGAATCTATTTTCGAAACGATAGGGATGATGACGCATCCTTGCGCTTGCGCGGCAGCGAGCGTCGTGAGTGTTTGCGCCTGCACGCCCTGCGTGGAGTCCACGAGCAACAATACTCCCTCCACCGCGTGGAGGGCGCGAGAAACTTCGTACGAAAAATCTATGTGTCCGGGCGTGTCGATGAGATTTAAAACATAGTCGTGATATTTCATTCTGACCGGTTGCATTTTGATAGTAATGCCGCGCTCGCGCTCGAGATCCATGCGGTCAAGAAATTGGTCGCGCATATTGCGTTCGGCAATGGTGCCCGTGCGCTCAAGCAGGCGGTCGGCCAAGGTAGATTTACCGTGGTCAACATGGGCAATGATCGAAAAGTTGCGAATGAGTTTTGGATTCATCCCGTTAGAGAATTTGCTAAGAGAGTCGTTCATAGTTCGAATGATTGCGTTCGCTAGTTCTGTTTTCTCTAACGGGATTCACGGTTGTACGGGTTCTTCGGCGGAAGGCACGAGCGCCGCGCGCTCGGACGGTATGCGAAGCAGACGGCTGAGCGCGTTCGTCACGATGCGGAATTCTTCGTTCTCAACAAAGTACAGTGCGCACGCCGCCGCAACGAGCCCGACGACACCGGCAACAAGTCCTTGTGTGAAAACGGCCATGAGGGTCGTGAGCGGAGCAATGCCTCCCTCGAGCGCAAGCGTGGCGTAGCTCGCGATACCACCCGCGAGGGCGGCAACACCACCGTCAAAGAGCGGTCGCGTGAGCTTGCCGGCGAGTCCGGGAGATACGCTTCGGAGCGCGATGAGTGAAAGTATCGCCAGAAATATCTGTCCGACCGTTGCGGCAAGTGCGACAAGAAGAATGTCGGTGCCGTGCACATCGGAGACCTTCAGAAGTCCGGCGAGCGCGGCGGGAATTCCGGAGTTTGAGAGGCTCAAAAATACAACCGCAAGAAGAACGGTCAGCAGTCCGCCGGCGATCTGATACGCAAACGGTCGCCACGATTGCCGTACGGCATAGAGCGCACGAGAGAAGAGAAGCACCAAACCTTGCGCCACGAGACCTACCGCAAGCACCGCGAGGAGTGCGGCGGTAAGACGCGTTGCGTTCCAATCAAACGCGCCGGTGCCGAGTATCACGCGCACCAAATGCGCGCGCAAAACGACGATAAGACCGAGCGAGACGACGGACCAAAGAATGACGTGGCGTGCGCTTGAAGAAAGTATGCGAGTGAATTCCTCGCGTTTCTCTACCGCAGATGTTTCAGAGAGCGCCGGAAACGCCGCAACGGCGTAAGAGGAACCGATGAGCGCGAGCGGCACCGCCTCAAGATTGCTCGCGAAGGTGAAAACCGACACGGAGCCCGTGCCGATCCTCGACGCGAGCGCGGTCAGAGCGAGCGCGGTGACTGAACCCATGCCGAGTGCGAGCGAGCGCGGTATGGAATCCCTGATAACGGGCATCATAAGCGCGAGTCGCGGGAAGGTGAACGTCGGCATAACACCCGCTTCAAGGATGACCGGAATATTCACCGCGAGATACGCAATGGAACCGATGATGACGCCCACACCAATGCCCGGCAGACCCCAGAGCGGATAGAGCACAACCGTGCCAAGAATGATGCCGAGATTGTAGAGGACCGGCGATATCGCGAAGAGCACAAATCTGCGATGCACCTGCAAGACGCTCCCGAGCACGCCCGAAAGTCCGAGCAGTATCGGCTGAAGAAGCAGCAGGCGCGCAAGCAATATGAATTCGGCCTGATATGCGGAGTTCACAAAGCTCGGATACAAGAACACAAGGAACTGCGGCATGAATATCGCGAGCACGATGCAGATCGCTCCGCCAACGCCGAAAAGGAATGTTGCGGATTCGGAAAGAAGCCGGCGCGTAGATTCCCTATCCATGCCGGTGATGCGCGGAATGAGCACGTAGGCGGAGACGAGCGAAGAAACGAGCGCAAAGACGAGATCCGGCACGCGGAACGCCGCGTAGTAGAGGTCGAGCACCTGCCCCGCGCCGAAGGTGTGGGCGAAAGTGCGATCGCGGAGAAGAGCGAGCGCCTGTGACGCAAGCGTCAGCGCCGCGAGCAAATACGCGGCCTGATGAAGCCCCTGCACCGGCGCCGAGATGCGCAAATACGCGGCTTGTCGAAAGCCGCGTATTGGTGCTGCAATGCGCTCGAAGGTCTCCCGCATCGCACTATAGTACTATGTTTCTCGATCGTTCTCTATTGCTTCGCGGGTGCGGGAGTTGCCGCCGGTGCTACTGACGGAGTCACCGTGAGAAGATTTGCCGGGAACGGATTCTTCCCTGCCTGAAGCGCGGCGAGCTGGGTCTCGACTGCCTTTGCATTATCAGCCGACATATCTGCAATAGATTGCATTTCAGCCGCCGCATTCTTGAAGTCGCCCTGCTTGGCGTACACCGCCGAGAGGAAGTAGCGAGCATTCGCGAATTGGGGATTTGCGGTTACGGCTGCGCTAAGCGCCGCGACTGCATTTGGAAGGTCGTTGTTTGCCGCGTAGAGGATACCGACCTGGAAGAGGATGTTCGGGTCGTTCGGCTGGAAGTAGGCGGCCGCAAGCGCAGATGCGAGCGCGTCTTTCACGTTGCCGTCCTGCACTTCAAGTTGCGACAGGAGGAAGATGGCGGCCGTGTAATCCTGCTTGAGCGTGATAGCCGCTTTCAGGTCTTCCATAGCCGCCTTGATATTCTTGTTGGCGATATCAAGCTGGGCAAGGATGTACGGTATCTGCGGGTTGGTCGGATTAAGCGCTTTCGCTTTGTCGTACGCGGTTTTCGCGCTGTCGTAGGCGCCCGAGACGTTCAACGGAACCGCCTGCGCGTAGAGGTTCCCAAGCGCGAGCCAGTTCTGGTAATCGTTCGGCGCGAGGTTCGTCGCAGTGAGTGCCGCATTGATGCCGGTGGAGAGCGCCGCTTGGAACGCTTGTTGTGCGGCGGCCGCCGGCATCGTTGAAGACGCGGCAATTTGACCGAGACGCGTCATCGCTATGCCCGATTCTATTTGATAAGCAGTTGCGGAAGGCGCGAATGAGATGGAACTTTGCACCGCGTTTTCGGCGCCCGCGTAATCTCCGGCGGAGTATGCGGTGTTTGCAACTGCGAGCTGGGTTGTCGCAATGTAGCGCCCGACGAGCGTGTACGCCGCTACGACCGATCCGAGGAGAAGTATCGTGAGACAAAATACGATGACAAAGCCGAGACGCGGACTGCGCGAGAAGATGACGCCCCATTGTCCGCCGACGGTGCCAAAGCGCATCGTCGAGGCGAAGAGCCCTGCGAACACGAACGCGAGGGCAAGAACGATGCCGTTCGGAAGATCAAAGATCGCTACCGTGAAGAGGTAGAGCGTCGCGAGGAATGAGAGCATCGCCACGTAGCGGACGAATGCGTCCTGCGGCGCGCGCAAGATAAGCATGCGCAAACCGAACACAATGAAGAGCGCGAGCATCGCAACCCATGCGAGGATGCCCAAGAGACCGGTCGTCACGAACGACGTCGGAATGAAACCGATGCCGGAAGAGAAATCAATATTCCAGAATACGGTGGAATTGAGGGATGCGTCGCGGTACTTCAGCCATTCAACGCCGAACGTGCCGGGACCGGAACCGAAGACCGGTGCGGAGGAAATGACCTTGTTCCCAACCGCAAAGGTAGACTGCCACGACGGACGGACGTTGATCTCGTTCACTTTGAGGGAATTTGCGAGAGCGCCACCAAGCGTTCCGCCTATGAGGAAGAAGATGGAGATCGCAAGCATGGCAAGCGGTAGCACGAGCGAACGATTGCCGTCACCGGAAGAGATTGGTTCTTCATCAACTACGGCGATGTCGTCCAGATCCGCATCTCCGCCCCTACCCGAGCGTTGCATCACCGATTCCACGAAGAGACCGAGCGACACGAGGGCAAGCAAGATCCACACGAGAGAATTATTCGCTACGGCGAGAAGAATGACCGCAACGACGCCAGACACAATCAGTGCGCGGCGAGCACGTTCTCCGAGCTCAAGCTCGCGAAGCGAAATAAGAACGCCCACGACGCCGAGACCGAGCAAGGACGCGAGGTCGCTCACGGAACCGACGATGGAGAACGCGGGAGAAATCGTGTTCGGAACAATCTGTCCCGCTATGATGACGAGCGTTTCCACGGCGACCAGCGCCATGAAAGCCCAAGCACCGGCACGCAGGAAGGTGCTGTAGTTTTCGGAACGGCGCAGGACGAGAGCCGCCATGGTGCCGAGAACGGCGACAACGAGCATGAAGCCGAACGTATCCGGTTCAAGTCCTTGTCCCCAAAGAGCATTCGTAAAAGAAGTTCCGGAAAACGCCGCGGACAATGCATAGGCAACTGCCGGAAGCCAAAGCGCACCGACGAGCATGAACGGAGGAAGAATGACATTGCCGCGCGAAAGCCGCGCGAGAATGTACAGCGCAAGTGTGATGAGAGCACCGGCTGCGAGCACAAATGTTTACGTCGTTGCGAACGGGATCGACGCCGATGGAATGAAAATGAATATGGCGGCGATGATCGTTGCAAATAACGCCCAGATGCTAAAAGTCTCGAGAGAACGGCGCCGAGGCGCGACTGAAGATTGATACGGGGGCATAATTAATTCTGTTGCTGTTACTGATAGTAATGTCGTTCAGTATAGCCCGCCCATGCTTCTGAAAAAAATGCTTGTCCCCACATTTCCGCTAGGTGACACCTTTCCTAGCAGAGATTTTACTTGACTCCGCTAGGTGACACCTTATTATGATGGGCATGGCGCTCCGAAGAACTCCGTTCGCGGTTGATGAGTGGTATCACTGCTACAATCGCAGTATTGAAAAACGCATCGCATTCGGGGATCATAGAGATTATCATCGATTTCTAGAACTTCTGTACTTGGCAAATGACGACGCGCCGCTTCATTATGAAAACGTGGGCAGGCGCAAGTTTGAGGAGGTGCTGAGTATTCCTCGCGGCAAAAGGCTTGTTTCGGTTGGTGCATTTTGCCTTATGCCGAACCATTTTCACTTAGTGCTGAAGGAGGTTACCGAGGGAGGCATTTCAGCATTTATGCGAAAACTAGGGACCTCGTACACTATGTACTTCAACGTACGATATGAACGGGTAGGTAATTTGTTCCTCAAGCCCTTCCGATCGCGTCACGTATCGACGGATCGCCACTTCCAGCATCTGATCAACTACGTGCACTGCAATCCGGCGGTGCTGTATGAGCCTCGATGGAAAACCAGCCATGTAGTGGATCCTCAGTTTTTGGGAGAACGCATCGCGGCCTATCCGTATTCAAGCCTCAGCATCCATGCTGGCGCACGCACGCCGATGAACGCTATTTTGGACGCCGAGGTATTTTCTGCCGTGCGTACGATTCCCATACGAAAAATGCTTCAGGAAGCACTTGAGTATTACGCTGACTCCGACATTGTGGTATAATGCGTCCGGACCAAGCTAGACGACCGCTCCATAAGCAATTATGGGGAGGAAAGTCCGAACACGGGCCGCCCGCAAGGGCGACAGAAAGGTAGCGGGTAACGCCCGCACGTCGTAAGGCGCGAGGTGCCTACAGAAACGTCAACGCCGAAAGGCCGCGAATTCCCTCGTGGAATATGCCCATCGCGAGATGGGAATGCAACGAATAAATCCTTACCCCCGTGCAAGGCCGTGCGCCGAGAAATCGGCGAGTGCCGCTCGAGGCGTTGAGCAATCAACGTCCCAGATAAATGGTCGTCCACGACAGAATTCGGCTTATCGGCTCGGTCCAAAACATATGCGAAAACCCACGCTCCTGCGTGGGTTTTCGCTTTTGGAGGGCGTCGCGCGAGTATAATTTCGGAGCACGCGTCGTCCTCCCCTGCGGGAGGACGCGCTCACTCTCGGCTCGCAAATTTCTGCGCAACTGCCCTACGGCGCAGAAATTACCATGCTGCTTCGCCTCCGAGAGTCTCCGAAATCACACTCCCGCTCCGCCGTTTTTATATGAGACGGACAAAAAGTTTCAGATGCAAGGCGCGAGCGAGAAGCAGACCGAGCCGTACCAGACGGTACGGTGAGGTTTGGTTCGAAGCGAGCAACGCAGCAGATGAACTTTTTGGCGGCTCAGATGATGTCGCACGTGCCACCGGCACAGGCGAGCTCTTTCTTCATATCCGACTCATCCTGTCGTTCGTAGGCAACGAGTTTTGAATAATCCACTTTCGGGAAACGTGCCATCCGCGCCTCGTACTCCTCTTTCGTTATGGTCTCGTATGGCGCGAGGCGATACACATGATTTGAGCGCGGAAGGAACGAGAGTCCGCCGATGATGTCCCAGTTCTTCTGCACCCAATCCACGACCGGTATCCACTCGTTTTCGCTCACTGAGATTGTCGCCGACGGATTGTGCTCGGTGAAATTGAGCTTCACGCGCTTCCAATATTCAAGCTGTTCAAGCGCGGAGAGGTCGTCCTTGAAACGCGCTTCCTTAGAGTGGTCAGGCGCCATGACCGGAAATTCGAGCACATAGGTATTCGCCTCTTCCATCGACTGCCCCACTTCCGGATAGTACGGCACGCCTTGATCGCGCATAAGTTTGAAGAGCGAATCGGTGGCGCTAATGCGCACGCGGCGGATGTAATACGGCGCATGGCGCGGATGAATGCCGGACGCGCAGTTGAACGTCTGCGAGACCGTGCCGGACGGCTTTACTGCGGTGACCGACATTGAGCGTTCAACGCCGAACCGTTTCGCATAAGTCACGTTCGTCTTGACCGCCATATCGCGCACTTTGCGCATCGTTTCGGGCTGCCGGGCTGCCGGAGAATCCCACTGCCCGGTGATCGAGACGCCGAGGAGGCGTTCTTCGGCGCAATGATCGGTCCACTCTTTAGAAATGTAGCCGAACTTTGTGAGCGTTGATTGATAGGTGCCGAGTATTGCGGCGAGACGCGCTTTGCGCAGCAAGCTCGCTTCCGTGTCGTGTGCGCGCGCGATGACTTCGGAAAGATTGCAGAACTGCTTTGACTGCAAGACGATTTCGGCGCACGGGTTCGTGCCAACGGGACCGTGCACAACACCGTCCTCGCCGATGAAACCGGTCATTTTGAAATACTCGGCGCGACGCTTCGGCAAGGTGAGCGCAAGCGATCCGCGGTTGAAGATACCGCGCTCACCGGCACCGCTCTTCATAAGCGCGACCCATTCGTCCATAAGTTCGGTGTTGGTCGGGGGCGTCTCATACACGGCGGAGTTATTCGCCACCGAGCGATGCGGATCGGTCATATAAAACTGGCCTTTTTTGGCGTCGCGCATCTCAATGTCGTCGAGGTCGGAGAGCGATATCATCGCGGTGCGCCGTACGCCTCCCGCCACTACGCACTCGCCTATCTTGCAGATGATGTCATGCGCATCAATGGTGCGCAGACGCCGCCCTTGTCGCTTCAAAATGCGTTCACGAGCGAACGCGAGGAGGGAGCGCAATGGTTCAGGGCCGCTCGCTTTACCGCCCATCGTCTTGAGGCGCGCTCCCGCGGGACGAACCTGCGAAAAATCAAAGGTAACATCCTTGCCGGCATACCACGTCTTCAATCCGAGCGTGAGCGCATCGCACCATCCTTCCTTTGAATCGCTGATGAGGTGCGATTCCGTCTTCTTTCCTGTCTGCTTCATGATCTGCGGAAGCTGTTCGATGTTCTGACTTTCCACCGCGAACCCGACGCCGCATCCCTGCATCGAGAGATACATGATCTCGGCGAAATCTTCGAGCTTCACGGGCGCCGTAAAGGTGCAATTGTAGGCGCACGTATTGCAACGCCGTGCCGGCTCGCCGGAAAATTGCATGAGACGCATCGATGGCATCACCTCCTGTTTCAAAATCGCAGTGCGCACTTCTGTATATTCCTTTTCAGTGAGTTTGGTGCCGAGATTTTCGCGCATGAAGCTCATATAACGATCAACGGTCTCTATCCACGTCTCACGCCGTCCTTCCTCCGGTATCCATTTCGCATACGTGCGTAGATACACGAATTCTCCAAGCGAATTGCCGTCAAAATATTTCTTACTTTCTAGTGCGAGTTTGCGCACGTGCTCCGGAACCTCCATGTGCGCCGCACGCAGCTGCGCGCGCTTGTCGCGGTAGAGAATGTACGCCTTTGCCGTCTTCACATAATCATTGAGGATGAGATATTTCTCGATGGAATCCTGCATGCCCTCAACGGTGGGGAGAAAACCTTTATATTTCTTTGCAAATCTTCCAAGTTCACCCACTACTTGATGCGCAATGAGGCTTGCATCGTCTTGACTGCCCTCTTCCGCCGCAACCATCGCCTTCCAAATGGCGGCGGAAATTTTATCAAAATCAAACGGCACCAATCTTCCGTCGCGTTTCTCGATCTGCGGGATCATTTCACGATACCGACGCGTTTCTTTTGAAATTGGCACTGAAATTTTAGGAGCACTGTCCTGTTCCGCGACCTTTGCACGAACGGAAACTTTAACGGTTTTTGACATACGGGAGGACAATTAAAAAGTGAATAAAAAATCTGTTTGTTCTGTTTAGTTTACTCTCGTATGCGAGAAACGCTATGTGGATAGTGTTACTCCGAAACGGTTGGAAAATTTTTCAATAAAAGAGGGGTACCGGTTGCGACCGAATGTGCGCGGGAGAAGCCTGCAGCAGTCTCTAGGACATATCGTACCGGCATGTTCGGATAAAAGACACTTGGATAGGTTGAGACCGTTACGTCTTCAGCGATAGAAACAACCTGTCCTTGAGAATCCAGCCAAAAGATATCGATTGGTACGAGCATATCCTTCATCCAGAAGCCGTAATAATCTTCTTTTTGAAAAACAAAAAGCATCCCATAATCGGATGGTACGCTGGTGCGGCCGCTAAGACCTTTTTCTCGCTCTGCCTCTGTTGTCGCATAGCCAAGTATCAAGGACACACCGCCAAATTCAGCCGTTGCCGCTACCGGTAATGGTGTCTTATAGACGAACTGTAGGAAGCCAATGATCAATAAGATCGCGAGAGTTCCGATGAAAAAATTCCTGGACATATCTGCGGGGGCTTGCGATTACGCAACCCCACTTGGATTATTATACTCGCTTTGCTCGTTAATAATCTCGGCGGAGGCGGTGAGATTTGAACTCACGATACCTTGCGGTATGCCGCCTTTCCAAGGCGGTGGAATAAACCACTATCCGACGCCTCCGTTCTCCCCATACTGCGCTATTATACGCTTTTTCTCAAGCCAGCCCGGCGGATGTTTTAAAAACCATTCTCGCTTTTCGGCCGCTGACCTTGTTGGGAATATCTCAGTGTATATAACCACCCACGGCCGATAGGGCTTCGTCGAACGAGTAGAGCCATAATTATGCATAACCAAACGTCTCTCCACATCACTCGAAGAGCCGATATAGTATCGATGGATTTTAAGACTTCGAAGAATGTACACGAAATACATATTCGCTAAATTCATGTTACCCCGAAGGGGCCCCTTTGGGGTACCAGAAAAACGTTGATTACGCTTCCGTCGCGAGGAGCGCTTTGATGCGATCGTTGATGGGCGGATGGGTGGCAAACATGCCTTCGAGCCATGCGAGCTTACTTCCCTCCTGTTTACCAAATGGTTCGTCAATAAAAAGATGCGCGGTCGCGTGCGACGAATGACGCATCGGGATGTTTGCCGAACTTATTTTCCGGAGCGCAGAGACAAGCCCTTCCGGATACCGAGTGAGGAGCACGCCAGAGGCATCAGCGAGGAATTCGCGCCGGCGCGAGACCGCCATCTGAAGAAGCTTCGCAGCCACCGGCGCGAGGATGATGCCGACGACGGCAAGTATCATAAGAATTGCGTTCCCTTTCTTATTGTCACTATTTCGTCCTCCGCCCCAGAACGATATGCGCAGGAAAATATCCGCGACAATTGCAACGAAGCCCGCAAGCACGACCGCGACAGTCATGAGGAGAATGTCGCGATTCTTGATGTGCGAGAGCTCGTGCGCAACGACACCTTCAAGCTCCGGCCGCGAGAGCATTGCAAGAAGTCCCGTCGTTGCACAGACCACCGCGTGATTTTCATCCCGGCCGGTCGCAAATGCATTTGGTGCAGGGTCGTCTATCACATAGAGCTTCGGCTTGGGCAGACCCGCTGTGATGGTGAGATTTTCGGTGACCGTATAGAAATCAAAAAACTCTTCGCGCGCGGCCGGCCGCGCGTGATTGAGCGAGAGCACGAGCTTATCTGATTCCCAGTAGGCGTAAAAGTTCGTCGCAACGGCAATGAACACTGCGATATAGAGAATGCCTGGATTGCCGTAGTACCACGAAATGGCATACCCCACCGCAATGACGACGACCAAAAATCCGAGCACGAGCGCCCAGGTGCGGCGGATATTGCTCGAGCGCTGTTCGTAGAGATTCATACGTTCATTAGTACCACAAAATCAGTGTTTTATAAAAAGAGACAGCGCAAGGTTTTTAATTCCTTGCGCTGTGATTTTTCCCTCACACCAGGGTAGTCGACAACTATCCTTTCCTAACTGTGGGAACCGGTGGCAATTTCTTGTTGACCCAGACGCCGTCGCCGGGGCGTAGATTCCACCAGGTCATGTCGTAATAATTCCTGCTCGTGACAAAGTCTGATGTCACGGCAGCATCCTCGACCGCGTCAATGACTGGAGCATAGAACACCCACTTCTTGCCCCAGGGTTCCCACGTCCAGATACTGGTGATATCCGTCGTAGGAATTGAGCTGCTCGTCGCGGGAAGAAGGCTCATTTGTTGGTTGAGCTCTCTCCCGGTGACATTGCGCGGCGGAGCCACCAGATTCCAGCCGCTTGCACGACTGAAGAAATTGGAGGAGAAATTCGCATTTTCCTCCACAATCCTCTCCGGTAACATGTGCGACCCTATCGCGTTGACCCAGAAACCATCTCCGGGGTTGATTATCGACAGGACACTCATGCCCATCCCTTTTGCATAGGACGCATTTCCTTCATCCGAGAGCAGAGGCGAGTAGAATTCCCACCCGCTCCCATTGACCCATTTCCAGATCGACACAAATGCTTTGGGAATACTATTCCCATTCGAGTCCACTGCCGGACTTGTCAGGGTCCCGAACATATCTTTGACTGCGACAATGTACGCAGTCGGATTCCCCGCAAGCGTCCATCCGTTGGCGAAGTCTGGTTGCCATACCACCAGATTTGGCGGCATTTGTGGTGGTTGCGAATCCACCTGTGCCACAGCCGGTAGAACGCCGGACAATATGAATAGCAAGGCCACAACGCGAAGCAATTTACTCATCTCTTACTCCCTCTAGATAAAAAGTACTACGAAATGCAGGACCGAAGCCCTGCGCTTTTTGATACTATCCACTATGCTAGCACGTGTGGCCTAAAAAGTCAATAGCTTCTAAAACCGCACATTTACTGGCTCGTTTGCCGCCTGGTCAGCGGTGCCGAGCTCGAAGAGGTCCATCGGCTTGAAGCCGAAACTGTTCGCGATAATGTTGCCCGGGAACGATTGCTCCGCGGTGTTGAGCGTCATCACGGTGGTGTTATAGAAGCGTCGTGACGCCTGGATCTTATCTTCCGTGTCGCCAAGTTCCTTCTGGAGCTGGAGAAAATTCTCGTTCGCTTTGAGTTCCGGATACGCTTCGGAAACCGCAAAAAGGGTCTTGAGCGCGCCCGAGAGCATATTTTCCGCTTGTGCTTTATCCGCAGTGCCGGTCGCCCCCATCGCGGCCGCGCGGGCCTTGGTCACGTTCTCAAATGCTGACGACTCATGCGCAGCGTACCCCTTCACCGTCTCCACGAGATTCGGAATGAGGTCATAGCGGCGCTTGAGCTGGACCGCAATATCAGCCCATGCCTCTTTCGCTTGATTCACGAGCGTAATGAAGCGGTTATATGCGGAAATCACCCAGAGCGCGATGATTGCGACGACTATGAGAATGATGGTTGTGGTATTCATATCCCCCAGTATACCCCAAGACCGGGATGCTATGCTATCGGAACCTTACCCATTCATCAGCATAAAAATATGAACAGAAATGTCATCGGTCTTATCGTGGTAATTGTCGTCATAACGGGCGGCTGGCTCATGTTTAAGGGAACCCCCGCACAGGCACCCGCGACCGACACAAGCGTGCCGCAACAGTCGGCAGCAGGCACTCTGCCAACAGGTACAGAGGACGTCACGGTCGTCTACACGGACCAGGGATTCGCTCCCGCATCGGTCACCGTCGCGCCCGGAATGAAGGTTGTCTTCGTGAATCAGAGTTCGACCGGCATGTGGGTCGCTTCTGCAGTCCATCCTTCGCATTCGGTCTATAGCGGGACAACGCTTCGTGAGCACTGCCCCGATACGTCGAACACGGCGTTCGACTCTTGCGCCGCGGTGCCGTCCGGAAGTTCGTACTCCTTCACGTTCGATAAAGTGGGCACTTGGAGCTATCACGATCACCTGAATGCCTTGCAGACCGGCTCGGTCACGGTAACCGCAGCCATCTAGCACGCAGGGCGAACGATACGCGCATCGTGCGGCTGCGTGTCGGCGCGGCGTTCGTGTTCCTCTATCCGCTTCTCGCGACCATTGTTGACCCCGTCTCTCGACTGCTCAAAGCAATTAACGGAGATACACCCAGAAATAAACCCCCAGTGGTACGCACCACGCAAGCCAATCAACGACGCCCTTTCGCCACAGTTGCTGGTACATCCGGCGATGCAAATAGAACTCCTGGAACGTGATGAGTCCTATGGCGGCGATGAGAAATGCATAGAGCGCGGTGACGCTTGCAAAGAACGATTTTGAAAGATACGCCGCGATGATCAAGAAAAGTATGGAGCCCGCAAGATGAAAGATCTGTCGATAGGTATCGAGCTTGAATCCATAGCGGCCTACGCCATACATGCGCTGGTACCGAGCAAGTGTGGCGTTGTATGAACGCATGCCACGCACCCACTGCCCTTCTACCAACGTCTTAAAGGGGTAACAGCGGTCGGGCAGACACACGAGCGATCGGTACAAACTCATCCGTTTTTTCTGCATGACTCTAGTGTACCGCTTTCGCGACGGTTTTCACCACACGCGGGTCAAGAAGATCAGGGATGATGTTGGTCGCAGTCGGTTTCGGTATGAGCGCCGCGAGTCCGCGAGCGGCGCGGAGCTTCGTCGCCTCGGTTATCTTCTTCACTCCCCTATCAAGCGCGCCGCGGAAGATACCCGGAAACACGAGTGCATTATTAATTTGATTCGGGAAGTCCGAGCGACCGGTCGCAATGACCATCGCGCCCGCTCGCCTCGCCTCGTCCGGCAGTATCTCCGGCTCGGGATTCGCCATTGCGAAGACAATGCTCCGCGGCGCCATACTCGCCACATGCTCGGCTTTGAGCAGCCCCTTGCCCGAAACACCGATGAACACGTCGCTGCCCTCCATTGCCTCGACGAGCCCTCCCTTCACTTTGCGCGGATTCGTGAGCGCCGCGAGCTCTTTTTTGTGCATATTCAATTTCGGACGACCGGCATAGATCGTACCCGCTCGGTCGAGCAGAATGATGTCGGAAATCCCCGATGCATGCAGAAGCTTAGCGACCGCAGTGCCAGCTGCGCCCGCGCCGCTGATAACGACCTTGAGGCTCTTCATGTTTTTCTTGACCACCTCCGCGGCATTCATGAGTCCCGCAAGCACGACGATGGCGGTGCCGTGCTGGTCGTCATGCATGACCGGTATATCCAATTCTGCAACAAGGCGTTTTTCAATATCGAAACAATTCGGCGCGGCGATATCTTCCAAATTGATGCCGCCGAACGACGGCGCAATGGCTTTCACGATGCGCACTATCTCATCCGGGTCCTGCGTATCGAGCACCAAGGGCCACGCATCCACATTTGCCTTGCTTTTGAAGATGAGTGCCTTCCCTTCCATTACCGGCAGGGCGCCATAAGGACCGATGTTGCCGAGTCCGAGCACCGCGGAACCGTCGGATACCACGGCGACGCTATTTTTCTTTACCGACATTGTGCGGGCGTCTTTCGGATGCTTCGCGAGATATGAGGAGGCAACGGCGACGCCCGGCGTGTACCAGAGTGAAAAATCTTTTTTGCCGGAAAGCTTCACGCGCGCTGACGTTTCGATCCGTGCGCCTTGTTTCTTAAAAGCATCCAGTATTTTTTTAGTATTCACCCCGTTAGAAATCCGCTTCGAAGATTTGTTTGTCATAAAATAAGTTACTAACATTTAGTGATTAAGTTTCTAACGGGGTTCATAGTGAGACGGTAGTATACCCCGTACTGAAACGTCGTTCTAGTACGGGGTATACCTTATTTCAACGTGACCGAAGGTGTGGATGGTTTCGCCGTGTCGTAGAAAAGATCCGCACTAGTCTCCGGTCCGATCACTCCCGTTGCCGGCAGTCCGCGGGCACTCTGATATTCCTTAATTGATGCGCGCGTGCAAGCACGCGCCACGCCAGACACCGGACAATCGGAAAAACTTTTCCCTTTCGGCGGATAGTAGCCGAGATAATGGAGCGCTTCCTGGAGCGCATACACACCTGGCCCTTTTTCTTTAGTCTTCCCGGTCACCTTCGTCCAGTCGTAGGGGAACGAGATCGAACCGAAAGTCGAGGTCACCGGGTCCTTGAAGAAATCCTGCAAGCCGAGATACGTCTGGTAGGCGTAATCAGCAACGGCAACGGGACGAATGGACGATTCCTGGAATTGCGGTTCATAGATGTATCCGTATTCAATGAGGAGCGCGGCGTCGGAGGCGCTATTATTGGAACCGATAGCAATGAGTTCCTGGTCTTCCACGACGCCAACATCCTCTTTCGGAAGCGTGCTGGTCGCATGGTACACATTGAGGCGCGCGGCGAGCGCTTCCCCTATCGCATACGAAGCCGCGGCATTCGAGTATTGATGGTCCGGCACGTATACCGCAAATCCGCTGTATTCACCGGCAACGCCGGAACGATGCTTGCTATCATCATTGATGTGGAGATGGAGCGTGATGTCGTATTTGTTGTCGCTGGTCCACTTATTGATACCGTAGAGCTGATATGCCGCTTGTGACGGCGCCGTATCGTGGTACACCTGGTCTTCTGCCGGAAGAATGCTGCCGTCGGCAAGATGCCTCTGCATTTGAGCTTTCTGCGATTGTGTGAATGCTTCGATCTCGGGCATATGTGCATCAAAGTAATTCTGCAAGAGAGGATTCCATTCGGTTCTCGATCGCGAAACCATCACGTCATAATGCGGATTTTGCGAAAGAAGCCCGGCGAGCGCATCAGCTATATCGTAGGCTACGTCACGCTCATTGACACCGCCAAACACGGTTCCACCGCTGGAGGGCTGATGCCCAGGTACGATAAGGATTTTTACTTTTTTCGTTGAATCGGATGTGGTCTTCGACGTGTTCCTAGTCGCGGTGACGGGTACCGAGACTTGCACACTGTGATACGCATTTTGTATCTCTACGGCGGTGATGCTTTGCACGAAAAAGACCGCAGCAGATTGCGCTTGCCCGCCGATCCATGCCGTTCCCGCACGAAGTGGAGTGATACCGCCGAAGGCAAAGAAGATTACCAGTGATGACAGGCATCCTGTATACGCCGCGAACCAGATAAGTTCGTCCCGCATACCTCAAATATAACGCATAATACGCGATATATTTTTGCCCCCGACGGGGCCCCTTCGGGGCGCGTATACCCTGTGAGATAGATTAATCAAGTTTAAAGCTCGGTACGGGGCAAATTATCTCACGGGGTATACTGCATAACATGCCCGGTAGGACAACATGGCATCGTGCAACGGCTCTAAAATCTCGAAAGGGATCGGTCGAATCTTATCTTTGTATGCAACATAAGCATTTCCATGCACTATGCACATGGAGCAATGCCATGTTGTCCTAACCGGGTATGAACGCAAGCGACCTCGTCGAACAACACTTCACACGGCTCCGTCCGGAACAAAAACGGGCGCTGAAGAAGCTTGGGATACGGACGATACGCGACTTGCTCTACCACGTCCCCGCTCGATATGAATCGAGCGGGGACGTCGGCACCATCGCCGGCGTTTCCGCCGGTGCCGAAGTGACGCTCTACGGCACCATTCGCAAACCGGACATCAGAAAAACATGGAAGAGCCGCCGACCCATCGCCGAGGCATGGCTCGAAGACGCCTCGGGAAAAATAAAAATGATGTGGTTCTCCCAACCGTACATCGCAAAGACACTGCACGACGGCATGGTCGTGAAAGTAAGCGGGCGCGTCGCGGGCGCCGCGCGCCCCGACGGGGCCCCTTCGGGGAAAGTGTATCTCGCCAATCCCGCTATCGATAAATCGCCGATTGCACCTGATGCAGCCGTTGATTCGCTCTTCAGCCGAGGTGACACCTCGCCGCGAGGTGTCACCTCGGCTCCGGCTCTCTACCCGATATATCCGGAGAGTCAGGGAATTTCGTCGCTCTGGTTCCTGCACGCAATAAAAAAAATCTTTGATGCAGGCGTTCACGAGCAAATCGAAGATCCGATACCGCAAGAGATTTTGGCGCGTTACAAACTACCCTCACTCGCGGCCGCGCTCGTCTTCATTCACGCACCGCAGAAAATGCCCGATGCGACGGGAGCGCGCAAGCGTTTCGCTTTTGAAGAAGTATTCGCGCTCCAACTCGTGATGCAACAGCGCCGTCGGGCGCTTCTCCGAGAAGAGGCTCTGCCCGTGACCGTGGATAAAAAGGCAATCGCCGATTTCATCGCGTCGTTCCCCTTCCCCGCCACCAATGCACAGATGCGCGCGATAGATGCAATCGTCGCGGATTTCCAAAAAACGCATCCAATGCTCCGGCTCCTTGAAGGCGATGTGGGGAGCGGCAAGACCGCGGTCGCTGCCGCGACCGCATACCTGGTTGCGACATCGCTCCCCCCGAAGGGGCCCCTTCGGGGCGAAAAACGCATCGCCGGCACGCTCCAAGTCGCATATCTGTGCCCTACCGAAATTCTTGCGAAACAGCATTTTTCCACCTTCGTTTCCTATTTCCGCGACCATCCCATCCCCATCGGACTCATCACCGGCAGCGAGTGCCGGAAATTCCCGTCAAAAGTCCGCTATGAGGAGTCCGCCAAACTTTCCAAAGCGGCGTTCAAAAAAATGGTCGCCTCTGGCGAAATACCCATCGTCATCGGCACGCACGCGCTCATCGAGAGATCTCTTTCATTCAAATATTTCGCCTACGCCATCATCGACGAACAGCATCGCTTCGGCACCTCGCACCGTTCTGCCCTGCTCAGAAAGGATGCGGCTGGTATGATATATCATACCAGTTCCACACAACCACATCTCTTGTCGATGACGGCGACACCCATTCCACGCACGCTCGCACTCACGCTCTACGGCGACCTCGACCTCACCTTGCTTGATGAAATGCCCGCCGGAAGAAAGACGGTCATCACTGAAATCCTTGAGTCAAAAAAACGCGAACAAGCATATGAGCGCGTGCGTGCCGAACTCGCCGCGGGACACCAAGCATATGTCATCTGCCCGCGCATTGATGAACCGGACCCCGCCAAAGAGCTCGCACTTCAAGCAAAATCGGTAAAAGCGGAAGCCGCACGGCTCTCTAAAGACATATTTCCTGAAGCGACGATAGATATTCTCCACAGCAAAATGAAGCCGGTGGAGAAAGAAGACGTGATGAAACGATTTGAAAATGATGAGATAGATATTCTCGTCGCCACGTCGGTAGTGGAAGTGGGCGTGAACGTGCCGAACGCGACCGTCATCCTGATAGAAGGTGCCGAGCGCTTCGGGCTCGCACAACTGCATCAGCTGCGCGGCCGCGTGCTCCGTTCAACGCACCAGTCCTACTGCTTCGCACTGCCGGAATCCTCCGGCGAGACCACGCGTGAGCGTATGAAAGCATTTAAGAATGCTAAGAACGGCTTTGAGCTTGCCGAATACGACCTCGCACTCCGAGGCGCGGGCGAGCTTGCAGGCGGCAAACAGTGGGGCGTCTCCGACATCGCAATGGAAGCGTTGAAAAACTTGAAGCTCGTGGAAGCCGCGCGGAAAGAAGCCGCCGCGCTCGTCGCTCACGATCCCGACTTACAAAACTATCCTGCCCTCTCTGCCCGCGCACACACCGCCGACAAAGAGATGCATTTGGAATAACTTTTCGCTCACAAAACTATTGTGATTATTTCGAGTGATTTAAGATACATCAGGTAGTTACAACAACTTACTCTCTACGACCGTTCTTGCTTCATCAGGGGCACACACATCGATTCCTAATAAATTCTTTAGCTCCAATCTTCTAGATAGGATATCAGTTTTATCATTTGTTATAAACACAGAGCAGTTACTTTTATATGCGCTGTCTAAATGTTGTGCGTCAACTTTTGTGTTTTGACTCGACTGTTGAAGAATAGATATTATTGAATTGTATTTATCAGAAGGTTCTTGGTCATTCCAAATAAAATTTGCTTGATTCCACGTTAATTTCATCTGATTCCATGTTGCGTCAGTCGGGACTCCTTTGTTTTTTATTTTTTTGTTAACATTTTCATAAGGAAATTGAATAATCTTTATGCTGTCACTCTTTTCTAGTAACCTCAGCCATGTAGGTAATACGTTGTTATCACAGTAAATTTTTACCCCCATTTTATTTGATATCGATTTGGTACGCCCGGAGGGACTCGAACCCCCAACCAAACGAGTATAAGTCGTTCGCTCTACCATTGAGCTACGGGCGTATGTGTCTATATTACAACATGACCGTCAGTTTGACACACAGGTGCGATAGTCGTATGATTCCCCGCAGTTCGTCCTGTCAAATC
The DNA here is from genome assembly GCA_041666305.1 of Minisyncoccota bacterium. Classification (GTDB taxonomy): domain Bacteria; phylum Patescibacteriota; class Minisyncoccia; order Phycocordibacterales; family Phycocordibacteraceae; genus C7867-001. The sequence continues at coordinate 94,236 of JBAYHD010000003.1, read as the reverse complement.
ATTCAATCAAAGGGAGGTTCGCATGAAATTTCAGTTTGAATTGTCGCTCACAGAAGCGATTGCAGTCCTTATCATTATGGTCTTATCGATAGTTGCCGCATATACCTGCGGCACCTACGACGGCTTCACCTCACGCGATGCGCAGGTAAACGAATTGCGCGATGCGTACCGGGACCTCTCCGCGAGCGGACGTGAGGGGAAAAAGGCTCGCACGCGCGACCCCGCCAAGAAAGCAAAGACGGACGCAGTTACGAAGCCGGGTCCGCAAGAACTCTGGATCCGCCTGCAAAACGCGGACAAAAAGCAAAAAGTAATTGTGGCGTAAGATTCCTCCTTGCAAACCATGAGCCCCGGACATGTGCCGGGGCTTATTTATTGGTGAAAGCTTTCTGCTTTTGGTATATTAACGCTGATTCTTCATGAAGAGCGCCCTCGAACGTGTTCTTGTTATTTTCACTCCGCGTGAGTGGATTCTCGGCGCAGCAGCGTTCGGGATTAGGATGTTGTATGCACTGCCTGTGCTCGCATTATTCGGACAGCACGCATTTACGGCGTACAGCGATGCTCAAGTTTTTTACATACGGGGAGCGGAAAATATCCTACAGTACGGGACGTACAGCATCGCGTCTCATGCTCCATTTTATCCGGACATGCTCCATACGCCGTTCTATCCTTTTTTCCTGGCTGCTCTGTTCTTTTTAAAGTTCTCTCCGTTCGTGATAGTGGCGATCCAGTATTTCTTATATGCGGTGACGGTCATTTTGGTAAAACGAATCGGAGAACAGGTGTTCAATTCCGCACGCATCGGCTTGGGCGCCGCCATACTTATGACCATCGAACCGATGACCCTGTATTGGGGCGGACTACTCATGTCCGACACGTTCTTTCTTTTCCTGTTCATTCTATCGATGTATCTTTTTTTGCGAGAAAGACCGATGTGGGCGGGACTCGTCGGCGGGCTCGCCATTTTGACCAGAGAGATCGGTTTATATCTCTTGGTGCCGTGGATCATATTCCTGGTCTACAGAAAATATAAAACATCGGAAAACCTCTCCGTGATCCGGCCCTATATTATTTCATGCTTGATTATGGCAATACTGTTCGTTCCGTGGATTGTGAGGAACAAAATTATATGGAATGAAACAAGCCTCGGGTCTATCGGCTGGTACAACATGTACTGGGGCAACGTGCTTGGTTTTTGCAAAGAGAGCGCATTGGATTGTCCGACCCCTCCCGTGGACCCGGCATACGTCGAAGACGGCACGCTGGTGACAACTCCCCAGGACGTGGCATTTTTCAAAGAGCATTCGAAAGAGATCATACTGGGCCACCCGGCGGGCTTCTCGCTCTTTTTCGCCAAGACCATGCTGAAAGCGCCGCTCGAAAACGGATATGACTATTTCGTCAAAAACATCCTTGAAGCGAAACATGCCCCTTCCTTTGTCGTACGCATTGGGAATTTCTTTGCCAATATTGGAACCGTAATCTGGCTATTGTTGTACGTCACTATCTTTGTCGGCGCGTATGTCTTCAGGCGTGATCCGTTCTATGTATTTTTTATCGGCCTTATTATTTTCTACATCGCTCTCTGTGGAGCATTTGTCGACAGCAGACTGCTCATTCCGGTATATCCGTTCATCTTCCTGCTATTCTGCAAGTGCCTGTTCGAACTATTGTCGGTTCGCAAAATGCAGGCGGACGGCATACAATCCAGCATATGAAACTTTCGGTCATCATTCCGGTCTACAATGAAGAAAAAACGCTCGTTCAACTCGTTGAGCGTGTAGAACACGCGGTACTTCCGCAAGGAATAACGAAAGAAATAATTTTGATCAATGATTGTTCCACGGACAATAGTGCCGCCATCCTCGAACGCTGGTCCGATAGGCATACTGTCTTAACCCATAGGGTGAATCAGGGCAAGGGAGCGTCGGTTATCGACGGCATGCGAGAATCCACGGGCGACATTGTGGTCATACAAGATGCGGACCTTGAGTACGACCCGAATGAATATTCCCTTTTGCTCGAACCCATTCTTGATGGCAGAGCGGACGTGGTATACGGATCGCGCCTCGTGACCAACCGGCCGCACCGCGTCATGTTCTACTGGCATTATCTGGGTAATCGTTTTCTCACCGCCTTTTCCAATGCGTTCACCAACCTCAACCTGACCGACATGGAGACCTGTTACAAAATGATGACGCGCGAGGTTGTTGATGCGATCAAAAACAAACTCGTCTCGCGACGTTTCGGGCTCGAACCGGAAATAACCGCGCGCGTGAAGAGTTTCCGCATGTATGAAGTCGGTATCTCCTATGCGGGACGAAATTATAAAGAGGGCAAGAAAATCGGCTGGAAAGACGGTGTTTCCGCTTTTTGGTGGATCATTAAATTTAACCTGTTTCCCTAGACCAAGAGAACGCTTTCCTCTTCTTCGCGCTTTTTCGGCGTGATGCCGTTCGCAATTAATATTCTTTCGAAATCGCCCCGCTCAACCGTTTCTTTTTCGATAAGTTCTTTTGCGATTGCGTTGAGCGCGTCGCGATGCTCTGAGATGGCTTTCTTCGCGCGCGCCTTCGCTTCATCGATGATACGAGAGACTTCGGCATCTATCTGCGACGCGACTTGCTCCGAGTACGGTTCGTTCCCCATCTGGCGGTCGCCGAAGGCAATGGGGCCGAGCTTGTCGCTCATGCCGTAGCGCGTGACCATTTCGCGCGCAATGGCGGTGACGACTGCGAGGTCGTTGCTGGGCCCGGTCGTGACGTCGTCAAAAAGCATTTCTTCCGCCACGTAGCCGCCAAGAGTCGCCGCAATGTCATCCAAAAATTGTTTCTTCGATTGCATCTTTCGGTCTTCGAATGGGAGTTTGAGCGTGTAGCCCGCCGCGCGGCCGCGGCTGATGATGGAAATTTTGTGCACCGGATCGGCATGCTCCAAGACCGAAGAAACGAGCGCGTGACCGGCCTCGTGATAGGAGGTAATCTCTTTTTCTTTTTTTGACAGCAAATGGCTCTTCCTCTCCGGACCAAGCATTACTTTCTCAATGGAGCGGATGAGGTCGTATTGCGTTACTTCTTTTCGACTTTCGCGTGCCGCAAGTATCGCGCCCTCATTCATGAGCGAATAGAGCTCGGCGCCCGAGAAGCCCGGAGTGCGCTCGGCAATAACCGCAAGTGCAACATCCGGACCGAGCGGCTTTTGACGCGCGTGTATTTGCAATATCTCTTCGCGATCGCGGCGGTCCGGCAAGTCAATGGTGACGCGTCGATCAAAGCGACCGGGGCGCAAGAGTGCCGGGTCAAGCACGTCGGGACGGTTTGTTGCCGCCATCACGACCACTTTCTCGGTCGGTTCGAAACCGTCCATCTCCACAAGTATCTGATTGAGCGTTTGTTCGCGTTCATCGTTGCCGCCACCCACCCCTGCCCCGCGCACGCGACCGACCGCGTCTATTTCGTCCACGAAAATGATTGCGGGCGCAGCTTTCTTCGCGAGCTGGAAGAGGTCGCGTACACGGCTGGCGCCGACACCAACGAACATTTCCACGAATTCAGAACCCGAAATGGAAAAGAACGGCACGCCCGCTTCGCCGGCCACCGCGCGCGCGAGTAGCGTCTTGCCGGTGCCCGGCGCGCCCATGAGAATAATGCCTTTGGGGATGCGTGCGCCAATATCCAAAAATTTCTTCGGACTTTTGAGGAAGTCCACTATCTCAAGCAATTCTTCTTTTGCTTCGCGCGCACCGGCAACATCTTTAAAGGTGACACGCTGGGAAAGATCCGCAGGATCAATGACGCGTGCTTTGGATTGACCGAAGCTGAATGCCTGCATGCCGGCACCCTTCACCTGTCGCGAGAGGAACCAAAAAAGAAAGGCGATGAAAAGAAGCGGCAGAAGCACGGGCGCGAGCGTGAGGAACCAGAACTGGAACCCGCCTTGTCCTTGTATCGTAATCGCCACTTTGGAAAGTTCTTCCGGTGTGACGCCATAGGTCGCCAAAGTCTCAGGTAAGCCGGATGAAGGATCTTTGCGCGAGACTTTGGTGGAACCGTCGGCATAGGTGAGATTTAACGAATCGCCGTCCACCGTTATTGTGCTTATCTTTCCTGCCTCAACATCAGCTGCGACGGCAGAAAGTGGGATGTCATTTGCCGGCTGGAAAAAACTCGCGACGAGCGAATACATGCTCATCAGTAACAGGAAAATAAGTACGGTCGTGACGAGGTTCCCGAAAAAAGACGGGCCGCCAAGCACGGCGCGCCAGCCGCGGCGCGCCGTGCTGGGCGCGCCGCCCTTCTTCCCTTTCGGCTTCTTTGGAGTTACTGCCATACGGAGAGTATACAATAAATTCCTAAATTTTCTATTTTTCGCTATACTTGGCTCACATGACCCTCGTCGAATATAAAAAAGCCTTGCTTAAGTATGCGCCGCTCGAAAGTTTTGCGGCGGGGCTTGAGCTGTCCGGTACTGAAGTAAAATCGCTTCGAAACAAGCTCGGCTCCTTGGACGGCTCGCGTGTCGTGGTGCGCGGCGGAGAAGCGTTCATCGTGGGTATGACCATCCCGCCGTATCAAGCGGCAAACACGGCGAAAAGCTACGACCCCGAACGTGCGCGTCGGCTACTTCTCAAAAAGAAAGAAATAGCAGAGCTTTATGCGGCAGAATCCAAGAAAGGCTTGACAATTATCCCACTTGAGGTGTATACTTCCGGCAGACTCGTGAAGGCGCGCATCGCTATCGTTCGCGGCAAAGGAAAATCTGACCGCCGCGAAGACTTGAAAAAGAAAACAGCATTGCGCGAGACCGCACGAGAATTGAAGCATCGTTAGCCTCATGTAGGACCTCCGAGGTCCTACATGGTCGATCGCAGAAAGGACGTGATGATATCATGTATTTTCTGGGGGTGACCGGCTTTGACGGTCTGTACTTTGAAAGACGTGCGACGCAGTGCACGCTCGTATGACACTCACAATCCAACGAGCAACCAAACTTGCCAAGAATACTCTTGCAAGCGTTAAGTCCCCGTACTTCGGTATGAAGGACTTCTCGTTCGCGTACGCGGTCGCCTAACGGCCACTCGCCTCGCGACGTTCATCCTCTCCGGTTTCTACAGCGGGAGGAATGGGCGGAATGGTCTGTAGCATCGGCGCCCGGGTTCCCGGCCGGCGCGCCTAAATTAGGGATCGGATAGGAGTGGTTTCGTCTGCGTTCCTCGCACCCTATCTCAGACACTAACGCCGACTATGCGTCGTAGACTCGCTTTCATAGCCAGATTCGGACTGGGGTTCGATTCTCCACACCTCCACACACAATCTTGCGAACCGCCGAAAGGCGGTTTTCGCGTTTGTGTGTGGAGGTGGAGCAAGACGCCTGCGCGTCTTGCGTGGAGAATCGAATGGCGGAGGCATGTTTTGCGTATTCGCAAAACGGCTGAGCCGGGGTCGAGAGCGCTTAGCGGATTGCGAATGCTTGGAGCAATCCGTTTAGCGACTCGTGACCAATTCCCGACATCTCCACATGAATTGCAAAAACCGCCTTCGGGCGGTTTTTGTTTGACAAATTATAGAATAGTATTATTGTTGTGATAGGCAGTACCAACTAACCCTAGGGAGAAACCGATGGCACGAATAAGACGCGTCAAAGAAAGCCCCGGCTCTCTTTTCGTCGGGGTGACTATGAGCGGAATGATGCATGCAGAAGTGGTAGCGATGGCGGCGGGAAAATACAACCCACTTCTTGAACCGCTGCGGTTGAAGGATCTTCTTTGGATCATTGAGCAGTGTCCAACCATTTCTCTGGTAAAAAGAAAATCGCTGGAGGCCGGTCTGGTCATTTCTAAAGTGGAAGGTAGATGCGTGACTTTCGGAATGACCTTTGACCTGTATGGACCGACTGCGGACATTGACTCGTGTCTGGAGTACGCCGTGGCATATTTTATGCCGAGCGCAGGAATAGGAGTCCGCAATGGAGCTCTCGCGGGAGAAATCGTTCTGCCGGAAGATCCCTATCGAATACCGACGCGGCACAACGGAGCGATGTACTTTCTGAATAGCGAAAAAGAGGAGGCTCTTGCCTATCTTGCACGAGATTCCGCAGTTCCTCGCTAGCCCCGACAGAAACTTGTCGGGGCTCTGTTTTTAACTTCGGTGCCGATTTTACATACGAGCGTTTTAGCATGATAGACTCATATTCGGGACCACCTGAACCGAAGGAGGCATGTATGACTAGTCTGACGCAGGAAATCGTTGTAGTCATCAATTCGCCGATTGAGAACCAGGAGCACATTGCATTCCGAGTAAGCGTGCGACCGCAGCAACTTGTCGACTCCTCTGCGAAGTCATCGTATGCATACGAAATCTTCAAAGCATTCATGATCGAAGCATGTAAGAAGCATGAGCTCGACTTTGATGCGTGCACGGCCAACGTCATCTTCCCCGATGCCGACTCAATACGCGAGGCTGCACAGTCTGATCTGCCGAGCGATTTGCTCAGAGTCAGGCCCGGCATGTTTACGGCCGATTTGGCCGACGGAGTGTTCCTTTTGCACTAATTACGCAGGGGTTCCGCGCATTTGCTTATAGCAAACGCGCGGATTTCTGTTCCTGCTATTCGTTTGACTTCCCTCCTCTATTTACGTACTGTAGCCCCTGTAATCGGCCGGATCATTCTATCCGCCGCGGTTGCGAGTTCTTTTCCGCGTTTTTCTAAACCTGACTGGGGAGAATTAAATTGACTCACACGAGTACGACTGTAGCGACTGACGAAACCAAAACCGCGGCTGTAGTGGCCGAATCCAAGATCTGCTTGGCACTTGAAGGATTGTCGCTTGAGAGAGCGTGCAGTCTCACGAGCAAGCTCGGTATGTATTGCTACGCGGTGAAAATCCACGATCTGCACGATGCCGAGGGTCCGAATGCCATCCGTGTGCTCAAGAAGGTCGGTGCCAAACGGGTGTGGGTTGACGCAAAATTGCACGATACCCCGGACACCGTGGCCTTGCGTATGAGGGCGCTCACTCGAAATGGCGCCGATATCATCACGGTCCACGCATCCGGCGGGATTAAGATGATGGAAGCGGCCGCCGCAGCTGCGCTTTACGCCGGCGGAGATATCTTGACGGAGATCTGGGCGATCACCTTGCTCACTTCTCTCGGCCCAACGGAAATTGAGCGCGATTTCGGGAAATATGGCCGCAATCCGACAGCCGAACAAATCGTCCTCAATCGTGCTCTCATGGCGAGAGAGGGCGGTTTGAACGGTCTCGTTTGCTCGGCGAAAGAGGTCGGGATGCTTTCGTCGCACCACGATCTCCAGGGCATGACGTTCACAGTACCTGGAACGCGCTCGGCGGGAGTTGCCCTCGGCCAACAGAAACGTTCGGGCACACCGGCTCAAGCGATCTCCGACGGAGCAACATTCATCGTCGCAAGCAGTCAGGTGGTAAAGGCCGAACATCCTGTCATGGCGTTCAAAGCTATGGCCGCCGAAGTCGGTATGCAGATCTGACCACGCATCGACTAAGCCTTGTACAAAAAGAGGTATCGCAACTTCCTCGAAAGACCCGCTTTTGCGGGTTTTTTCTTGACTTACCGCGCGCTTTTCCGTAGTGTGATCCTGTAATTAGCTAGGTACTCTAGATGTAATTCACCGTTCATTAACCGAAGAGGAGTCAATTGTGGAGACGATCGTACCGCGGCGTGAAGAAAGTCCTTTCGAGGTATTGACAAGATGCGGAGGGTATTACGAATGTCCGAAGGATGCCCGCGGGAGACGACAGGGGCCTCTGGTTGGTTATGCCGGCCGTGATGAAAAAGGGCGTCAGTATGTCGGCGACATTTACGTGAACTTCGCTAAAGCGGAACGGCATCTACCCGTATTAACCGATACGGCGGAGAAGATTTCTTTCCGGCTGGCGAACCTCGAGAGTTTGGGAAGGATCGGAACTTCCTGTCCGGAAGTGACGGGCTTCTGCGGAGCTCCCGAGGGCGGAAAAGCTCTTGCGGTAATGCTCGCCAGCTGCTCGAGGACGCAGTATATCTTCCCCGAGAAAAAAATCGTGGCTATTGCGACGTCGGTCTCGCGAGAGATTTCGAAACTTGTGTTTGATCGGCACGAGCCCGAAAAGGGCGACGTGTGGTGGATCGCTGAAGATGTGTGCAACAACTTCAGCACCACCGCACAGATGATCGAGCTTATCGAAAGTTTCGGGGCGCGAGTTGCGGGCGTTACTTGTTTTCTTAATCGCTCGCTCGATGTCGGACTCCGATACACCGTACCCGGCGGTAACCGCGAACTTCCCGTCGTTCCGCTGGTTCGCAAAAAGATCGAACAATATCGGCAAGACGATCCGGCAGTTGCCGAGGACGTACAAGCGGGCAACGTGGTCTGGAAGCCGAAAAACGACTGGGACAAGTTGGCAGCGGCCGAGGCATCTTATGTCGAGCAATACCGCCTCGCGCGAAAGGCAGTGGCGCGAAATCTGTAATACCCGTAAAGACTTTGAGAGGGCTGCAACCGAATGTTGGTTGCAGCTTTTTTTTCCTAACGCACGCTTTCGTACCCGCCCGGGACGCCGTTTTTGGAGAGCACGATTTGCCAGAGCTGAATATCACGTGCGCGAAATGCGCCGGCGCAGGAAAGAAGATAGTATTTCCACATCCGATAAAACCGTTCGTCATACTTCGCTTTCAACTTCGGCCACGCGGCATCAAAGTTCTTGAACCACGCCATCAGTGTTTTATCGTAGTCACTACCGAAGTTGTGTAAATCTTCCACCAAGAAAAGTCCTTCAATCGCCTTCCCTATCTGGACTACGGATGGCGGCATGCCTCCGGGGAAAATATATTTTTCTATCCACGGGTCGGTCGTGTGTATGGAGCGGTCGTACCCGATGGTGTGCAGCAGGAAAAGCCCGTTATCGGCGAGGTTCCGATGCACCACCTCCATTATCTCCCGATAGTTTTTATACCCGACGTGCTCAATCATCCCGCACACGAGTATTTTATCGAACGTTCCTTTGAGGTCGCGATAATCCTGTAAATACAATTCCACATTGAGACCTTTGGTAAATTCTTTCGCGTATGCCAGCTGCTCTTTTGAGAGGGTGATGCCGGTCACCGACACGTCGTAATGCTCCGCCGCATACTTGGCAAAACCGCCCCAACCGCAGCCAATGTCGAGCACGCGGTCGCCGGGCTTGAGCTGTAATTTTTTGCAGATGAGATCCAATTTTTGCTCCTGCGCCACATTCAAATCGTCCGTGCCCTTGAAATAGCCGCAGGTGTATTGATTGTAGGGATCCAAAAAAGACATATAAAGCTCGGTACTGAGATCGTAGTGCTCGCGGGCCACGCGGAGCGATCCTTTCCGCGACTGCATGTTTACCAGACGCGCGCGTATGAGCATGAGCAGTGTATGCAAATTGCGCTTGATGTCTTTCTCCAGGTCCGCGGAAATTACGGTATAAAAAAATTGGTCCAGCGCAGGAGTATCCCACCAACCGTCCATGTACGCTTCACCGAGTCCAAGCGTACCCGTGTGGAGCACGTTGTTAAAAAGACGTTCGTCCTTCACCGTGATATCCCACGGTCGGTTCCCGCCGATGGTCACATCGGCTTTCTTCAACATCTCTTCAACAAACATTCGCGCAGACGTCATACGCGAATACTATACCAATTATCGGCGCGCTTTTGCTCGGTCGTTCTCAGTCAAATACTGCTTGCGCAAACGCACTGACTTCGGCGTGATTTCCAAATATTCGTCGTCGGACATGATTTCCATTGCGCGCTCGATGGTGAGGTCAAATATCGGCACGAGCGTGAGCGCTTCATCCATACCGGAAGAACGGACGTTTGACTGATTCTTTCCTTTCGTCGGGTTCGCCTGCATCTCTTCACCCTTGGCGGTATTACCGATGACCATGCCTTCATACACTTCAGTCGCCGGTTTGATGTAGAGCTGTCCGCGGTCCTGCAGATACCAGAGCGCATAGCCAAGTGATTTCCCGGTCGCCATGGATATCATGGAACCAACCTGCCGCTTCTTTATCTCACCCGCATATGGCTGGAAGCCGAGCACGCGCGACGAGAGAATGCCTTCGCCCTTCGTGTCAATGATGAACATGTTTCTATAGCCCAACAGTCCGCGCGTCGGACCGACGAGTGTAAGGCGAACGATGTTGCCGTGTTGTACCAGATTCTGAAGCACGAATGCACGCTGGCCCAGCTTCTCAATGATGGCGCCCTGAAATTCCGACGGCGTGTCAACGATGACTTCCTCAAACGGTTCAAGCTTCACGCCGTTCTCTTCGCGGATGATGACGTGCGGCTGAGAGACCTGAAGCTCGTACCCTTCGCGGCGCATATTCTCGAGCAGGATCGCGATGTGGAGCTCGCCGCGGCCGGACACGTGGAATACTTCTGTTTTATCAAAATCGACTTTCAGTCCGACGTTTACCTCCAGCTCTTTCATAAGCCGGTCGCGTATCTGGCGGCTCGTCACATACTTCCCTTCCTTGCCCGCGAACGGCGAATTATTGACGAGGAAGTTAAGCGCGATGGTCGGCTCGTCCACGGCGATCGCCGGCAAAGGCGCCGCTTGCTCGTTCGTCGTCACAGTCTCGCCGATGTAGATGTCAGGGAGGCCGGCAATGAGCGCAATGTCACCCGCCGATGCCTCAGGAGTCTCCACGCGTTCGAGACCTTTGAAGGTGAAGATTTTGGTTGTGCGACCGGTGCGCGTTGTACCGTCCGGCTTTTTTATGAACACCTGTTGATTCGGACGGACGGTTCCTTCGTAGATACGGCCGACCGCGAGCCGACCCATGAAGTTGTCATAGGCAAGGTTGAATGGCTGGAGCATCAAAGGTGCGCTCGCATCCGCGGTAGCATTTGCCGCCGGAACCTTTTCAAGAATAGTATCCAACAGCGGTGAGAGATCTTTTTCGTCACCCATCAAAAGCTCGTCGGGGCTGAGCGCAGCGCGGCCATCGCGACCGATAGCGTACACCACGGGAAAATCAGATTGCTCGTCCGAGGCACCGAGCTCGAGGAAGAGCTCGAGCACCTGGTCGTGGGCGCGCGCCGGATCAGCTGCCGGCTTATCAATTTTATTCAAAACGACGATAGGCTTGAGACCGAGCTCCAAAGACTTTTTGAGTACGAAACGCGTCTGCGGCATCGGACCTTCCTGCGCGTCAACAATGAGAAGCACCGAATCAATGGAGCGCAACACGCGCTCGACCTCGGAACCGAAGTCGGCGTGACCGGGCGTGTCCACAATATTTATCTTCGTGCCCTTGTATTCAACCGCCGCATTCTTGGCGTAAATGGTGATGCCGCGCTCCTGTTCGAGCGCGTTCGTGTCCATCGTCGTGCCCTCCGCCGCCGCGCCTGTTTGTTTGAGAATGGCGTCAGTGAGCGCGGTCTTCCCGTGGTCCACGTGCGCAATAATCGCAATGTTTCTAATTTCCATATGTAAATGTAGCGATGCTTGCCCCGTAGTAAAACGAGGTTTTGCGAGTTTTCACTATGGGGTTGCGAATTTCCATGAATTAAAAAATGCCTCGCGGGCAGTGAGTTCAATATACAATAAAGAAACTTTTATGCAAGCAGGGTGCCGCCGTCAACGACTATCTGTGAACCGGTCATATACGAAGCCATATCGGAGGCGAGGAAAAGTGCCACCTTCCCTATCTCATCGGCGTCTGCAATGCGATGCATCGGAACCTTCGCAATGAAATCATTCGTGAATTTTTGCTCTTCTGCAGTACCTCCTTCCCAAAAATCAGTTCCCGGAGTAGCCACTCCGCCGGGCGCAATGGCGTTGACCCATATCCTATGCGGCGCGAGCTCAAGCGCGAGATTCTTGGTGAAGCCCCAGAGGCCATGCTTGCTGGCGTCATAGAATGCAAGACCAACGGTAAGGGGGTGCAGTGCATCAATAGAGGTGATATTGATAATTGACCCGCCCCTGCCCTGCGCGACCATTTGCTTGGCCGCGGCTCGAGAAGCGAAAAAAGCGCCCTTCAGATTGACATGGATAGTTTTCTCAAAATCTTCTTTCGTCGCTTCAAGTACGGGTATGTTCGGGTAGATGCCGGCGTTGTTGACGAGAATGTCTACGCCGCCGAACTCACTCACGGCCTTTGCAACCATCGCCTCTACTTGTGCTTCGTCGGAAACGTCCGCGACTACTGACGAAGCAGTACATCCACGCTCGGTCAGTTTCGCTACTGCCTCAGTTGATTTTTCGGCATCCAGATTTGCAATGAGCACCTTCGCACCCGCCTCCGCAAGCCGCGTCGCAATGGCCAGACCAATGCCCATCGCCCCGCCGGTGACAATGGCAACTTTTCCTTTGAGATCCAAAAGTTCTGAAATAGGTTTCTGTTCCATGTCTCAAGTATAGCTGATTTAAATGTGTGCATTTCCTCAAACTTGGACATCAGATGCTCAAGTTTGAGGCTGTCTCAATTTTTGTCCTATAGGATAAAAATTGAGACATTGGTATTTACGCAGAAAAACAAAAACCGCGTACAGTCCTGTGTTGCGAACCGAGGTTCGCAACCAGAACCGCACGCGGCCGAGAGATAAATTTCGAATGCGCTAGTTTATGCCGCAATCGATTCCTTTTTCGGGAGAAGTCCCCTCCTTCTCGCCAAACATAGCGAGATGACAGGCGTAGCTGAGTGCAACAGCAAAACTGTCCGTCAGTCCACTATCGAGTCCTTCAGACTCAATTTTCCGTTTGCGCGCGCTATCGTCCCACACTTTAGCAACGAATGCGAGGTAGGCTTCCTTGGTCACCCCGGGAAAGACAAACGCCTGCCTATGAGCGGCGACCGCCGCGTCTGCGAGATTGAGGAGCTGTGGAGTGACATCTCCCGCTTTCATATGGCTTGTGATAAATCGTTCCAATTTTTTGTTCATCCTTGTCTCCTTACCCCCGATAGTCCTCGAGGAGCAGGTGGGTACAGTACCCAACATCACCTATGTATCTGCACGACAGCAACTTTGTCCGACAAATCTAAAAGTTCTGAGATTGGTTTGTGTTCCATACTTTTAGTATAACGCTCTTAGAACCACATCGAGGCGATGGCGGCGATGCCGGAGAGAGCCATCACACCGATCGTGATCCATCCCATTGAGGCGATGAACGGGCTATTCGCGTATTCGCCCATGTGCTTCTTGTTGCTTGAAAGTCGCACCACAAAGAAGAGAATGACCGGCGCAATCACACCGTTCGCAACCGCAGCATAAATAAGCCCTTTGATCGGGTCAAGGTGCATGAAGTTGGCGATGACGCCGATGATCATGGAAACGATGATGACGCCGTAGAAGGCGTACGCTTGATTCAATTTCCGATAGAGTCCCTGGTTCCAGCCGAAGCTCTCCGCAAGCGCGTATGCAGAGGAGCCCGCCAACACCGGCACCGCGAGAAGACCGGTGCCCACGATGCCGATAGCGAAGAGCAGGAACGCCATCTCGCCGAATGGCCTGAGTGCCTGCGCCGCTTGATCGGCGGTCGCAATATTCGTGATGCCGTTTGCATACAGCGTGCCGGCGCATGCCGCGAAGATGAAGAAGGTGATGAGATTAGAGAAGAACATACCGCTCCACACATCAACACGCATTTGCCGTATCGAACGGCGGTTCGAGTTTGCTTGTCGTTCCGCGATCGTGCGTTCACCGTGCAAAATATTCTCCTCGACTTCCTGAGAGGTCTGCCAGAAAAAGAGGTACGGCGAGATCGTTGTACCGAGCACTGCGCAAATGAGGAATATCTGGTCTTTCGAGAACGTTATTGACGGTATGAAAGTGTGTCGAAGCACATCTCCCCAATCAAGTCCGACGGAAAATGCGACAACGACATACGAAAGTAATGCGAGCGCCAGGTATTTGAGGTATTTCGCATACCGCGCATAGGTCGTAAAGATTTGCAGAAGGAGACTCACGAGAGCGAAGAAGATGACGAGAAATTCTGCTCGAATGTTTGGCATGATGAGCCGCGTGCTGGCCGCCATCGCGCCGAGGTCTGCCGAGATATTGAGCACATTGGCAAAGAAAAGAAGTGCCGCTGCCGCATAGAGCGCCCATTTTGGATAATGTCGGCGTATGTTTGCCGCAAGACCTTGTCCGGAAACAATGCCGATACGCGCGCACATCTCCTGCACGATCGCCATGAAGGGGTAGGTGAAAACCGCAGTCCAGATGAGCTGGAGCCCATACTTTGCACCTGCCTGAGAGTAGGTGGCAATGCCCGAAGGGTCATCATCGGCGGCGCCAGTGGTGAGTCCCGGACCGAGCGTATCCCAGTATTCTTCCGCAAGCTTGAAGGGCTTCTTACTTACTAAAACTTTTTCTTCTTTTTCTACAAAATCGAGGGTTTCTTCCAATACTACCGCCGGGGCTTCAAATGCTTCTTCAAAATCTTTACGCAATTCGCCTTTCTCCATAGTGCCCCCATCATACCCTCCGCACTCCGGGCTGAACACCTAATCCACACTTTTCCCCAAATCCAATATTTCGTCGATGCGTATCTGCGCAACGAATTCCGGCACATGGGATACGAGCAGCATCGCGCCTTGGTATGCATCAAGCGCTTTTGCGATGACCGGCAAGTGGCGGAAGTTGATGTGGTTCGTTGGCTCATCAAGAATGAGGAGTCCGGGGCGCAGAAGTACGAGCGAGGCGAATGCAACGAGCCCCTTCTGCCCTTCCGAAAGATTGCCTATCTTCGTGTGCATCACGTCCGCGTGCAAAAGGAATCCTGCGGCAGTGGCGCGCAGTCGCTCTTCGTCCGGTCGGCCCATTGCCACCCTAAGCGCTTCGAGCACGGTCTGTTCGAAGTCGAGCGTCGAAAAATCCTGGCGATAGTAGCCAACTTTTACCCCTTCGGTTATTTTCGAGCCCTCCGGAGTGCCGAGAACGATACGTTCAAGCAGTGTGCTCTTGCCGATGCCGTTCGGCCCGCGCAGGAGAAGGTGCTGATTCTTCCGGAGCGCGATGTTCGCCTTTTTCGTCACCGGCTTTTTGCCGCCGTGCAGCGTGTAGGAAGTGAGCGCCAGCACGACTCCGCTGAGGTCCGGTTGTGCGGGGATGGTGAACGGACGGATGGTTTTGTCTTCTTTGCGCACGTCCACCTTCGCTTCTTCCATTTCCTCCACTTCGGTACGCATTTTCTTCGCGACGAGGCGCATCTTCCCGCCCTTCTGCGCGAAGAAGTTCGCCTTGTCTTTATTTTCCTGGATTTTCTTCTCGAGCTGGGCGTTCGCGCGATTTTCCTTTTCTATGCGCGCGAGGATGTCCCGCTGCACGTCGTTATAATTTCCGTGGTACTGCTCTACTTTGCGCGTGAAGACATCCAGATAGAGGACGCCCGTGGTAAATGCATTGAGGAATTTCGCGTCGTGCGAAATCACGATGCAGGTGCCCTCATAATCCACGAGATATTTCGTGAGGTGTTCGATGCCGGCAGTGTCCAAATTGTTCGTGGGCTCATCAAGGAGAAGCAAGTCCGGATTCTGAATGAGCGCAGATGCGAGAAGCAGACGCGCCTGTTGACCGCCTGAAAAACTCTTCATCAGTCGGTCATGCACATTTTTATGGCCTTTCAAATTCACCACCTCCAGCACGTCATCAATTCTTGGATCTATGTCATACACCGGTTTGGCGAAGCACTTCTGGAAGAATTCGCGCACGGTGAGCGTAAGCTCTCCACGCGGTATCACCTGCGGTGCTGTGGCAATGAGCGTGCCGTGCGCCACGTGTATTTCGCCGCTCTCGGGCTTGAGCGTTCCGGCCATCAAATTAAAAAGTGTGGATTTCCCTGCGCCATTTTGACCCATCACCGCCATCTTCATTCCGCGACGTATGGGAAAATCCACCTCATCGAGGATCGGCTTGTTGTGCCCGTATTCGAACGAAACTTTCTCAAAGCGTATAACGCCTTCTTCGCGACCCATAAAATCACAGTAACTCACTTCTTATTAAAAAGAAACGGACTGACGTTGACTTTCTATTACGTATGCGGTATAGTTTTATCAGGTAGACAATCGACTGGGAGACCATCATGGCAAATCGAGACCCTGTTCTAAGCTTCGGAAGATTTCTGAGAGAGAAGAATAGCTTCGGCGGATTCTTCGTGAAAGACCCCGAAAGAACTATACTCGGGACGACGTATCTGAAAAATCCCGCATACATCGCATGCCTAGCGGCCGAACCGCGGTTCGTAGCATTAGCCGCAGAGTTGCGCGAGACAAAAAATGTCGAATCGGAAGAATATCTCCGGAAGCTGCACGCGGCATACAGACTTATGCACCCGTATGCCGAGGGGAACTATCAGCTGTTCTGCTGAATTCCAGACCTTGAAATAGCCCGGCGCACACGCGTGCCGGGCTTTGTTTTATTATAAGAAACTAGCGTATACCCCGTACTAGAGCTTCGCTTCAGTACAGGGTATAGTGCCGAATATGCAGAAAAGCCCCGCTGAAGAAGAATATCCGATGCGCATCAATAAATATCTCGCCCACGAGGGTATTTCGACGCGCCGTGGCGCAGACGAGCTCATTGCTCGCGGGAAGGTGCTGGTGAATGGCCGCGTCGCCCTTTTGGGCGAGAAGATCAACAAGGGAGATGAGGTGACCCTTCGCGGTAAGACTGGGACAAAGAAACATCTCTATTTCGCATACAACAAGCCGGTCGGCGTCATTACGCATTCGCCCCAGCTCGGCGAGAAAGATATCAAGACAAGCGTGCCGATGGATGTGTTCCCTGTCGGCCGGCTCGATAAAGATTCGAGCGGGCTCATCATCCTCACCAACGACGGACGCGTGACCGACCGGCTTCTCAATCCGGAATACGATCATGATAAGGAATATCGCGTGCGCACGAGCGAGCCCTTGCGCGAGAGCTTCAAGAAAACGATGGAAGCGGGCGTCGACATCGAAGGGTACCTCACCCAGCCCTGTGTCGTGCGCAAAACCGGTCCGAAAAGTTTTAGCATCACGCTCACCGAAGGAAAGAAACATCAAATACGCCGCATGGTTGCGGCCCTCCATAACATGGTCGTCGAGCTCGAGCGCACGCGCATTTTGAATATCCGTCTCGAAGATTTGAAACCGGGCGCGTGGCGTCCTATCGAAGGAGATGAACTCGCCACTTTCCTCGCCAAAATCGGGATGAAATAAGTAGGCGTACGAAGTCCTTGTATACTTGACAATACACGCAATTCGTGTATACTATGTGTAGCAATTGATTTTTCCTTGAACTTCATACGGGGGTGCACAATGAACAGAAAAACAGTGCTGTTGGCGACAGTGGCGATAGTGAACCTCGCCGTATGGTTTCCTGTGGCAATCTCATACGCCCAGAAAACCACGGTGGTGGTGGTTTCTACGCCGACAAGGAACTGCGCGGAAATGCGGTCCGTATCGGAAAAGAAGTGGCTGGAATGCCTGATGGCCACTCGGAAGTGGCCGGAGAAAAAGTAAGCGTACGGCATGCAGCAAAAAGGACTCCCCCGCGGAGTCCTTTACTTTTTATTGACAGACGCTCCATGGAGGACTTAACTACCATGCAGGAGCACAACCACGGGAGAAGAACATGAGCGATTCCGGAAACACCGCGTATGTATCGTACTGCCCCGTTTGCAAATTCCGCCACGGCTGGATCACCTGCACAGATGGCACCGAAAGCGAGCAGTTCGCAACGGTCTCCAAGGGCATGAAGGTTCTGGCGAAACTGATACACGACGGAAAAGTCTCGAGAAATGCATCCGAAGAGTACGTGCGCATGATCGCAACGAGCGGATTTGAACTCAAGAATGATGAATTGGACGAGATGCTCAGCGCGATGGAAAAAGAGAAGATTGAATTTTTCGACCGGATTCGCAGAGAACTCAAA
Source organism: Minisyncoccota bacterium (assembly GCA_041666305.1). Lineage (GTDB taxonomy): Bacteria > Patescibacteriota > Minisyncoccia > Phycocordibacterales > Phycocordibacteraceae > C7867-001. Next base: position 76,330 of record JBAYHD010000003.1, on the reverse strand, counting down.
GGAGAGAAGCGCGAGGATGTTGTTTCTCGATTTGAAGGGGTACCAAACCAAGTTCCCGCAAAAAGAATCCTGCACTGAACCGATGCACCTTACGAAAAGCCCGCGCTTCGCGCGGGCTTTTGTTTTTACTTGGAGGTTTCGCCTCCAAGTGAATTAACCGAGGTAGAAGAGGTAGATGCCGCCGGCGATTGCGATGAGGCCGTAGAGGCTCACAAAATCGAAGAGTTTTTTGTTAACCATTTTCTCAAGCGCACCGGGAATGAAGATGTAGGACAACCCTTTTACAAGAGTTGCCCACATAAGCACCGTGATGATAGTGCGCCAGCTTCCATCCCAGACATTCTTCTGGAGCAGATAGACCGATGACAAAGTGATAAGAATGACGCCGGTCAGGTACACGACGGCCGGATGGCCGAAGAAATCTTTCATAAGATGCGGGAGCGTCTTCCCGCGAATGATGACCATCAAACCGCCGACAACCAGATAGATGCCTAGTATTTTTGCAGCAAGAAGTGTAAGAGCCATACGGGTTGCTAATTGTTAATGCATTAATTTTATATCACTCTCCCCCGCCAAAAATCGTCCGAAATCAGAACTGGGGACTTCGTAAGTCCCCACACGTTAATCTTGCATTTTCTCATTTTTATTGTTAGATTCACGGGCGAGAGTTCTTTTCCGACACAATCCAACAGTGGCTTCATAAGCCGCGCAAACGGAGGCAATAGTGAAGATAACAACGTGGGGTACCAGAGGTTCAATGGCCGTTTCTTCGCCGAAAAACGTGAAGTACGGCGGCAATACCACCTGTGTGCAGATACAGTCTGGCTGTTTACCGCCCGATATGGTATTTGCAATCGATGTGGGAACCGGGATCTTCCCTCTTTCCGCAAAATACATCGCGACGCACCCGCATCTCGTGATCCTGCAGACGCATTACCACTGGGATCATCTGATGGGGCTTCCCATGGCTCCGCATGCGCATGCAGAAAGCGCGCGCGTATCCGTGTATGGTCCCGAAGAAGACGGGGGCGGTCCGAAAGAAGCGATGATGGATTTGTTCAAGAAGCGGTATTTCCCGCGACTCTTCGGGCAGATAGAGCACCGCTTCAAGTGCAGATCGTTCCTCAATCCGGGCTTGCAGGTGCTCGTCGTGCATCCGAAAGCGGGTATCCATCTGCTTTCCACGGCGAAGTATCTTTCGGCGATAGGCGCCCACAAGCAACTGCAGCTGGGCGACCAGCGGCGTGATGCGAGCGAGTGCCTCATCGTCACGATGTACAAAACCGACCATCCGGATTTCGCGGTTTCGTATCGGGTCGTGGAAAACCCGACCGGCAGTGTTTTCGTCTTTGTGACCGACCATGAAAAACTGGCTGACCACCCGAAGGACTTGCTGGCCCATGTACGCGATGCCGACCTGCTCATTCAAGACGGGCAGTATTCGGAAGAAACGTATGCGGTGCGTACCGCAGGCTTCGGTCACGGCACGCCGCGGTATTGCGTGGAGCTCGCCATCCGGGCCGGTGCAAAGAAGTTGTATCTCACGCACCACGACCCGATGGCGACGGACAAGGACATCGACCACAATGTGAGCGATGCCCGGCACTTCTTACGAAGCGTCATCGAACCGCTCTCGCTTTTGGAGATCGGTGCAGCATACGACTATATGGAAATGATCGTTTAACAACCTTACCAAACCGCGCGCAGAAACTGCCGTGATTGGACCGAGGATAGGACTCTCAATTTCGCCGCGCTTAGGAAAGCGCGGCGTTCTCTTTTCACCTTACGATTTAAAGCTGAACAGACTTCCGCTCGTAGCCAAACAGCTCGCTGTGTATGAGTTCAATTCTCGTGGGCTTGAGCACGTACCAGCTATGCCCTTTCGCCAGTATCTCCCCCTCCGCCTGCGGAGCAGGCAGTCCTCTTTTTGCTTCCAGCTTTTTTTCGTATTCAAAAAGCGGGCCGTCTATTTTTTCGGCGACGCCTTCTATCTGGAGTGCCCGCTCCTTATTCGTCTCGTGGCTCGCGGTCACCGAGCACGCGACTTTACTATTCCCTCCTATCGCCTGCGAGTGGCGGGCTTGCGGCATTGATATCCAATAGAGATTCAAGTTTTCATCAGGGACGTAAATGACGTCGGCAACCCACACTCCATTCTCATCCACGGTCCCGAGACTTATCAGACGCGCATCGTTCAAAACCTCTTGTGCTAATTTTTTTAGTTCGTCGTTATCCATAAAATCATTTTACCAGATTCAATCTTCATTCTTTCTTCTTATCCAGCTTGTCGAGGCGGAGCAGTTTGACGCCGAAGTAGACAACGAGCGCGATGACGAGGAAATCCACGAGGACGCTGATGAGGTCGCCGTAGAGGAATACCGCGGACCCGACCGTGAACGACGCGGTCTTCAGCCCTCCAACCGCACCGAACGCCACGCCGATGAGCGGATTGATGATGTCGGTCACGAGCGCCGACACGAGCTTGGACACTGCACCGCCGAGGATGAAGCCGACCGCCAGCCCCACTACTCCCTGCTCCCGAATGAAATCCAGAAATCCTTTCATATACTTTTATTATACACCGCCCGCCTCACCTCATTTATAGTATTCAAAAAGTGCCTTTATGCCGGAGAGATTTCGCTCCCATTCCACGGTCTCATGGGTCGTGAGCTCAACCGTGATCGCGGGAATGCCGATGGAAGCGAGCCATCCTTCAGCATCACCGGTTATCTTATACGCATCAAAAACAGTAATCGCCCGATATCCCGCCGCGCGCGCGTACACCTTCATAATTTCAAGCGTCTTCGGGAGAATGCCGCCATTACACTCTGACGCGTATACGGCGCCCGATTTACTGTGCAGAAACACCATCGCCTTCGGACTATTGGCCAACACGAAATCGCGAATAGCCCGCGCTTCCGGCTCGGAGAACGGCGCCGTCCCGGCGCTCGTCACCTTTCCGAGGAACGTGCTGGTCGCCTGCCAGTTACAGGCGAAATTTCGATTAAGGTCCACGGCGTCTGCGTTGAAACGCCCCGGTACGAGACTGGTACCGGTCGGCACATCCGCGATGGTGAAGCGCCCCTCAGCACCCAGCACCTTGTATACGCCGTCGGGGTTGGCGTCCGGAATTACCGTGATGGAGAGATTTGCCGGGATACTTTCAGGGTGTGCGGTCAGATAATTCATGAGGTCATACGCGAGAAGCACGCTGTTCCACTCATACCCGCCGTGCATACCGCCGACAAATCCGAGGCGCGTCGTTCCCGTGCCATACGTATACGAATCAATCGCGCGACCTTCCACCGATTTACCAATGACGACGTGCCGTGGAGAGGTGTCAGGAACCGTAACCTCAGCTATCGGGGCGGGCGCGATCGGTACCGGAGTTCGCAAGAGGTACGCGACAAACGCGATACCCCCAAATATCGCGATGGCCGCGACTGCGACGACCGCCAGTCTTTTCTTTAAATCGCTCATTACTCTGCGTAGTAATCGAGAATCGCTTTAATACCTGCCTGATTTTTGGTCCACTCGGTACTCGTGTGAGTGGTGAGGAGAACGCTAATCGCGGGAATCCCCATCTTGGCGAGCCAATTGACCATATCGCCGGGTATCGCATTGAAGTCATAGCTTTCGTTTGACGTGTAGCCGGCAGCCTTGGCGTAGATATCCGTGAGGGCGAGCGTCTCCGGCAGAACGCCACTGCCGCAGCTCGATGCGAATACGCCGCCGGCGGAGGAGTACCACGCCACCACCGCTTTCGGTGTATTGGTTTGAACATAATTCTTTATCGCCTGACTCTCCGGTTCGGAAAATGCTCCGCTTCCCCCGCTTACCGTTCTCCCCTGCCAGATTGCGCTCGACTTCCAGTCACAATCGAAGTTGCGATTGAGGTCCACATCGTTCGCATTAAAGCGACCGGCGATTTGCGCCGCCGAGGACGGCGCCACATCCGCTTGCGTAAAACTGGCGGTAGAAGTGCCCACGACGGCAAAGAGTCCGTCCGGATTCAAAACCGGAATGACCGTCACTTTCAAGTTACTCGGAATAACGTCCGGATTACTCTTGAAATAATCCATCGTTTTGTACGCAAGGAGAGCGGTGTTCCAGGTGAACCCGCCGTGTATGTCGCCGACAAACAGGATCTCCTGATTACCGGTCCCATAGTGGTACGCGGTAATAGCACGGCCTTGTACGGATTGCCCAATGACTGTCTCTTCCTTGTTCGTTATGACTGCCGGTGTTTGTACGTTGCTTTGTGTCTGGGTCGTGTCGGCGGTTGTACCCTGGCCTGGCGTTACATCCGCATTTTTAGGCGAATTTTGGGTAAGCACATACGCACCGAGACCGACGACCGCAATGACGAGAACGGCGATGATGGTATTTTTCATAATGCCTTCATTGTATCAGCAATCCGTCGCACGCGTATTTGGTTCTAGTTAGTCAAAAATATTGATGAGGTATGCGTCAATTGCGCGTTGTTCCATGTCATAAAAGTTCAGGCCATTGGCGTGGAGATACGTGGCGAGCTCCCTCCCCACGAAACGCCAATGCCACGGCTCGTAGACGTAATACGCGTTGCCTTTTGGATACGAAAGCACGAAGCCGTAACGGTAGGCGTTTGCGAGAAGCCACCGATACGCCGCAGTAGTGTCAAAACCGTCAAGCGTGCCGCCAAGCCCGGTGGTGATGAAGTCAACGGTTGTTCCAAGCTGGTGTTCTGAATAGCCCTGATCCGCAGAAAACGAGTTGGAGGTACCGGCGCCATAGGTGACCGAGTACGAAGATTTCAGTGATTGCTGGTCCCCAAATGAACGGTACGCGGATTGGACATACAGAGTGACGCCGTTCGCTTTTGCCGTGTCAGATAGCTTTTTCAAAAATGTCGAAGCCTCCGTTAGGAATTTTTGGGGAATCTTTTCGTTGTAGAGGTACTCGCTCGGTATATCAGTCAGGTGCGCCGGCACATAATTTTCGTTCATGAAATACACCTTGGAGTATTTTTTCAGAAGTTCAGGATCTATCTGTGAAAGTTTCTCGAGGGTGCCGACGGTTTGTGCAACGCCGCCGACTTTTGTGTTCACCGCATCAATATTTTGTTGCGCGCTCGAAAGCGTGTCGGAGAGTCCGGCGCTTTGCGCACGCAGGTCCGTAATGTTCTGTGAAAGCTGGTTTGCGTTCTGTGACAACGCTGCCGTGGTAGACGCCAGCTCTTGACTCAGAGAGCCTATCGTTCCCGTCAATGCGGAAATTTGCATAAACGCATACACAAGAACTCCGCCGAGCAAAAGGAACACAACCACGGCGGGGAGTATGCTCGGCAAATGACTTTTGATATCTTGAGGTTCTATACGAAAAAGTATATCACTTCCCCATCGTAAGGTGACTCCTTACTAAATCTCGAGATCCAGCGGTCCGTATCCCGCCTCCCCCTTGTCCAAATAATGCTTGAGTGAGTAAATCCAATCCTCCTCGCCGGCCGGCTCTTTTTGTTTTTCTTTCAGGAGCCACGCGAGATAATCCTGATCTGTCTTCACGATATCTTCCAGTCGCTTGCCGTTATATTTGCCGAAGCGAATCGTGGTGAAAAGGAGCGGCCGCGCCGATACTGCGAGCATCGCCTCAAACGCGGCTTCTTCGGTCCCGTGTCGTTCCTTCATTTTTTCTGCAAGCCGTTCAAAAAGCGCTTCGAGCACGAGCACGTCGCCCCACGCATCATGCGCTTCGGCCTCCACGTCGAGGTCGAGCAGATAGCGCAGGTATTGAAGTCGATAATTCGGCAATTGGTCGTTCGGGTCGAGAGCATAGGCGAGCTTGTAGGTGCAGATGGTCTTGCGCGGCACAATGCCCTCGCGTTTGAGCATCGCATTATCAAAAGCCGCGTTGTGGGCGACGACAACTGCCTCATCGCTCTCGAGCAAGTCCTTCAAGCTCGCATACTCCGGCGCGTCCACAAATGCCGGCCGCGCCGCCACCTGTCTTTCGGTGATGTGATGTATCGCCATGGATTCTATAGAAATGGGCACCGGCGGCTTGTAGGTCGCGTTCACCAGCGGCTCGTCTATAAAACGCTCCTTCACCGCCAGCTGACAGAGCCTATCCTTATCTCCATTCCCCGTGGTCTCGGTATCCAGAAAGAGTACTTTCATGGGGCTATTGTACTCCACTCGTATTCACCTCAAAAGCTACAAGGATTTATGATTTTTTGTATAATATCGGTGCAAGTCCTTTGAAATGCTGGCGGGATCGGCGAGACGCCCATTTCTGCATTCTAAGGGGTCAACTCAGCTCCTCCCCCCTGGTCAGCGCTCTAGATTAGAGCCCTGGCTCGGGGGTCGCGAGTAGCTCGAGCCCTCGGAATTACCAGATTTAACGCACCGCGTTATGACTAAAGTCAAAACAGGCGGCGTTGCTCCTAAGTCAGGGCAGTATCTAGTTTCGGGAACGAAACGTGAGATTACTCTGTCCAAAGGCGATCGTGTTCCTCCTAACGGAGGTAAAGCGAAAGTCTTTGTGCTCGTCGACAAGACGAAGCATAAGAGCGACTAGCCACTAAACTTTTCCCGCCAGCATTTCAGTGGATTTATTTTATGTATAGATCAAAATACGGCAATTTATCTAAACCAACATAGTTAAACATCCAAAGTTCACGTCCAGATTTCTTTATTGTAGTAAAACGCTTCTTTAAATTCGTTTTTGGAATAAACGGATAAAATCTAACTTCCTGTCTATTTTTCTCTTTTTCTATCCACTTAAAATTTACTAATAACGGTGGCACAAGAAATCCAGATTTTAACACTTTATCAATTATCTCCCATCCTGCACCAAATATAATTGGTTTCGGCTTGCATAGATTCGTCTTAATTTGAGCACGAAAGGAACAAGCGATGCATTGAACATCGTACAAAGGATAGCTTTGTGGTAACAACATAAGTCTTTTAGTGCAATTAGGACAAGAAATCAAATCTACGATTTCCTGTTCCCCAATATCTCCATTTTCTTTATTTCTATTTTTAGAAAGAACCTTCATTTTATATTTTATAATAAAGCACCGAACTCTCATCTAAATGTTCAAGAAATCTTTCTATCGTCTTAGGGACGATGAGAATATTATCCTCCCTGTTCACGTACTCAATTTGCTTTATAGAATCTGAATAAATACTTGGCGCAACAAAATAGCACATGGAGCTTGTTGTCTTTTTGCCAAATTCTTGAAGATGTCTAGCAATGGGCCAAACTTCCATCATTGTTTGAGTTCTTCCTTCTGACATAGTCACCTCAATCAAGATTCCATTCACATCCTCAAAACATTCTATGTCGCCCGTGTTCCCAACGCCTGCCGCCGTTGAAGTAGGTAGCCCCTCATCGTCAACAGCATAATTTGGAATAACTCTTATGTCAGGAAATTTTGATTTCACCGCCAAAGCCGCAAGAAATTCAAGGCGAACAGGATTAGAAAGATACTTAAGAATCTCGTCTTTTGTCAGATGTCTATTTGAGAGATTTAACATCTCTGCACGGATTGTATCCCATGGATAAATCCCAACCCATTTTTTCAGATATTCGTCCTGTTCCGCGACTGTTATCGGCTTTGCTACGACAGAAACGAGGTTCGCATCAATCTTTGAAATATACTCAAAGTATTTTTCCTCGGATTCATATTTTGAATAAGTCGAGTACGTCTTTAAAACATAATCAACCCTTGCTTGTTCATTTTTATTGATATCGACAAAACGACCGCCGCCTCGCAAAGAAATCAGACCTGTGAGACGCATTTTCCGAATAAACTCATCTGGGTAATCGACCATTATCGATTCATCATCTCGAACAATGTCTTTACCTTCCATTATTTCTTCCCGGCAAATGTCTGCAATAATTTCCCATGTCGGCGAATACCCGAAATCTTTACGCAACTTTTTAATACGCTGGTATAATTCTTCCGCATTATTATCTTTCCAAAAAATGATAAGGGGTAATTCTAACTTTGATATTCCGGCGTCATTAAAATCCTTGTCAGCATTCAATTTCTGAACCACCTCAAGCAGAAGAATCAGTGGTACATTTTCATTTAAAACGCGCCTGAATGGATTGTTACTTTGATATTTTACGAACGCATTTAAAAATGCTTGTTGCTCAAATTCCGGGTGTTCGTTATCTACAAGTTTTGATCCTATTTCGGAAAACTGTATTTTTTCGCCCATTTTGTAGAAAACAAACCCGAGCTCCTTTGCAATCTTGAACCATGTATCAAAACGGGAAGGCCATCCTTTATTGAATCCCGCTTCTTTATGATTTTGGGGGTTATCCTTCAAAACTTTTGCCACTTCTTTATCAGAAAGAATTTCCTTTTCCTCTATTTTCTTCTTTACAGCATCACTTAATCTTGTTGGTTTATATAACCCGCTTTTTATGAGTTCACCTGCAATTTCTTCGGCTAATCCATTCGTCAAAATTTTCCCATCGTAATCTTTTAACACCCTCAAAAACCACTTTAGTCGCTCAGGGTTTCTGAGTGTAGTTGTAAACAGTAGTGGCTTATATTCTGATGCTCGTCTATTCATAATTAATAATTCGTAATCAAAACCTCATTAATCTCCTTTTTACTATTATTGTGATAACTGATGTAATTGCTTTTTACCTTATGTACTTTGTACCTTTTCATCCATTTTATCAATAGGTCATTTTTTTTGCCGTTGTAGTGAGTTACATTAGAAAGAGCGAACCTCACGCCTTGCTTGTCTAGTTTATCAACTAACTTCAATAGATCGGATTCCGATTTCTCGTCCCAAAACTTATTGTATTCGCTTGCTGCGATAAGATAAGGGGGGTCAAGATACACAAAGTCATTCTTTGCATATTTTTTTTCAGTAATGAACTTCCTGAAATCTTTTGATGTGAATTTGATTTTCCTGTTGTCAACAAATGCAAAATAAGTATCCAGTGCACGCACGACATTTTTATTGAAATCAACATTTCCCACAGGAAGATTGAACCGTCCGCCACCATTAAATCGCAACATTCGATTAAATCCGTAGATAAGGAGCAAGTATAAAATCAGCGGGTCATTATCTTTAAAGTTATTTACTCCTGTTCTCATTTTCTCATACCCGTCTTTATTAAACCGCGCAAAGTAGGTTTTCTTCCACTCTTTTTTGAGTGAATTTGGCACAATGTCTTCTTTGAACGACCGCGACAGTTTATATTTATGCATTATTTTTTCTGCATCCCGTAAGAATTTAGCCGAGTTTTTAGAGGAATCAACAAGAAATTTATGTATTTTAATGAGGTGCTTATCCAAATCATTTAGAAAGTATTTTTTTGCCTTGATATTCATAAATACTGTTCCTCCACCTACAAACGGTTCATAGAAATTATTGATCTCGACGGGAAAATAAAGAGCTAATTGTTTCATCAGCCTATATTTATCTCCCACATAGAACAGCGGCGACCTTTTAATTTCTTTAGACATAACTTGATTTGGTTACAAACAGGTACTCTTTATGATTGTTGAAATCCGTATTGCCAGCATTGAAATGCTGATGGTTCTTTTCAAATACTTTTGTATTTCCTTTTTTGCCTAAAATATCTTTTATATCCTGAAGGGTAATTTTATTTTGAGAGGAATTGCTTTTTGAATCATAGGTATTGTTATATGAAACAACAAAATACTTTGCGTTAATATTGTTAACCAAATCCGCTAATCTTTCTTTCGCGCTGACTCTACAATAGTCGCTCATATTTTCTGGTTCCGGTTTAAGAGCGACGCCATGCAGGGTGGGTTTATCCCACTTCACTAATGTTTCTAGAACATGATAGAACCTGCTGTATTGTCGGGAATTATAGGGTGGATCAATGTATACAATATCCGTCTTGATTTTTCGTGCGAGTACATTTGCATCCTCTCTAAAAATCGCAACATTTTGTACTTCAATCGGATCAATTGGACGCATGAAAAAAGCATCTTCAAGAGAATCTTTTTTGAAATATGCATCGTAGTGCCCCACAGTATTCGCTATCTTGTCCGTAGAGTAGAGTAAGGAAGCAAGGAGAATGTAGTATTCTCTTTCTGTTAAATTTTCTTTATTTTCATTGATATTTTCTCTTATGAATCCTATGATTTTTGCTGAATTTTTGCTGAAATACTTTCCACCAAAATTTTCTGAAAAATAATTGCCAGTTAAGTCTTCTCCATTTAGATTATTGTAATCTTTAATTATGTTAGTTATTTTGCTTTGGTTCCACTTGCCTGCAGAAAAGAAAGCTTGATAAATAGCGTGATTGGAGTGTAAAAAATCATTTAAGATCAGCTTTTTAAAGTGTTTTGACGCGACAGCTGAAACAATACCGGTTCCCGCGAAAATATCTGTAAAAGATTCTCCCTCGCACTCTTTTTGAATAATCGAGAATATCCAGTCAATAAGTTTCTGTTTGCCTCCGATGTATCTGCGATTTTGTAATTGAAAATGATTTTCTTTAATTTGAGGAATGTAGAAATATGTCTCCTGAATCTTCTCCGCATCAATTTCATAAGATGGCCTCTCTATTTCTAACAAATCAAACAACGTTCCTTGAACGCCATCGGCGACGTAATCAAAACCTATATTTTTATCCTTTAGGGTTTCATAAAAACTGAAATGGCCTGTTTCTGAAACTATAACGAAGTCAATTACAGGAATTCCCATAATTTCTCCCGCCCGAGCTATTTTTTCGACCACCTGTGCATCACGCGGGCTTGGCGAAGAATCTCCAGAAGGATGGTTGTGAACTAAAATAATACTTGCGGCACTTAATTCTGTTGCTGGATAAAATATCTCTCGCGGATGTAAAAGCGTTTTGTCCAGCAGACCTACACTAACGATCTCCTTTTTCAGTAGATTGTTTCGAGCATTAAGATATAAGCAGACAAGATGTTCTTTCTTTTTATCCCTTAAATCATATGTAACCGAAAGAACATCCTTCGAATTTTTTATTATAATCTCACCAGACTTCTCATCGTCGTAATATCTCTTAACCAGCGAAATTGCTGATACGATTTGAAGTGCTTTAGCCTCACCAATTCCTGAAATTTCTAGCAGATTGTCTACCGAGATGTTTAGAAAATTCTTTCCGAATTTTTGAATGATTTGTTGAGAAAGTTTTTGAACATTTTTCCCCTTAATTCCACTCCCGAGCAAAATAGCCAGAAGATCACTTTTGGAGAGAGCCGCTGACCCTTTTTTTAAGAATCGTTCTCGAGGTCTGTCTACTTTTGGAATTTCTTTAATCGTTGGCATGGATTCCTTTTAACCCAGTATAACCCTAAAACCCTTGCCCTGCCGATTTTCTCTACCGATTCAGATACGTGACGGTGAGTTGGAGAACGGTCGCGAAGGCGACCCAGAGAAGGTACGGGACGTTGGCGAGGGCGACCCATTTCAGGTGCGGATAAATCGCGACGAGCGCCCAGACAAGCGTGCCGAGGATGAGGAGGATGTCTACGGAGGCGAGGTAATTGTTCTTGAGTCCGAATTGGAAATAGGTGAAAGAGAAATTGAAGACGAGATTGAGGGCAAACGGTACAGCGACTTTCCACGGCAGTGCTCCCGTAAACACTTTGTAAAACACGGTCCCGTAGGTCACCGCGATGACGGCGTACAGCACCGTCCACACCGGTCCAAATATCCATGCCGGCGGCGACCAAGTGGGCTTGATGAGCGCCTGATATGAAGTATAAGAATCCATCCCCCAATTCTACCACCCCGTCCAACCCAGTACCCCGTACCCCAAGCACGGACATTCTCACATTCTTGAGAATGTGAGAATGTCCGTGCTGACTAAAATGTGTCGATAAATTTCACGATTCGCCGACCATAGGGTGAAAGCGAGTGGGCGACGCTTCGCCCTTCATACTTTTTATTGACAAGTCCCGCTTGCACCAGCCGTCGCGTGTGCTCCGATATCGTCTTGATGTTGCACTTCAAATTATCCGCAATATCTTCCAGCGTGATTCCATCTGACTTATCTATCTGCCGAAGGATCTCTATCCGCCGATGATTCGCGATTCCCTTCAGGTGCCGCTCCAATTGTTTCGCCGTCTTCATCCCTCTATTCTAAAACATTCTCACATTCTTGAGAATGTGAGAATGTTGTTGATTGTGGAAATAAAAAACCCAAGCATAAGCTTGGGCGACATGGGGTCATCGGAGGTGAGGAGGAAGGAGATGAAAATGGGTGAGGAGTGATGACGTATATGTCTGGGGGAAAGAACTGGCGGTTCTTTAAAGTCTGGTAGCCAAAGGCCTGGATTCGTAAACCGCGCCAAGACTGGGAAATTAATCAAAGATCAATTTCCCGAAAGAGCTGTGTAAATTTCGGTGCCGAAATCTACACTTATATTGTATTCCCTTCTGCCCGCGCGTCAAGCCGAAACGTCAGAGTAGATGGAGACCAGCGCGAAGAGGAGACTCAATGTCAGTGGGCCGAGGAAGATGCCCGCCGGACCGAAGTACATAAGCCCGCCAAGAACCGCGAGGAGGACCAGAAGCGGGTGGAGATTCATCCCTCGCCCGACAAGCTTGGGCCCGAGGAAATTGTCGATGAGCCCGACGCCGAGCGCGCCCCAGATGAGGAGACCGAGCGCCGGGAACGTCGCTCCTGTGAAAAAAAGAAATGCGACGGCGGGAATAAAGACGAGCCCCGTCCCGATACCGGGGATAAGCGCCGCAACCGCCGCAACCATTCCCCAGAGGATGGTGTTTGGTACCCCGAAGATCGTGAAGCCGACGGTCGTGAGGACGCCCTGCACGAGCGCGATGACAAGATTTCCCTTGATGACCGAATTGACGGCGAGCTCGAGCCGATCGAAAACTCTCGTGTCTTCCCTATCGCTCAAGGGCGAGAGCTCGATAAGTATCTCGCGCACCCGCTTGCCGTCGCGCAGAAGGTAATAGAGCGCAATGAAGAAGATGAAGAACGCGAGAAGCAGTTGGGAGACGCTAGAGAATATCTCTCCCGCGTGGTTCGTGATCCACTGCAGCGCTTCTTTCGTATAAGTATTGATGTCTACCGAAGCATTGCGAGTGAACTCTCCGATCCCCGGAACGCCCCCGAAGGTTTCATCCACTCGAAGAAATGTTTGTGCGATGATGCCCTGTCCGCTGCCCGTTTCAAGCGAGACATACAGGCCGCGCGCTTCGTTCCCGACGAGCACCCCAATAAGAGAAAGCGGAAGCAATATGAAAAAGACGCTTATCAAGACGGTCAGGAGTGCCGAGGTGCTCGGCCAACCGCCGAGGAGCCTGACGATTCTCTGGTAGAGCCCTTGGAGCACGACCGCGAAGACCGCAGCGAGCGCCAAGGGTTTCAAGAACGGGAAGAAGACGGTGATGGTGAGTACCCCTGCGCCGAGAATAGCGGCCATCAGGAAGTACGGTCGGATCGTCTGCATGTGTGTCATAGGGGAAGTATAGCAAAAAAAGCGCCGCGGGTTACCGCGGCGCTTTTTCTGCTTCACACGAACGATCCTAACGATTGCCGCACACGCCGCTATTATTGATGCCGGTCTGGTAGCCGTTCGCTCCCGGATTAGCCGGGTCCGTCTTGATGCCCATATTGTAGCCCTTGCCGAAGTAGCCAAAGGCACCCGAGCCCGCGCCCGAACCGCACTGTGCGCCTACTACCGTTGCCTGAATTCGGCCCGGATTATTCATGTACGCGTCTATGTTCCCCGCCGCAAGTGCCGGAACTGCTGAAGCCGCGAACAGTGCCGTTGCTGCTACACCCATAAGTATTTTTTTCATATGCGTATTCATAGTCTGCTAATGAGCGCAGTATATCACTCTACGAAAGCACCGTGCGAAGGAGAAACCACGCGGAAACTATCGCGAAAGTGATGCTGGCGAACGAGGCGAGGGTCGTGAGGAAGAGCTTCGTCGCCTCCTCTTTTTTGCCCTCCACCAGGAGCTGGAGCGGCTGGTAGAGAAAGATGAAGCCCATCAGTGCCGCCGAGAAGACGAAGAGTGAGAGAAAGAGCACGGGCGCCATCATCCCGAGCTCGTTGTCGGTGACGAGCTTGGGCGAGTTGAAGATGAGCGTCACGAGAAGGCTGATATACCCCGACGCGACGAGCGCATTTACGAATGGATTTTTGCTCATACTCCTTTCAACCCATCGCTCCGCCCGCAAGTTTCTTAGCGAGGTTGATTCTTATTAAATAGGAGCTCAACCACCAGCCGTATGACGTGCTGATAATCAGCATTAATCTTTTCAAGTGTCACTGCAAGCTGATCGAGAGTGAAGTCCCCAAACTGCGGTTCTAGTCCATTAAGTTTACAAAGTGTGAGGAAACAGAGCACCGCCGTGCGCTTATTGCCGTCAGTGAACGGGTGGTCGTTGATAAGAAAATAAAGATACGCGACTGATTTCTCCTCAATTGAGGAATATTCCTCATGACCAAAATGCGGGGTAACGATATTGGCAACGATCGTCTCTACCCTATTGGAGGCCTCGCGAGTGAGGGGAAAAGCAACGAGGCCCTGCGAGTAGAGCAGGTTATATGTTGCGCAGACGTCGCTCGAGGTCAGCGGTGTGAATGTCCTTTTCTCCTTTGTCATAGTCGCGGAGCGACTCGATCACATCGCGATGCTCACGGAGCTGAGTCTTTGTCACGTCCAAGACACCCGATTGCCCCGGGCTAGTCATATGCGAGAAAAGCGATTTAATCCATACAATCATGCCCCAATGCTACCACGAATCCTACATCTTCAGGAAGCCGAGGAGGTTGTAGACGACGAACGCGGGCCAGAAGAGGGCTTTAAGCACACCGACAACGCCGACCCAGAAAGTCGGCGCGCCTTGGATGTAATACACCGCCGCGCCGATGACACCCATGCCGTACACAGCTCCGGTGGAGCCGCCGCCGCATTTCATTTTCTTCCATTTCCCCCCGCACTTCCCTTCGCAATTTCCGCAACTCTCATTTTTTATTTCTTGTTCCATCCCTTTATTTTACACCAAAAACGCCGCGGTACTCCGCGGCGTTTTTCAACATGGTATCTCCCTACTTCCACGACTGAATCACTTCCCACTTAATGGATACTATGACACCGGCTGCGATGAGGCCGACGACCGCCTGCACAAGCCACCCGACAAACGGCACGAATCCCAGGATCTGGAAGACGAACACGCCGATCAGAATAGTCTTCCACGTGATCTCCGTGTCCCCGTTCGAGAAATATTTCCACACAACGCTCCCAACGATGATGGGCGCGACGACACACGTGAGCACCATAAGCGCGATGAAGCTGATGATGCCAAGGATTCCGAACGGTATGCCGAGTATGGTCACCAGCAATATGATGGACACGATAGGAAGCGCAATAAGAGCGAGCAGTCCGCGCCCAAGCTCAGCAAGCGGGCGCGCCGTTGCTCGCGTAACGACTTCCATGCTGTACCGGCGAAGTAAGAGACCGATGATGAGCGCGCTCACAAGCACAACGAAGAACTTGCCGAGGATCCATGCTGAGATGAGTCCAGCAATGAGCGCCGCCGGCACTGCCTTCCTTTCCGCGCGCGGCGTGTACTTCACTTCCCCGCGCACATCCGCCCCATTCTCTTTGATGAGCTCCTTACTCGCCTTGTAGGACAGATTTCCGTAAATGACCGCCGAGGGACCGAGCGTCACTTTGTCCGCATCTGTGATGGTGACGGTGCCTGTGATCGGTGCGTTGATGTAGATATTTCCGCCACCAATCTTCAAATTGCCCGCAACCGGAGCATCGATGCGGACGGTGCCTGCGCCCGCCACCACATCTCCGCCCACACCAGGTCCGCCGACGTTTACCTGACCGCCCCCAACGATGACGTCACCGCCCACCTTACCCAGTATGACGACATTGCCGCCGCCGGCTCGTACGTCGTCACCAACATTGGAAAGTATCGTGACATTACCGCCGCCGGCCATCACATCTGCACCGACAGTGCCGCTGATGACAACGTTGCCGCCACCCGCGATAACATCGCCCGAGACAGGTCCTGCGCTTGTTGCACTGCTACCGAAAAGGTATATGTCGCCGGCGACGTTCTCGCTTGCAAGCACGGCCGGCTGTTCGCTCATGCGAAACTCCGCCGCGAATGTGGCTAGTGGAGCAATGAGCGCCACAGCGACCGCACCATACCAAAAAGTCTTTTTCATACGTATTGGGAATTGGTTATTGCCAATGCCAATAAGTATATACCCGCTCTTCCCGGGTTCAATCTGCCTGAATTATTTGACAAAAGGTGCACAGAGGATATAGTGCATTTGGAACAAAATTGACCAACCCGAAGGAGGTGCCGAATGTCGAACAAGATCTGGTATGTGGAAGCTACCGGCCACACTAACGAAGTCATCGCAGGTGAATTGCCGGCGGAGAACGCAAAACCCGTGCTTTGTATCGACGGCGTGAAGCGTCCGCTCTGGCTGTGCGACTATCGGTTCATCACGGAATTGAAAAAGAATCGGAGGTCGGGCCAGCTGGTTTTCAAGGTGTGGTACCGAGAGGGCCGGCACGGACCGGTGAGGAAATGGCCGTTCTTGGATAAGAAGAAGCCGACTCTCGCAAGCGCGTTGAAGAAAGGGACCGTAACCGTGACCAACCAAAGGGAGGGACCATGAGATACTTCGTTCTCGGTTTGCTGTTGTGGTTCGTCGTCTTGATGCCGAGTTCGGCGGAAAGCGCCGAAGAAACGCATCGGATCGTCTCACTTGCGACGGGCATCAAGGACGCGATGAAGAACAACGAGTACTGGAAGTCATGCGGCGATTATTTCGCCGCCGGCGAATCCACCGAAGGAAAAATCGTCCACTTCATTTTCGAGAGGAGCATGCTCGGTTATTCGCGTGAGACTTCGGCCTTTGTCACGATGGACCGGGTCGTCGTCTCAATAGACAAGAAACTGAAAACTCCGATGGTTATCATCCTGAATGGGAGGATGGACACGCCGTTCATTCTCAAGATGAATGTGGAGGACTACAAGGCGGGACTGCCCTGCCTCGCCAAAGGGACGAAGGTGTGAAGAATGGCCGTATGCGGCCGGGCTGCAATTCGCGAAGCGAATTGCAGCCCTTTGTATTTATTTACGGTTTTACTTCGGCAAGCACAGTTCCCATCACTTTCAAATACTTGCTCACGCCAACCGATGGCTTGGCAGTCATCGGCTCGCCTGCTTTGCGCTCCGCGTAATTGACGATGATCTCTCCATTGCGTATCTCGGTCGTTTGCGGAGCGATGCGGTCTCCGAGCAGGACCGCATTCGTGCCTCGGTAACTGCCATCTGCATTCACGAGCGTTGCAACGACATAATAAAAGGTTCCGCTCCCTCCGCTGTTTTGCGTGACAAGAAAAGCAACATCGGGCGCGCCATCGCCGCTCAGGTCTCCGGTCGCGACGTTGCCGAAGTATTGGGTCACCACTTTTGACGCCGAACCGGGCGCGGCGGGAGTTTCTGCGCGGCCGTTTATGAGCGTCACCGATTGGCCATTGATGATATACGTCGGAGCCGCCGGCGTTCTCGCGTTCATCCAGTACCACGCCCCAACTGCAATAACAATCCCGACGACCGCCCAAACGACCATAGATGTTTTCATCCTTCCAGTATACGCCAAAAATAAAACAGGCAATCCGCGCGGGATTGCCTGTGGTGTGGGTTCTGCGACCTAGGCCGCGCGAAGCTTCTTTGGGAAGGCTACGACAGTGTTGCCTGAACGTTCCACATGCTTGACTGCGGGTGATTCCTCAGCCTTGCTTGAAGCTTCGTTATTTTCATACGTCGGATCGTGTATCGTCCCCAACAGCCATGCCGGAACAAATGCGCGCTTTTTCAAATCTTCCTTCATACACTCCCTCTCTTTTCGGTTAATGATCAGTTTTTGCCTTCCCTAAAAGGGCGCGGAAAAATGCAAAATCGGCCTTTCGGGTCGATTGAGCCCATACTAACCTGTTATAGAAATACTGTCAACAAAAGAAAACAGGCAGCTCCCCCGGAGGGAAACCGCCTGCACATCGATAAGAATTTCTTTCTGGCTTCGCGCCAGCGCCGGCCTAGGCCTGTTGCGGTGCCTGCACCTTGTAGCCGATGCTCGTCAGGTAGTCAGCGGCAAACACTTCGGCTTCGGCCTGGGTCACCGAGAACTTGGCGCCGGATTCGGCCTGGAGCAGCAAGGTCTTGGTTCCCGCGATCTTCTGGGACATCAGCGAGTGCACCTCTTCCTTGGCGACGGGGGCATGGCCGGAATGGACCGTCCAGTCCTTTTTGGGCAACTTCGAGGCATCGATATTGCCGGGAACGCCGCTGGCCAGGATCATCGGGATGAGATTGCCGTAGAAACGTTTTTTCACGTAAAGCTCCTTTTCGTTGGTTGGTTGAATGTACATCGCCTGTGTCCCAAGGGGGATAAAAGCGAAATCGGCCTTTCGGGTCGATTAAGGCCATACTACATCCACCTCAAAATAAGGTCAAGCCCTTCCGGGAGGGGCTTTTTAGCCGTATTTCGGGACCATGCCGAGAGCGCGATACCTCTTTCTCGTTATTAACGGCAACGAATTGAATTTCCTGATGATGCCTCGGCATTTCGGGGTGCCGCAATTGCACTGCATCTCCCAACTATCATCGGGCGCGGTGATGGTTGAGTAATCGATGACAACCTCCTCTCCTTTCGCAACTGCGACGACAGCGACGATGAACAGTCGCCCGTCCTTTTTCACGACTCTCGCATTCGGCTCGCACGAATGATTCAAGAAGTCACCCATCCTTCCCTGCGGGCTGATGTACTTGTCTTCATCATAGCGATAGGTGTTCGCGCGCGTCTCTTCGTCCATATCGTCGTCTTCATTACAAGTGACGAATGCGCCCGTCACTTCAAAAATAGTTTCGCCGGGCAAAAAATTTCTTCGCGCGAATATCCCTCGGCCATTTCGGGACTTCTTCACCGCCAATTCCCTCTTTTCCTGCATAGTGAGGCGCATGCGATTTTTTGATTTGATCAAATCAAGTTTCTTTTCTCTGGGCCAACTTTTTATTTCCGCTTCCCTTCTGGAGGCCGACGATCTGTCCAGACGTTGTTCGGTGTACACGACCTTCACCGCTTGTTTTGCGCGAGTGTAATGGCCACCCACACCGCTCTTATGCTCCCTGAAACGCCGCTCAACGTCGGTGGTAATGCCGGTATACAAAGAGCCATCTTTGCACTTCATTATGTATACAAAATACATTTCACTCATCATACGCTTTTCGTCAGCCCATTGTGTTGAATAAACTCGAGATTTCCAGTATCGTGCAGATAGCGCGCGGCGCTTCGCGTCGCGTTATTGCGGGATCATCTAGCGGTAGGATGCGACTCTCTGAAAGTCGTCACCGGGGTTCGAATCCCTGTCCCGCAGCAACATGGAATTTGAGGCGTTTTTAGGGATTTTTGCGAGTATGTGATACGGACTTTTGTATTGTATCTGCGCCATTTCTCCGTTTGCAAAAGAAAGGTTCCAAAGTAATTTTTCTACGATTACTCGTTTTTTCATTTCGCCCGCTTCCAAAAACTCTTTCGTGGCTCTACTGCCTTGTAGAAATACCTGTTTAGTCGGTTCCAAAGTAAAAGCGGGTTGTCCTGTTTCTAGAGTTTTAATCTGATTCTGTAGATCAATGCGCTCGTGTTTCAATTCGGCTGATTTCTTGTCATAGAGTTCTTGAGTCGTCTGCTCGGCGAGGAATGTGTCTAGGAGGCGAGATTCGCGCTCTGGGAGTGCGTTAAAGCGTTTACGCAGTATCTCTAGGTTTTGGGTTGTCTCACTCCCGTCTTGCTCCGCTTTTGATTTAGCCGCTTGGTACATAAGCTCAATTTTGCGCTCGGTAAAAGCAAGGTTCTTGAAGAGGTCGCCTACTTTCTCGTACAAATACTCTTCACGCATGTATTTCTTGTGTGCTGTACATTTACCCTTGCCGTTCGTGCAGTAATAATACTGGTGTCCCTTTTTGAGCGAAGCGGTGAGCATACATCCGCACGTCTCGCAGGTAAGGAAACCGCGAAGCGGAAAGAAAAGTGTATTAGACTTTGCGCGCGGTCGTGAAGCCAGACATAACTTCTTGTGCATCATCAAATGTTTTCTTTGAGATAAGCGGTTTATACTTGCCCTCGTATAATTTTCCGTCCCGTTCCATAACGCCAGTATAAAAACGACTGCTCAATATGCGCTGAATATGACTCTTCAATACTTTTCTTCCCGAGTTCGTACGCAATCCTGTTTCGTATAGCAAATCAGCAATGCTTCCGAAGCTATGGCTACCAGCTGAATAGAGTTCATAAATGCGGGGAACATAGCGACTGCGGTCAGGGTCAATCACAACCGACTTCGTTGTACTGTCATTCAAATATCCAAATGGGGCATGATTCGGCCATTCACCGCGTTTTAGTTTCTCCGTATTCCCGCGCTTCACATTCACACTCAAATCGTCCACATACTTTTTCGCAATGCCGAAACTCAAACTCATCATAAACTTATCGTCCGGCGTATTGCGATAGGTTTTCTCATACGTGCGTATTTCAATAATCTTTTTCTTGTCCATGAGTTCCAAAATCATTCCACCGTCTACCATGTTTCGTGCAAGACGGTCTACATTCCAAACCAGCAGAGAATATCCCTTACCCCTCTCAATGACTTTCAGTAGTTCGTTGAAAACTGGTCGCCCCGAAGCCTTAGCCGACATACTCTCTTGATACGTCGTGGCTACGTCAAAGCCCTCACGAGTAGCAATATCGCCAAGCTCGTTTAACTGGGCGGGAATAGAGAGAACCTGCCGGTCTTCGGATTCTGATGATTTTCTGGAGTAGATCAGGTATCTCATTTTAAATAATAGGTTTTCTTGGTGATTTTTCCGAGGAAGACTGCAAATTCTTTTCCACCCTCCCATTCCTTATCGGGCTTCTGGGTAGCATACTTGTCGCGGAGTTTACCAGCAACTAACTCGTCTCTAACAACGATCTCCCGTGGAAACCCGTGGGATATACGCAGAAGTCTCATGGCGTTGAAGATAATTTGTCCTCCACCTTTGGTAATGTACTTGCTGATGTAACTTGCCAGTTTTGGAGAGCCGTCAGCCTTGAGAGCGTCAACGAAACCCTCTCCCCATAATCCAGCGAGCACTCGTGTTTTGCGCTCCATGCCGTCCTGAAGTCGCTTTCGACCAATGCGCGTATCTCCGAGAGACAACGGCACGTTAAATAAAAGGCCGTGGAAGTGGATTCGTCCACGTGGGGAGAGTTCGGGAATAAAGAGAGATTGCGCTTCAGGAAACTCAGCTCGCAACCGCACTTGGAAATAACGAAGGGAATCATTTGCATATGAGGCGTCAGACGCATCCCCACGAAAGGTGAGGCTAACCAAGAGCGGACTTCCAAGTTCTTCAAGAGCAGAAGACACGCGCCGCATACATATCTTTCTCGTCCGTCGAATATTATCGGGTCGCCGAAGACCGTATGTAGCACCCCTCTTTCGGGTACTGTGTACGCGTACTTTTTTCGGTTTCCTTTCGTACTCCGTGATTTCGACTGTTTTCCCGAATTTTCTGTAAATGACATACATGAGATTTCATTTACAACTGTGAGGGGATATCAAGTCAGAGCCCAACGCACCACCCAAATCGAAAGGGCGGGCGGTGGCGCGGCTTAAGCCGTCACCACCTCCCGCCCCCTTTCTCTCACTAGCGTCTGCAAACGCCAAAAACAACCCTCCTAGAGAATCTAAAATCTGCCCTGCTTCTTCTTCGGATAAGGAAACGTCGTCCTCATCTTTAAAAACAAGGATGCACTCGTCTACGAGCTTTTTGGGATACTTTCCTGATCGTCCAGATTCAACCTCTCCCGACAGGCCGAAGGGACTTCGGGCGTCTGTCATACAGTTTTGACCTGTATGGACGCAACAACTACAACTGCTGTGTTTGCTACGGTTTAGGCGTTTTTGTATGAACGCCGACCGCCGCGTAAGAATATAACTTGCCCAAACCAATGCAAGTCGCTGTACATAATTCGACTTTGTGTCTTTTTAATCCACCAGAACCGAGATTCTTACTCCTAACGCACGAGAAAATTTCTCAATATTTAAGAGAGTTATGTTCTTTTCACCACGTTCTATCATACCAACATACGTTCGATGAACGCCTGCTTTCTCACCTAATTCTTCTTGAGAAAGACCGCGCCTCATCCGCTCAGTTCGGACTCGTTCTCCAAAGCGCATCAATATTCGTGGAGCTGTACCCATACCCAAAGGGTATGAAGTTGCTCACTATGGGTCTACATACTATAGTTAGCGTGTACCATGAAAGAATGGATCACCCTTTTCACTCTTCTTGTCATTGGTGGCTTTGCAGTTTATTACGATGTTACTTTTCTATCTCATCCGAATCCATTTGAATCTGTACTTGGGAAAATATCGGCTATAGATAAAACAAAAGAAATAAATCTTCAACAAATCAATAATGTCGGTTACACTCTCTATCTCGGTCAAATAGATAGTCCAAATGCTGTATTTATAGATGACACCTTAAAAGAAGAAATGACTCGGACAGCTTACAATTCGAGGTTTCCAAAAAGCATTTTAGCGAAAATTCCAATCGTATTTGTAAACAGTCTCGCACTTAAATCAGGACAATACATAGCGACACCGTGGGGAAACATGAATGTGATGGATTTCGGTTCCGGCTTTCTTTATGAAGGTGGCGTTTACGTAACATACGAGTCAGGCGGCGCTATCATTTATTTGAACAAAGAAATACTGGCCAAGGGTTCATTAAATGATGTTCTTACCCACGAACTAGGGCACGCTATCGGTAGCACTTTAACCGATGCCGAATGGACAAAATATTATCAACTTAGAGAGATTGCTAGTGGAACTCCACGATACGGTTCAAATTGGAATTTGTCTCCCGCAGAAGATTTTGCCGAGGTTTATAAAAATACTTTCACTGGGCTAGATGTCAAAACATATTTCGGTCTATTAGTAGCAAACAATCTTGGGATGTTCGAAGTAGCATGTAAAAAAATTCATGATGACTTATATAACAGCTATATCCCCCAAAGGGTGGTAAATATGAGTGATCCCCTTTGGATTTTTAAATCAACAACTAGTACAACTACGATTGATACACAAGCAATAGAATCAAAAATTACAAACGATCCAAAACTTCAAAGTTGTCGTAGAGAGGTGGTAGCAAATCCAGCAAAGTATCCAGATGATTATAGATATGGAACGCCTTACAAGACCACTGTAAGCCAAGCAACAAAAGATTTTATCAATGTCGTAATAAGCAGACAGGAGTAAAATCTTGAGTTAAAGTGGTTCCCACGTCGTACCAGACGGCCAGCAAATAAGCGTATACTCGGAGGATGAAGCGCGTTTTATATTTTATCGCATGGAGTTTCGGGCTCTTGATCATATTCATCATTGCCACCAATGTGATTTTCCATGTGACGACAAAGCCGTATATATACGCGAGCGCCGCTGACGCTCCGAGCGCCCAAGTGGCGCTCATCCCCGGCGCGGCAATACTCGCGAACGGCAAGCCCTCCCCCATTTTCACAGATCGCGTGGACGCGGCTATCGAGTTGTACAAAATGTGGAAAGTATCGAAAATACTCGTCTCCGGCGACAACAGCACTCTTAGCCACAACGAAGTGAATCCGGTCCGGCTGTATCTTTTGAGCAAAGGCATCCCGGACCAGGACATATTCCTCGACCACGCGGGTTTCGACACGTACAGCACCCTGTATCGCGCGCGAGACATCTTCGGCGTTACTTCCGTTCTCGTCACGACGCAATCATTTCATTTACCCCGCGCAATCTTCATCGCGCGCGAACTGGGACTTCAGGCGTACGGGGTCAACACCGATGTCGGTAATATTCTTTTCCACAATTATTTCCGCGAAGTGTTTTCCGACGAAAAAGCCGCATTCGACCTTTTCTTTCATACGAGGCCGAAATTCCTCGGCGATATCATACCCATAACCGGGGATGGGAGGAATTATCCGTAAAAGAAAAATCGCCGGAGAGCCGGCGATTTTTCGTTTCGCACGATTTCGCTAGAATCCCGAGACTACTTGAGCGGATGCCGCCTGGTCTGCCGTGAGTCCTGCCGAGACATCCGGTACTGCATTGAGCTCGTCCGCGATGGCAGCGGTCGTGTTCGCCGATTGCGAGACCGCCGAGGTCTGTGCACTCGGAGCCGACGTTTTGCCGCCGTAGAAGTACCATCCGGCAACCGCCAGAACGACGAGACCGCCGATAATCCACCACATTTTCGCCGAGGAACCCTGATCTGTATTTTGATAGTCCATAGTGATTTGTTTAGGGATTACTGATTCGACTTTTCGGTCGAAGTCGCATTCTCGTTCTTATCTTCATCTACTCCGGGAACCTGGCCGAGCGCCTGAAGCGCAGCCTGTACTGCCGTGCGAGCGTCTTTCATCGGACCGTCACGGAGCGCGAAGAGATCCTTGAAGAGTGTTGTGTGCAGAGTCTGGAATGACTTTCGGAACTCCTGCATTATTTTCGTCTGACCGCTTGGCGTGGTCGTCGAGACGGTCGGGAACGCCGTCGTGTCCACAGCGTACGTCTTCGCCGCCTGCGCAACCACATCCGCTTTTGCGGTTGCAAGCGCCGAGAGCGCGGACTGAATAGCCGCATCTGCCGCCGTCACATCCTTGCCGGTGCTTGCGGCAATGCTCGCTCGCGCCTGCATCTTCTGCACAATGATGACATAGCGATCCAACTGATTCATGAACTTGTCGGTCCACACTGTGTTGAGATTCTCGAATTGCTCGGCAATATTCTTTGCCGCCTCCTTCTTCACCTTGTCTTCAATGTCTGAAACGCGCTTCGCCATCTTTTCTTTCAGCGACGTCATGCGCGTTTTTGATTCCTCGCGCATTTCCTGCATGCGCTTCTGTGTCGACGATGCCATCATCGCGCGATAGTCGCCCTTTTCTCCCCACGTCGTTGTGGCGGTAGCCGCACGGGTCTCCGTCTTTCCTTCGGCAAACGCAACGGTCCCCGAAAGCAGAACTGCCGCGGCGGCGCCGACAATTCCTATCATTTTAAGTGTACGCATATATTGAATATGTTAGTTGCTAAACACCTGCGCTCTCTCGAGAACAATTATACCACCGTGTGCAAGAGGCACCACTTGTGGAAAGTTAGGACACGCCGTGTCCTAAATGGGATACTGCAAGCGAAGCGAGGTAAAGAATGAGTGCCTGCACTTATTCTTTCCAAGTGAGCGCCGCAGAAAGCCCGAAGGGCTTATTGAGCCCAGGAAAAGTGATAGATGAAAGAGATGAACGGATCGGCGTTTGGCCCGTACACAATGGCCGCTCCCAAGGCGCCCGTGACGGTCATGCCGATAAGCGCGAGGAGCGCGAGCACGGGCAGAAACCAGGTGTCGAGGATGAGATGTGCGACATATTTCTTGAAGTTCCAAATGCGTATAAAGGGATTAACCATTCCAACCATTTGATTTCCCCACCCATTCCGGTCGAAAATACGGACGATATATGCACCCGCAAGGAAGAAGTAGAGTATCGTCGTGGCGCTGGCAATCGGTGAGTGGAGTTCGAGAATGTAGCTCCGCGCTGAACCTTCTATCAATTCCTCCGCGATGCCGCCGGTGATGAGTGCCATGAATGCACCGAGAACGCCGGCGAAAAGAAGAAATGCATTGACCGGAAAAAGCCACGTCTGTCGCCGGACAGACGGCCACGCATACGCAATTATTTCAAGAATCGAATACACGACCAAAAGTCCGATTGGGAAATGCACGAAAAGCGGATGGATGTTCATGCTATAAGTATAGCAAGCGTCGTAAGCGCGCTAGAATGTACCCATGATTGGGAGTACTGCACATCCGCAAACGCGTGCGTTGCATATTCATCATGCGCGTCGGTACCGGCGTGCGTTCGGACTCATGGCGGTCGTCGCGACCATCGTACTTATCCTCGCCGTCTTAGGTTATTTCGGCTCCGTCACCTGGCCCACGCTCGGCGAAGCGGTACTGCACACCACCTATCGCCTTGCATTCGCCTACGGCATCGCTCTTTTTTTCGGCATCTCCATTGCGCTTCTCGTCGGCTGGAGCCCATTTTCTGATTTTCTCTTTCCGTTTTTCGATGTATTACAAAATATTCCTTCATTCGCGCTCATTCCGCTTTTCATATACTTCTTCGGCTTCACGAGCCAAATGATAATCCTCTTCGCCGTGAGTTCTATCATTTGGCCGATACTCTTTGCGGTGCTGACCGCTATAAAAAGTGCCCACAAGGACCTCTCCGATGCGGCGACCATCTTCGGTGCGACCGGTTTTCGACGCATCCCCTACTATCTCGCACCACTTTCCTTCCCTGCGATGCTTTCCGGTTCGATAGTGGGCATTGCTATCGGTTGGGAGGCGGTCATCGGCGCCGAAATCATCACCAACGTTGCCGGTTTCGGCGAATTTATTAAAGAAGCAAGTTCTTCCGGTATCACCCAAGCTTCGATAGCCGGCACATTCGCCATCCTCGTTATCGTGTTCGTGGTCAATCGTCTCGTCTGGGCGCCACTTCTCGCCGACAGTAGCAGGCGATACGCCGATTAATATGGAAAACTCATCGGACATGGCTCTTGTCCTCTCGCGCGTATGTGCACGCTTCGCTGATGAAAAAAAGAAGAGCGCACCCGCAATAAAAGACATGACGTTCTCCGTGCCGAAAGGCTCGTTCGTCTCCCTCATCGGGCCTTCGGGCGCGGGAAAGTCTACGCTCATGCGCGTCATTCTGGGCCTCATGCCGCACGAAAGCGGCGAGATCGTGCGCAATTTCTCGCGACCAGCGATGGTATTCCAGAATTATGCGCTCTTCCCCTGGCTTTCAACGCTCGATAATATCGCGTTCGGACTGAGGATGGACGGCATGGGGAGAAAAGAGCGCGAACGTATCGCGCGCGAAAAACTGCGCGAAGTCGGCCTCGCGCACCTGGAGAAGCACTACCCTGCCGCCCTCTCGGGCGGCCAGCGCCAGCGGGTGGGCCTCGCGCGTGCGCTCGCGATATCGCCTGATCTCCTTATCATGGACGAGCCGTTCTCGAATTTGGATACCATTACGTCCGAAGCGCTCAAGGCCGATCTGCTCAAAATATGGCGTTCCTACGGCATGACCATCCTCATGGTGAACCATCTCATTCCCGATGCCATTGAACTTTCCGATCACGTCCTCATCATGGCGGGACATCCGGGCCATATTGAAAAAACAATCCCTATCAACCTTATGCGCCCGCGTGACACGCGCTCCTCGCAATTTTTTAAAGAGGTCGATCTCCTCACCGAAGACATCCGCCGCACCCTCTCTTAAAAATGTTCGTAAGTCCTTTTTATTTCTTGCGCTTGCGAGAGATAGCGGCCTTGAGGAATTCAGTAAACAAAGGATGCGGAGTAAGCGGGCGCGCCTGGAACTCGGGATGGAATTGCGTTCCGAGCATAAATGGGTGCACCTTGCGCGGGAGCTCTGCAATTTCCATCAAAACGCCGTCGGGGCTGGTGCCGGAGAACACGAGACCGGCGTCTTCAAGCGGCTTCACATACGCGGGGTTGATCTCATAGCGATGGCGATGGCGTTCCTCCACCAATTCTTTTTTGTACGCCGCACGCGCCATCGTGCCCTTTTTAAGATACGCCGGGTACGAACCGAGGCGCATCGTACCGCCGTATTTATTGTCGGCGAGGTGTTTTTTCTGTTCCAACATCACATCCACCACCGGGTCTTCGGAATTTTTCTGGATTTCAGTCGTGTGCGCATTTTTTAGTTTGAGCACATTGCGCGCATATTCAATGACCATCAATTGCATGCCGTAGCAGAGGCCGAAATACGGGATCTTTTTCTCACGCGCGTATTGGATGGCCTTTATCTTCCCTTCAATGCCGCTCTCGCCGAAACCGCCGGGGACGATGATACCGTGATATTTTCGAAGCTCGGCAACGCCTTTCGTCCCCTTCTCTATGTCCTTGGAATTGACCCACGTAATGACGGCGTGGCGATTCAATTTCGCTGCTGAGAATTTGATTGCTTCAATGACCGAAAGATACGCATCGGAGAGCACGAAGTTGCCTGTATCAAAATATTTCCCGACAATGGCTATCTGTATCTCCGGTGCTTTCGTGTTGACCGCCGCGAGCGCGAATTTCTTCCACGCGGCGAGTGATGCCCGGCGCTTCTCCGGCAATTTGAGCGCGTCGAGCATCGCATCGCCGAGTTTATCTTTCTCAAAATTGAGCGGCGCTTCGTAAATGCTGCTGATGTCCGGTGCGGAGATGATGCGATCGCGACGCACATTGCACCAGATAGCGAGCTTCTCTTTCCGTTTTTCATCCACCGTCTCTTTGGAGCGCGCAATGATAAAGTCCGGCTGGACGCCGTAGGAGTTGAGGTCGCGCACTGCCGTCTGCGTCGGCTTGGTCTTCATCTCACCGAGGGTGCCGGGCGTCGGCAAGTACGAGACCATCACGAAGAGCACGTCGTCGGGATATTTCATTTTCAGCACGCGCGCGGCCTCGATGAACAGCGCGTTCTGGAAATCGCCGATAGTGCCACCGATCTCAATAACGGAGACGCGGCTTCCGTTGTAGGAAGCCGCGCTTTCGATCCTCGTGAGGATCTCGTCGCGCACGTGCGGAATGGCTTCCACACACTTGCCGCCGTAGCCGAGCGCCCTTTCACGGGCGATGACCGACTGGTACACCATACCGCTGGTCATGTAGTCCTCATTGGTAAGGTCGCGTCCGAGGAAGCGTTCATAATTGCCCATGTCTTGGTCCGTCTCCATACCGGACTTCAGCACGAACACCTCGCCGTGTTCGGTGGGATTCATCGTCCCTGCATCCACGTTCAGATACGGGTCCACCTTCACCAGATTCACCGGATACCCTTTCTGCTGGAGCAAGAGGCCGATGGAACTGGTGACGACACCCTTGCCGACGCCGCTCATGACCCCGCCTAATACGAATATGTATTTGTGACCTTCTTTTGCCATACACTAGACTTTTAGATACCTACGAATAGCGAACACCGAGGCAACGGCGCCAAGCGCAAGACCGGAAAGTATCAATATGCAAAATATGAAGGCAAAATGGTCCGCGTAATAATTCGCGATATTGAATCCGCCGAACCATCCCTCCGTTTTCGTACCGGCGTACCACGTCGCCGGCCACAGAAGAAGCAGGACGAGCGCCGAGGCAACGATGCCGGTAATGATGCCAGTGACGACGAAGGGGCCCTGGATATAGTTATTGCTCGCACCCACCAGCCGCATCACTGCGATCTCGTCCTTGGCGGTATAGATGGCGAGGCGTACTGTTGCGAAAGCGATGAGAATGGAGGCAATGGCGAAGAGAATGACCACCGCAAAGCCGATCTCGCGCGTCGCTGAAATAGCGAGTGAGAGCCGGTCAATGACTTCTTTGTTTTGTGCGTAATTGATGCGGTCCACAATGGAGGTGCCGCCGGTGGAGAGTGCCGGCGACGCCTCAAGGAACTTCACGATACTCTCGTATTGGGACGGGTCTTTCGCGCGTACCTCAAGCGAAGCATCGAGCGGGTTGCCGCCGAGTTCGTTGAGTGCCTGGAGGGTGAGCTGGTCGCTCGCATGGCGCGCGCGGAAAGCCGTGAGCGCCTCGTCCGCGGAGGTGTAAGAGACGCTTGCGACCTGCGGCAGTTTTTCAAGCTGGTCTTTCACCGCAAAGATATCCTGCTCGTTCGCGGTGGTGACGAAATAGACGGAGACATCGACTTTTTCACTCACCGTTACGAGCGTGTAGGTGAGAAGCGCGGAAAGAAAGATGAGCGAACCGATGATGGCAAGCGTGACCGTCATGATGAGCACGGTCGCTGCGGAGACAGCGCCGCCGCGGACGAAATTTTTCCATCCGCTTACCAGTACTCGTTTAATAATCATCCAGGTCATACCCGTCACACTAAAAGGCGTCGGCCGCCTTAGGTACTAGTAAACGACCTACTACTCGAATGACCATACTGTTTCCACGAAGGAAATCATGCCGTCTGACACACTGCTTCTGTGTGTCAGACAACGCCTTTGTAGTGTGTCGGGTCATATCTACAGTATATACTTTCCATCCGCGTCATCGCGCACCAACTTCCCGCGGTCAATGGTGACCACGCGCTTCCCGATGGCGTCGACCACGCCTTTGTTGTGCGTCGTGATAATAATGGTCGTCCCAAGTTCGTTTATCTTTTTCAAAATTTCCACGATCTCATAGGTGTTGATGGGGTCCAGGTTTCCCGTCGGCTCGTCGGCGACGATGAGGTCCGGCTGGTTGATGATTGCGCGGCCGATGGCGATGCGTTGTTTTTCTCCGCCCGAAAGCTGATCGGGGAAATGTTTGGACTTATCGGCAAGATTTACGAGCTCAAGGATGTACGGCACATCGCTTCTAATTTCATCATCCGAACGACCTGCCGCTTCCATCGCGAACGCGATATTTTCATACGCGGTTTTGTTCGGGATAAGACGAAAATCCTGAAAGACCATGCCAATCTTCCGGCGGTAATGATGCAGTGCCGAACTCGGCAGGTCGTTCACATCGATGGATTCAAAAAAGACATTGCCCTCGGAGGGGCTTTCTTCTGCGAGAAGAAGTTTGAGGAGTGTGGTCTTCCCTGCGCCCGAGTGGCCGACGATGGAGACGAATTCTTTGGGGGCGACGGAGAGAGTGACTCCTTCCAGTGCTGCCATGTTCCCGTATCGTTTCGTCACCTTGTCGAAATAAATCATGCGTCGTTTCCTATTGTACCTCAGTTGTTTGTCTTCAACCACCAGTTTCGCAAACCCCCAGAAACAACGAAAATAAGCATTGAAAAAAGAACCATAGCAACGCCAATAACAGGGCTCCAGAAAATGACATCTGGATTAATAGGGGTTGGTGAAGAATCAAAAGCAAAAATCGGCCGATCTAAACCTATGGAATGTCCAGAAATGCCGAAGAGAATAGCGCAAATACCAATCCAAAAACTCAAAATTGCAAATATCTTTGATATCTTTCTCATGCGTTAATTATTGTACCACTCGAGCATCACACGCAGTAATGGCCAACACCTGGTGTTGGCCATTTTTAGAATGGGTCGAAGAGATAACTGTCGTCCTTTGCAATACTCGAATCTACAAACGCGCGGTAGTCTGCGGGACTATCAAACTGCTCGAGTACGAGTGATGTATCGAGCAGCTCTCCGAAACGATTTGTTCCGATATAATCTCGATAGCTCGACCATTCGTATTCATGTTCTTTCCCAGCTACGCCGAGCAACTCGCGAGGATTTCGATGAATGTAAGTGTTGGTGTAGAGCAGTTGATCATTGTCGCCAATATGCACGGCTCGATATGGCCCTTGGAATAAATGGCCGACCATTTCATATTTGGTGTTGAAATATTTTGCGTATGCGTTAAGTACTCGTTGCATGTATCGCATGGTCCCCCGATCTTCCTTCTCACATACCCCCAGATGTATGTGATTTGTCATGAACGAGAATGCTTCAAGCACGACATAGCGATTTTTTATTATTGTCGAGACGAGTTCTGGGTCCACATCCCACGAACGCGTCTTTCGATATTCCTGCACTATCCTGCCAATCTTATCAACAGATTCGGGCGATTGAAGATGTGTGATGAGGAATAACATTCGCGTACGATCACTATCATCCCGGAAGATATCCTGTTTGTTATTGCCGCGAATACAGAGGTGATAATGTTCACTGGGTGCGAATTCAACATTCCGTAAAGGCATTCGTTCATGTTCCCGCACTTCCCCAACTTGGCCAACACCTGGTGTTGGCCAAGTTGGGGATAAGAACTTATTCGGAAGGTTGATTTACTGCGGCGTCAATGAATTCGTCCAAATCGCCGCCAAGAACTTTGTCGGGATTGCTCGATTCGTGTTCGGTACGGTGGTCTTTGACCATTTTGTAGGGATGGAGCACATAGGAGCGTATCTGGCTGCCCCACTCGTTCGCCGTGGTGGCGGCGATAGAACGACCCTTCGCAGAAGCGAGGCGCTCGGCTTCTTCTTTTGCAAAAATCTTCGCTTTGAGGAGCTCCATGGCTTTCTCGCGGTTCGCGAGCTGGCTGCGTTCGCTTGAAATGTGTACGGAAAGGTTGGTCGGCTTGTGCAGGATGCGCACTGCCGTCTCGCGCTTGTTCACGTTCTGACCGCCCGCGCCTCCGGCGCGGGCGAATTGTATTTCGAGATCGTCCGGTTTGAGTTCAATTTTGTCGGTCGGAACCAGAGTCGGTAGCACTTCCACGAGAGCAAATGAGGTCTGGCGCTTCGCGTTCGCATTGAATGGCGACTGGCGCACGAGCCGGTGCACGCCCGCCTCATGCTTCAGGCGGCCGTACGCGCCGCTGCCGGAAATCTCCAGCATCACATTCCTGTACCCGCCGTGCTCATTCTCATTTGCATGAAGCTCGCGCACGCGCCATCCCTTTTTCGCGGCATAGCCCTCGTACATCCGGCGAAGCATGAAGGCGAAATCTTCGGCATCATCCCCGCCCGCGCCCGCAAGGATGGCCAAAGTCGCGTTGCCCGCATCATGCGGGTCGCCTGAACCGCCTTCCTTCAGATTTTGGTATTCTTGCACCAGCGCTTGCGCTTGATTTTTGTCCGCCCAGAAATCGGGTGACGCCATCAGCGCTTCGAGTTCCGTTAGTCGCGTTTCCCTATCGTCAGTCATGACGCACCAACATCACTGAACGGTGGTGAAATCTAGTGACTCTTCATCTTCTATGAGTTCTGCCGGCTCACCGCCGAGTTCCCGTACCCTCTCCCCGAGTTCAGCGTATTCGGCCCTTAATTTTTTGAGCTGCTCCAATGTCGCATTGCGCAGATCAATACCGAGCTGGATGGCCGCCGCGTCATTCTGTTTTGATGCACTCTCAACTCCCGCCTTCAATTCGGCATTCAATTTGCTAACCTCCGCCTGTATTGCTTCCTGTCGTGCGAGCGAACTGTCCTTCTCGGCTGTGCGTGGTTCAATGAATGCCGCATGCTCGATGGCTCGCTGTCTCGCCGCCTCAGTCGTTCCATTATGTTCTGCTTCTCCCATTTGGTTCATATTCATGCCTCAATTGTATGACTTTTTGCAATCTATGCAATCGCACTATTTTGGAGCCGCCTCTCGGGCTTGAACCGAGGACCTACGCGTTACGGGTGCGTTGCTCTACCAACTGAGCTAAGGCGGCAATTCGTCATTTGTACCATATAATCCCTACCTGAAAAAGCGGTTTCAACCATCGCCCATTGACAATGGTCTATACGTGGCATACGCTATAGGCTGCTTGTCCCATCAACTTTTCAGGAAAGGAATGCTATGTTCGCCAGACCCATCAAATTCGACCGTGCTTCAGTGAGAGCTCGAATCGCCCAAACGCTTGGTATCAGCGCTCTGGGAGCAGGCAAGCTTCTGGAAGAGGCGGAACAAAACCTCACGTGGGGTGCCGACCTCAACTTCGCCAATGACAAGCGCGCGACCGACACGCAGGTGCTACCACCCGGCTTCGGCGCCGGGCCAGGTGGCAGCAGTTCAAACTAGGCCGACTACCAACGACCCTTCCGCTCCCCTATCGGGGAATCAAGCGGAAGGTTTTTTTATTCTTTATCCGTAAACACTACGAGACGCTCCGAATAACTTTTCGTCTCTTTGTTCCAGACTCCCTCGCAGGTGATTAGATTCAGATGCGCTTTGCCGTCGCTTGAATTGAACACTTCGGCGGCGTTCCCGTTCTCGCCAAACAATCTTGATTCGCGCACCACGAACGTCGTCAGTTCTCCTTTATCATTTTCGACATATAGTTTGTCGCCCTTCCGCAAGGTAGATAGATTATCAAAAACCGCAGGGATGTTGTCTTTCCAGCCGAAGTGTCCGGCGATCACGGCACTGCCATTCTCTCCAGGGAGAGTGCCTTTGTCGAACCATGCTACGTCCGAGGGACCTTTCGGCGTATCCATCGCACCATCAGGAGCAAGACCTAAATGCTCAATGGCGGCGTCAACTTGTATTGCCGGAATTTTGAGACGGACCGGAAACGAAGAGGCCGCCTGCGATGAAATTGGAACACTTTCCGCAGAAACCGACGTACTGTCCGGCAAAAGAATGACTATCGTGGAAAATGCGACCAACGTTGCTCCGCCGATGAACCACGCCCATTTCAGTATGTGTCTCGGAAAATTCATTTAATGCAGGCTGGCGGAGTCTCACCGACGGCTTCATCAAGCATATCGGCATCAGCGGCAGCTTTCGTGGCGTGTACGCGACCATCGAGGTGATTCGGCGGTGCATAGACGGTATAAATTTTCAGTGGTTCCGTACCGGTGTTCACGAAATTGTGTTCGGTACCAGGCACCACGACGGCGACATCGCCGGGACCAATTGAAAACTTTTTTCCATCAAATTCTCCTTCGCCCGTTCCTGAAAGGAAGAAAAGTGTTTGTTCGGTGTATTTATGGGTCTCTTTCCCGACTTCCCCGCCCGGCGGAATGCTCATGACGACGAGCTGACTGTTCGAGCCGGTGAACAGGACTTGCCGAAAATTTTCATTCGTCTGAGTATTCTTGATGATGTTGGTGTGGTAACCCATAGGAAGCGTGCGTTCATCTGAGTATATCAGCAAAAGCCCCGCGTACGCGGGGCTTTTGCTGGTTTTGACGCTTTAAACTAAACTTTGAGTTTCTTCTGAATGGCCGGGAGCGAGACTAGAATCATCATGAGAATGCCGGTCACCATTGCCGCATCCGATGCGGAATTCGTTCCGCGAGGAGGAAGTCCTGCATTGGGAAGCGTTGGGGTAACCGTCGTGGTTGTGGTGACTGTTGGGGTGGTCACAGTCGGGGTTACAACGTTCTGGGTTGTAACCGTCGGCACAACCGGGAAGGTGCAGGTGACGCCCGTCTGGCTTGTGGCACTTGCGTTGTAATTCGTTGCTGTTGAATCCATGCAGCCGTAGACGGGAGCGGGCGGGGTTGGAACAGGGGTTGAACAGGTTGGCGCGGTAATGATGTCCGTATCGGTCGTAACCGTCCCGCCGAACGAAAGCGCGAGGCCCTGCCATGTGGAATTTGCTCCCACGGTAATGCCTGCATCGCTGATGACCGTTCCTGCGAACGTCGTATTGGCGGCAAGCGTCGTAGCCGCGCTCGGCGTCCAGAACACATCACATGCTGATGCACCGCTTAGGGTAACGACTGCACCGGCAGTCGTGGTGAGCGCACCGACGGCTCGGAAGATATACGTTCCATTACCGTTCAGCGTCAGAGAGCCTCCCACATCCATTGCGCCCGAGCTGCAATACACGCCGGGAGTGTACACGCCGATGGCACCATGCGTCGTGTCGGTAGAAAGGTTGATCGCTCCGCCCGCGAATGTGAACGTACACGCTTGCGAAGCCAAGGAAGATAAGGCACTGCCCTGGTCCGTGCCTGCCGTAGCATACGGAGCGCCGCTACCGTAATTCGCATGTGTGCCCACTGGTGCGACTGCCGGACCCGTGGTGAATCCAACGCTTCCGTTGATGGTCGTTGCCGATGTGTTGGTATAGGTACTGCCAAGAACGGCATATGACGCCGCCGTTCCGAGTGAAGGCGTCGTTGCCGCGAGCGCCGTCATCGGGACGATGAGGCTGAGCGCGAAAGAAACAGAGGCAACTACTGAAACACTGTTAGATATTTTCATAGTTGATTATTGAGTTTTTAAGGTAGAACACTGCGTACAGTATACCCCATTAAAAAACGAACTGCGTCAATATACCCCGATGGGTTTGATTCTGGAGCCGAGAGTCGGGATTGAACCGACGACCTGCGCCTTACCATGGCGCTGCTCTACCAACTGAGCTATCTCGGCGAGCGAGGAAACGTGGAAGTGAGTGCAGACACTCATTTCCACGTTCTCCGAGCGAGCCTGGGAAAAACTTTTTCGAGTCTTCGAGAAAGAAGTTTATCGCGGCGAACCCGTATTTCTCGCACTCCCGCATACTATCCGAATTTCCCAATTCTTTCAATTTTTTTGATATATACTCATTTGCATGGAAGGCCTCTCTCATTACGAAAAAGAAAATCGCCCGTGGGGAAATTTTGAGCGCTTTACCCTCAACGAAAAGACAACGGTAAAAATAATTACCGTCAATGCCGGAGAATATTTCAGCTTGCAGACCCACGCGCATCGCGACGAATTTTGGCATGTCATTAAGGGTTCCGGTGTCATCCATATTGGCGCTACCGAACATCAGGCGCATGAAGGCAGTTCATTCTTCTGCCCGCGTGGCACAGAGCATCGCGTCAGCGGTGGTCCGGAAGGAACCACTTTTCTGGAAATAGCCTTCGGCGATTTCGACGAGGGCGATATTAAACGCCTCGAAGACAAATACGGTCGCACCTGATTCTTTAACTCTGGAAATTCACTTGGAACGGGTACATGCCCATGCCACACATGCCGATAAGAGGACCGGCTTTCGCATCTACCGGAATATCAACGGTGCCGGTTGAGGGAAGATTTTTGCTGATGCCCATACTCGGAATGCGAATGTAGGACGAGCAATCAAAGGTGCCGGTGGTGTGGAAACGCAGTATGGTCGGTATGCCGGCCTTCGCGGTGCTCGTGCGCGGAATGTAGCCACCTTTCGCGGTGATATCAATTATCTGCTGACCATCAACGATACTTACGTTGTTTGCCGTCGGTTCGTTCTGCGCGGCGCTGGGCTTGTTCAAGGTGAGCATCAGTGCCCCGCCGATGAGCGTGGTCGTGATGATGAGAGCGAGATGCATTGGCTTCATAGATTTTTTAGAAATTGAATACGGGCGGAATGACACCGATGACCACGAGACTGTTCGTGATGTTGAACAATGCAAAGAGTATCACGATAAGCCCGGCGGATTTGAAGAAGATGCCCGCCTTCGCGCTATTTTTGATGCTGAACGAGCTGAAACCGATGAGTGCTAGGACCGGCAGGGTGCCGAGTGCGAAAGAGAGCATGGTAAGACCACCCGCGAGGAAACTGCCGGTCGTGAGGCTGTAGAGTTGCATCGCTTGCGTAAATCCGCACGGCAAGAAGAAGGTCGCAACGCCGACCAGAAGCGGCGTAAGCCAGTGATTCAATTCCGAAACGCCGAGGGCGTGCTTACCGAGAAACTTCGGCATAGACGGCTGAAATCGTTTTGCCCACGGAAATACATCCAGCAAATTGATACCGAGAATGAGCATCACGAGGCCGACGAGAAGCCCGAGTACGAACGTGCCAGTGGCGCCGAGCGTAAATGCCGAGCCGAGTGCGCCGATGACGCCGCCCAAAATGAAGAAGGAAACGATGCGTCCGGTGTGGAAAAGTATCTGCGGACGGATCTTATCCCCTTCCCGCGCGAAGGTAGCGGACATTGAGAGTACGAGTCCGCCCACCACCGCCATGCAGGTGGAAAGCGACGCAATGACGCCGATCATAAATGCCGTGCCCCAGCTGACATCGCTCGCGTTCACCAGATTCACAATGCCGAGCTTCTGGAGAAGCACGAAAAGCACCGCAAATCCGATGGCGATAGGAATCGCGATGCTGAACTCCGACCAATTTTTTTCCTGTTGCTGTTTCTCCACCGAAAGCGAGTAGCCGTGCTTCTCAAGACTTTGAGAGAGTTCGCGACAAATTTCTTCCTTCGTCTTATTGCCGAAATCCCCGCACACTTCAACCGTATGCGTGGTGAGGCTCGACTTCGCTTGCGAGACAGCGGCAACATCCATCAGCTCACTTTCCGTAAGAAGCGTGCATGCCGTGCAGTGCATGCCCTTCACATGAAAGGTGTATTTCTGTTGGTTTTCGTTTTCCATATCTAGAGTTGTTTAGTTTTAAGCCGGAGCGAATTGCCAACGACCGAGACGCTTGAGAGCGCCATCGCGAGCCCGGCGAATACGGGGTTGAGGAGCCAGCCGAAAAACGGGAAGAAGAGACCGCTCGCAAGTGGAATACCAATGACATTATACGCGAACGCCCAGAAAAGATTCTGCTTGATGCCGCGCATCGTGAACTTGGAAAGGCGTATCGCCTTTACGAGCTTGCTGATATCGCCGTGAAGAAGGGTGATGCCGGCGCTTTCAATGGCAACATCAGTTCCGGTCGCCATTGCGATACCAACATCCGCCTGCGCGAGCGCGGGCGCGTCGTTGATGCCGTCACCTGCCATCGCCACTACTTGGCCCTGCGCTTGCAGCTCTTTTATTTTGTTCAACTTGTCCTCCGGCATCACCTCCGCAACGACTTCGTCGATGCCGACCTGTTTAGCAATAGCGGCCGCGGTGTTCTTATCGTCGCCGGTGAGCATCACGACGCGTATGCCGAGCTTATGCAGAGCGGTGACCGCATCTTTTGCTTCCGGCTTGAGTGCGTCGGCGACCATTGCGATAGCGAGAACATTCCCATTCGCGATGAGGACAACCGGCGTCTTCCCCGCCATTGTGTCCACTTCAATAGAATCCAAAGACGCACCCAGTTCTATTGCAAGTCGGGCACTACCGACGTGGTACTCAGTGCCGTTAACAGTGCCGACAAGCCCTTTGCCTTTCAACGCTTCAAACTTTTCTACCGGCAAGAGTTGGACATTTTTCTCGCGTGCGTAGGTGACGACTGCGTGCGAGATGGGATGATCTGATTTGTTGTCGATGGACGCGAGGATGGCGAGAATGTCGGCATCGCTCTTGTCGGAAAGATTTTTGAGCGACACGAGCTCCGGCTTCCCTCTCGTAATAGTGCCGGTCTTATCCACGACGACCGTAGTCACTTTGTGCAATTTTTCAAGCGTACTCGCGTCCTTGATGAGAATGCCTTCCTTCGCTCCCTTGCCGACGCCCACGATGATGGCGGTCGGCGTCGCAAGACCCAATGCGCACGGGCACGCGATGACGAGCACTCCAACGAACGACACGAGACCGAAGGAAAGCGCTTGTGCAAATCCGAGAGACGATGTGCCCCACAGAAGCCAGATTCCAAGCGATGAAAACGCTATAACCAGCACAATGGGCACAAACACGCTTGAGATCTTATCGGCAAGCGCTTGAATGGGTGCTTTGCTCCCTTGTGCGTCTTCCACCATCTGTATGATGTGCGCGAGCAATGTTTCAGAACCGACTTTCGTCGCTTGGAACGTAAATGCACCCGTGGTGTTGATAGTCCCCGCCACGACCTTATCGCCGATATTTTTCTCCACCGGCACCGGCTCACCGGAAACCATTGCTTCGTCAACGAATGACGAGCCTTCGGTGAGTACGCCGTCCACCGGGATTTTTCCGGCCGGCTTTACGATGATGAGATCGCCGTGCACGACCTGATCAACTGGTATTTCAATTTCTTTTCCATCACGCACGACGAGCGCGGTCTTTGCCTGCAAATTGAGCAATTTTTCTATCGCATCGCCGGTTTTTATCTTCGCGCGCGCCTCAAGGTATTTCCCAAGCGTAATGAAGGCGATAACGACGATGGCCACATCGAAAT
Organism: Minisyncoccota bacterium; assembly: GCA_041666305.1. Taxonomy (GTDB): domain Bacteria; phylum Patescibacteriota; class Minisyncoccia; order Phycocordibacterales; family Phycocordibacteraceae; genus C7867-001. The sequence continues at coordinate 36,770 of JBAYHD010000003.1, read as the reverse complement.
AGGTGACCTCAACATTTAGATACGGACGCAACGCTTCTCGAAAAAAAGTTACGGCGACACTGTAGAGAAATGCGGCGGATGTGCCGATACCGATAAGCGTATCCATATTCGCTTTGCCATAGCGCAGGAATCGATAGAACCCAAGCAGATACGGCTTTCCGACGACAAATAGCGCGTAGGTCGCCATAGCCATGAGCAGATAGCGGAACGGGGTAACCCACGCTTCCGACATAGGCGCCACGCGATTGAATTCGGCGAGAATATCCCAGGTCATGATGACGATAGCGATAACCGCCATCGGCATAATGGTGATTATCTTCGTTTTCATCGAGGCAAGTTCAGTGAGTTTCTCGGCCTTGGATTGATTGAGCCCGAGGTGCGCGGCATGCTCGCTCTCCGACATACCCATCTCCGTTGCAGTCTGCACCGATGAAGCGACCGTCGGCATATCCGGTATGACCAGCGTGTACCCGAGCGGTTCAATGACTTTTGAAATCGCCTGCGCATTCGTTTTTGATTCGTCATATGCGATTTTTGCTTTCTCGGTGCCGATGTTCACTTCTACGGATTCCACACCATCTACCTTTTTGAGCGCTTTCTCAATGATGCTCGCGCAAGAAGCGCAATGCATGCCTCGTATTCGGTAGGTTTGTGTTTTGTTGTTCATATAAAATTATTTACGCTTCAGGTGATACACCTTCAGTATTTCACCTATCGCCGTTTTCTCCTTCCCTTTCTTCATCTGATGCACAACACACGTGCCGAGATGCTCTTCCATAAGCGCGTCCTCCACTCCGGAGAGCGCTTGCTTCACCGCTGAGGTCTGCGTGATGACGTCGATACAGTAGGTATCCTTCGCGAGCATCTCCTGCAGTCCACGCACCTGCCCCTCGATGATCTTGAGACGGCGTATCAGCTTCCCTTTGTCGGTATGCATTTTCATAATGTGCCGAGTATACCCCCTAGGGGTATCGCTGTCAAATCGTTATCCCCGGACAAAAGAAAATCCCGCCAGCCTTTTTGGGGCGGCGGGATGGGTGAAAACTCACCAAGGCAGTTCTTTACAGCGCGATATTTGCGTACTCCGCGAGATCGGAGCGTTCGCAGTCTTTGAGGATTACGTGCCCGCCGTGCGCATAATTCTTCATCCGGTTCACCAGATACGCCAGACCGGAACTTCCTTCCGTGAGGTAAGGAGTGTCGATCTGCGCCAGATTGCCGGAAAAGATTATCTTCGAGCGAGGGCCGGTGCGCGTCACGAGCGTCTTCGCCTGATGCGGCGTAAGATTCTGCGCTTCGTCGACGAAAATGAACCTTTGGAAGAACGAGCGCCCGCGTACGGTGCTAAGCGACTTCGTTTCCATTGCGAGGCGCATTCTCGGTAGCTCGGCCATATTCCAGATCTTTTTTTCCTTGGCGTTCGCTTGCAGGACTTCAAAGTTATCCCACACGGCTCCGAGCCATGGACCGAGTTTTTCGTTCTCGTCACCCGGGAAATATCCCTGATCCCTTCCCACCGGCATCGTCTCCTTTACGACGGTGATGGCGCTATACAGCTCGGTCTTGAGTACTTGTTCCAGACCGGCGGCAAGCGCAAGCAGTGTTTTCCCGGTACCGGCTGGTCCGAGCATGGTGACGTAATTGATATCGGGATTCATGAGCAGATTGAGAGCGATGCATTGCTCGCGATTCCGCGCGTGGACGCCCCATACCGCGTTCCGTTCCTTGAGGTAATCGGGTATCGTGCCGAACGTCACGATGCCGTCATGTATCCCCCGTACGGTTGCTTGGAGCGATTCTCCTTTCTGGCCCTTCAGAATGAGCGCTTCGTTGATCAATACTTCTTCAAGCGCGGGACCGGACATTTTGTAGAAGTGCTGGCCGTGGTCATTCCATGTCTTGTCCACCTTGTGCGTGTCCCAGAAATCATCCGGAAGCACGCATATGCCGGACCGCAGGATGTCGCTATCCGCCACCATATGGTCATTGAGATAGTCTTGAGAATCAAGACCAACGGCAATGGCCTTCAGGCGAAGAAGTGTATCTTTCGTGACCACGACTACCTTGCGGTCGCGATGAGCGTCGCGCAGTGAACCGGCCAATTTCAATATCTTATTGTCTGCACTGTCTTTGGAAGACAGCAGGCGGTTCAACGTCCGGGTCGTCCGTTCTTCAAAGTGAAGATACAGACGCCCCGTAGCCTGGCCGCCGCTCGCCTTTTCGAGCGATACTCCCCGGCCGAGACCTTTTTCATGCCCGGTTACGACCGTGTTCAGGATGCGGGCGACTTCTCGCGCGTTGCGCGACAGTTCGCTGTGCCCCGTCTTGCAGTCATCAAGTTCTTCGAGGACCGGAAGCGGCACATGCACGTCGTGTTCCTGAAAACGAAATACGCAGGTCGGATCGTGCAAGAGAACGCTCGTGTCCAATACGAAGAGCGTGGTCGGTGCGACCACGAGCGCTGCAATGGGTTTCTGATGATGCTGGGGACGGAAATTGCTGACGGTACCGTTCATAGCGATAACCTCCATTCGATGTTGAAAAGGAACCCGGACTCCGTCGCAACCATATACAAATACGCCCAAATACACAAATAACGCAAAAGCCCCTTCCGGGGCTTTTGTGTCTCGATGCGCGGTCGATGGGACTTGAACCCACGGTCTTCTCCGTGACAGGGAGATGTGTTAACCAGCTACACCACGACCGCAATGCACCTATCCTACCAAAATCTCTCTAAAATGTCGTGTGCCGAGGGTGGGAGTTGAACCCACGACCTTCTCTTTATGAGTGAGATGCTCTAACCACCTGAGCTACCTCGGCATCGGCTAACGCGTCAATAAGGCCCAGAATCTTGTACTTCAAATCGGTAGCCCTCCGGACACGCAACGCTAATACACCATAATACGTATCGTGATTTTCGTAAACCTTTTTGTTCGTCCTCTTGATAAGGATTGTGCGTCCAAACTGTCCTTCTGGAATCTTAAGATAGCGGGACCAAAATTTGCGCACTATATCTATTCGAGAATCGTGTATGTGATTAATAAACACACGGGGTCGTAAATCTCTTCGGTCAACTCCAAGGCCAAAAGTAAACCATCGGACTGCAAATGCAATTACTCTTGGATCTGAATTCACTATTGAGGTATGACCTTTCTTTACTCCTTCGCCCCAATAGAGACCAAGACCGGCAATAAGTAGTTCTCGTTTATTCAAAGCCTTAAAGACATTCCGAGCCTCTTTCTGATGTAGGGCTATACGAATTAGTTTCTTCTCCTTATTCATATGTGCACCCTTGAGCAGTCCACGCATCCGGAGATTGTGATGCTCTTTATCGAGCTTACTGATTTGTGCCGAAGTCAGACAGATGTCATCACACCAAATGCTCACTGAACTTGGCGAGACCGAAAGCAGACGGGCAATCGACTTTAGACTCCGTCCTTCTTTTCTATATTTTCTTGCGAGTTCCTTTTCTCGAACCTTCGCCATACTATCTCAGTATACCTAAGACTAAAGATCTGAATTACATTATCCACAACGCTTCTAATCCTTCCGCAGGAATCCACCCGCCTGGATCTCCCAAAGTTTGTGATAGAGATTGCTGCCCTGCGCGAGGAGTTCATCGTGACTTCCGGAAAGGACGACCGCGCCTTTTTCCATCACGATGAGCCGATCCATATGCATCACGGTGGAGAGTCGGTGCGCAATAGCGATGACCGTCTTCCCTTCCATAAGCCGAAGGAGCGCGTCTTGAATAAGCCGTTCGGACTCCGAGTCCAAACTTGAAGTCGCTTCGTCGAGCACGAGTATCGGCGCGTTCTTGAGAATGGCGCGAGCGATAGCCACGCGCTGACGCTCGCCGCCCGAGAGCTTCACGCCGCGCTCGCCCACCATCGTCTGGAACCTTTCGGCATACTGGTTGATGAATTCGTAGCAATGCGCTTGCTTCGCCGCTTCAATGACTTCTTCGTCGGTCGCGCCTTGCCGCCCATAACGAATATTGTCCATAAGTGAACGATGGAAGAGCATTGGCTCCTGCGGTACGAATGCGATGTTTTTGCGCAGACTCTCTTGCGTCGCCTGCGCGATATTCTGGCCGTCGATACTTACAGTGCCGCTCCCGACTTCATAAAGACGGAGCAGAAGTTTCGTGATGGTGGACTTCCCCGCACCCGAGGAACCAACGAGCGCTATCTTTTCGCGTGGTTGTATTTCAAGACTGAAATCTTTCAGCAAAGAATGCCCGTCTCGGTATTCGAAGTGCACATGGTCAAACGTAATCGCGCCTTCTTTCACACTAAGCGGTTTCGCCGTCGGTGCGTCCTGAATTTCATGCGGCAGTTCCATGATGTCGAGCATTTCGGTCGCTTCAGAAAATGCGTCGTGGAGCTGGCGCATGCTCCGCCCGATCGTCCATACGCGATTCAGGAGACCGAAGATGTACATCTGCACGAGTACGAAATCGCCGATGGTAAGGACCCCTTGCAACCACAGAAATGCGGTAGCACCGAGAATCGCGATCTCCATAAATGTGGCCACCAGTCCCTGGATGCCATAAATCATGGCGTACCCGTCCATCGCGCGCCTTGTCGCATCGCGCCATTCATCCGTTACCTTGCCGAAATAAGAACGCTCATACGGAGCCGCGGCAAAAGCGGTGATGGTGGAATGGTTCAGAACGGCATCGGAAAGTGCCCCGGTCATATGACTGTCTTCTTCGGTACGCCTGGTCCGGAGCGGCTGGAGCCACATCACCATTTTGTATTGGATGTAGATGAAAAACGCGGTCAATACGAACAGGCTCATGCCGAGCCACAAACTGCGAAGCGACAAAACCGTGACTACGCCGAAGAAATACAGAGTCGCTGGAAAGAAGTTCATCAGCAGATTGTCGAGCACTCCTTCAAAAGAGCGTGCGTAGCGCGTCACACGGCGCGTGAGCGTGCCGGTGAAGTTGGAAATGAAGAACTCGTGCGAATGTTCGATGAGATAACTGAATGCCTTGTCGTAAAGATCGGCCATCGCGCGCGCCTCAAGTCGCCCGAGCGTAAACATGCGCACACGCTGACCCACCCATCCGCCGAGCTCAATGAGCGCGTACATGGTGAGTATCCAAACGACGGATTCGACGACCTGCGGCGCCGCGGTACCCTTTGCGAGCACGTCGACGAACTGCTTGAGGAATAGCGGTGCAGTGATACCGGTTGTTTCTATGGCAATGGTTGCAAGCACCGCTCCGCCGAGCAGTTTCGGATATCGTGCAGCCGCCTTACCGTAGGCGTGAAGCACTGGCCACACCCTCGCGGGCTTTTTCTTTTCGACTTGCATAGAGGTTTATAGTACCACTGCCAATTATTTCTTTAGTAGCTTTAGGAATTCTTCCACTGACAATTTAGATTGTTTCAGAATGCTGGCAAGATCTTTTCGTGAGATATCTTTTGAATGATACGGGACGGTCGCATACCGAATCGGGTCGGAGAAATGTCGCAAGTGGACGTGACTTCCCCGCTGGCGTATGACGTGGAACCCTGCTTTCCGAAGCGCGCGGACAATAGTTGTCGCGCGCAACATCGGAACGATGCTCATGCTGCAAGCGCAACAACACCTGAAAGATTCTTTAGTTTACCGCGAGCGACAATGTGTCGTTCATCATCAATAACAACTTTACCGTCATCAAACGCAACTTCGCACAGAAGTTCTATGAGATCCTGCGCCATATATTTAGCGTCAGCAAGCGTCATTCCTTGTGTCATTGTTTTATTGAAACTAGGCACTTCTACAAGATACATTTTATCGTCTGCGTTATCGCGCCAGATAGTTGCGTTGAAATTCCCATATTTCGTTTTAATAAGGTATTTCTTTTTCATATCCACCATTATACCACAATTTATGCCGGAAACTCAACGATGAGGGTCGAGCCCTTGCCCCGTACCAAATCTGATTTGGTACGGGGCTTGCCCTGCTATTTACGAGACTGGAAATTCTACTGTAAATGTAGACCCCTTGCCCACTCCATCGCTCTCGGCGCGGATGGTGCCGCCATGCTCTTCAGTGATGCTCTTTGCGATGAAGAGACCATAGCCGGTGGAGTGCTACACTGTTCTATATGTCGGAACACGGTCCGAAAATGCTCCCGCCACAAGAAGGACCTGATATTTATAACGATCCAACAGAGGTTCTCTGGAAGTTTGTCTCTCTCGACGCCTATGATTCCGTTATCCAAAAACTCAACGAGGCCGGTCTATTGTCAGACTTGGAAGTTCAGAAATTGCATGTGACCGTAATAGATTTATTCAATAGTAACCATAATCAAAAAATCTTTTGTGGAAGAACACAAATCATACTTAATCGCCTACGTGACCAGCTTACTGCGATGGGGCGCATCGAGGTATATGACGCTATAGACAGCGATGTGAAAAACGCGGGTCGTCAGATAACTAGTATGCTGCAGAGATTGGACGAACAGGGGTTGTCGCACATATCTAAGGAGCAAACCCACATCGAAGATGGCCTTATACAAATTGCTGGTATGTCTATAGAAGAATTCTCTGCTCAACCGGATTATCTTTCCGCAACGCTTCAACTTTTTGATGAACGCGATGGAACATACCGTGATGCAGCAGAACAAGTCTTTTTGAAAGGATTTGAGTTGGATGAAAAGGAAAGAAAAATAATACACGACGCAAAAGAACTAGGTACGGAAATGGTTGATCTCATTACATTACAGTTGCTACATCAACAAACTACCATGAAATATGGGAGTATTTCCGAATATGAATATCTCCCGCTTGGCAATTTGGAAGAAAATAAGGAGAGGAAAAAGAAGGCTATGTCCGAAGCGTACTTCTTTATAGGAAAAATCATGCGGACGGTTGCAGACTTTTGTAAAGAAGATGAGAATAACGCCGAGAATATTGATACTCTATCTATCGATCCAGTGGAGAGATTCTTACAAGCGGCCGGGAAAACACCGGCTCCTGAACAGGTCGCAGCTGTAAAGAAAATCGCCCTTGCACATATCTCGCACGGATTGAACTCGGGAGAACTTACTGCGCGTCTCGCTGGCTCTGTGCGAACATCCTTCCCGAGAGCCCTCATCGCAAGCTTTAACATACGCAGCGGAATTCTACATTCCGGTGCCGTGAGTGAATGTATGAAACAGACTGGCAAGTATCTGGAAAGTTCTATGGAACCTGATGAATATGTCGCCTCGATATTAAAGAGCGGGAAGCCTTATGGGTTTGGTCATCGTATCCATAAGACTGATACTCGTGATTCTCCAGAAGTATTAGGCAAAGATCCTCGTGTCTCACTATATATCGAAGCGTGTCGTAAAGGATTTCCTGAGAAGAAAGAACAAATCGACCGTCTTGTTGCATACGCAAAAGCAGTGCGGCGAGCACGACCAAGTTTAGGAGCAAACACTGATTTCGGCGCATCAGTCCTTTTTCATGCTCTCGACCTTTCTGCAAATACGGCCGTTGGATTTTTTGCAGCCTTCAGAAGTCCCGGCGTGTGTGCACAAGTCGTGAACGAACTAAATGTTAAAGGGAACTCACGACGACCGCCCTTTCCCCCGGTGTTACCTTATCCAAAAAAGTAAGTCACTTGGTCCTTTGTAAACAACGCTTTTTACGCCATATCGTTCACGCACAAGGGATGCATAGTCTTCATTGTCATCGATGTAGATGATATCTCCCTTGTCCACTCGCCCATCAGCAAAAATTTTCGAATACATATCTTCTTCTGGTTTCATTGAACCTATATATCCGGATGTGAAAAATTCAGAAAAGAATGTATCGAGGGACGCGATTTGCTTTCTATATTCCATCCACTCTTTCGGGCAATTGTTGCAAGCGACAAGCCTGTAGCGAGAAGCCAATTCTGGGAGGAGCATGAGTGTTTCCGGTATCGGTCGCACATACGAGCGGTATATCTCTTCAAGATAGTCACTTGTGAATTCCGACACATTCAGATCTTGTATGATGTTCCTCCAATAGTCTTTTTCCGACATCTTACCTGTATAGAATGAGTGTTTATTGCGGTTTAGCGCTTCCTTTAGATCTTCCTTTGGCACACCCAATATCTGACTCACATGAGCAATCCCTTCGAGACGCCAAGATGGGTGAAAAAAGATGCCTCCTATATCAAGAACAAGCGTCTTCATAAGAAACTATTCCTTAATCTCCCCGCGTTCCCGCGCCTGCAATATTGCAGCAGCACAAATGAAATCAATTTCGTCATTGATGTTTATAGATCTGCTTTTGGGCATGACATATCCGCGAGAATCTGTACCAAAAAGGCTCCCCCCTAGGATAATAGGGGTTTTCGTTACATAAATCGCTCCGTTTCTTCGGTAAACTAGAGGCAGGTTCTGTCGAATAACGGGGGAATTTTCCTCCCCTTTTTCCAAAGAGGAAATCTTCAAATCTTTGTCGAGTGTTTTAAGACGAATCGGGTGGCCGGTCTGATCAGCGACCACGCTCACAACAGAATCAGCGTCTGTTTCGAGTAGCAAATCAATCGCTCTCGTTATATCTTCTGGGGTTCTAAGCGGAGATGTTGCTCTCATTGAGGTAATGAGCTCAAAAATGTTTCCAGAATTAATAAGATCTCGTACGACATACTGGATGACAGGAAATGTCGCTTTACCGTCTGCAGATAATTCTGCGGGATGCCGATACACTTCAGCACCAAATTCTTTAGCGACAGAAGCTATGTTTGCATTATCAGTCGTAACCAGAACTTCCGTGATATCAGCACAGTGTTGTGCAGCCTCTATCGTATATGCGAGTAGGGGCTTCCCCTCCAAGAGTTTAATATTCTTATTTTCAAGACCTTTTGAACCACCTCGTGTTGGAATGAGGCCTAGTACTTTCCTTTCTTGCTTTGGAATTACTTCTTCAGGTTCTCTTTTTTCTGTGCTTGAGAAGCTTTCTTTAGACATACAGATACAATGAATTATCCAACGGGAAATTCAACGATGAAGGTGGAACCTTTACCCTGCCCTTCCGATTCGGCGCGGATGGTTCCGCCATGCTCCTCCGTGATGCTCTTCGCGATGAAAAGGCCGTAGCCGGTGGAGTGTACATTGACCCGCTGGGAATCTTTGCCGTGACCTCCTTCGGTAAAAAGCTTCTTTTTGTCTTCCTCCGTAATGCCGATGCCAGTGTCTTTCACGGCAAAAACTATCTTCGGGCCGGCGCGCTTGAGCGAAACCGCCACAGAGCCGGACGGCGTGTAGGCGATGGAATTATCAATGATGTTGCGGAGCACGTGGTCAAAAATCTGCGGAGCGTCGCCGGTCATCTGGTATGCACCTTCGGCTGCGATAAAGGTGAGTGCGAGCTCTTTCTTCTCTGCCGACGGCTTTGCCCGCTCCACCGCCTTTGCGACAAGTTCTTTGAGATCGAACGGCGCTTTCGCGTAAGTCACCTTCCCCTTCTTTAAGTTCGAAGCCTTGAGGATGTTCGCCACGCCATCAGCACCTTGGCGCGACTCCACGAGCGCCTGTGTCACGAACGCTTTCATCGCTTCCGGCAACGGACCAAAATCGCCTTCGGTGAGTAACGCAAATGCACCCGCATCTTTGGTCAAGGACCCCTTCACTTCGTGCCCGATAAAGTGCAGCAACCCCTCCTGTCGTTCGTTCGTCTCCTGCAATTCTTTGGCAAGGATCTCGATGTGCTCTCTCTGCTCGATTTCTCGCTTGACACTTTGAACGAGGAAGACTCCGCTGATCAGGAAAGCAATGAGAGTTGCTGCTGATAAAATAGTGCCGGATGTGGTCGTACTGTAGAACAAGCGCGCTCCTATAAGTACGGCAATTCCTGCGACGAGCGCCTGGGTGGCGATAAGTTTTACTTTGAATGTTTTGAATTTGACGACGGTGTACGTTAGGAAGGCGATAAATACCGGCATCCCGAACAGCCCGACCTGCGCCAGGTCCCAATTATCAGTTATGCTTCCAATAATGTTTCCTGAGGAAAAGGCGATCAAGAATACGATTAGTCCCGTAGTAAAAAGAATGATTTCTGTTCTTCGTTTTGCTTGTTTGTGAATACCCCAGAAACTGACAAATAGAATGAGGAAACTTAAAAATATTTCTACACCATATGTGAGGGAGAAATTAAGCAAAGGAGTTTCTACTACGTTGCACGAGGAGATATCGACGCCTGGAAGTAAATAGTGGGTCGGCAATATGCTAATAATCGGGATAAGAAGGACAGAGAGACCAATTTTCCCCAAGAACGGAAGATCCTTTTGAGAAATAACTACATACGCAAAATAAAACGCTGACACATAGAGAAGTAGCTCGAGCAAGATTTGCAAACTCCAACTAAATAAAATTACATCTGGGCGAATTGATGCCCAAAGAAGCACGTCAACGACTGTCCATGCCGTGAAGAAAAAGACGATTGCAACATACAACCTAATAGCAATAGATTCACGAACGCGCGGAATAAGTAGCAAAACGAATACAACTGCCGCTAGTATCGCAATGAAGTGCGAATAATAGAGAAACGCTGGAGGATTGCTCGAAAAGAAAAAATACTGCGCTGGTTCTCCCGGACAAAGCGGTTGCATACGTCCTTAAATCATACCACCCTCGAATGGTATAGTGATACCTATGGAAAAAAGTAAACTAGACGCACTCTCGCCAGGGCTGAGAAAGCTCATCGTACAGGACACCGTTAAGACAGTAGGTACTTTGAGTGAGAATATGGAAAATAGTCCCGCCCCAGTAAGCACCTTTGCGGAAAGAACGTTATTGCACTGCAACGGCGGCTCGACTTTAGAAGCGGCTTTATGGTTGAAGAACCATCTAACGAACGGCGGGAAATTAGTCATCACGCTGGCAGGCGCCTTAAGTTCTTTTCAAATCGGCATTCTCCTCGCCGAGCTCATCCGGAAAGACAAAGTGCACCTAATATCATCCACTGGCGCCAATCATGAGGAGTCATATTATCGCTACGTCGCTCACTCGCACTACGGCAACATTCCTCGCTACACCGAACTGACTCCCGAGCAGGAAGCTGAATTGCGTGATGCTGGCCTTCTCAGAATTACCGACACCTTTCTGCCAGAAAATGAAAGTATGCTCATACTAGAGCCCAAGCTATTACAAATGTGGAAAGAAGCGCAAGCGAAGAAGGAGCGATATTTCCCTCATGAATATTTCCGCCGATTATTCGAGGAGAAATTGATACAGCCCGATCCAAAAGCAAATCCGGACGATTGCTGGGCGTATGCGGCATTTGAAAAAAATATTCCCATTGTCATCCCTGGGTTTGAAGATTCCAGCACGGGCAATTTCTTTGCGAACTGTACCTACACCGGGCCACATAAGAAAGAGGGTGAGGTCGTATTGGACGGAAACATTATGAAAAGCGGCGCGGAATATTTTCACTTTATGTACGACTGGTACATGAAAGAAAGCAAAGATTCTCCCATCGCATTTCTACAACTTGGCGGAGGCATTTCTGCAGACTTCCCCATCTGCGTAGTACCCTCCCTGAAAGAAGACTTAAAATTGCCAGGTAAAGTCAGGGATTGGGCGGGATTTATTGAAATCGGATCTTCTCCGATGTCGTACGGTTCTTACTCCGGCGCGGGAGGCAAAGAAAAAATCACGTGGAACAAACTTTCGACAGAAAGTTATTATCAAATAATCCAAAGTGATGTAACCGTGGCTTTCCCCTGGATTGCCGCAGTGCTTTTGGATCTTTAAGAAAATTTGCGAAAACGCTCTAGAGTTCCTCCGAACCGAACACTTCGAAATCGTTCCGAACGATAGTGCGGTCGTAGGTGAGGTACACCGAAACTGCGATGGAGACAAAGAGAACGACGAATAGGACTTTTGTTTTCATGGGGCAATATTTTCCACCGGATATTTGAGTCCGCGTTTTATAAAATGCGTCTCAACATCTTCAAGCTGGAATTTTTTCTTGAAAAAATCTATGACAAATTGTTGATCAATACCGTTCTGACAGGTATAGACATCGGCGGAGAGGAACCTCCGTTTTGGAAAAGTATGAATACTGACATGACTTTCTGCGATGATGACGAAACCGCTCCAACCCCCCGGGTCCTTGATATGGTTATCCGGCGCGGAAATAATAACCGGTTTCATAAGTGGCCGCATACGAAGTGCATCGCATATCTCGGAAAGCGCGGAAAGAACGGCTTCCTCGCTATTGAGACGGTCCGGATTCCCACCATAACCATCAATGGTGATATGTTCCCCAAAGTGGGCTGTCATGGCACTTATGGTAGCACCAAAAAGAAAACCGGCGACTATGCGTGTGCATTGTCGCCGATTAGGCTAAACCGAGCCAGTTGAGAACGGGTCCTGCGAAAGGCGCCAGCCATGTTCTGAAAACTTCTATGGCGCCGAAAACGAGCAGTCCCCACCAGGCCTCCGAGATCAATAGGCTCGCCCAGAATATCTTCCAATCCCGAGCGGTCATTGCATAATTCCCGGCACCCTTCCGCATGTACACGGTGACGATGAAAGCGTCCTTCCGTAAGCTAAGCAGGAGGAACGCCAGCATATCGCCTCTGTTGGCAACATCATGGAAGAATCTCCTGACCCTTCCGGCTGCCGGGTCATCCCGTACGCGTTTAATCGTCTCGATGAGGAGCCAATCCTGCTTCGTCACGTTGTAGAACCAGAGCGTTCCGAGACAGAGAATGGCCGAGCCCATAGCTGCGTACAGCCAGCCGTACAGAAACCCGTAGTTCGCGATGAGATAGGGATAGACTACGAAATCATATCCATACACCATCGCGGCGTTGCCGGTCAGTCCGAGGACTGAAATGCCGATTCGCTGTAACCAGCGAATCGCTTGATTCGCTGATTTGAGCGCCATGGGGCACCTCCTGAGATATTAGTGGAATATGTCCAGAAACTTCTGGAACATGGATTTCTGCGCGGCCTCTTCTCGTGCTTTCGTTTCGGCCACTGAGCAACGCATCGCGTCCATTGCCATCCTCCGCGACGGCCTGCCGGATACAGCGTTTGGATTTGCAGAGATTTTTTTGGCGATCGCCGCGATTTCGTTGCAGCGCTCAACTCCAGGCGAACCTGCTGCCAAGAGCGGATTCGGACCGCCTTTGGCATAAGCTACGGATGAGCTGAGAGCCAAAATCAACAGAAAAATAAATGTTCGCATGACATACTCCTTTGTTGCGTTAAGAACACGGCATTTGGGGCCAAAATCCCCTTCATACCACCTTTTTATACTATAGCACACCTCTACAAAAATTGCAAGTCCAGAGCATTTGACAAATATTAATTATAGTAATATATTCTTCTCGGCTAAAACTAGTTCGTTTACAATCTTTCACATTTTGGAGGCTTCAATGGACAAGAGCAACCTGCTCATATGCGCATCAGGAAAGCCTCTCATCGATGAGAGCGAATACGAAGTCGTTGAGCGAAAAGGCATCGGTCACCCAGACACCCTCTGTGACGCTCTTGCCGAGAAGATCTCTCAAGCTTATTCGCGGTACTGTTTGTCGCGCTACGGCCTTATCTTAAGGCATATGGTCGACAAGATCGCTCTCTCGGGCGGTGCCACGAAGGTCAAATTCGGTAGTGGCGAAATGCAAAAACCAATAAGGCTTTATCTCAACTGCCGGTTCACCAGGACTTTCCAGCAGGAGACAATCCCTTACCTCGAAATCGTCAAGGATACCGTCTACAAACATTTCGGGGAGATATTGCCACTGCTTGACCTCGATCAATGGCTCATGATTATCGACAACACTCACTTCGCACCCGGCCCTGGTGTCGTGTATGAAGCTGATGGATCTACCAAGAATGAACGTCAGTTCTTCTTCGAAATTCCTCAGAAAGAGTTTGCTGTCTTCCATGATAACAGCCTGAGGGCGAACGACACGTCAACGACTGTCTCGTATAGTCCGTTGAGTGTCACCGAGAAGATGGTCATGCTCGTGGAGACAACCCTAAACGGAAAAGAATTCAAAAAGCTTCATCCCTTTGTGGGTTCAGATATCAAGGTAATGGCAAGGCGCATTAAAAAACGGGTGGACATTACCGTATGCATTCCGTTCATCTCCGCCTATACACCGAACAAGGAATTCTATGCTGAAAAGCTCAAGTTCCTCGGGCAGTGGCTCAAGCAATTGATCGCCACTCAATTCGATCAGTACGAGGTCTCGATCTCGCTCAACACGAGGGACAATCCGGCAAAATCGGACTACTACCTCACCTTGACGGGAAGTGCTATCGAAAGTGGCGATGAGGGTGTCGTCGGCCGAGGGAACCGTTACAACGGAGTCATTTCCTTCACCAGACACATGAGTATGGAGGCCTGCTGCGGTAAAAATCCTGTCTACCATGTGGGCAAGATCTACACCGCAATCGGCGCTCTCATTTCTCAGGAGATCTTCAGCCTGCTGGGACTTGAGGCTTACGTCTACCTCACTTCGCAGATGGGCCGGAGTCTCTCAGACCCCTGGTCCGTGTACGTCGAGATCTGCAACAGCGACGTTACGTCATCGCAACAGCAATTTGTGGAAGAGATCGTAGAACGCAACTTCGCCAAAGCAAATGAGACCACACAGAAAATCGTGAACGGAGAACTCAATCTTTACTGAACAACTCGAAAGTGCCCCTCGCTAACAGCTTGGGGCACTCTTTTATAAATTAAATGATTCTTCTGGATTAACATCTGTTTTCGTACCATCTGCCGCATAGACAGTGCAAGGTTTTGTGCCTACACATCTTGCGATACTATTTTCTATAATCAGCCCTGTCTCTTCTGGTAGACAGATAATTGGGAATTTATTTTTTATAGCCCACGCCTTGAAGCGATCGTGTTGATCATCTTTGAAGTGGCAGGCGACAGAATAGTTTCCCAATAGATTGAGACCTTCCATGTCAGACAACCCTATTTTGTTTTCGTCATCATGAGTGTCTATCCTCTTTCCGAGGATAATAGCCCCGGCACTTCCTCCGTATACTTGACCGCCAGCTTCGAAATATTGAAGTAACTGGTATGAAAAATTAGAGTTTTTAATCTCCTGTATCAGACTCCATGTGTTGCCACCACCGATATATATGCCATCAAGCCCTTTTAGATCCCTTAATTTAAAAAGATCATCGACTGTTTCAAATTGGACATCGTTTCTTTCGTGAAGTTCAAGGATACTTTTCATCCACAAATGCGTTGTGGGATATAGTTCATTACCCCGTAGTGCTATCGGTATATATAGAAAGCGCCCATCTTTCGGCAATGTACTAAAAAAAAATTTGTCGAGGGGGAATGATTGTTTTTCATTACCTCCCCCCGACAAATATATTCGCCTGTTCTCTTTTATGTTTTGCATGACTGTATCGCTTTGCGCAGCTCGTAAATATCTGCATTACAAGTATACACCAAGCGATTGAGGTACGCTTCTGTCGTCTCTTCACGAGGTGGTGGAAGTCCCAGCATCTCGCAGACTTTCAGATTGATGAACCTTTCAATCTCTAGGCGTACAAGCTGAATGGCCGCATCTCGACTAATGGCTGGCTTAATGAACTGTGACCAATAATCGAAGTAATACCCCAGACTGCGATATATCCATTCTCCGTAGTACTTCTCGCTGAGCACTTTGGAAAACCGCCTGAACTGGAAACCAGGACCTTTGTTGCTTGCCTGTACTCCACAAAGAGCCAAGAGCGCGAGCGTTCGACAAGAATCAAACATCTCCTTCGCACCCCCTGATGTCCAGGGAATCAAAGTATCGAAGTACGAGTCGGTCTTGTTTATTGCCCAAACGATTCTCTCAAGACCGAACCCAATATCACTGACAGGGATACGGACACCGTTTGCCTGAGGAACAAGAAAGTAAGATGCATCCCCAAGCTCAAGTCCTCCATAGGAAAAGAAAAGCTCGAGATTAGAAAACTCACCCGTTCCCCAATCGTTAGTTGATGTTTGCATGATGACAACGAAGTCATTCATGTGCAGACCGAGTTTTGAAAGGACGGTGCACCAGTTGTCGACAGCCTGCAGATGCTCGTCAAACTTCGCATTCATCTTTTCTGTACAGACGTTCACGAAGGAAGTAGATGTCCCTTCCTGTGTCCCGACGTACTGTTGGAACTGCATCCGGATACATGGCTGAGCCACAAACATTTTCTCTTCCCGAATTTCCTGATTTCGGTGAATGACGCCATCAAACATCTGAACGCCGGCGATGATCAGGTCAGTCTGCCCCTCAAAATTTGCTATGTTCAGAGGAGCGACCAACCCAAATCCAGTTGAGACGAAGTAATCCATCATCCTTGTACTCACCTCTGCAGGAGTCACCCGTTTCTTTCGCTTAACGAAAGTGCGGAACGGATATGTCCCATTATCGCACTCGTGCCATCCGCAGATTGACATGTCCATTTTATTGGACGGTTTCGAGAAGAAAGTCCTGCCACAGGCGCCACACGAGCGTCCTTGCCATCCTTTTTTGGTCATGAACTCGTTCACGGCCTGGGGGATATCTACCGCTGTTGATTTAGACATGGACACTCCTTAAGTTGGGTTTCAAGGTGCTACTCCGTATTACTCTGCCGGTAAGTTAGCTACATCCTATATTTTTGTCAATGCATTGACTAAACCGATATATAGTATTACTATGATGTACAGTTATTTAGTATTGTTCATTGTCAAACATCAATCCTGTTGAGGAGAGAATCATGCTTGATATCCGATTTATTCTCGAAAATATTGATTTGGTCCGGCAGAACACGCGAGAGCGCTATGCTAATGCCGACGTCGATAAGACAGTTGCTCTGTACGAGCAACTGAAACAAAAAAGGCAGCTCCTTGAGGCAACGCGACACCGTTCTAACCAGGCATCTGGGCAATTCAAGAATGCCGATGAGGCAGTCCGCGAACAGCTTAGGACCACTGTCTCTAACCTCAAGCAAACCATGGCGACTCTCAAGAATGAAATCGCGATACTTGAGGAGAGCTATACCGAAGAAGCGCTCAAAATCCCGAACCTCGTTGCATCCGATGTGCCGCAAGGTAAAGACGAGAAGGGCAACATCCCCATCAGGTTTGTTGGGGAGCCCACTAAATTCGGCTTTAAGCCACTCGACCACGTCGAGCTTGGCAAGAAACTGGACATCCTGGATTTTGAGGCGGCGGCGAAAGTGACTGGATCCAAGTTCTATTATTTGAAGAACGAAGCAGTTCTTCTTGAACTTGGACTCATCCGCTACGCGCTCGAATTGGCGATTAAACACGGCTTTACCCCGATGGCAACACCAGAAATCGCACGTGATGAGATTATCACCGCTTCAGGATTCTCTCCACGTGGACCCGAAAGTCAGATTTATTCCATGACCGAGGGCGCATTGAGTCTTATCGGCACTTCTGAGATTACTATTGGCGGCTATATGGCCAAGACTGTGATTCCGGAAGAAGATCTGCCCATCAAGATCTCGGGTGTCAGCCATTGTTTCAGAACCGAAGCTGGCAGTAGCGGTCGAGAAAGTAAAGGTCTCTACCGAGTGCATCAGTTCAGCAAGGTAGAACTCTACCAGTTCGTGCATCCCGACAGGAGCGCAATAGCTCACGAAGAAATGCTCGCAATCGAGGAAGAATTCTACCAGGCACTGAAACTCCCTTATCGTGTTTTGCTAATGTGCAAAGGCGATCTGGGGACTCCGGCCTATAGGAAGTACGATATCGAAGCGTGGATGCCATTTATCGGCGAAGGTGGCGGGTATGGGGAAGTGACCTCTGCTTCCAACTGCACGGACTTCCAGGCACGGCGATTGAATACTAAATTCAAGAGCAGTGCCACCGGCAAGACTGACTTCGTTCACACACTTAATGGTACGGTTGTTGCTGTCACCCGCACGATGCTCGCAATCCTCGAAAACAATCAACAGGACGACGGGACTGTCCTGGTTCCTGAAGTTCTTCATACCTATACCGGCCTGCAGACCATCAAGCCGAAAGACAGGAAGTTCTGATCGATTGAAACTCACGCTCCCCCGTAATTCTATGGGGGAGTATTTTTTTCCAATACCTTTTACTGAATAAGAGCTTCGAGTTCATCGAAAGATTTTATATGGTAAGTAGCATCATCCCATCTAGCTACAGTAGGTCGTAGAGTCTGCACAGTAAGGATACCCAAGGATTTAGCGGCTCCTAGTTCTGACATAGGATTATCACCCACTACCAACACATCATCCTTCTCCCAATTATTTTTTTCTAGAATCTCTTGAAAAATCTTTTTCTTACCTTTGCGTTTATCTCTAGCGTCAAGTGCATCAATAATTATTTCATCGAATAAATCTGCAATGCCGAGTCTCGCTATTTTTGTTTCTTGAAATTTTCTGTATCCGCTAGTGACCAAAAATTTCTTTATCGGTAAATTTCGTATGTATTCTTCGTCACCAAAAGACTTTATTTTTACCTCATCTGGTACTTCTATTTTTCTATATGCATCTCTCATGCTCTCTGCGATATTCTCTGGCACAGAAAACATTTCCATCGTGTCATCGAGACTTGTGGTCCAGAGTTGATGGCTGATTTTTTTCTTCAATTCCGCTGAGAGTTCTGAATTATTTAAGGCTTCTAACACCGGATTAAAAAAGGGGCCAGTAAATGCGTGCGCATCCAGGATACACATATCGAGATCAAAAATAATGCCTTTTATTATCATATACAGATAAATTATCGTGGCTTGTATATTATATAGTTCTAATAAACATCGGTCGAATATGTGAACCAAGATCTCTCTCTAAAATAAAAGACCCCACCCACAGGGGTCTTTTAACGAAAAAAGTTTTAGCCAACTACCTTTGTTATTATTGAATTATTGATTAGACAGGACAAATAAATGCCCAGAACTCGTCAGCGTTTACAGGAATATCCATGCTCCCGTGAACCACCTTGAGCTTATAGAACGGGATGCTGTTTGAGCAGCATCCCGTGTATCGGCTTTGAAGCCGCCTCCCTGTTTGGGTTAGTTAGTCGGCTTCTTCTTCGAGTAAACCCGATACGCTGCTCCACCTTCCTCGACAGTCCGATCGCCCGTGTGAACAAATCCGATTCGCTCGAGACTACTTATTCGACTCGTCTCATCCGGATGGGCATAAAGGAACACCGACGGTAGATTACATTTGTGGAACGCAAATTCACTGATTTCAAGGACAGCCGCAGTGAAAGCCAGCTCATGCTGTCGGAGTCTCGTTTTACTACCCGCTTCCTCCACCATTTCAAGAAAGATATAGCCTGTAATTGAGGCATCGTCCTCCCGTAGAACAAGTTTCGCCCACCCAGCCTGTCTCTTTCGGTGCATCACAGCGGATGGAATGTCCAAGCCTAACGGGCGCATTTCATCTATCACTTCTGCCAGACTGGTCCCCATTTCATGGAAGAGTGGCGGTTCAACTACGTTGCCTGGGATTTCCTCATGCAATTGATTGACGAAATCATCCAGTGCCTCGATGGTAGCCTGAACACGCGTGGTACTGCGGAATTTCTTAATCCAATCCCAATTAATCATTACATGAACTCCCGGTTATGATCCACAGATGACCTTACTAGATAAAGTATATAAGTCAATACGCCTAAATTGGAGACGGAAAAGTAGTGTATAAATAGCGGCATGTACGAAATTGAACATCGCGCCGTACTTACCGAAATAGCATATAAGGAGCTGTCCGAGAAGCTGGCGCGCGAGGCGACACTGCTCGGCACCGATGATAAAGAAGTCTCGTACTACATTTTCCCCGACAAGCTTCTGAAAGTCGTACGGAATATATCGAAAGGTACCGCGAAGATTTCTCTGAAGCTGACCGCGCTTGGTGCCGGTTCATCATTTCAGGAATTTGAAGTCCCCTTCCCCGAGGAGTCATTTGAGACCATGAAGAGCATTTGCGAGAGTATCAGCGCTCCCGATCAGGTAATTAGCGGCACGCAGAAACGCACGAACTATGAATACAAAGGTGTCGAGATAGCTCTCAAATGGAGTGAGGATTGGGGCTACCACGTCGAATTTGAGGTAATGATTTCCGACCTCTCCAAAAAAGAAGTTGCTGATTCACTCATTAGAGAAGTCGCCAAAACTCTTTCGGTGCCACTTATGACCGAAGAAGAGGTAGCCGCATTTTCTGCCGAGGTACGGTCGAAGAAAAACCCCGAACAGAAAAGATCCTAATCTAAAACGAATTCTTGAGTTCCAGGGCACGAGCCTCGTTTACGACTGAGCCATTACTGTCGAGTTTAAAAAACACGGGATTTACAATGTAACTTGGATGATAACCTCCCCATCTCGTAAGGCTTTGTACGGCATTTTATTTAGTTCATAAAAATTCACCAGTTTATCAACTGAGCCTGATTCACGATGGTCAGATTTAAAATGCGGGGCAAATGAAAAATCAATAAGGCCGACGCCGTTCCAAATAATCTCGTGTTCGTATCCTTCTGGGGTTATCTCGACATCATCAACCAATTCTATTCCATGGAGTGTCGGACCTATCACGCATACACCAGCACTATAACCTCCATAGACTATTTCGTTTTGATGTTTGAGATCCAAAAGGATCTTATCCAAACCACTATAAAATAGTGCCCGTCTTAAAATAAATGCGTTGCCACCCCGAGCCCAAATAAGTCCGTACGTTCGTATTTTTCGGTCGAGCTCTTCATGTCTTTTGGTATCAAAGAATGGGCGAAGATCGAGTTCTTCGGGCATTAGACCGAGCGCAGACAAGCCGTCAAGTTCTCGTTGTTGACTAATCTTGCGCCTATCAATATCAGTTGAAAAATCAAGCGCATTCGGTATAACTGCCACTTTTTTATTTTCACCCAAAAGACCTACTAACTCATTCCCCTTGTCTCCGACTCCGTATGAGGAAAGATAGAGCTTCATATTTCGCAAGTATTTAGCGAGTAACAATATGTCTGCGCTGCTCTCTTAATAGCATGAGATGCACATTCTCTCAAATTGCTGTGCGGCACATTCAAATTTCCCGCCTGGTTAATTTTCATACCAGATTTAGAGAGTCATAAAAATCTTTCGCGACTGTGCGTTAATACGGATATTACTTCCGTACGGCAGCGGTATCTGCGGGCTCGTATGTCCAAAGTCCATATTTTGGATGACCGGAACGTTCGGGTTATACATGCGAACGACTTTGAGGATAGTTTCGCGTTGCTCTATGCGGTGATTAGTCTGCCATGTCTCATCATGTTCATTCCCGAATTCCCATGATTTTGGACGACCGACCAATATCCCTCGCACGCGAGCGAGAACGCCGCGTTCGCCGAGCGCTCGATAGACCCGGAAAACATAATCCGCTGAAGGCATTTCCTCCGATGTTTCAGTAAAGAGAATCACATTCTCAAAATCAGAGAGTGGAGGAATTGCGATGTTGTGCCGCAGTAGCTCGTCTATCGACTCAAGACAACCGCCCCAGCTGATGCCTTCGGCATTTTCAGTACCATCCCAATGCCAGCCGTCATTCGGTAAGAACGTTTCTTGTTTCTCAAGATTTTTCGGATCATTCCAATCGAGACCGATATCGTTATACACAGGACTCGCTTCGAGTTCTCGCTCGCCCGATTCAAAAAGTGCCCACTTGAGATGCTTGAGCGTGAAGTCATCTATTTTCCCCTCCATAGCAAATTGGGTAAATAACGCGCCTCCATAAAAAGATGGTACGCCATGCATCCAAAGAAAATTCGCGAAATGTGTGTTATCGCTATAACCGAAGAACGGCTTGGGATTCTTCATGAAAGGTTCGGGAGGGAGATTTTTTATGTAGGTGACTTGATCATTACCGCCTATTGAACTGATGATCCCTTTGATACTTGGATCTTCAAACGCCGCGACGAGGTCGGCTGCACGTTCCTCACCTGCTGCCCCGAGCTTCTTCGTTGTTGGGAATTCCACGGGTTCGAGCTCGAAGACTTCTCGCAAGCGTTTGAGGCCGAGCTCATATACATGAGGAAACCTGCCGGGAGCCGCAAACGACGGCGAAAGGATTGCGACCTTGTCGCCCTTTTTCAGCTTCGGAAGTCGGACCATTTCTTTCATCATGATTTCTCGAAATGCTGGTAATCAATTCTGCCGCTTTCTGGCGTCCAATCCCCTCCCCACTCCCACCCGAGCGATTTCATCAACTGAACCAGAGGATGAACCTTCGTTAACGTACCAGATGCCTGCTCGTCATAAACTGCGTCTTTCGGGAACCGAAAGGTCTCGCTCAGGTCTGTGTCATATTTCACGAAAATGTTCTGAACTGGATTGATATCAAAAGCCAATCCGGCGGCATGTTTCGATACGCGGTCGGTGCCCGCGATGAGTCGATAATTATATCCGGACGAATTATTGTCGTCGCATGACCTCTCATCATTCCACGCATACTTCTCGTTACTGATCGGTATGACCTTCTCGATTGGGAACTTCATCTCTCGAGCGGCATCAAAGAATCGTTTGACATCTTGCAGTACGTCTTTGTGCACCGCGATCTGACCCGTATGGAGTGCATCATCAAAACCAACATAGGTAACGTTCAATACCTCAAGAACATCGAGTGCGCTTTGCGGCGCGGGGCTATCTGGATTTTGCGCGAGAATCGCGTCTCGACTCATAGCGCTGTCAACAATAATCGACGGTAGCGCGGTATTCATAACCCTGAGTATACACAGGACCGGCGTTTGACAAAATGGCCCTGACGACATATCGTTTCGGTATGGAATCGCAAAAACGAAATGTGAATGTGCTCACGAGCATGTTCCATTTTTATTGGCCCCACGCACCAGGGTCTATTTTTGCGTTTGTCGTATAACAATTTATACCGCTCACGAACTTAAACATAGGCCCTGGAAACGGGGCCTATGTTGTTTTATGTTCTTTCTGCAACCAACAAAAGGAGAAGTGTGATGATCAAGATCAATCCTGAAAGCATCAATGATCTGCTTGTTCTGAAAGATGCTGGCGTGCCGGTCACCCTTACGTCTCATCCCGGGAATGCCTCTCTCTACAAGCTCGTTCTCTGGAGCTGTGGCATACCGGATCACCTGTGGGATGTGACCTGCTGTAAGGCGGATGCTAATAATTGGCCGATGTATCGGCTGGTGAATGGCAAGGCTGAACTGCTCGTTTCAGAAGACATGCGCGCCGAGATCCTTCGAAATACAAGAGCCGATAACCGCTACGTGACTGCGTATCAATTCACGACCGACGGCATACGGCTCGGAAGATTCCACGTGAAGGCGAAACAGGTATGTTTTCCGAATGCGATATCGTCGTGCTCTCGGCTTCTGCTTTCGGAAAAAGAAAAGGTCTGGGAGATGTTCGACTATCTGGCTCGGACGAGACGAGATGAGGTATTTGCGCGCTGCATCACTCCGAGCGGAATATTAAGACCGCTCCGGGGGGCTTCTATAGCAACAGAACACCTGGCCACGTCATTCATAGATGTCTTGGGAGAACTTGATCGCTTGTTATTCTCTGACGAAACGATCTCAGTAAGCGGCGGGGCCTGTTATGACGGGGTCATGGTTCCGTTGTCTGTCATGCTCGTGCAATTCTGGCAGACCGGACAAACCGATCGTTACGACGTATCGGGACCCGACATGCTCCACTACGCACTATGTTCAGAACATCAGGTGAAGCTTTCTCTGATGTTGGAACATTTGCGAAAATGGCGACCGTCGCTCATTCCTAAAAACATCCTCATCCATATGTTTCCAGGAACTGCAGCTTGTGTCGGCTACATCAGGAATCATCCGTCCGAGGAAATTATGCGGCGGAAGGTCTTCATGTTGAGATCGTCTGACACCCTGAGTGGCAACAAGAAAAGAGAGATATGGGAAATCGCGAAAGAAGATGAGCGACGATGGCCAACCAAGATACGACCAGTCATAGATAAGTATTTTTCTCAACACGATCTTGCATCATTGGGAAACGAGCTTGTCGTCGACGATTTCTGGAGAGATATGCCTTTCTCGGTTATCACGAAAACGCTTTCAAGGGCGAATAACTTACTCAGATTATGAGCAACCCTCTCGAGCCAGGAGAAATCCTGGCTCGTTTTTTATACATGCTTAGTCTGAGTGTATGATGCGAAGCCGTTCGTGAGGGTGGCCATGCCTTTGACATCGATGGCGTAGGCCTCGAAGTCTGGGAGATTTTCGATGAAAGCGATGTCAGGCTTCCCCATCGCGAATAAGCCGCGTTTCCTTCATTACTCACATGATACTCCCCCAATTCGGCTCCCGTTTGCTAGACTGGCTGGTATGAAATACACCATCGAGCAATCCTGGTTCATGCACTTCTTTACCGCCGATAAAGCTTCGGCTCCTATGTGGTTCGTGGTCCGCCTGTATCTCGGCTATGAATTCTTTATGGCAGGGTGGGGCAAGCTCGCAAGCCCGGCGTGGTTCGGTTCTGACGCAGGCGCAGCCCTGAGCGGCTTCGTGCAAGGCGCGCTCTCCAAGACCAGTGGCCTTCATCCGGACGTGTATCAGTGGTATGCCTCATTCCTTCAGAGCACCGTGCTCCCTAATGTCATGGTGTGGTCCAATGCAGTCGTGTTCGGCGAACTCGCCATCGGGCTCGGCCTCATTGTCGGACTCTTCACCGGCACCGCCGCATTCTTCGCCTTCTTCATGTCGTTCAATTTCCTCCTCGCCGGCACCGTCAGCGTCAATCCAACGCTCATACTTGTGGCGATCGCCATCATGCTTGGTCACCGCGTTGCCGGTTATTGGGGACTTGACCGTTTTGCAAAGCCATATCTGCGGAAGTTTTTCTCGCGAAAACATCGATAACATCAGTATTGTGGAAACATGGATTAAAGAATTACCGAAATCTCGGATGGTATATCCGAATACAACCAATGACCAATTGAAATATTGGTTCTGGAGGTTTTACACGCCGCTTCACCCTTTCGTGCGGAATACTTCGTACCGTCTCGGTGTGGGGAAATTCCTTATGAGGAGCGTTGTCCCGGAAATAAAACATGAAGGGCGACAAGACTTCCTCCTCGGCACCCTGCACCCGGAACGTTCCGTGCACGAGTTCGTGTCATTTCTCATTTCTAAAGGGTTCGGCAATCACTTCATCGCATGGCGGGATACGGATGAGCTGGTGAGCCTGCGGCGAACAATCGATTTCAAGCATCAGTACCACATACGCGTCTTCAATGACGGCGAAGTGCGCGGCCATTTCGAATTCACGCCGGAATATCATCCCGTGTTGCACTTGGTACGAATCGGTTTTGAAGATCGCACCGATGAATTTAGAAACCTCGTGCAGGATTGGATCGTATAGCTACTACCAAGCGAGCCGAGTAGCGAACACATTCCCATGTGTTAGTTCGAGGCGAGCGCAGGGAGGGAGCTTTGTCCGCAAAGCTTAAGACACTCTGAAGTTCGAGAACTGCCACGGATCTTCCGTGTCGACGAATTCCGGGAAAAGCATGCCGTGCCCTTCTATCGGGGTCCAGTTGGTATATTCGCCAAACACTTTGCCGAGATAGGGCCCCGCGACCTTCATCAGAAGCTCGTGGTCAATTTCATCAGCATCTACGATGCCCGCAGTCGGATTCGCTATCGCCCACACCATCGCGCCGATGATGCTTGCGGTCACTTGGAGCGCTGTTGCATTGTTGTGCGGCACCAGTTTGCGCGCCTCATCAATTGAAAGGCGCGAGCCATACCAGTACGCATTTTTTGCGTGTCCCATAAGCAGTACGCCGAGCTCGTCAACGCCGCCGGGAAGTATCTCATCGCTGATGAGTCTTTTTTCTTTCTGAAGAGTGCCGTTATTGGCCGCGAGCTCATCGAGCGAGAGGACTGCGCCGTCGCACGGATGATACGCGTAGTGCACGGTCGGCCGATACGCGGCCTTGCCGCCGTCCATCACCGTCAGATAATCGGCGATAGAAATTGATTCATGATGGGTGACAACCCATGCTTGCTGAGCCCTTGAAGTAGGCGTCCAGCTCCTGCATTTGGTCATAAAGCTCGGCTGATCCAGATAAATGGCGCACTTCACACCGAAATCGTGCTCTTTGCCGTCAGCCGGAATCGCTTTTTCATGCGTGCCCCAGCCCATTTCAGACGGCTGGCAGCTCTCCGAATGGAATCCGTCCACGGACCAGGTATTCACGAACTCTCCTATTTTCTTTGGCGTAGCAGATTGCTGCGTGTCGCGCTCAGCGATGTGGATGACTTTGATGCCAAGCGTTTGAGCAAGCTTCGCCCACGCTTCGCGCGTGTTTGGCTTCTCAATTTCCATGCCGGTATCCTCCGCGATATTAAGGAGTGCCTGCTTTACGAAATGAGACACGAGGCCCGGATTCGCACCATGCGCGATGATGGCGGTCGGGCGCGGGCCTTCCAAAGGAAGTTTGCGCAATTCGAGTGCCTGCTCACGCAAAGCATAATTTGAACGCTGTGAGACGGAAAGCGAGGGATCGGTATAATACCCTTCCCACGGCTCCACGACGGTATCAAGGTAGAGGATTGAGTTCCGCTGGCAATACTCGATGAGTGCCATAGTCGATACGTCTACCGAGACATTCACGAGAAAATCTCCCGGGCCGATATGTTGTTTTATGATGTTCTGGTGGTTGTGCGGCAAAAGCGGATCAATGAGAAAACGAACACCGTATTCCTTTGCCACGTCCTCCCCACGCTTATCGGCGGTCACGATGGTGATGCGGTCCGGAGTGATGGTGAAATGCCGAAGAATGAGCGGTAAAACCGCTTGCCCGATGCTTCCGAACCCTACAATGAGGATTTTATTTTTAAACTCATACCTTTCCATTTCTCAAATTTTTCTTAGATGCCCTACGGCCTAATACTCAGCAGTATACGGACAGCGTCCCGAAAGTCAATATATGTGTGTGCACAGGTATGCTATTGTTCCCTCTAACATAACTAGACATGATATCCGAAGCAAAAAAGAAGGTCCTTAAATTCCTTGTGGACACATTGAATAAGAATTCAATTCCATTTCAAGTAAGCGGAGGTCTTGGGGCTATTACGTATGGTGCCACACGCGAACTTCGCGATATCGACATTGAGATCAATAAAAGGAACTGCACCAAAGCACGAGAGCTTTTTAAAGACTATATCGACGAGGATTTCCGTCGCTATTCAGATGGAGAGTTTGACCTTTGGATGATGACTTTGGATATTGACGGGGTCCCGGTAGATATCAATCAAGTTGAGGAAAGTTACATTTTTAAAGACGGAAAGAAAATTCTCCTGCCCGAAGATCTCATAGATACTGAAATGAAGAATATTGACGATATCGAATTCCCCGTGCAAAACAGAATAAATCTTATCGATTATAAACAGATGCTTGGCAGAGATACTGATTTAACCGACGCAGCAGAAATGCTCACGAAGGAGAAATAACGAGACTATTCATTGGAATTCGCCTAGGCGGGGACAGTAGAGGGGCGGCACCCCACTTCGGGTTACTCTGGATGTAATGGGTCATCGCGTACAAAACTTCGAGACGCTCGCCAAAAATGAATTGCGTACCGACGCGCTGAGCATCGCGGAGGCGGGATTCGCGGCCATCGATGTGGGCGCCGCTCTCGAACGCAAACTTCGCATTGAGGAAAATGAATTGCGCGTTGACGGAAAGTCGTACTCTCTTGAAGGACGGCGTATATTCTTCGTCGGCGTCGGCAAGTGTGCGTTCGCCGCGGCCGAGACTATTGAAAAGATTTTGGGCGAAAGGCTCACCAGCGGTATTGCGCTTGATGTCTCGCCTATCAAGGACGGCGTTCTGAGAAAAATCGAGACCTACGTCGGCACACATCCCTTGCCAACCGACGTGAACGAAACAGCGACCAAGCGCATCATCGAATTCCTCGCTGAACGTCGCGAGAGCGACCTCGTCATCATGCTCATCTCCGGCGGCGGTTCTACCCTGCTCTGCCTCCACGATGCGCCGATGACATGTCTTGATGAAAGTATGTTGTTCCAAGAACTCACCGCGAAAGGCGCGACGATACAAGATATCAACGTTGTGCGCAAACACATTTCGCTCGCGCGCGGCGGCGCGCTCGCAAAAGCGGCGTATCCCGCTGAAGTCCTGTCGCTCATCGTCTCCGATGTACCGGAAAACGACATTGGGTTCATCGCCTCAGGTCCCACCATAATTGATTCCTCAACCATCGAAGATGCTCGTGCGCTTATAGCGCAGTATGGCGTTGCCATTCCCCCAACTACCGCCTTCATTGAAACGCCGAAAGATCCGAAATATTTCGAACGGGTGACGAATGTGCTTTTCCTTACGAACCAGGACGCTCTGACCGCGATGAAAGAAGAGGCGGAAAAACGCGGATACGCCGTCACCGTCGAGGACGACCACTTCACCGGAGAATCGCTCTACCTCGGCCGCGCCATCGCCCGGAAACTCCATGACGCAGCCCCAAAAAGCGCCATGCTGTATGCCGGCGAGAGTACCGTGACGATTTCTGCGGATGCGGGCGCCGGCGGGCGCAATCAGGAAATGGCACTCGCGGCGCTCGCCGATGTTCGTCCCGATGAACTGGTGCTTCCGTTCGCTTCCGACGGACATGACAACACCACCGCTGCGGGCGCAATCGCCGATGGACTGACTCGTGCGCACGTGTTCACTAAAAATCTGTCCATGAAAGAATTTCTTGATGCGCATCGTTCGTTTGATTTCTTCGTTATCACCGGCGATGCACTTTTGACCGGGTATACTGGTTCTAATGTGTCTGATCTTATTATCGCGCTGAAAAAATAATTATGACTGATCCTTATATTCTTTGGTTTGAAAAAATCGGCATGGATGATGTCGCCCAGGTGGGCGGCAAGAATGCGTCGCTGGGCGAGCTCATTTGCGCTCTCGAACCCAAGGGCGTCCACATCCCCCACGGATTTGCCATGACCGCCGCCGCATATCACCACTACCTCAAGGAAACGGGGCTCGATATTTTCATAGAAACCACCCTGAAAGGATTGAATACTCGCAATCTGAAGGAACTGTCGCGATGCGCAAAACTGGTGCGCGACAAAATGCGTGCGACGCCGTTGCCTGCAGATCTCGAAAAGGAGCTCACCGTAGCGTATGCCCGCATGGAAAAACAGTACGGGAAAAACACCGATGTTGCCGTACGTTCAAGCGCAACCGCCGAAGATCTCCCGGGCGCTTCGTTCGCCGGCGAACAAGAGACGTACTTGAATATTCGCGGCGCGAAAGACGTGGTGCGCGCTTCCATTTGGACGATGGCATCATTATTCACCGATCGCGCCATCTCCTATCGAGCCGATAAAGGATTTGATCACATGAAGGTCGCTCTCTCGGTCGGCGTGCAGAAGATGGTCCGTTCCGACAAAGGCGCTTCGGGCATCATGTTCACCGTGGATACCGAGAGCGGCTTCCGCGATCTCGTCATCATCAATGCAACGTGGGGCTTGGGCGAACTCATCGTGCAGGGCCGTGTGACGCCGGACGAATATCTCGTGATGAAATCAAAGATCGTCACGGCGACTGAACCCATCATCAGCAAAAAACTCGGCGTAAAGAATGCCAAAATGCTCTACGCCCACGGCAAAACCGGCGTCATACAAACCAAAACCGTGTCGACCTCGCTAGCGGAACGAAACCGCTTTGTGCTCTCCGATAAGGAAGCGGTGGAGCTCGCGCGCTGGGGCGCACTCATTGAAGAGCATTACACCGCGCGAGCGAAGACGTGGACGCCGATGGATATGGAGTGGGCGAAGGACGGACTTACCGGCGAACTTTTCATCGTGCAGGCGCGACCGGAGACCGTGCAGGCGGAACGCGATTTTTCAAAGATCATTGAATACAAAGTCTCCGGGCAAGGAAAGGAGCTCGTGCGCGGAACATCCGTGGGCTCGAAGATCGCGACCGGTGCGGTACATATCATTAAAAATCCGACGGAAATTCGCACTTTCAAGCAAGGCGAGATATTGGTGACCACGATGACCGATCCCGATTGGGAGCCCATCATGAAAATGGCTTCCGCTATCATCACCGACCGCGGCGGGCGCACTTCTCATGCTGCCATCGTGTCGCGCGAACTGGGACTCCCGGCCATTGTGGGCGCCGGTAACGCAACGCGCGCGCTTAAAACCGGCACGATGGTAACCGTGGATGCAAGCGGCAGCGCCGGCATCGTCACCATGGGAAAAGCAAAGGTCACCACGCACGAGCATTCCATCGGAAAGTTGCCGCAGACTCGCACCAAGATCATGGTGAATATCGCCTCCCCCGATATCGCATTCGAGAATTCTTTCCTGCCGGTCGCCGGCGTCGGCCTCGCGCGCGAAGAATTCATCATCGCCTCAAACATCGGCATGCATCCGCTCGCGGTGCTCAATTATCGGAAACTTTCTCCGGGTGTGCGCGCCGCCATTAAAGAAAAGACTGCTGGGTGGAGCGATCCGGTGGAATTCTACGTGGACAATCTCGCCTACGGTATCGCGAAGATAGGCGCCGCATTCGCTCCGCGACCGGTCATTGTACGTTTCTCCGATTTCAAGACGAATGAATACGCGACGTTGCTCGGCGGTGCTGCATATGAGCCCGAGGAAGCAAATCCGATGATAGGCTGGCGCGGCGCGTCCCGTTATTACGATCCGAAGTTCAAACAAGCATTTATACTCGAATGCCGCGCGCTCGTGAAAGTGCGCGAACGCATGGGTCTCACGAACGTCATTCCGATGATTCCCTTCTGCCGCACCGTCCATGAGGCCGAACAGGTACTCGGCATCATGGCAAAGAACGGTCTCCCGACACGTCTCTTGGCAACGAATAAAAAGAAAGCGACTCCGGTGTATATGATGTGCGAAATTCCGTCGAACATCATTCTTGATGAAGAATTCCTCGATCTTTTTGACGGCATGTCCATCGGCAGCAACGACCTCACCCAGCTTACGCTCGGTCTCGATCGCGATTCCGGCATCGTGACGCACATTGCGAACGAAAATGATGAATCGGTGCGCGCTCTCATCAGCAAAGTTATTCGCACCTGCACGCGACGCGGGAAATATATCGGCATCTGCGGACAAGGCCCTTCCGACCTGCCTGATTTCGCGGAGTTCCTTGTGAAGGAAGGCATTGAGAGCATGTCGCTCAATCCCGATTCGGTCATTAAAACCATCGAGCAGATAGCCGAGCTCGAAGAGAAACTCGGCCGCTAAGTATGCCCAGTAGGACAACTTCGGATCGGAACTTGTTTCATTATGTATACGTTCTGGAAAGTAAAAGTGACAATAAACGATATATCGGCATGACTACGGATTTACGCCACCGGTTCCGAGAACATCAGGCTGGCGAGAGTTTCGCCACCAAAGGGCGACGGCTTTTCTCACTGATATACTATGAGGCATGCTTATCATTTGCAGATGCGAGCAATCGAGAGAAATATTTCAAAACGACAGGAGGCCGTCGTTCTCTCGCGAAACGCCTGCGCGACTACATGAGGGGGCGTAATCCGAAGTTGTCCTAACTGGGTATGCGCATCGCTCATTGTTTCGCCAAACAAATCTTCGATACACGAGGAAACCCGACGATCGAAACGACGCTGCAAACTGCGACCATTTCTGCCATTGCCTCAATACCTTCCGGCAAAAGCACCGGGAAACATGAGGCGATGGAACTACGCGGCAGTGATGGCGACGTGAACCAAGCGATAGAAAATGTGAATGGTGAGATCGCCCGCGCACTTACCGACCGCGATTTTGACTCTGCCGATGAAATCGACACCCTTTTGATTGAGCTCGACCGCACGCCTGACAAATCGCGGCTCGGTGCGAATGCAATTCTTTCGGTTTCCATTGCCGCACAACGCCTGTTCGCTCTTTCGGACGGCGTTCCGCTCTGGAGCGCCATCGCACACCGGGCGGGTACGACTCCCGGAGCGCCAAGGCTTTTTGTGAATATGATGAACGGTGGAGCACATGCCGATTTCAAGCTCCCCTTTCAGGAATATCTGCTGGTCGTAGAAGGAAAAACGAGCGCGGCACTTCCTCTCGCGACGGAGGCGTTCGCAAAACTCGGCGAACGATTGCGCGCAGAAGAGCCGGACGTGCCTATGGGAGATGAAGGCGGATATGCGCCGACATTCCCCATACTTGAACAGCCGTTCGGCATACTTGCCGACCTCGTCAAAGAATTTCCGAACACCTCGATCGCTATTGATGCCGCCGCGAGCGAATTATTTCACGATGGCGCATATCACCTTCTCGGAAAATCCTACTCCGCCGATGAGCTTGCCTCCATATATGGAGGGATTACGGAAAAGTATCCGATGCATTCGATTGAAGATCCGTTCACCGAAGATGCGCATGAAGATTTTGCGGCACTCACCGCCGCGCTCGGCAAAAAGATCCTCATTATCGGCGATGACCTCACCGTCACGAACGCCGCACGTATCAAAGAGACCGCGGAACGCAAGGAAATAAATGCGGTGATCATCAAACCAAACCAAGTCGGCACGGTAAAGGAGGCCATACAGGCGGTACAAGCAACCTACGCGGCCGGCTTTGCGGCCGTCGCTTCGCACCGCTCGGGCGAAACGGACGACACCTTCATCGCGGATTTCGCGTATGGCATCGGCGCCCACGGTCTCAAGGCCGGCGGCCTTGGCCAACGTGAACGGATGCTGAAATATGAACGTCTCCTCGCTATAGAACGCGAAGCTGAAACCGTGTAAACTGAGCATATGAAAATCCATTACTTTTCGGGAGAACCGTGGGAGGAAGCATATGTGCGAGCAAAGCTCCCGAACGAGGAGATTATTTTTCACACCGAGTCGCTCGATGCGCTTCCCGACCTTTCTGACGCGGAGGCGGAAGTCCTCTGCCCTTTTATTGACTCATCCATCAAAGAAGCGGAAATGGACCGATTCCCTGCTCTCAGGCTCATCGCGACCCGTTCGACCGGCTTTGACCATATCGACTTAGCGGCGGCAAAAGCGCGCGGTATCGTGGTGGCAAATGTCCCTTTCTACGGCGAGAACACTGTTGCTGAATTCACCTTTGCGCTTTTGCTTGCCTTATCGCGGCGCATTATTGACGCCGACGAAAAAGTGCGTGCGGGCACTTTTTCTCCCGCAGGGCTCCGCGGATTTGATCTTTCCGGAAAAACTATCGGTGTCGTCGGCACCGGACACATCGGCGCACACGTTATTCGCATGGCAAAAGGTTTCGGCATGAACGTCATCGGATTCGATGCGTTCCCCAACGCGGGGCTTTCCCACACGTTGGATTTTCCGTACGTTCCTCTTCCGGAACTGCTCGCACAATCCGACATAGTCACACTGCATGTGCCCTACAACGAGCACACTCACCATCTCATCAACGCGGGAAATATCGGCAACTTCAAAAAAGGCTCGTACCTCATTAACACCGCACGCGGCGCGGTCGTGGAAACCGAAGCGCTGATTGAAGCACTCAAGAACGAGACGCTGGCCGGCGCCGGGCTTGATGTACTTGAAGAGGAACAGAATCTGCAAGATACGGAATCCAAAGTCTCGATCGAAAATCAGTATCTTATCGCTCACCCGCGCGTCATCGTGACGCCGCATCTCGCATTCAATACGCAAGAGGCCGTAGAGCGCATTTTGAACACCACCACTGAAAACATAAAAGGATTCGGAACCGGAACGCCGACCAATATCGTTCCCTAGGAACGCATTCGCTTCTCTTCGCGGAACCGCACTTCTTCCTCGTCCATACCGAAATAGTGGGCGTATTCGTGCCAAATGGTTTCCGCTATTACTTTTCTGATTTCTTCGGGAACGCCGCCGGCCTCTTCTTCTATCGGCAGTTGGAAAAGAGTGATGGTGTCCGGGAGCGTGGGGCCCACGCCGTAAGTATCGCCGCGCTCCGTGGCCGGAATCCCTTGATACAGACCAAGGAGCGTTTCTCCCTCGCCGAGCCTCTCGCGCTCACGCACCTCTTGCGAAGGCTCGTTTTCCGCCAGAAGCGCGACATTTTTTATCTTTGCGCGGAATTTCTCAGGTATCAAGAGAAAACCCTCTTCCACCAGCTTTTCAAACTCTGCGCGGGTCATAGATGAAGGTAGTTTACCAGTTGCGGGGTAAGATTGTGTTGAAAGATAAGGCGATTATCTTGGCTGAATAGGTACTCAGGTATGCTTAGGACATTATCAGTTAATAATGCACTTATGAACCATGAAGTTGAAATTGTTCATGAGCCGGAGAGGGACGGCGTGGTCGTACGGCTCGCGATAAACTTCGTTATCTCAGGAACAGAATGGGCGGCAAGAAAGGCAAACAATGAGTACAGGCTTCTCGCCCAAGACGCAAGTCATACTCTGACGGAGAAGGAGATTGCTGAAATTGACACATATATCTAACAGCGAAAGCCGCCCTTTCGGGCGGCTTTCGTTTGCTTGTTGCGGGGGCGCGAATCGAACGCGCGTCTGGAGGTTATGAGCCTCCCGAGGTACCTCTCCTCTACCCCGCTACTTTCCAGTATACATACAAAAAATACACGAGCAACTTGCATTCCAGAAGTGGAAATGACTGTCTCAATTTTTATCCTATAGGATAAAAATTGAGACATCGGACTCATGACGAAACCGATTGGATTATTTTGTCGCTTCTACTATATGACTTTGAGTTCGCGAAACACGGCTTCGTAATGCGCGATGGTGCGCTGTGCCACGGTGTCGGAAAGGTCGTACGTCGAACCTTGATGCGCTATCTGATTGCGCACTTTGTGCGCTTCCCATGCGTTTTGGAGCGTCTTGAGTTCGGTCGAATCGGCGCTCTTCAATTTTTCACCGACGCCATCGCCCGCGTATCCCTCCTTTGCAAGCACATCATCAAGCATGATGTCAGCCTCGATTATGGCTTCTCGCCACTCACTTGGACTATTACCCTCCAGAAGCGACTGAATGTGCTCCCAGCGCGGGTGCATGCCGATCTTTCCTTCCGGCGCCAGTAGCGGGG
This sequence comes from Minisyncoccota bacterium, assembly GCA_041666305.1. GTDB lineage: Bacteria > Patescibacteriota > Minisyncoccia > Phycocordibacterales > Phycocordibacteraceae > C7867-001. The sequence continues at coordinate 1,795 of JBAYHD010000003.1, read as the reverse complement.
TGCTATAAAATTCTTCTTCGCGTTTTCGCAGTTCAAAAAGACGAATGGTGCAATACACGATGACGAAAAGGCCGAAGACCGAGAGCGCATAACCGATGATGATGAACCAAAGCCACACGTGCGCAATAAATGCGGCGAATGCATCGTAATTGAGCGACGCATGCGTACCATAGATAAGGTCGTAGAGGAGACGGAAGAAATATTCAACGTTCGCCTGCGAGGATGGCATTACGTTCAGTATAAACGAAAAAAACGATTAGAGTTCCTCGGTGGCCTGCCCGATGGTGAAAAGAATATCTTCCGCCTGGTGCGGTGCGGTGAAATGGATGCCGACAGGAAGTTTCCTCCCGTCGCGTTCCACCGTGCCCATCGGCACCGAGATAGCGGGCATGCCGGTGAGATTTGCGGTGACGGTGAAGATGTCTTCGAGATACATCGAGAGCGGATCGCTCTTCTCGCCGAATTTGAAGGCCGGTGAGAGCGTCGTCGGGTACGCGACAACATCGCATGACTCAAATGCTTTTTCATATTCCGCACGCAAAACCGCGCGTGCGGCATGCGCCTTTCGGTAATACGCATCAATATAGCCCGAGGAGAGAACGAACGTACCGATAAGGATGCGGCGGCGCGTTTCCTCTCCGAATCCTTCGGTGCGCGAATCAACATAGTCATCGAGCAATGTCTTCCCGCGCACGGCGTGGCCGTAGCGCATGCCATCGAGGCGGGCGAGATTGGTGGACACTTCAGCCGGCATGATGACGTAATACGCAGCGAGCGCGTGAGAGCTCGTCGGCAACGTCACATCAACGAGCGTGTGGCCGGCGCTCGCAAGTTTTTCAAGCGTCGCTTCAAACGCCTTCAGCACATCTGTGTCCATTCCCTCTTTCAAGAGATGCCGCGGAACGCCGATGCGCAGATGTGCGGGAACTTTTCGCGCTTCATAAAGTCCATCGGGAATGCTTGTGGAATCAAGCGAGTCAATGCCGCGGATAGCTTCGTAGAGAATGTGCGCGTCGGCAACCGTTTTTGCCAAAGGACCAATCTGGTCGAGCGAGGAACCGAGGGCGATAGCCCCCGAGCGCGAAACTGCGCCGTAGGTCGACTTCAATCCCACGATGCCCGTGAGCGCCGCAGGCTGGCGGATGGAGCCGCCGGTGTCGGTACCGAGAGCCGCAATGCAGAGGTGCGCGGCCACAGCTGCGGCGGAACCGCCGGACGAGCCGCCGGGTACGCGAGAAGTATCGTGCGGATTTTTCGACGGGCCATAGGCCGAATGTTCGGTGGAAGAACCCATCGCGAACTCATCCATATTGGTGCGCCCGAGGAAAAGCGCATCCGCGTCTTTCAGTTTTTTTATGACGGTCGCGTCATACGTCGCCGTATAATTTTCGAGCATTTTGGACGCGGCGCTTGCTATCTTCCCTTCTATCAAAATGTTGTCCTTAATCGCAAGCGGAATGCCGCAGAGAAGCGGCGCTGATTCCTTTTCTGTATCGATTCGAATTTGCGCCGCTCCTATCGCTTGTTCATCCGCATCAAAAATTTCCAGAAATGCGTGCAGTTCCGGATTCCTCTCGTGCGCAGCAGTCGCGCACGCATCCCAGAGCTCGCGCACCGTGAGCTCCCGCGCGCGAAGCGCACGGGCAGCTTCCTCAATAGTCATTTCATTTGGTTTCTTGCTCATAGCGTTCTAAAGATACTGGTATGATATATCATACCAGTCACTCGTGAGTGATGATCTGCTTCACCGAGAGCGCGTTACCCTCTCTTGCCGGAAATTGTGCTGCGAGCTTCT
>JBAYHD010000002.1:0-129709 GCA_041666305.1 Minisyncoccota bacterium | reverse complement strand
GTCCTGCACCGTCACCGGACCGGGAATCTCGGAGAGCGGCAACGCAAACGCCAGCCACGACTTCTCGACCGGCTCTCCTCAGTCCGTCCCCATTGCAACTCAATCCACGTTCACCATCACGTGCGAGACCAACGACACTCCGGTCAGCAAGACGGTCACGGTGAATGTGTTGGGAGGTTTCCAGGAATTCTAGTCCAGAACCCATTGACAATAGTTTGTCAATATGCTAGTATGCAGATAACGAGGTAGCTATTGGCTATTTCGGTAACAACAACCAATGACCATCTTTACAGCCCTTATGGGGTTTTTGCTTTTGTCCGGCATGCCCGCGCAAGCGCAAGCGCCCAAGGCGCTTTCGCAGCCGAGCTATCCGGTAACGCTCACCGCCTACAACGCGGTGGCGGCACAAACCGACTCAAACCCCCTTGAAACCGCCAGTGGTGCGTACTCGAATCCTGAGGTCGTTGCCGCGCGTTCCCAAGATCTCGCCGATGAATTGCCGTTCGGCACCATCATCGAAGTCGACGGCAGCAATGCCTCAAAGGAAACCTGCGGTTACGGCATCGTGGCGCCTATCATCGGATACCGCGTTATTGCGGACACCATGAACGCGCGCTACACCGATCGTATCGACGTGCTCTTCGCCATGAAGTCCAACTACGTTATGTCGGACGGCAGCACGAAGAACGCCGGCATGATACTCGGTATCTGCAAGGGCATCACGGTGCGCGTCGTGGGCCATGTGAATATCAATCGCATCCCGAAGACGCAGGCCGAACTTGCCGCAATAGTCGGCGGCGGTACCAAAACCATCGCTCTCAAATAAGGGTTTCGTAAACCCTTAATTTAAAAAAGACGCGGCGCCAAAAGGCGCCGCGTCTTTTTGTGCGGTATCCTTACGAGATGAAGCGACTGACGCGTAAAGAGTCCGGACTAACGGCACATGAATATAAGACACTCGCACGGCTCACGACGCCCATCAAGATACAGGATTTTCTGGACACGTTCGCGTTCAATTATGAAAAAAACGGTGACACGCTCATGTCGCCTCGCCGCGCGCTCGCGGCAAAGAAAGCGAATTGCCTAGAAGGCGCGATACTCGCTGCCTCCGCGCTCTGGATCAATGGCGAACGGCCGCTCATCATGAACGTCTCGCCGCAGCTCGGAAAGGGCGATGACGATCATGTGGTTACGCTCTACAAACGCGAAGGACGCTTCGGTGCCATCAGCAAGACGAATCACGCGGTGCTCCGATTTCGCGATCCCATCTATCGCACGCCGCGCGAGCTCGTGCTCTCGTATTTCCATGAATGGTTTCTGAACACAACCGGCAAAAAGCTTCTTGAATGTTATTCTAAGCCGCTTGATCTGCGGCGATTCGGCGCCGACTGGCTTGCGACAGAAAAAGACTTGTGGGAAGTCGCCGACGTCTTGAGTGAACTCCCGCACTATTATTTCGTGCCGAAAGGGAATTGGCGTTACGTCCGCAAAGCCGATCCTATGGAAATCAAAGCCGGAAAACTGATCGAATGGTCGAAATCCGATCCCCGTACCTAACTACCGCTAGGTGACACCTTTCGGAAAGGTGTCACCTAGCGGGTTTTTCGGAATTAGGCTTTACGAACAAGGAAGAACGGCGTCATCTCGCTGTCCTGGCCAGCGGGATTGTCGCGCAGGAGTTCCTGGATGAATTTTTCGGTGATAGCGCGCGTGGATTTTCCGAGCGAGAAGGCGCCGCGGTAGTTGGCGTCCACGATGACGGCCTCAACGCCGAATCGCTCTTTGAGCTTGCGCGCAACGTGGTTCGGGTCCAAGGGCGCCATTTTCGCATAGTCTTTGTATTTCTCCAGCGTGAAAGACATCGGGCAATCAATCGATTTCGCCTGTTTGCCCACCAGATAATAAAAGGCGCCCTTAATGCCCAAGGGGCGCGTGAGCGCGGAAACAAACGCGGCAAAAAGGACTCTCGGAATCCCGGCTTCTTCGATGAGCAATTGCATCGCCGGCGGCGTGCCGTGCCCGAAGCCGCGGAATTTTTCTGTACCGACATGATTGCGCACTTTGCCGGAAAGAAAGCGCGCAAGCCATGACGTTTGCACGTTATCGCGATGAATGATACGCCCCTGCGTAATACAGACGACTTTCTCGCTGATGAATAAGGTGTCACCTTTTTTCAGGTGCGGCTCCACATATTCCACCAGAAGCTCGAAGAGGTCATCGCCGAACTCAATGAGTCGCGTCTTGATCGGGAGCCGCAGATACTCGACACCGGCTACCGAAGCCTCAAGTACCTTTCCTTTATTTGGCGCGAGTTCGGCAAGCATGATATATCTAGTATACCCCGTATCACTTTCAGAATACCAGCGTTCGAGTTTCGCTAACGTATATTTTCCATATTGAGGAGAAGTGAAACGGGGCAGGCCTATATGAACACAAAGAAATCAAAATACCCCGAGGGAGTTCGGGTGGGGAGGTCGAGCGCCGGACTCGGCCTTTTCGCGACGCGCGCCTACAAGAAGGGAGAACGAGTTATTGAGTATGTCGGCCGCGTCATACCAACCGCAGAAGAATATTCAAGCAAGAGCAAGTATCTGTTTGAGGTGAATAAGAGGAAAACGATTGATGGCAAGCCGAAGATGAACATCGCCGGCTACATCAACCATTCCTGCCGGCCGAACTGCGAGCCGGAAATTGAGCGCGGGCATATTTACATCGACGCCACCAAAGCCATCAAACCAGGCGAAGAATTCACCTACGACTACGGCAAGGAATATGTTGATGAACACATCAAGCCGTTCGGTTGCCGTTGCGCAAAATGCGCCGAGCAAAAGAAATCGCCCCGCTTTTAGCGGGGCGATTTCTTTGCCTTATCTAATTGCTTAGATAGTGCTGACGTTGAGAGCGTTCGGGCCTTTCGGGCTGTCGCCGATCTCAAACGTAACCTTTGCTCCCTCCTGGAGCTCGTCGAACGAAATGTTCTTGAGCTCGTTGGAATGGAAGAAAAGGTCCTTAGAACCTTCTGGTGCTCCGTCGACTTTGATGAAGCCGAAGCCCTTCTCGTTCTTTTTGATTACGGTACCATTTTGCATACTGCAGATAGATATTGTGTGACTAATTGGTATCAAATCAGAAGCAAAAGATAGAAGCTCGATCCCACTTCTCTGGATTAAGCCGCTGGTTGATAGGCACAGAATAGCAGGTCCGCTGTTTGTTGTCAAGCGCATCTCAAACGCGAAACCGCCAGCGTGAGCCAGCGGTCCGTGGGCGATCATCGTGTATTCACTTCTCTGACGAGCGCCGAAGGCAGAAGGAGTTATGCATTTCTTACGAAGCGCACAGGCCGGTAAAAGCCAATGGGGATACTCAGGTTCCCACTTCTGCTAGTATACATGACAGCAACATGCCTCAACGAGACTCGTTCAGCTACAAGGACATATTTTGCGACGGCGAATTGTATTCGCTCCTGACCGCGTTCTTCATGCTCGGTTCTGCATATGTATTCGAGCACTACGCCAATATATACGCGTTCGCATATTCGGAGCGCCCCACCTCGTCATATGTCGGCGATCTTTTTCTCGACAATCTCCCGGCAGTCGACCTGAATCTCATTATCATTGAGGGAGCGTTCCTCTCCATTGTCCTCGGCACGCTCTATGTGCTCTCCAAACCGCGACACATTCTCTTTGCGCTCAAGGCACTGGCCCTTTTTATCATAATCCGGGCGCTATTCATCTCTCTCACGCACGTGGGCGTCTATCCCACCCATATCGACCCGGGTTCCGGATTCTTTGCTGACATCTATTCCTATCTTAATTTCCAGCTCGGGTTCTTCTTTTCCGGGCATACCGGCTTGCCATTCTTGATGGCGCTCGTTTTCTGGGACCACCGTACCGCGCGGATGGTGTTTCTTTCTTTGTCTGTCGTGTTCGGTGTTGCCGTGCTCCTCGCCCACATCCATTACTCCATTGATGTGCTTGCCGCGCCGTTCATGGCATACGGCATTTTCGGTATCAGTAAGCGCCTATTCCCGCGTGATTACGCTCTTATCCAACAGGCCGAACACCGATTGACATAATCATCTTATCGTGCTATTCTATCCCGCGGAACAGCCCGTTCCTTGATAACGAGAGGGAAATAGCAATGAGTAAAAAGCAAGGTTCAAATCCGCCTGTGCGTGCGACGGTCAAAAACATCGTCAATCGCCAATCAGCGGAGGGGAGCTACGCCGTTGCCTATTCGACAGAAGATTACGGCGAGCTCAAAAAAAGCGACAGCATCACCTTTTCCTTGTCTAACTGGCATGGCAAAGGTCAGAGATTGAATCACGGTCAAGTTGTTGAGCTTCGCAATGTTGCACTTTTCCGACATGGCTGGCGGGCCACTTTGGCTTTTCCGGTCATACCCACGAGCAAACAGCACATAGAAAGGAACACGCCATGACAACAATCTTCGAAGGAAGCTTTGCGAAATGCCTCACGCATTTCGCACAAGTGCCCGGGGAAGCCCCAACCGACAAGCACAAGAAAGTTGCCGCATTTACCGGCGTCGGGGAACAAACGGTGCGTCGCTGGTTTAACGGGAGAGTGAAGCCCATGGGAGAATCGCTCACGCGGCTGATGTTCTATCTCGAACTCCATGGTTATGAGATCACGGAGCTTGAGGTGTTATCGCCGCCGATACGTGACGTCGCGCAAATATATGCATTCCGCATCCTTTCTCTTACCGAGATAGTCGACCTCGTTGGCTATCCGAAAGAAGGAAGGGTCGGTACCGACTCACTGTACCGTGTATTCCACGGCAAGCAGAGTGTCCCGAATAAAAGAATGCAGAAGTTTGCGACACTCGCTGAGCTCTACAAAGATCAGATTCCCGAGAAACAACGGGGTACGGTTCGGGTCAACATCACCGGAAGTACGAGCGACCACAAACTGCAAGCGCCTCCGGCGCGCGTAGAAGCGAACGTTCCCGTGCGTGCGGCGGCTCCTTTGCAGAAGAAGTCTTCGCAAAGCGAGCATGAAGCGATCATCGCATCCCTCGCGGGGTCGGTGAAGGCGCTGATACCGCTCGCGCAGATGGTCAGCTCCGACGGGTTCACTGCCGAAGAGCGAACGCAGGTTCGCGAATTGGCGGGCAACAATAGCGTGTTCACCCTGGCGAACCTGCTCTACCGTTTATGCGGTGAGCGGGCGCGCGAGATGCACTCAAATCCAGCAGCAACCAGCAACCAGAAAGGGAGATAGTGATGAACGCAATACTCAACGCAAGACCGCCGAAGAGCACGCATTCGCTTCTCGGGTTCCACATGGGAGAAGCATTCTGTCGAGTTGCATCGGATTATCCGACCGTACTCGACGTCATCCTGGAACAGGTCCAGAACGCGATCGACGCGAACGCAAAGAACATCTCGGTCGTGCTTAACCGCAAGACCCGCCACATCGCTATCCGCGATGACGGCGACGGCGTGAGCCGTGAGAAATTCGAAGAAGCGCTGCAACAGGTCTGCCTGTCGCAGAAGGAGCTGAACAAGCTCGGTCGCTTCGGCATCGGACTCATCTCTCCGCTCGACAAATGCCATTCCTCCACTTTCATCTCTTGTGCGCGTGGCATCGAGGATGGGTACATGGAATGGACTTTTGTCACCGAGGATATCCGGAGGCAGCAACAGAGCGTCTTCGTTCCGCGGCGGCCTCGGCCAGACCTCGTGTTTTCCCGCAAAGGGTTGAACGTGAAGCGGGGAATGACGAGCATCGCATGGCGCACTGAGGTGAATATTGTCCGCTATTCGAGCGACAGGATCATCTCGAGAGTCACGTCGATCGACGCGCTTGTGGATGCTATTCTCGAGCGTTTCGGCGCAGCCATGCGCCGCAACAAGACTGTCCTCAGCATCAGGTTCACCAATGAGGACGGCACACTCGAAGAACGCGACGGTATTCGTGCGAAGCTCTTCACCGGGCGTTCGCTCGGCGAAACGGTCATTACCGACCGCGATGCCGGCAATGTCGTCTTCCGCATGTATCTTGCACCGAAGACGACTAAAGGCCAGAACGGCAAGGTCATCGTCGGCGAGCTCGATAACGACTACCGCTTCAGTTTTGGACTATTCGCTCGCTCGGCTGACAGCTTGCTCTCGGACGAAGTGTCGGCTGCATTACGCTCCGGCATGTTCGAAGGCGAGATCGTCGGCGAGAAGGTGAAGCTCCATTCGACGCGTAAAACGTTCGAGAAGGACGATGCATTCGTCGGCTTCTGTACCGCACTTGAGGCATGGTTCCATAAACACGGAGCCGATCACCTTAAGGACGTGAAAGAGGCCCGGCGCGACCAGCGGTATCAGGAGCTCGGCACACAGTCGCTACGAGAGATCGAAGCGATGCTGCGCGACCCGGCTTTCAACGACATCCGTTTGGTGCTGCAGGACTTCAAACTCGGCACGGTGGGTATCGGTCACACGAAGCCTGTAAGGGGCAGTGTGACCGGTCAACAGACCGAATCCTCTATCTCCACCCATGAAGGGTTTACCCCGAAGGGAGAAGAAGGAGGCGGTGGGAGTTCTGGCGAGCACAAAAAGCCGCGCGAGGATAAACCCAATCACCACCCGTATACCGTTGCCGGCCCTCGCGGCAAGCAGCGGATGCTGGTGAAGAACGACAGCGTCGGGCTGCAGTTCTCGTACATTGCGATGGATGGCTCCGATAGGCTTTGGGAACTCGATGCCCGTCAGGGTATCTTGCACTTCAACGTCAATCATCCCATCTGGGTCGCCTGCGATGTGTCGGACCGCAAGGTCATGCAATTGCAGGAGACGGTTGCGGTGTATGTGCTCACGCTCAAAGCGATGCCGGCCGAAAACGAAGACGTACTGCGATATGCCTTCGATGAAGCTTTGCGCCCCCTCTCGTTCTTGTTCCACGTCTCCCCGGCGTTCAACTTACGGAAGCGGACCCAATCCGCCAAGTAATTGACACGGATTACGTGTGACAGCCCCGGTCTCAACTGACCGGGGTTTTTCTTATGCATGTGGGATAGAGTATACTGAAAACATAAAATGTAATGAACAAAAAATGTATGGATAAAGACATGAAGGGAGGATGTTCGATGTGTGAGAAAGGTTGGATGGGAGGAGGGATGTGCGCACAGCATCACTGGATGCACATCATCATCAAGATAGCGGTCGCACTTTTCATTTTCTGGTGTGGCGTCCAGTTCGGAGAGTTGAAAAGCGCTATCCGCAATGCGTATTACGGCGGCGGTTATGGATACGGCATGATGAGCGGATACGCCGGCAATAGGGCACAAACCTATTACGTTAGCGGACCGGGCATGATGAGCAACTGGGCCTACACCGCAGCTCCGGGAGCAACGACGACGAAAAAATAGTCGCTACTCGTAAGTGAGAGAAATGAAAAAACAGCCCGTGGGGGCTGTTTTTTCATACAAAGAGTCTATTGAACGACGATGGTACCCATGTCGGTGGAATTCAGGTGATCGTGGTATCCCCAGGTGCCGGTGAAATCGAACTGGAATAGCCATGTTCCGCCCGGCGGAATGTTGGTACAAGAATCGAATGTGCTCGAGATGCATCCGCCGCGCGCGGGATATTCGTCGTGTATGGGATGAGGATTGGATGCGACTCGCATACTCTTTGACGAGGCATTTTTGAATTCAACGACCGTTCCCTTCGTAATGTCGAGTACGCCCGGAGAAAACCCGGAATCGGTGAACGTGACCACTTGCCCCTTTGAAGGAAGAGTGAGTACGGGCAACGACGAGCCGTCTTTGTTTGACTGCATGCCGTACTGCACCAGTCCGTATACGAGCAGGGCAGGGATGAGGTATATGATGGCCCACTGCCACCACGGTCGTTTCTTGCTCGCGGTTTCAGTTGAAGGAGGTTGTTCCATGTTAGTGCACGTCGACCGCTTTCAAGTCCTCATATACGCCGCCCATGTATGACAATTTCTTGAATGCGAGGAAGAACAAACTCAATGCCGCATAGAACAAGAAATGGCTCGAATATATGGACATATAACTTGGCACGCCGGCGATCGCCAAAAAGTCGTAGAAAATATTTGGAAGAATAGCGATAAGTAGCAATACCAGACCGCCGAGCAGGTAGGTCGTAAAACCGTGCATGATTGGGGTGAGACGGCGAATTTTTACTATTTCTATGACCGCGAGCACGCCTGCAATGACGAGCATAAGAGCATAAAGGAACGGAGCCGGATCCTCCACCTCGAGACCGATCGCTCGGTCATTAGCGAATAAAAAGACGGAGAAAAGGAAGAACCCGGCTATGAATGCGTACGACAGCATCCTCAGAAAAGAAGCATAGGTCCGATGATTTATGCCGGAGAAATAGGTAGCACCAATGATGATGGAGAACGTGCCGATGAGATAGAAATTTCCGACATTCGCGAAGACGGCGTCTTGATATCGATTGAGGAACATCATGCTGATGTATTCGATGATGTGTGAACCCGCGAAAACGATGAGGGCGAATAAGCTCGCGTGCACGAATTTCTCCAATATCGGGTCGTACGTGTAGTGATGATAGATGATGCGCAGCACCGCAAGCGCGATGAAAATGAGCGCGATGAGATGTATGAGGCCGGTCTCGAAGAAATAGAGCCCGCCGCCCACGGTCAGCGCAAGCACGATGATGAGGAGGTTAATGATAAGGAGCGAGTACGCGTTCAAAAATCGGTCAAACGTATTTGCCATGACCGTATGGTAGCACCAGCCAAGGCCTGAAACCGGATAGTAGTGAACAACCCTTGCAGAGAAAGAAAAATGCCCTGCAAAACGAATTACAGAGCATTCCCAAAAAGGACTCCTTCACGGCAGAATGACAATAGCCACATTCTGTTTGCCGTATTGCTGAACGAGCGTGTACAACGTTCGGGCGTTTTCGGTCATGAGGCGAACGCATCCGTGTGAAGCGCGCTGGCCGAGCCTTTTTATCTCCGTCGTTCCGTGGACGGCATAGCCGCCATGGAAGAAAACGGCATAGGGCATCGGCGCGTTGTCATATTTCCGTGAGCGGTGGTTTTTGCTCAACCAGTAAGGCGTGTACGAGCCGGGTGGTGTTTTGTAACCGCGCCGCGCGGTTGACACTTTCCACACGTGCTCAAGTGCGTTGTCCACATACACCATCATTTCTTGGTCGGTGATACTGACTCGTGCGACGACGATTTGTGCCGTAGCCGTCGGTGCGATACTGCAGAGTACACTCGCGATAAGCCCGTACAACCATCTTCCGGGTTGCATATGCATGGCGTTCCTCCTTTGTGTGCCAATGAGCAAATCGCTCGAATTGGTCCGTTCGAGACCATATCGCACACAATGTCGCGTGTCAATTGAGATAGCGACACGTGCATAAAGAATAGAGCCCGCTCATATCGAGCGGGCTCACGGGACAGTCTTTCGCCGCCAATGCGGGCGGGTAGGGACGTACGGCGTACTACAACGCGTACAAAGTTCGTGGTCGTTTTTTGAAGGAGCAACCCATTTTTTCTTTCCTTTCTTGTTGCGAGGATACAGGACCCTGTTTTTGCATTCGCAATACTGCTTCATGGCCACCTCCTTTCTCCAAGCACTATGTTGGTAGAAGTAGACTACCACATATTATAAAAAAAGCAATTAGGACGCCTGATCGCGCGGAGGGAGCCAATCGATGATCTTTTTTCGATGTTCGTCGAGCGACCACAGATCGCCGTGCTTGAAAAAAAGAGGATGCGTCTCTTTGAATTTTTTGAGCAGAACGGTTGTAGCCTTCGGGAATCCCGTCGGTAAGTTTTTGTTATAGGACGTAAGAAATTCGGCAAGAGATATCCTCATCTCGCTTATGAGCAGTTCCTCGCTGTATTTCTTCATTGGGGCAACAATACCACAAATCGCTGAGGAAATCAATATTCCGGTACTTATGACGAGCTAGCTCTTTCCCGCTCAACGCCGCCGTATACGCGAACAACCGAGAGGAATACGGAGAGAACCAGCGGGCCGAGCACGAACCCCAGCGGTCCGAAGAAGACGATACCACCGAGGATGGAGAAGAGAACGAATATAGAAGAGACTCCCAATCCTTTACCAAAGAAAGCGATGGTAATGATCATGACCCACGTATCAACGGACCAATATTTCATAGCAAGCTCCTGCAAAGACCGAAATTCAGCGATGGCAAAGGGCCAATCGCTGTCCTAGGGCAACGCTACCCTCCTAGAAAAAGGAAGTCAATTTAGAGTTTTATGTGCTTTCACAAGTAAAAAAGACCGCCCGAGTAATGTCATCGGGCGGTTCGTTAGTTGCGGTCCGCATCGTTTTTCGGCTCCTACATCAGTCGACCGGCGGAAGTTCGGCGTTCACCATCGTGAGGAACGAGTCGAGCTCCTCGAGAGGAACATCGATCTGTTCGGCAACGATGTGGAGTGTGCCATTCGCTTTAGCTATCAGAGGCGGTATGTAGCCTACCGGTAGCGTGCGGTTGTAGGCATCCACAAGGCTCATAAGGTGCTTTTGTCGCGGTGTCCACGCTGTGACCATTACGTTCTCCTTTCAGGTTAGGACGAACAAATATAATCATAAAAGCTCGGATACGTCAATCGCATTTTGCGATGCCGGAGTATATACTGAAACACATGAAGTCAGATGTACCAGCGGAATTCGGCATACCAATCATCGCGTCGTTCATATTTCTGGTCTCGCAATCGTCAGGCAGGTTCAGCGAACTTGCGCTCACAGCGTTCATCGTTGTGGTCAGTTTCCTTATCTTTCTCATGAAGGACCATAAGAACGAAAGGTACCTTTTTATCATAGGCATACTCGTCGGAAGTTTTATAGAGATAGGACTTCGCGTCGTTGGATATCAGCAAGTATGGGCGGAGGCATCACTTTTTGGCGTGCCGTATTGGCTTCCCATTGCGTGGGGGCTCGGTTTTGTGCTCATTACGCGTTTCGGCATGCGTCTGAGGAAGATTGACCCAAAAGACTAGCAGGGGATAGATTTACTTTGACCATAGAGTCTCATATATACTAATCGCATGGACATGATAACTCTTTCGTTCGACGTATTGATCGCCATACTATCAATTTGGGTTCTCTTGAAATTGACCGGATACGGAGGAGTTATAGGCGAAGCGTTAACTATGGTCGGTTACGGGATAATCATTGTTGGACTGTCTCAGTTCATTGAGACGATCGGTCTCTATTTCTTAAGCTCAGACATGGGCGTTGAGGGAGTCGTTCATTTCGTCCATCGTCTTGTCCTGCTCACCGGCATGCTTCTCGTGTTCTTCGGATTTAAAAAATTGATGGATAAGTAGGCGTTATTTTCTGGAATAACGGCCGATGAGTTCCGTTTCCGCCAGCAAAAGCGGAGCAAGTGCGTCAAGCACCTGTTCTTTTCTTGCGCCGGTCGGAAGTTCAAGCGGAGCAATGAGCGCATAAAGCTTGAAGATATAGCGATGTTCGCTTGGTTCGTGCTCCGGCGGGGGCTCATGAGTACATGACCCCACTTGGATTTTCATAGTCGTTGCACTCCTTGAAAATCTCGGCGGTGGACAGGGACCCGTGTACCGCAACTCGCCTCCAGTGGTGGCTCCCGGTGTTCCCACCGTTCCTCCTTCGGGTATCTCGCGTGTTTCCGGAGGAATGTTGAAAAGAGTCCAATGGTCAAACGCAGAAATTCCGAATTCCTCTTTTTTCACTTCTGGAATGTCTGGATCGTCCATGATGAGCACGAGTGATTTCGCCATCTCGGGTACGTCGGAAATGATGAGGGGCGGCGAAAGTTCGCGGTTGCCGTCGCACGTGTATTTCGCGGGTATCATCCCGTTGTTTTCAAATGCAGGACTGGTGAGAGTGAAGGCCATGTTTTTATACTATAACTTTGTAATGCCGCCTTCAATTTCTGCATGACAATTCTTACAAACTAAAACACACTTTTCAGCTTCCTTGAGAATTGAACCCCATGAATAGCACAGACCTTTGACACTGAGAGCAAAGGATTTGTTTTTCGGATCCATATGATGAAAATCTAATGACCCCACATACCTCCTATATCCACAGATTGAACACTTCCCACCAAATAATTCGACCAATTTTTCTTTTTTACGTCTGCGATTTTGTATGACGGCTACCGAGGCGCACTTTCCACAGCGATACCACCCTTCTGTTCTAGGGAAGAACTTTGTTAATCCATGAATCTTGCAAATTTTCTCCACGCTCACAGTATAACACTTAGTGTTAATGTTGTTTTCCACATATGTCTGTGTATACTGATCATAAGCCGGTTACATTAATCGGTGTTTACCTTCCGCGGTAGCTCAGTGGTAGAGCGGCTCGCTGTGGCCAAGAAACGCAGCTTCCCGAAGGAATTCGGGAATGAAGAACGAGGTGAATTGCTGGAAACCCAAACGAGAAAGACGCGGGCAATCAGCAGCCAAGTCCCGAAATGTTTCGAGAAAGGTTCAGAGACTATCCCGCAAGGGAGTAGACCGAGAGGTCGAAGCGCCTCGCACCGAGAACCGGTGATGATATAGTCCATCCCGTTAGTAATAGCGGACAAGATGTAACGAGTTGGTCGTAGGTTCGAATCCTACCCGCGGAGCCGAGGATCAAAAAGAAACGCCCTTCTGAGGGCGGTTTCTTTTTATCCGAGGCGAACGCGGGAAAGCGTGCAAGCAACGCTTACAAGCGGGGCACCCACGGCTTCTGTTTTCGAGCGAGGCGAACGCGGGAAAGCGTGCAAGCAACGCTTACAAGCGGGGCACCCACGGCTTCTGTTTTCGAGCGAGGCGAACGCGGGAAAGCGTGCAAGAAACGCTTACCCGCGGAGCAAAGAATGCTATCCTAAAAGCATGCTGACTCTCTATGTAAAAACCGGATGCCCGTTCTGCCATAAGGTGCTTGCCGCTGGCGAAGAGCTCGGCATTTCGTTCGACCAAAAAAATATTGCGGAGCCGAATGTCGCAGAGGAACTCATAAAACGCGGCGGGAAGCGCCAAGTGCCGTATCTTGTGGACGGCGAGAAAGGCGTGGAGATGTATGAATCGGATGATATCGTCGCCTATCTGCGAAGCGGAAAAGAAAATGCACCGAAGACCTCCGGCGTGTGCAATCCTTTCTAAATGTTCATCAAGGTATTCGTCACTCCGGGCGCAAAGAAAGAAAAGATTGAAGAAAAAGGTGATACCTTACGGATTTCAGTGCGAGAGCCAGCTACGCAAAATCTCGCCAATACCCGCGTGCGCGAGCTCGTCGCAGAGCGCTTCAAGGCGCCGCTCGGCAAGGTGCGCATCCTGACAGGACACCGTTCTCGGGCTAAAATGATAAGTGTCACTACTAGCTGACCTTTCTCACCATGAATATCACTATCAAGGCGACAAAATATACGCTCAGTCCCGAAACGGAGGCATTGATAGAAGAGAAGCTTGCGGCGCCGCTCCGTCTTCTTGGAAACGAAAGTGATAGGGCATTGCTTGAGATAGAAGTAGAGCAGGCGCCGGCGGAAGGGCGCTCATCCGAGCCGTGCCGGGTTGTGGCGCGACTCGCACTCGACGGCAACGTGTATCATGCCGAGGCGGTGAAGCCCAATCCTGAAAGTGCGGCAGATAAAGTGCGCAGCGAGCTTGAAGCGGAGATACGCCATTCGCGCGGGCGTGCCCATACGCTTTGGAAGCGGGGTCACTCTGCAGTCAAGAGAATGCTTCGTTTCGGCCGCTAGCCGCGATAATCCGTTTCGTTTCTTCCCTCGGGAATGACGCGTTCAACGACGAACTTTCCGTTCGTAAACGACGCTTTTGTTATTTTCTTTCGTTTTCCATTCTCAAAAAAATACGTACCGATACTGTCGGCATAGGCGCGATATTTGTTCCAATTCTCTTCGGCCGGTGCGTCGAATGAGAGGAGACCGTCTTCCTTTTTTAATTTTCCCGCGCGCGTCGCTTTTGAATCATCTTGCGGGACCGGTGTTATAAAACCGCCCGCGAAACGAGGAAGTGCCTCAGCCAATAGTTCAGCGCCTATGATGATAAGTCGAGGCCTCAGTTCGCGCGCGGTTTCGTCGGATTCTATTTCGGTCGCTTTCTGCTCAATGATGTCGCCAGCGTCCAATTCTTTCACCATCTTTTGTATGGTCACGCCGGTCTCTTTTTCTCCTGCGAGGAGTGCGGCTTCAAGCGGCGTTGCGCCGCGATATTTTGGCAAGAGCGAGTAATGCACATTCAGCACGCCGAGCGGAAATGATTGGATCAATTCTTCAGGAAATATTTTGCCGTACGCAACGACGACCGCGTAATCGCATTTGCACGCGCGTATCTCTGCTATCGTCTCTGTGTCGAGACGCGCCGGCGTGAGCACCTTGATGCCGCGCGAGAGCGCAAGCGTTTTCGTGGGCGATGGCGTGAGCACGTGGCCGCGGTCCCTCGGCGCGTCCGGTGACGTCACGACGAGTTCGGGAATGAAACCATGCTCAATGAGCCTTGCAAGCGTTTCGCTTGCAACGTTCGGCGTGCCGAAGTATGCGAAACGGCTCTGCGCCCGTTCATTCGTCTGCGAATGTTCTGGGTTATGCGGTTGGGGCATGCCCAGTGAGGACAACATGGCATTGCCCTGCGTGTCCGAGGTAGTTGCCTGCGGTTGCCTCGTTGTGTTCATAATTCTAGTTGTACCGCGTCCGTTTATAAGCGGCAAAGACATGATGCCATGTTGTCCTACTGGGCATGATGTATCTCGATGAGGTGCTCGGCGTGGTCTATGAAAAGAATGCCATTCAAGTGGTCAATTTCATGCTCAAAGATTTGCGCCATGATGCCGCCGCCGCCGCGCTGAAATGATTTACCGTCCGGGTGTTGCGCGCGAACGGTAACGCGCTCATGCCGTTTCGTGGTGCCATAGACACCGCGAACCGAAAGGCAGCCCTCGTCCGCGCGTGCGCGTCGGCGAGACGTCTTAACAATCTCCGGATTGATATATACCTCCACTTCCGCCGGCAGGGGAGGAGGAAGCGGCGCCCCTTCCGGAACCTGTGCCGGAGGAGGCAGAGTACGATCTTTGCGCACGATGAAAATCCGAAGGGGAACATCGATCTGTGGCGCAGCGAGCGCGACGCCCTCGAGTTCTTGGTCGAGCGCCTCGGTCATGTCGACAATTATGCGTGCGAGCTTCACTGAGCCGAACAGTTCCTTCGGCACCGGCTTAGCGATATCGCGGAGCACCTTCGCGCCGTCTTGCACGATTTCTTTCATGTGGCGCAGTATACCAAATTATTTCGGTTCGTGTTTGGTCGGGTCGAGCTCCCACCAGAATTTCTTGCTGAAATTCTTCGCCTGACTGCAGATGCTTTTGAGATAATACAGGTCTTGTGTCGGGATTTTCTCCAGCACCGTACCGAGGTGTGCCATCGTCATTGGCGCGAGACCATCCTGTTTGCGGGAATAATTCAGGTGCCGCAGAAAAAATCGCATCAGCTCACCTCGTTCCGTTTGGCGCTTCCTTCCTTTGGGCGCGGCATCCGCCTTTTTTCGGAATTCAGGAAGCATCTCGCCGATGGATTTCATTATGCCTATTCTACCTTTTTTGATGATTTGGCGAAGTCGGCGTACAATAAGCGAACTATGAAGGAACGATTCGTGATAGAGGGTCTTGGCGGGGAGAAAACCCTTTCAGGTACTGTGTCTATTCACGGGGCGAAGAATGCGGTGCTTCCCGCCATGGCATCCGCACTGCTCTTCAAGGATACTCTCACCATTGAGAATATTCCGGGTATTGAGGATGTGAAGCGGCTCACGGAACTTCTTGAGGGGTTTGGAGTAGTTGTAGCGGAGAAATCGAATCGAAGCCTGACCATAGATGCAGCAACTGTTACGAAGACAGAATTTGATAGAGCTGTAGCGAAGCGTCTGCGCGCGTCTATTATTCTCACGGGCCCTTTGCTCGCGAGATATGGCTCAGCGACATTCCCGTATCCGGGGGGATGCGTACTTGGTCAGCGTTCAATCGATTTATTTCTCCAGAGTTTTCGTGCTTTGGGTGCAGAAGTGAAAGAAGAGAAAGATGGTGAGGATGACATTTTCCGTTTGAATGTCACGGACAAGAAGCTTCATGGCGCTGATATTTTCTTTTCTCAAGTGTCAGTGACGGCGACTGAAACGATGATGATGGCGGCAGTGCTCGCTGAGGGCACAACAACGCTCCGCAATGCGGCGATGGAACCCGAGATCGGGAGCATCGCTGAATTTCTGAATGCCTGTGGCGCACATATTACGGGTGCAGGTACGTCAATCATTACTATCGAGGGTGGAGAAGTTCTTTCTACGGGCGGTCGGGTCTACCATACGCTTCCTGATCGTATTGAGACGGGAAGTTTTCTTATCCTCGGTGCACTTACCGCGCGCGAGCTTACGATAGAAGGTTGTGTGCCAGAACACGTCGATGCGCTCATCAATCTGCTTCAGCTCTCCGGAGTCTCTATTTCCCGTGGTAAGGATTTTCTTAAAATCGTACAAAATACGAAGCCGTCGAGCGAGTGGAAGGGGGTGAATGTGAAGACACATGAGTATCCCGGCTTCGCGACTGACCTGCAAGCGCCGATGGTCGTCTTTCTCACTCAAGTGATGGGCGAGAGCACTGTCTTTGAAACTATTTTTGAAGCGCGACTTAACTATGTTGAAGATCTTGTGAAGATGGGTGCGAACATCACGATGTGGAATCCAAACAAAGTATCTATTAAAGGACCATCACTACTTAAAGATCGGGAGCTTGAAGGTCCTGATATTCGCGCTGGACTCGCCTACGTCATCGCAGCGCTCGTCGCGCGTGGTACCTCGACTATCGACAATATTTATTACATTGATCGCGGATATGAACGTCTCGAAGAACGTTTGCAACAACTCGGTGCGAACATTCGACGCGAAAAGCTTTCCTAATATGTCCTTCTTTTCTCCCAAACTCGGCATAGACCTCGGGACCACCAACGTATTGGTTTTTGTGCCAGGCAAGGGAGTGGTCATCAATGAGCCGTCGGTCGTCGCGGTGGGGAAGGCGCACGGCAAATTCGGCGGCAATAAAATTCTCGCCATCGGCGCGGAGGCTAAGCAAATGATCGGCCGCACGCCCGACGACATCATTGCGTACCGCCCGATGAAAGACGGCGTCATTGCGGATTATCGAGTGACCGAAGCGATGCTCCGCTATTTTATGAAAAAAGCGCTCGGACGAAATCCGTTCAAGCCGACGGTGCTGGTCTCGGTTCCCGCGGGTGTCACGAGCACCGAGAAGCGCGCGGTCATTGAGGCCGCGCTCAAAGCCGGCGCAAAGAATGCGTATGTGGTGAAGGAGCCGATACTTGCCGCCATCGGCGCGGGTATTCCTATTCACGAACCGATGGGGCGCATGGTCGCGGACATTGGTGGCGGCACGATAGACGTGGCGGTGATCTCTCTCGGCGGCATCGTCGCGTCCACCTCGGTGAAGTGCGCGGGCGACCGCTTGGATCGCGCGGTTATAGATCATGTGAAAAAACAGCATAATCTTTCCATCGGCGATAAGACCGCGGAAGAAATTAAAATACGAATCGGCGCCGCAGTTCCGCTGAACGAGGAGCTCACCATGCCGGTGAAAGGGCGCGATCTGATGAGCGGGCTCCCGCGCACGGTAGACCTTTCCACCAACGACCTCGTAACCGCGATGGCGCGTGAATTGCGCGAAATGACGCAGGCGATCCGCAAGGTGCTCCAGGACACGCCGCCCGAACTCGCCGCCGACATCATCGACAACGGCATCATCCTGACCGGCGGCACGAGCCAGCTCCGGCAGATGCCCGAGCTCGTGTATCGCCGCACTGGTGTCGTCGCGAAATTGGGTCAAGATCCCTATTTTTGTGTTGCGCGCGGCACCGGCATCGCGCTGAAGCATTTGGATACGTATCAGAAAAGCATCCTCGCGAAGCAGTAATTTTTAATCAGCGATAATACCCTGCAGCACACTCACTACAAACAGATAGAGCAGTATAAAGGGAGGTGAATAAATAATTTTACGTCCAGCTTTTCTTCGTGATTTAATCGAAATCACTGACGCAACAATTATCACAGGTATCCAAACAAAGAATCCGCCAAAAACAATCAAGAAACCGTAGCTCAAGAAAAAATTCATAATCGAATCTACTGCGGGCCCCATAACGCAGCTATGTACGCCAAATCCCTCAGGGGTGCATATAAACCCTCCCATGGCGATTCCCACAATAGGAATAATTGCAAAAACGTATATCACAATATCGGCAATACGTTCTCTAAGCGGAATGGGTATATTCATACCAACACTATAACAGGGGTATACTGCTTGTTATGCACCATGCGTTTGTGATAGAGGCGGAGGCCGAGGAGGGTGTTATGGCCGCGCAGGCTTGGGTGGAGAAGGAGTTGCAGATGAAGATACAGGGCAATCCCGATGTTGCCGTGATGCGGTATGGTCTGTTCTCGGTCGAGGATGCGCGACGAGTGTCTGAGCTCGCCGCGGGCGCTGCATTTGCCGGCACAACAAAGGTCGTCATCATCGCGGCGATTCGTGCGTATCACGAAGCACAGAATGCGCTCTTAAAACTTTTTGAAGAACCGCCTGCTGGGACGTATCTGTTTTTCATACTGCCATCTCTCGGCGGTCTTCTTCCAACCCTCCGCTCCCGCGTCCAAATCCTTGATACGAATTATGGATTTCGTAAACCCTTAATTTCTGAAGCGGCGGAGGAGTTTATGAAGGCGAGTAAGGAGAAGCGGAGTGCGATGATAAAGAAACTCACGAGCGGGAAGGACGAGGAAGAACGGCGGGAATTGCGTGACGAAGCGATCAGTATCGTGAATGGTATCGAAGCAGCAGCTTATCGCAATGTGGGACTTACGAAGTCCCACATTGCGGAATTGTTACGAGATATTCAAGTTCTGCGTGGACATCTCTACGACCGTAGCGCGCCCGTGCGCATGATCCTGGAACACCTATCGCTCGTCATTCCGAAAGGTTTGGTATAGTTAACGCATGGCATACGACTTTTCAAAACTCAAAACGAATATCAAAGAAACGGAAGAGTGGCTTGCGCGCGAGCTTTCCGGCGTGCGCACCGGCCGTGCGACACCGACCCTTCTTGACGGCGTGAAGCCCGAAGTATACGGCACACGCACTGCGCTCCGCGAACTGGCGTCCATTTCAACGGAAGATGCACGTACGTTGCGCGTTATTCCCTGGGACAAATCCATAACGAAAAATATTGAAAAGGGTATTACGGACGCTGATCTTGGTGTGGGTGTCGCCACCGATGACCAAGGGTTGCGCGTGTCCTTCCCAGAACTCACAAGCGAGCGCCGCACGCAGCTGTCAAAGATCGCGGGTGACAAAACCGAACAGGCGAAGGTGACGCTTCGCTCGCACCGCACCGATGCGCTCAAGGCGCTCGATGCCGCAGAAAAGGCGGGCGGGATGGGAAAGGACGAAGTAGCACGAATGAAGCTTGAAATACAAAAACTCATCGATGCCGGTAATGATGCGCTCGCGAAGGCGCTTGAGCGCAAAGAGGAAGAAATAGCGCAATAAAAGCCGTAAGAACGGCTTCCTCCTCGCGTTGACAGTAATGCGATGTAAGAATTTTGGAGCACGCGTCGTCCCGCCCTGCCGCGGGACGCGCTCACTCTCGGCGTCGCAAATTGCGGCGCAGCTGCCCTCCGGCGCCGCAATTCGCCATGCTGCTCCGCCTCCGAGAGTCTCCAAAATCCTCACATCGCATTACTGATATACTATTTTCGTGAACATCCTTATTTTCATACTCGTCATCGTCGCACTCATTGTGGTGCACGAGTTCGGGCATTTCGTCGTGGCGAAATTATCGGGCATGCGCGTGGATGAATTCGGGCTCGGGTATCCTCCGCGCGCCATGGTCATAGCGAAAAAAGGAGAAACGCTCTACACGCTCAATTGGCTGCCGTTCGGCGGTTTCGTGAAGATATATGGCGAAGACCCCGATACCAAAGCCGCGGACGGCGTTGGTACGGGGCAAGCGGCGAACAAACGTGCTTTCCATAATAAAAATAGATTTTTGCAGGCGCTCGTGCTTGTGGCGGGCATCACGATGAATCTGTTGTTCGCGTATGTGCTCATCACCGGCGCGCTCATGACCGGCACGCCGCGAGCTCTCTCGGAAAACGAGGTGGCGGTGGCTCACAACACGGAACTCGCGATTGCGGGCGTGCTTCCGGCCTCGCCGGCGGCGCTCGCGGGATTACTTCCGGGCGATTCCATCCTGAGCGCAAAAGATGTGGCAGGGGAATGGAAAGCGGTGGACCCGAAAAGTTTTTCAGCGTTTGTCTCGGCAAGTCGTGGGGAAGCGATTACGCTCAACATTAAGCGTAACGGAACAGAGCGAAGCATCACCGCGACGGCCGCAACGGGCCTCTCCGTGAGCGACCCCGCTCGGTATGTGCTTGGCATCGAAGTCGCGACGGTCGGCGTGGTACCGGTCTCGCTCGGCTCCGCACTGACTGAAGGCGCATTCCTTACGTGGGAAGCGACGAAGCTCACCGCGATCGGCTTGTGGCATTTCTTCTACGGCATATTCACGCTCTCGGCTGATCTCTCGCAGGTCGCGGGTCCCGTTGGCATCGCGGGCGCAGTCGGCACGGCGTCACTCCAAGGCATCGGCTATCTCTTCTCCATCATGGCGATCATTTCCATTAACCTCGCGCTCATCAATCTTATTCCCGTTCCTGCGCTCGACGGAGGCCGTCTTCTTTTCGTGATTATTGAGAGCGTTATTCGCCGGCCCATAAAACCGAGCGTTGCGCAGGCGCTGAACGCTATCGGTTTCATTTTCCTCATTTTGCTCATGCTTGTCGTGACTGCTCACGACATCTTTCGCATCGTCGGGTAAGAGGAATTCGCGACCCTTGATTCTTCAAGACAAAATAGTAAGGTATCCCCGGAGAGCCCGTTGGCTCAAAACCAATTTCTCAACACATGGGGAGGAATAAATGAATGCACTGAACGCAATACCGGTTATCATGCTTATTTCTTGCTTTGCTGTCGCATTGGATACGGCGTGGAGATGGCTCAGAAAGGAACATCTCATACCTGTGCTTACTCGGGCGCTGCAGTACATCGACGAGGGGTTTGATGATCCTTTTGAATGGCCAATCTCTGCAGAAATTGCGAGAACTCGGTTGAAAGAAATTCGCCACTATGAGAACCGCCTTTGGGTCCTCTCCGACTCCAAGGAACGCGAGTGCTGGAAGGAACGGCTCGAGACAATTGCCCAGGTATACCCCGATGTGATTGAGGCAGAAGGAAAGGAGCTGACCAAGAAGCCGGCATAGCTAGCCCGCAGGAGCCCGTGCTTCTCGCGGGCTTTTGTTTTGTCTCAATTTCTGTCCTATAGGACGAAAATTGAGACATCTAAAAAAAAGTAGCAAGGGTAACCCTTGCTACTCACGACATCTTTCGCATCGTCGGGTAACTCACCTACATAGGGCTGCCCTATGTAGTTCCAGAGGTCAGATCTTCTTACTTTTTAGGACACTATTTGAGATGTTGACTCTGCCGCCAGCGGCGTTACGCTAGGGACATATGACGCACAACATCGAACAGCAAGAACATCATTCGCACAACGAGGGAGGAATATTAACCATCGAACAACTGCTCGGGCCGAAAGTGAATATAAATGCAATCACCGTTGATCTCGATCGGATCCTTAGACGCAAAAGAGATGGGGGTATTGTCCTTTCTGTTTTTGACGAAGATGGGATGAAATTGACGCAGGATTGTTTGTGGGCGCGGGGTGTCGATGAGCGCGTCGATCCCCTGGATTATAAGGACACATTCGACCAATGGCGAAGACTGCTCGAGAAATGGGGCATAGCGGCGTTACCCTATGAGGAACAGGAGAGGAAGGTGCATCTGCTCGCTCGCATTCTGTATTGCAATGGGAAAGTTGAAGAGGCGAAGTCCATCGACTTCGGATATGGCGCGGATGTACAGAACAACCCCGAAGGCCGGGTCGAGTGCCCGTACTCGAATGCCCTGAACTAAGCGCCCTTTTGCCGAGTGGGTGGGGTGGGCATATACCCCGTACTAGAGCTCTGCTTCAGTACAGGGTATACTGTCGCCTATGAGACAGTCCCAGCTCTTCACCAAAACTCGCCGCGAGGCGCCGGCCGACGAGGTCGCGAAGAACGCCCAGCTCCTGATTCGTGCCGGCTTCGTGCATAAAGAAGCGGCCGGCGTGTATTCATTTCTCCCGCTCGGGCTCCGCGTACTGAACAATGTCGTTCGCGTCATTCGAGAAGAGATGAACGCAATCGGCGGACAGGAACTTCTCATGTCGGCGCTCCAGAATGCCGAACTCTGGAAAAAGACAAATCGTTGGGAGCAGGATGTTTGGTTCAAGACGATGCTCAAGACGGCGGGCGAGACGGGTCTCGGGTGGACGCACGAAGAGCCCATCACAAACCTTGCTTCTCAGAATGTGAGTTCATACCGCGACCTTCCGTTCTCCACGTATCAGATACAAACGAAATTCAGGAACGAAGAACGCGCGAAGTCCGGCGTGATGCGCGGACGGGAATTCTTGATGAAGGACATGTATTCGTTCCACGCTGACCAGGCCGATCTGGATACCTTTTATGAACAGGCGGCACAGGCATATAAGAATGTCTTCGCGCGCGTCGGACTCGGTGACCGCACCTTCATGACATTCGCTTCAGGTGGCGCTTTTTCCAAATACAGCCACGAATTTCAGACACTCTGCGAGAGTGGCGAGGATACGATTTATGTCTCCCGCGCAAAGGGTGTTGCTATCAATAAAGAAGTGCTAACCGATGAGGTCCTTGCGGACCTTGAGATAGACCGCGGCGAACTCAAAGAGGAAACGGCCGTGGAAGTCGGAAATATTTTCAAGCTCGGAACGCGTTTTTCTGAACCGCTCGGTCTCTCATATCTGGACAAGGAGGGGAAGAAACATCCGGTCGTGATGGGCTGCTACGGCATCGGCCCCTCGCGCCTCGTCGGCGCTATTGTGGAGGTGCTCTCCGATGCAAAAGGGCTGGTGTGGCCCGAGAGCGTCGCGCCATTTTCGGTGCACCTCGTGTCGCTTGGGAAAGACGGCGACGAAATTTCTAAAACAGCGGATGTTCTTTACGATGATTTGATAAAAACCGGCGTGGAAGTTTTGTATGACGATCGCGATGCTCGTGCCGGCGAGAAATTCGCGGATAGCGACCTACTCGGCGTTCCGAAGCGCATCGTGGTGGGGAAGGACGCCGTCGCCACTGGCGAGTTCGAGGTGGTGAATCGCGCGACCGGCACGGTGCAGAAAAAACCACGTTCCGAACTCTTGTCCCGCCTAGCGCCTAGCGCCTAGCGCCTATCCCCATGGCCCGGTTTTCAAAAAATCTGCTCTTCAGTAACGACATCGCAATAGACCTCGGGACGACTAACACGCTCGTATACGTGCGCGGGAAGGGTGTCGTCATCAACGAACCCTCGGCGGTCGCCGTGAACGATAAGACGCATCAGGTCGTGGCGGTGGGGAAGGAAGCGAAGACGATGCTCGGCAAGACTCCCGCGCACATCCGCGTGGTGCGCCCCTTGAGCCACGGCGTCATTTCGGATTTCGAAGTGACCGAGGAATTACTGACCTATCTCATCAACAAAGCGCAGAACGGACGCGTGCGGCTTTTCGGTCCGCGCGTCGTCATCGGCGTGCCGACCGGCGTTACCAACGTGCAGAGCCGCGCCGTACGCGATGCCGCGAAGAATGCCGGTGCACGCGAGGCCATCATCCTGGAAGAGCCAGTCGCAGGCGCCATTGGTGCAAAACTGCCGGTGCATGAGGCGGTCGGCACGATGGTGCTCGATATCGGCGGTGGCACCACCGATATCGCGGTCATCGCGCTCAAGGGTGTCGTTGCGTCAAAGAGCTCG
The DNA here is from genome assembly GCA_041666305.1 of Minisyncoccota bacterium. GTDB lineage: Bacteria > Patescibacteriota > Minisyncoccia > Phycocordibacterales > Phycocordibacteraceae > C7867-001. The sequence goes on along the minus strand of JBAYHD010000002.1, from coordinate 105,754 downwards.
CATGTTGCCGGGGATCGCTTTAATGACAACATCATTGAATATGTGCGGAGCGAGTTCAAGCTCGGTATCGGCGAGCGTACCGCAGAAGACGTGAAGATAGCGATAGGCGCCGTGATACCGCTTCATGAGACCTTGTCGCGGACCGTACGCGGCCGCGATTTTGCGACCGGACTCCCGCGAGAAATAACACTCACCGATTCTCACATTCGCGAAGCCATCGCGCCGTCCTTGGACGCACTTATGGACTCCATGAAAGAAGTCATTGAAGCGACGCCGCCGGAACTTCTCTCGGACGTGCTTCAGCAGGGAGTCACCGTTTTTGGCGGCGGAGCCCTGCTGCGCGGTCTGCCGCAAATACTTGCAAAGATGCTTGGCGTACCGGTGAGAGTCGCACCGGACCCGCTCACCGCAGTGGTGCGCGGTGCAGGCATCGTCACCGAGGACCCGGAACCCTTCTCGGATTTCTTTGTTGATGAAGAAGACATTCTTAGCGAAGCGTAACGCGCTCTTATCGTCCGCGAGCATCTCGTGGGGCACTGGTGCGCTCGTATTCGCCGCGCTTGTGCTTCTTGTGCGGCTCGTTGCGCCGAACTTTTTTTTGCAGGCGTTCGCTCCGGCATTCAGCGTTTCAAATGTCATCGCCCTGAAGAGCCACACATTTTTCAATAGTTTTAGCGACGTAGCGGCGCTTGCCGCGAGGAATGAACGGCTGACGGAAGAGAACAGCGCGCTTGCGAGCGAGAATCAAGCACTTCTGCAAAAGGAAGCAAGCGTGAATGCGCTCATCGGCGCCTCGGCTTCGCAAAAAACCGCAAACCCCGGAATCCTCGCCGGTGTTGTGGCGCATCCGCCCGTGAGTCCGTACGACACTATCGTACTTTCCGTCGGCTCAAGTTCCGGCGTTATGCTCGGTCAGGAAGTCTTCGGTGAAGGCGGTGTGCCGCTCGGCGCCGTCACGTCGGTCACGGCAGAGTATTCTCGTGCGACGCTCTTTTCTTCATTCGGCACCGTGACGCACGGCTGGGTGAAAAGTGCGGATATGCCGCTTAACATTTTTGGCGCGGGAGGGGGCGCAATGAGCGCGTCATTGTCGCGCTCCGCAGGGGTTACCGTCGGAGACACGGTCTTTGCTCCGGGGCCCGGCATGTTGCCGATCGGTACGGTCGTGCGCATTGACAGTGATCCGTCTGCACCGGGTATTACGCTTCGCATCATGCCGACGATGAATCCGTCCTCGCTTACATGGGTTCTATTGCGCGATACCGGCGCTTCGTTTCGCAGCGCCTTCTCCCTCGCGACCTCAACGCTATGATACGAAACGGCATACTTACCATCACGACGTTCATTTCGGTACTGCTTTTCCCGTGGCCGTTGTCGGTTTTGCTTGCGGTCGCCACGTCGTTCTTCGAGCCTTTGGTGCCTTTTGCCGCCGGCGTATTTGCCGATACGCTCTACTGGGCGCCGCAGGCGGGAACGCTGCCGGTCTTCACGCTGTATGGACTCGTGTTGTCGATTATCGCCGTTTTCGTGCGCAGTCGGCTTTCGGCGAGTATCATCGGGAGATGAACTGGAAGCGCGCAAGACGGCAGGATCCGGAAATAGCTCCCGATGAAATATTTCTTGATGCTAGCAACGCCCCGGCGTTCGACCGCGCGCGTTTTGAGGGCCGGCTCGAAAAACCTCTTTCGCACGGAACGTTTTTGTATCTTGCCGCGATGCTCGGCCTGCTGTTCGTTGTGCTCATTTCTCGCTCATGGGATCTGCAGGTCGCGAACGGTTCCGAGTATGCCGCGGAGAGTGCGCATAACAGTCTTGAAGTGAGAACGCTCTTTGCACTGCGCGGCATTATTACGGATATCAATGGTGTCGTGGTTGCAGAGAACGCCGAGAAAGAAGACGGAAGCATTTTGCGCAATTACCCGCTCCCGTCTTTGAGCCAGATCATCGGATACGTTTCATATCCGAAAAAAGATAGTAACGGTATCTATTACGACACCAGTGAGACCGGCGTCAGCGGCCTTGAAGCCGAGTACGACACGCTTCTCACGGGTACAAACGGACAGCTTTTGACCGAAACCGATGCGCTTGGCAGAGTTCGTTCCGAAGGGCTCGTCGTGCCTGCGGAGAGCGGCAGCACGCTTCAATTATCCATTGACGCGAATCTGCAAGAACTATTTTCGCGCGCCATCGCAAATGTGGCGAGCGACCATCGCTTTATCGCCGGGGCCGGCGTTATTTTGGATGTCGATTCCGGGGCTGTGCGCGCCATTTCATCCTATCCGAGCTACGATCCGAACGTGATGAGCAACGGCGGGCCGGCGAGCATCATTGATGCGTATAATGCGAATCCGGGGCGCCCATTCCTTGATCACGCTATTCAAGGAGTCTATGCACCGGGCTCCATTGTGAAGCCGCTCGTAGCCTCTGGGGCACTCACTGACGGCATCATCACGCCAGACACCATCATCGATGATCTCGGTTTTATCTCCATTCCGGACCCGTATCATCCCGGCAAGGAATTTATTTATAAAGGGTGGCGTGCGCTCGGCCCGGTGGATGTGAAGAAAGCCATCGCATGGTCGTCCGACATCTTTTTCTATACGGTCGGCGGCGGGTTCAAAAGCCAAAAGGGGCTCGGCATTGACCGACTTGAGTATTGGTATCGACAGTTCGGACTCGGCAGTCCGACCGGTATTACTCTTTCCGGAGAGGCGAGCGGCCTCATCCCGACGCCAGCATGGAAGAAAGAGACTTTTAATGAACCGTGGTATCTCGGCGACACGTATTTCACCGCAATAGGACAATACTCAGTGCAGGTGACGCCAATACAGATGGTGTGTGCCATCGCGGCAGTGGCGAATGGCGGAAAATTACTTACGCCGACTTTGCTTGCGAACCAAACTTCCAGTTTTACGCTTGTTCCTGCAAATCCGAGCGCGCTCGCCGTGGTGCGCTCCGGTATGCGGCAGAGCGTCACGGGCGCTCTCGCAAGCGCCATTAATCTGCCGTATATAAACGTTGCCGCGAAAACCGGCACCGCGCAGACGGGCACGCGCAATCAATATGACAATTCATGGGTCGTCGGATTCTTTCCGTACGAGCATCCGCGGTATGCGTTTGCAGTCGTGCTTGAGAGGGGACCGGAGGGCGCCGGCGAGCAGGCGGTGAACGTCATGCGGGATTTTTTTGATTCGTTGTATATCGCGAATTCCCCGTACATCGGAGGCACCGCCACAATCACAAATTAACTTGGCGGAGAGACAAAAACCTCCATATATGGAGGTTTTTGTCTCTCCGCCAAATTTGCGCTTGCGCAATAAGCTTTGAGGACAAAGCTTCCTCCCTACGCTTGCCTCGAACGAATGTATAAGAATACACTCGTTACTCGGCTCGCTTGGTAGTAGTTGCGCTCTGGCGCGACTCAAGCACCAGAACCAACTTTCCCAAATGTTCTTATTATTTCCGACCGGATGCAGATAAGGATATTTGCAGGTGGAGGTTCGTCCAAAAACTTGCAAGTTGGTACGGGGCAAGTACAATGCGCGCACTACCATGATTGATGCACAAGATATCGTCGTCTCGCAGGAGAAGTTCGATGAAATGATAAAAGAGCTTGAAAATTTGAAGACCGTGCGTCGAACCGAGATTGCCAAGAATCTCGAGTACGCTCGTTCGCTCGGCGACCTCTCGGAAAATGCCGAGTACCAAGAAGCGCGCGATCTGCAGGCGGCCACTGAAGAGCGCATCAAGAAACTCGAGGAACTCGTGAAGTACACGAAGATACACACCGACGGCAAGAAGAAGAGCGAAGTCGGATTCAATTCAAAAGTGTCCATAAAAAGAGACGGCAGCGACGAAGTGCACGAATACACCATCGTCGGAAGCGAGGAAGCCGATATGCGCATTAAAAAGCTCTCACACGTGTCTCCGCTCGGTGCCGCGCTCATGGGAAAGAAGAAGGGCGACGTCTTTACGTTCGAAACTCCGGCAGGGAAGCAGACCTATACTATCGAGAAAGTAGCATAGCGGAACGGGTGGTATAGTAGTGCGTATGGCTTTGCTTGAAACGGTGCGGGCGGAACGGCTGGCGAAAATCGCGCGCCTCGCTGAGGCCGGCATGGACGCCTATCCGGCTCAGACCGGTCGGACGCATACCGTTGATGATTTTCTTGAGAATCACGGAACGCTGGAGAAAAATAGCGAGCAAGTAGCGCTCGCAGGGCGTGTCATCTCGCTTCGAGAGCACGGAGGTTCCTTGTTCGCCGATATTTTTGACGGGACGAAAGGGCAGTGTTTCGTACAACGCGAAAAGCTCGGCGAAGCAGCATACGACCTATTCGTCGGCACGGTTGACACCGGCGACATCATTGAATTCTCCGGTCTCGCGTTCACGACGAAACGCGGCATGCCTTCTCTGGATGTGACAGGCTGGCGCATGCTTGCAAAGTCGCTCCGCCCTTTGCCGGATGAGTGGTTCGGCATTAAAGATGAAGACGAACGATTTCGGAAGCGCTATCTGGATATTTTGCTCACCAAAGATCTCGCTGAACGCATCAAACGGCGCTCTCGTTTTTGGAATGTCATCCGTTCGTACCTTTTGGAACGAGACTTCGTGGAAGTGGAAACACCAGTGCTCGAGACGACGACCGGCGGCGCCGAGGCGCGTCCGTTCGTGACGCATCACAATGCGCTTGATATGGACGTGTATCTGCGCATCTCCGCGGGAGAACTTTGGCAGAAAAGACTGCTCATCGCCGGCCTGCCGAAGACATTTGAGATAGGCCGCATCTTCCGCAACGAAGGCATGTCGGCGGAACACGCGCAGGACTACACGCAGGTGGAATTTTATGAAGCGTTCAAGGACTATGAAGCCGGAATGGAAATGGTCACCGATCTGTATCGCACTATTGCCGACAAAGTGTACGGCACGCAAGTGTTCTCAATAAAAGGTCTCGACGTTGACTTAGGCAAAGAATGGCAAACCTACGACTTCTGCGCATTGATGCAAGAAGCATACGGCCTTGATCCGCTCGATGAAGGAGCCGATTGGGCATCGATACTCGCGGAAAAAGATATTCCGTTTGAAAAAGGCGCGAGCATCGAACGGCTCGTCGATATTGCGTGGAAACAGATCCGAAAAACATTGGCAGGTCCCGGATTCCTTATCAATGTGCCGGTCTACATGGAGCCGCTTGCAAAGAAAAGTATAAAAGATCCGCGCGTCGTGGAGCGTTTTCAAGTGATGATCGCCGGTTCGGAAATAGGAAAGGGTTTCAGTGAATTGAACGACCCAGTAGATCAGGAGGAACGATTCAAGCGTCAGCAGCAGTTGCGCGAGGCGGGCGATGAAGAAGCGCAAATGCCGGACGCCGAGTTCGTGGAAGCGCTTGAATACGGCATGCCGCCGGCTTTCGGCTTCGGCGTCTCCGAGCGGCTTTTCAGCTTCCTCGAAGGCGTTTCCGTGCGCGAAGGACAGATCTTCCCCCTCCTGCGCCCGCGATAGCAAGCAAACGAGTCATTCCGGCGCGGCGTGAGCCGCGCCGGTTTATTCGTTTCTGTCTGACCTGTGGATAACCTTCGATTAGGGGAGTGGGGAGGAGTGGGATATAATCCACTGATGGTTGAGTCGAGTGGGAAACGGGAGTGGTGGCCTGTTTCCTTCTCAGCCAACCACATTTTGCTATGTTCCTCGGAGAATACCTACACATATTCGATTCTAAAAATCGGATTTCGATTCCGTCGAAATTCCGGAAGGATTTGGGCCGTGTCGTCGTGGTGACGCGCGGCCTTGATCATTGTCTGTATGTGTATTCGCGCAAAGCGTGGGAGAAAGAGGCGCGCGCCTATGCGGCTGAAGCAAGCGGAAATGCCGCGCGCCGCGGTCTCGCACGTCTTTTCCTTGCGGGCTCATCCGAAGCTGAGGTCGATCGTTCCGGTCGCGTACTCATTCCCGAACACTTGAAGTCTTTTGCCTCGATCAAAGAGAAAGCGGTTATTGCAGGCGTCGCCGACCGAGTCGAAATTTGGCAAGAAGATTCGTGGAAGAAATACACGAAGGCGATCGAGCGCGATGCCGATGCTTTTGCCGAAAAAGTCGGCAATAAAAACTGATATGGAAACACTGCATGAAAGCGTGTTGATGAAAGAAGTGCTTGAAGCGCTCGATGTGCAATCAAGCGACACGGTCGTTGATGCGACCATCGGCGGCGGAGGGCACTTCGCCGCTTTACTTCTACAGCTCGGAGAAGGCGGTGTCATCGTGGGTATCGACGCGGATCCCGCGGCGGTGGAGCGCGGACGCGAAGCCTATGCGCTTGATCGTCGGCCCGGACGGCCGGTCGCGCATTTGGTGAATGATAACTTCCGCAATCTCGCGCGCATTTTAGAGCGTCTCAATATCGCTCCCGTCGGCAAGATCCTCTTTGATCTCGGGTGGAGCGGGTATCAAATCGCGGCGCCGCGCGGCTTTTCTTTTCAGCAGGATGAACCGCTTCTCATGACCTATGGCGAAGGAGGCGAAACGGCTGCTGACATTGTCAACGGTTTTTCCGAAGAGGCACTCGCCGACCTCATCTTCACGTACGGCGAGGAGCATTTCTCGCGTGGCATCGCCCGGGCAATAGTTACTGCGCGTGCAAAGGAGCGGATACTGACGACCGGGCAACTGGTTCGCGCGGTCGAAGCCGGCGTGCCAGCGTGGTACCGTGCGCGCAAGATTAATCCGGCGACGAAAACGTTCCAAGCGCTTCGCATCGCGGTCAATGACGAGCTTGGCGCACTGCGCGAAGGGCTCACGGCGGCGCTCGGCGCTCTTTCTGCAGGCGGCCGCCTCGCGATCATTTCATTCCACAGCATTGAAGATCGCGTCGTAAAAAATATGCTGCGTGATGCGGCGCAGGAGGGGTTCGGAACGGTGACAAAAAAGCCCATCGTACCATCGCGAGCGGAAGTCCTCCGTAATCGCCGCGCCCGAAGCGCGAAATTGCGCATTTTCGAACGTGCGGCCGTTTTGTCGCATGCAGAAACCGCAAAACCGGCGGAAACCGTACTTTCATATGCCGCGTAACGTTGCTATGCACATGGATCTTCCTCGCTCCGCGCGCAATTCGGCTCTCCAGCAGAATATGCAGAGGCGCCCGACCCTTTCATTTTCCCCGCTCTCGCTGTGCTACGGCATATTCGGCGTCCTTTTGGTCACCTATATCGGACTTATCGCCGTGGTCATGAGTTACGCGGCTCTTACAGTGGAGTTCTCACAATCGGTGAAGAATGATGAGGCCGCCGTGGCAACGCTTGAAGGACAATATCTCGCCGGCGTCGCGCAAGTGACCGGTACAAATTTTGTCGCAGAGGGATACGCGAAACCAACCGCGACAGTATTTGTCAGAGCGGAAAGTGCGACCGCGCTGCGGTAACGGGCCATGCGCGCGCAGTTCCGCTCACGTATACGCCTCGTTCTCGCGTTCGTCATACTCGTGGCGCTCATGATCATTGTGCGCCTCTATTTTATACAAATCATTCATGGGGACGAGTATGCGCAAAAAGCGGATAAACAATTCGCTTCCGGCGGCGGCGGTCTCTTTGATCGAGGCGCTATTTATTTTACGCGAAAGGACGAAACGCTCATATCTGCGGCGACGCTCTCCACCGGATTCCTTGTTGCCATAAATCCGCAAACGCTTGGGAATCCTGAAAACGCGTATGCGGCCATAACGAACGTCGCTCCCGATGCGATCTCGCGCGACGCATTTCTTACGGCGGCCGCAAAAAAGAACCAGGTGTACATTGAAGTTGCGCACCATCTTTCCGAAGAAGCAGGGCAGTCCCTTTCGGATAAAAATATAACCGGCGTGCAGGTGCTTCGGGAACGTTGGCGGCAGTACCCGGGAAGAACGCTTGCGGCGCAATCCATCGGCATCGTGTCTTATGGCTTGGGCGATACGCTTGCGGGGCAGACGGGGCTTGAGGCTACCTATGATGAGACCCTTCTGCGTTCCGGGGATTCGCTGTATAGGAATTTCTTCGCGGAGCTTTTTTCCAATGTCGGCAATATGCTCGTCGCGGCGAAAGATGCGCGCGAGGGCGATATCGTGACGACTATCGAACCGGAGGTGCAGACGCATCTTGAAGACGACCTCGCGAAGGTGAGCCAGAAATATGCCAGCAAAGAATCAGGCGGGATCATCATGGATCCCCGTACGGGCGCTATCCTTGCTATTGCCAGCAATCCGTCTTACGACGCGAACGTCCTGCAAAATGTCGATCCTGCAATCCTTGGGAATCCATTTGTGGAGCACGTGCACGAATTCGGTTCCATCATGAAGCCGCTCACTATGACGTCGGGGCTTGATGCGGGAGTCATTACGCCGCAAACGACGTACAAAGATACTGGGTGCATCACGGTCAACACGGCGACGATCTGCAATTGGGATCTTAAACCGCGCGGCGTCATTCCTATGAAGCAGATCATCGTGCAATCGCTCAACATCGGCGCCGCGTGGGTGGCGACGCAGTTGGGGCAGGATAATTTTCGGGCGTATTTCACCAAACTCTTCGGTCAGAAGACCGGCATTGATCTGCCGAACGAAAGCGGCGCCTTGCTCAGTAACCTCACGAAGCCCCAGCAGGTCGGCTACGATACTGCGGCATACGGACAGGGCATTGCCGTGACGCCGTTGCAAATGATCCGTGCCCTGGGCGCGATAGCGAACGGCGGAGTGATGGTGGAACCACATCTTGCAAGCGCCGTGCGCCTGAATTCCGGCATTGAACGCGCTATTGATTGGGGTCAGACGACGCCGGTATTTTCCGCAACAGCCGCACGTGAGACGACCGAGATGATGACGGCGGTCGTTGATGAAAAACTCCAGAACGGCAAAGCGATGATCCCCACGATGTCGGTTGCGGCGAAGACCGGAACCGCCCAGCTCACGAACGGTCAGGGCGGGTACTATACCGACCGTTATTTCCACTCTTTCGTCGGATTCTTCCCGTCCTACAATCCGCGCTTTATCATTCTGCTCTATACCAATGATCCCCAGCACGTTACCTACGCTTCCGACACGCTTTCCTCGAGCTTCCTTGACCTTGTCCATTTCCTCATAGACTATTACGCGGTGCCCCCTGATCGCGGCTTTACTACGAGTACCAGTACCGCATCGCAAGCCACCACTCCATGAAAAACATCCTGAAAGCCATAGCGGTATTCTTCCTCGCCTTTTTCGCACGATCCGTGCTGCACCGATACCAGCCGCGCATTATTATGGTCACCGGCTCAGTAGGGAAGACTTCCACGAAGGATGCCGTAGCGGCTGCGCTTGCGACGCGATTTTATGTGCGGAAGAGCGAAAAGAGTTTTAATAGCGAATTCGGCGTGCCGTTCACCATACTTGGCGTGGGGAACCCGTGGAACGACCCCTTTGCATGGTTGTCGGTATTGAGGAGTGCGGTCGCACTCATGATCCTACCGAACCACTATCCGAATATGCTCGTGCTTGAAGTCGGTGCAGACAAACCGGGTGATTTGGCGCGCATATTGCGATTCGCCACGCCGGATGCGGTCGTGGTGACGCGATTGCCGGAGATCCCAGTGCACGTGGAAGCATATCCGTCACCAGATGCGGTGCGCGAAGAAGAATTTTCTCCGGCGCATGCACTTAGGGCGGGCGCACCGCTCATCGTGCCCGTCGATGACGAGTACACGCTTGAGAGCGCGATACGCACACCGGCGCGCATTATTTCGTATGGTTATACGGAGAACGCAACGGTGCGCATGCGTGACACCAATTTTTATGAAATCGACGACAAGGTCGAGGGTATGCAAACAACAGTCAGTGTGCGTGGCGAACACGGGCAGTGCATCGTTAAAGGATCGGTTGGCACAACGCAAGTATCGCCGATAGCCGCTGCAATTGCTATTGCAAACGCTTTTGAAATACCATTGCAAGAAGCATTGCTCGCACTGGAGAACTATGAAGCACCATCGGGCAGAGGAAAACTTCTTGTTGGTAGAAATGGAGCGACCATCATTGATGATTCGTACAATGCTTCGCCTGCAGCAGTTGAAGAAGCGTTGAATACGCTAAAGATGTTTCCGCACGCGAAACGCCGCATTGCCGTTCTTGGCGATATGCTTGAACTCGGCCGCTATTCGGTCATGGAACATGAACGCATTGCGGTACTTGCAGGGGCGTCTGCCGACGTCATCGTCACCGTTGGCATACGTGCACGTGCCTTCACCATCGCGTCAAATGGAGCCGAAGTGATGCAATTTGATAATTCTCGCAGTGCCGCGTCTGCGCTTGCAGAGCTCATTCGAGAAGGCGACGTTATTCTCGTGAAGGGCTCACAATCCGTTCGTACTGAACGCATTGTTGAGGCATTGCTCGCAAAAAAAAGCGACGTCGTGAAGCTCGTCCGGCAAGAAAAAAAGTGGCGCGAACGCTCATAATCTTGCGTATCCGAGACGAGAAAGTCATATTTTGTAAAGTAAAAACCGCTCTAGGGCGGTTTTTACTTGCGGGTGACCTCACGGGGAATCGAACCCCGATTTGATCCGTGAGAGGGATCTGTCCTAGCCGTTAGACGATGAGGCCGTACCTATTTTTATACCAGACTTTCGCCCGTCATGCCATACATGAGCATGCGCATTCCATCCTTACTATCCACACATATTTTACGAAATGGCAAAAACAATGGCTGAATTGCTCTATATTATATGCAGATACCATTATTTTTACACCCTCATGACTACCAACCACCGCCTCGCATTCTTCTCCTTGTTCGCAAGAGTCGGCAGGTATAGTTTTGTATTCGCATTAACGATGCTGATGACGCTCGGTGGTGCAAGCACCGCATTTGCTGCAGTAAGGACAAGTACTGCGACCGGAGGCAATTGGGCTACGGCGTCAACATGGATTGGTGGCGTGGTTCCCGCAAATGCCGACAGTGTCATTATTGCGACGACCGGCGGAAATAATGTGACTATCAGTGCGAATAAAACAAATGCCGGTCTTACCGTAAACTCTGGCGCTATTTTGAACTTTGCCGGTGCGTTTACGCTTACGGAAAACGGAAACGTTGTGGTCAACGGATCAATTACTGGGACATCGGGGATTCTTAAATCGAACTCCGCTGGAAAAACTATCGATGGGAGTGGAGTGATAGATACGAGTATATTGGTAACCCAAAATTTCTCCTTTTCTTCCACCGCAAATATAACGATCAACAACAATATTAATTCTCCGGGGAAAACAGTTACAAACAATGGGACCGTTACTCTGAATGGCAATTACGCACGAACGAGCGGCACTGCCATATGGGTGCAAGGTGCGAGTTCTGTGCTCAATATCAATGGGGCATTTACGCCATCTGCTAATGTCACGCTCACCGCAACCGGAGCCGGAAACACAATTAATTATAACGGTTCAGCGCAAGCGATCGAGCCCGCCAGTTATGTGAATCTCACGCTCTCTGGAAGCGGTGCGGCGACGATGGTAACTGGAACTTCGGTTAGCGGCACGATGAGCATTGCACCGACGGGCTCGGTGACTGCAAGTGTCGGGGCCGGGCTTACACTGACGGTAGCAAATCTGACGCTCGGCGGTCTCGGCCGCATCAATGGCACATGGGGTTCAACAAGCTCCACGGCAACTCATCAAAACAACACCTATTTCGCAGCAACGACTGGCATGTTGAGTGTTACGAACGATACTCGCGCGACACCGACTCTTTCGGTGACGAATTCTCCTGTCACCTACAATGGCTCCGGACAAGCTGCCACAGTCTCGGGTTCTGTACCGGGTACGGCAAGCAATATCCTTACGGGTGGCGTTGCAACGCAGACCAACGTCGGCACCTATGCCGTCACCGCCAACTTCACGCCGACCGACACCACGAGTTATAAAAGTTTGACGGGCGCCTCGGCAGGGAACTTCGTCATCAATACGGCGAATCAGACCATCACGTTTGGTGCACTTTCGGACAAGACGCTCAGTGATCCCGACTTCGCGGTCAGCGCAACAGCCTCATCCGGCCTCACGGTCACCTTCTCGTCGCAAACGACCGGCGTCTGTACTGTGAGTACCGCAACCGTCCACCTTGTCTCTACGGGCACTTGCACCATTCGCGCCTCGCAATCCGGCAACAGCAACTACAACGCCGCTGCAGATGTGGATCAGTCATTCACCGTTACTGCCGGCACCCTTGATCACTTTGCCATCGCCGCTATCGGAACACAGACCGCCGGTACCGCTTTCAACATCACCATCACAGCGCAGGATGTGAATAACAACACACTGGCCAGCTATTCGGGCACCGTTGATCTCTCGACGACTGCAGGCACCATCGCGCCGACGCAATCGAGTGCCTTCAGCTCCGGTGTGCGTACCGAAAGCGTGACCGTTACGCAGGCCGGCACTCTTCAAACCATCACCGCTACCGATAATGGAGGAACGAAGACCGGCACCTCCTCGACGTTCACCGTGAATCCCGGTGCTCTTGATCATTTCTCTTTCGCGGCAATCACCACCCAAGCAGCCGGTACCCCGTTCAACATAACGATTATGGCGCAGGACGTGAACAACAACACCGTGACCGGATATTCAGGCACTGTTGATCTTTCTACAACCGCAGGCACCATCGCGCCCACGGAGTCCGGCGCCTTCGTATCAGGTGAACGCACGGAAAGTGTGACGGTGACAACAGCTGGTTCCGGCAAGACCATCACCGCAACCGACAACGGAGGGACGAAGACCGGTACCTCTGCCGCCTTTACCGTGACCGGTGGAGTCGTTACGTCCTTTTCGCTCAATAATCCGGGAGATATGTACGCCCGAACCCGGCTCGGGTATACCGTGAGTAGAAACGATTTTTCAGGGAACGCGGTTGGTACGGGAACAAACAGAGTCTATCTCTATTCCAACTCCTCAAGCGGTACGAAAAAATTCTACGATGATTCTCTCGCCGGCTCGGAGATTACCTACATCGATATTGCTCCCGGCTACTCGACAGCCAACTTCTGGTACTACGATGAGACGCCGGGGACCTACACCATTACGGCGTCTGATGCCACTCCGAATGCTGACGGTAATACCGGCATTGCTGACGCGACCGATTCTGTGGTCGTAAACCCGGTCGCTACGAAATTCGTCATACTACCGCCGACGAATGGCACGGTGGATGCTTCTATCACGGTCACTGTGCAGGCACAAAAGCCCGACAACAGTGTGGACACGAATTATCAAAATGACGTGACCTTGGACACGACCGGTTCCGCTACCGGCGGAGGATTGGTAGATATCATCAACGGTGTTGGAACACTATCCATTTCAGATACGGTTGCCGAGACCGTGGATCTCTCTTTGACTGACTCACAGAGTACCGGCTTGGATGTTTCGTCGACGCAGTCAGTTGTGTTTGCCGGCGGAACGGTCTCACAGTTCACGCTCAATCACCCAGCAACATTGGCTGCGGGCGAGCGTGCGGCATACACGATTACGCGCAAAGACCAATACGGCAATGTGAGTTCTCTCGGTTCAAATGTCGTGTATCTCTACAGTTCATCGACCGGTGTGAATAAGAAATTTTATAATGCCGCGATAAACGGCACTGAAATAACTTCAATCACCATAAGTGACGGTCAATCAACGGCGGATGTCTGGTATTACGACGAGTTGCCGGGAACATGGACTGTGACCGCTTCCGATAATATATCTGCACCGGACGGCAACACCGGCATCAACGATGCCACCGACTCTCTTGTGGTGACTGCAGGTTCGGTTGCCTCTTTCTCGCTCAATAATCCGGGCGACATGACTGCCGATACGCGCCTTGGCTACACCGTGACTCGAAAGGACCAATTCAATAACCTAGTTACTGACGGCGCTACAACGGTATATATGTATAGCAATTCGACCGGAGTCGATACTCCTGCGTTCTATGACGCTGATACGAACGGCACGGTGATCACTTCAATCACCATTCCGGACGGCCAGTCATCTGCCCAAGTGTGGTATGCCGATTCAAATCTCGGGACATGGACCGTGACCGCTTCTGATAATCCATCCGTCCCAGATGGATTGAGCGGCGTCGCTGACGCTACCGACTCGGTGGGGGTTACCGCGGCTCCTATTGTCGCGACACGCATTGTGATACTTCCTCCGACGAGTGGTACCGTTGACGCGCCGATTACCGTTACGGTGCAGGCACAAGATAATTCCGGCAATGTGGACACCACTCAAAATATCGGAGTGACGCTCAACACAAGCGGCACGGCGACTGGCGGAGGGCTCGTGACCATTGCAAGCGGTGTCGGAACGATCCCGATATCCGATACGGTTCCTGAAGTCGTCACGCTGTCACTTGTTGACAGTCAAACGACAAATCTTAACGTGTCTTCGACTCAAGGAGTGACCTTCGCTGCCGGAGCGGTCGCGCAATTCGCGCTTAATAATCCCGGAGACGTGGCGGCGGGAGCGAGGATCGGATACACCGTCAGTCGTAAAGATCAGTACGGAAATTTGGTCACGGCCGGCGCAACAACGGCGTATCTCTATAGCACCTCCGATGGCGTCAACAAAAAATTCTATGACGCCGCGAGCGGTGGCAGCGCAATTACATCCATTGTCATTCCGGATGGCGTTTCAGCAATCAGCTTCTGGGCATACGATGAGAAAGCGGGCGACTGGTACATAACGGTGTCTGATAGCTCGAGCGCGCCGGATAGCGCGGGCGTAGCCGATGCGAGTGATGCGATTACTATTCAGCCGGCCGCTGTCGCGAAATTCCTCTTGAATGATCCCGGCAATATGACAGTCAGCACGCGCCTCGGATACACCGTGACCCGCGAAGATCAGTTCAATAATCCCACTACCGCGGGCGTGACGCTCGCGTACCTGTGTTCATCTTCGACGGGGACGACAACCGCATTTTATTCAGCGGCAGTCGGCGGAGCACCGACAGCCTTCGCTACTATCAATGACGGCAATTCGTCAGGCGATTTCTGGTATTACGACGCAGAGCCCGGCACCTGGCTGGTCACTGCTTCTGACAGTTCGGGCGCGCCGAATGGTTCCACCGGCATCCTCGATGCTGTTGATTCAGTGACGGTGAGCACGATACCAATCGTCGCCACTCGTTTCGTCATTCTGCCACCTTCGACCGTTCAGGTCGGAACGCCGGCAACAGTGACCATCGAAGCGCAAGATAATTCCGGCAATGTGGACACCACGATCCAATCCGGCGTGACGCTCCTGGTGACTGGCTCGGCGACCGGCGCCGGACTCGTGACCATGGTTAACGGCGTTGGAACGGCGTCCTTACAGGACACTTCTCCCGAAACAGTGACTCTCTCGCTGTCTGACAGTGAAGGGACGAACCTCGACGTGTCTTCGACGCAGGAGATCACATTCTCGGCAACTCCTGTCGCACCGTCGTCGGGCGTAAGCGCCACCGCCGTTGCTCCCGGAATAACGATTGTTATTGGCGAGCAACTTTCGGGATTGGCATTTCCGGGCGCGAAAATACAAGTTCTCTCTGTATCGCCGAAAGGGTCGATACTGCAGGCGCAGACGACCGCTGCAGCGAACGGCGCCTTCTCGATGTTGCTGAAAAACATTCAGGTCGGACTCGGTTCGTACGGCGTTGTTGGAATTGACTCGCTCGGCCGCACGACCCAGACCGTAGTGTTCAACGCGGGTTACTCAGGCAATAATCCGGTCATCCATCTCGATGCCGGTCTCCTTTCGCCGACCTTGGGCCTCGTGCATCCGACCGTCCGCCAAAATGATGTGGTTGGTTTCGTAGGAATGGCGATTCCCGGGTATTCTGTCGAAGCTGAAATTGATGGCACTTCCATTCCTACAGAAACGCCCGTCGAATCTGACGGTTCGTACAAAATGCTCCTCCCGACCGGTACGCTCGCGCTCGGCAGTCATACCGTCCGTGTACGCCAAATTTCTCCCATTGGAGCGAAGAGCGATTATACTCCCCAAAAGGTGTTCAATGTGACGACACTGCTCACCCCGCAAACCGACTTCAATCAGGACGGCGTGATCAATGTGCAGGACTGGAGTATTTTCCTCTCGCGTTTCTCTTCGTCCGATACGGCCGTTCGCATACTTGACGACCTCAACGGCGACGGAAAAGTTGATGTCACCGACTTGAGCATCTTTGTCCGCACTCTCAAACAATAACGTTGGGAATGTCGATGTATAATTCACCTATGACATACACGAAACGCACGCTCGTGCTCGGAAGCTTACTCGCAATCGCGTTCATCGCGTCCGCACCGAGCCACGCGCTCGCTGCGTCGTACAATCTCACCACTGACAAAGAAACGTTTGCGGCGGGGAGCACATTCAATGTGGACGTAAAGATCGACAGCACGGATGTCGGTGTCAATGCCGCGCAGGGAACTATCTCGTTTCCGAAGGGGACCGTGCAAGTGACCGGTATCGACAAAAGCACATCTGCGTTTGATTTCTGGCTCCAGGGGCCCTCGTTCTCAAATGACAGCGGCCAGGTTACGTTCATCGGCGGAAGCCAGAGCGGCATATCCGGCAAAGCGCTCGAAGTGGTTCGCATCGCATTCAAGGTGCTCGGCGCGGGTCCGGTCAGCATCATCTTCACCGATGGTGCGGTCACGGCCTCCGACGGCAGCGGAACCAATGTGCTCAAAGCGATGAACGGCCTGCAGCTCACCAGCTCCACCTCACAAACTCCTACGGTCATCAAGCCTCCTCAGCAGATCGTGCGTCCTGTGGTGGAAGCGAAGGTGCTTCCGACAAAAACGACTCTCACCGTTCCGCTCTACCCCGATCCAACAGCGTGGTATGCGGATGTATCTAAATTCATCGTGCAGTGGGACCTGCCCAGAGATGTGACCGATGTCGCAACGGCAGTGAACCAACAGCCGGCATTTGATCCGACGGTCTCGGAAGGATTGTTCAACAATAAAACCTTTAGTCCTCTTTCCGACGGCATATGGTATCTGCACGTGCGATTCAAGAATTCTCTCGGGTGGAGCTCGACCGCGCATTATCGCATCGGTATCGACACCACTCCGCCCTTGGGCTTTGCGGTTACGTCGCCCGATGGTCTGACGACCGCGAATGTCGCTCCGACGATCCGTTTTGTGACGAATGATCAACCGTCCGGCATACTGAATTACAAAGTGCTGATCGACAACAATCTGGCGACGACGACGACGCTTACGCAGTACACGCTTTCTCCTCAGCAAGCGGGAAAGCATAGTCTCGTTGTGCAAGCGGTAGACAAGGCGGGGAATACGACCGAGAACCGCGTAACGTTGGATATTACGGAAGTCCCGCTCATCATGATCGGAGGCATCGGCGTCACCAAATCATCATTCATCCTCATCCTCATTTTTGCGATCATTGCGAGCGGCGCGCTTGGCTGGTACTTAGGACGGAAACAAAAGGAACAGCGATTGCGGCGTCTTGTTATCGCACAACGGGATGTGCGTACCTCGTTTGATGCCATTCAGAAAGAGGTCGGCAACCTATTGGCGCGAATGGATGATACGGGCCTGACCGCTCAAGTAGTGCACGAAATGAAGATCGTACTCACGCGCATTTCAGACAGTATAACGAAGAACAAGCAATATATAGTCGAAAACATGGAAGAGATAGAGTCATAGCAACCCCGATCGAACGCATACCTTATGAGAATACTCGTCGCCGAAGATGATGAAAGCCTGCGTCACATAGAACAGGGCAAGCTGGAGGCGCAAATGTGGGATGTTCTCACGGCAGGTGACGGCGAGGAGGCGCTGAACATACTGCGGCAACACGAGATCGATCTGGTGATATTGGACCTCGTGATGCCCCGTCTGGACGGCTTCGGCGTGTTGAAGGCAATGAAGGAAAGCCCGACATTGCAGGACATACCCGTTTTTGTGACGTCGAATCTTCAAGGCGACGAGGATATTAAGACAGCGTTGTCGCTTGGTGCCAAGGATTATTTTGTAAAAGCAGATCATCCGTTCGAGGAAGTGATCGCAAAGATTAAATCGTATTTTGAGGAAAAAGGCATCGATATATCGACTACCGTCGCAGAAACGAAAGAAGAGCCGACTCCCGTTCCGTTGGAAGAAACCGTCGGAACTGAGGCTGCGACAACAGAAAAACAGCAAACGGAAGAGGTTTCCGCGGCGGCGAAGCAAGCGGAAGAAGTTCTTCGTCTGAAAAGCGAAGCAGAAGCGGCGCTTGAAGAGGAAAAGAAACGAGCGGAAAATGCTCTTGCTGAAGAAGAAAAGAAGGAAGCCGAGCTCCAAAAGGAAAAACAGCAAGCGGAGGACGAACTCGCTCTAGAACGAAAGCATGTAGAAGCCGCGGAAGCGGCGTTGGCCGAGGAGAAGAACCGGTCTGAATCCATAATTTCCGACCTTAAAAAGAAGCCATCTCAAGAGGAGACTGTTGCATCAAAAATCAGTGCAGAAGAAGAGTTCCTTGCAGCAAAAAAGCAAGCGGAAGAAGCTCTTCGCATGAAAAGCGAGGCCGAAGCAGCGCTTGTGGACACAAAAAAGCGTGCAGAGGACGCGGAAGTCGCACTGGCTGAAGAAAAGAGTAAGGCCAAAGCTGCTATTTCCGATATCAAGAGGCAATACGCTGAGGCGGACGTGGCCACAGCGGCACAAAAGCAAACGACGGAGGAGGTGCTCGTGGCAAAGAAACAAACCGAGGAAGCGCTTCGCCTAAAGAGCGAGGTTGAGGCGGCGCTCGCGAAGGAAAAGAAACGCACAGACGCCGTGCTCGCCGAAGAAAAAATAAAGGAAGCAGAGCTCGCAGAAGAAAAGAAGCGCGCCGAGACTGCCGAAGCAGCGCTGGTGAGGGAAAAGAAACGCGTTAACGCAAAGATAGTCGAGGAAAAATCGAAAACAGCCAGCGCGGTCGTAAAGAAAGAACAATTTGCTGAACAAGCTTTCTCGGAGAAAAAACAAGCGGACGAGGCTTTTCTTTTGAAGGATCAAGCGGAAACTGCTCTGAAAGATGAATTGCGTCGCGCCAAAGCTGCGGAAACAGCACTGGCTCGTGAGAAGCAGCGTTTCCAAGCAAAGCTCATGGCAGAAAAAAATAAATTCGAGGCAGTCATCGCCGAGAAGAAACGTCTTGCCGACGCGGTCCTTTCAGCGAAGGATCAGTCAGAAGGATTGAGGCTTTTGAAGAGACAAGCTGAGGCAGCTCTCGCCAAAGAAAAAAGAAAAGAAGCGAAGGCCCTACAGATAGAAAAACAAAAAAGGGAAGAGGTCGTTGTTGAAGAACGAAAACTTGCGGAAGAGGTAATGGCAACTGAACGCATAAAGCACGCGGACGCAATCCGCGGATTGACGGAATTTTTTGAAAATAAAAAAGAAGCACATTCTGCGCCAAGCGCATCACTGATAAGCAAAAAAGCCGCCGATAAAGTCGTCGCGAATGAGAAAAAGAAAGCAGAAAAAGCACTCGCTGCGGAAAAACGAAAGAAGGCAAGAGCTCTCCTGAAGGAAAAGACGCGCGCAAAGAAACTGGTTGCTGATGCGAAAAGGAGAGTGCAAACAGCTCTTCGTAAGGAGCGAGAAAAAGAGAAAGCAATTCGGGCTAAAGCCAAACAAGTTGAGACTGCTCTCGCAGCTCGTAAGAAAAAAGAAGAGGAAACGATACGCCGTGAAAAAGAGCGGATGAGAATCGTCATAGCAGAAAAGAAAAAATTGCAGTCGACCCTACGGAAGAAACGGGCGAAAGAGCACGCCGTGCAAAAAAAGAACAGTCAGACGCGGACCGCGCTCTCCGCGAGAAGGAAGATGATCGAACGCACTGTTTTCGCTGAAAAACACAGGGCAGAAATTGCGCTCGCAAAGCAAAGAAAGACGGCGAAAGAAAAGCTGGCCAAGGAACAGGCGAGGAGGAAAGCGACAGACGCTGAAAACAAGAAATCAAAGGCCGTATTGGCCAAGATCAGGAAGCAAGCTAAGGGCTAGAATACCCCCCACGGTCCGCTTGCGCACGCTATCCATTCATTGCTATAGTCAATAGTATGAAAGTCCTAATTGTTGAAGACGAGGAGGTGCTCGCAAAAGTTTTTCAAGAGAAATTGGAAAAATCCGGCTATGAAGTTCAGGTAGCGAGCGACGGCGAAGCTGCCCTCGTTTCTACCGCAAGTTTCAAGCCCGATGTCATAGTACTTGACCTTCTGTTACCTAAGAAAAACGGCTTTGAGGTTCTTGAGGCGCTGAAGAAGGATGAGGAGCTGAAAGTGATACCGGTCATCGTCGTCTCCAATTTGGGTGAAGACAGCGACATCAAACGCTCGCTTCAGCTCGGCGCCGCCGACTATTATGTGAAGTCAGAGCATCCTATCAACGAGATCATTGAGAAAATAAAGAACGTTCTTCTGCAGGCCAAGTAAGCGCCTCCCGCACTATGGACGAGGCGCCAAAAGAAAAAAAGATACGAGTCCCTTTCAGTTCTGATCCTGTCAGATTATTGATAGTCCTTTTGGTCAGTATTTTCGTTGTGGAGTTCGGCATTATGTTTTTGATACAGTTCTATCTGCCGCCGATACAACCACTGGAAAATTTCATTGATGCACTGTTGCTAACGCTCATTGAGTATCCGATCTTATACTACTTCGCTTTCAAGCCGCTGGTCCGGAAAAATATGGAAGAATCTGAAAGAAATAAAGTGTTGTCCGTTGAAAATGTATTGTTCACCGCACTAGCGCAAAACTCGCCCGACTGCATCAAACTTTTTGACACAAAAGGAAATCTCTCGTTCATAAACAAAGGAGGGCTCGCGGAGCATCATTACAAGGATGTTGAGGATGCCAAGCGGCATAACTTCATTGAAGCTCTCGCTCCTGAAAGCCAGACTGAATTTAAAGAAGCGTTCAACTCGGCGCTGAATGGAAAGACTGTTTCTATAGAAGTACACCACACCAAAGAGGGGTCGGTGAATGAATATTGCTTTGAAATAGTGACACCGATACGGAGTGATACCGGAGAGATCACGGGTGTTATCGGCGTGTCAAGAGACATTACTGAACGCAAGAGGAGGGAACGAGAATTGCAGGAAAAAGTCACCGATCTCGAACGGGCCAACGAATTAATGATAGGGCGCGAATTGAAGATGGTGGAATTGAAGGATGAAATAGAAGAATTAAAGCAAAAACTTGAGGCATCTGTGCGATAATGCACCTATGCGCTACCTCACCACGAAGATCGTAGCAGGAGTGCTCATCACGGAATCCGTCGTTGTGATGACGGGTTGGATCTTCGGTGTAGAGTGGATGACGCGACTGATACCGATCGGCATCAATATGAAATTCATCACTGCCGTTCTTTTCTTTTTCAGTGCGCTGGGCTTGCATGCCATGGCGTTATCTATTGAAAAGGAAAATGAGCTCGCGCGCGTGATGCTGCCGGGCATTGCTCTTGTCATTTTCCTCATTACGATGACCCTTCTCGTCAGTTGGATCCTCGGTACTCCGACGGGGATAGAGGAGTTATTTGTTCAATCCGCTGGCCCCATCAATTTATCTAATGCTGTTTCCATAGAGGGCTGGCCATCTTTGCCGACATTGTTTGGCTTCGCACTTTTCGCTTTGCTGGGCATTGATGCGCTGTTTGCTGGCGCCTTTCGCGAACGGTCCATCCGCTACGCCGGATATTTCATTCTCCTCACCGGATGCTTTGCGGTGATCGGATATATGTTCAGCTTGCCCGAGCTCTATTACGAATTCACAGCCAATTCGGTGCCGATGGCGTTCAACACCGCGGCGTGTTTCATCGTACTCGGGTTTGGCCTGACGAGGATACTGAATCCTGAAGAAAGCCAATGAAACTGAACACCAAGATCGTCCTCACCATCTTGCAAGTATCGCTCATACCCTGGGCACTGGGCGGCTTCCTGGCGTACCTTAGTTCGCAGGAGCAGATCAACAGTCAAACGTATTCAAATTTGGATGCAATCGCCGCTATACAAAAGAATCGATTACAGGACACCCTTCAGAACAAGCTGGATATCTTACAATTATTTACCAAGAGCCCCTGGCTGACCGCATATGTGCGGGATTATAACGCGCAACCGACGCTCGCGAATAAAAAAAGAATCCAAGATTTGATTGAAGCACCAGGGAGGTCCTTGGGCATCAAGAAGCTCTTTGTGATGACGCTCGATGGTGCCGTTATCGCTTCAACCGACTCGGCGCTTCTAGGCACTGATAAGGAGAATGAAGATTATTTCAAGCGCGGCGTACTCGCGAATGACGAATCGATT
Organism: Minisyncoccota bacterium; assembly: GCA_041666305.1. Classification (GTDB taxonomy): domain Bacteria; phylum Patescibacteriota; class Minisyncoccia; order Phycocordibacterales; family Phycocordibacteraceae; genus C7867-001. The sequence continues at coordinate 83,480 of JBAYHD010000002.1, read as the reverse complement.
TTGGAGAAGGATGCCGCCGGCATCGTGTCGCAATACCTTGTCGGTCCGCTCATTTCAAACGGGAAGACCGAAGGGGTGATGGCAGTGGTGACGGATGCCAATGACATCGTTGATGTTGCGCATGACTTTACCGGGTTGGGTAAGACCGGCGAGACGCTCATCGTGCAAAAGATGAGTGGGAATAACGCGCTATTTCTCACCTCAACCCGCTATGATCCCAGTGCGGCGCTCGAGCGGGTAGTCACCGCGGACAAGACAAATGTTCCTTCAGTACATGCGGTTGCAGGAGAGGAAGCCGTTTTCAATAATGTTGTGGACTATCGCGGAGTGAAAGTGTTTGCGGCAACGCGATACATCCCGAGCGTCGGCTGGGGCATCGTCGTCAAAATAGACAAGTCAGAAGCATTTGCGCCGGTGGTCAGATTGCGCGAGTTATTCTTCTTTATTATAGCAATGGTCGGCGTGCTCATGGTGTTCATCGGCATTTCTATGTCGCGCTCCATTACCGGTCCCATCAACAAGGTCACTGAATTTGCGAGCAAAATCTCACAAGGAGCCACGCAACAAAGCATCGTGGTGACGTCTAAAGACGAGGTGGGGATACTTGCCGCCACGCTGAATACGATGATCGAGCGGCTTCAGGATGCGTATGCGACGCTTGAAAAGAAGGTCTTGGAGCGGACCAAGGCGCTCACGGAAAAGACGGAGGAGGCAAAAAATAGCGAAAAAGCTGCGCTCAATATCGCGGCAGACCTGAAAACGGAGGAAGAAAAGCTCGCCGAAGAAAAAACAAGGGCTGAATCACTCGCGAACGATCTTAAGAAATTTAAATTGGCGCTGGACGACACCTCAGATCAAGTTATCATTTCTGATCCTGAGGGAATGGTGGTGTATGCAAACGCGGCCGTGGAACGAATTACCGGCTATAGGGCAGAAGATGCTCTCGGGAAGAAGGCCGGAGCGTTGTGGAAACAGCCGATGCCGAAAGAGTATTATCAGAACTTCTGGCATACCATTAAGGACCTCAAGACGACCTTTATCGGCGAAATACAAAATAAACGGAAAAATGGCGAGATCTACACCGCGATGATAAACGTGTCGCCGGTGATGGATGACGCTGGGAACATCATCTTCTTCGTCGGTCTGGAGCGGGACATCACGCGAGAAAAAGAGATAGATACGGCGAAGAGCGAGTTCATATCGCTCGCGTCGCACCAATTGCGCACCCCGCTGACCGTCGTTAATTGGTACGCGGAGATGCTTCTTGACGATGACGCAGGGAAACTAAACAAGAAGCAGAAAGAATATTTCGATGAGATATATCAAGCCGGCCGACAAATGAACGAGATTATCAAATCCTTCCTGCACATTCTGCGCATCGAATCGGGCACACAAACAAAAAATCTTGTCTCTACCGATCTCACCCTTGTTGCAAAATCAGTGCTGGCGGAACTACATCTGAATGCGGAGAAAAAAGATATTCGGGTCATAGAGCGGTATCAGAAGTCTATACCGGCCGTTACCACCGATGCGGATCTCGTACGGGTCATCACTCAGAACTTCGTCAGTAATGCCATCAAATATTCATCAAAGGGCGGTCAGATACTCGTTGCACTTGAAACCGTAGACAAAGGAAGCGTTGTTGCCGGGAAAACCGCACACGCGGATTCTCTCTTGGTCTCTGTGCAAGACAACGGTATCGGTATACCAGCAGCGGATCAGGATAAGATATTCACGAAATTTTTCCGTTCCGAAAATGCAAAAAAGCTAGACCCCAATGGCAACGGACTCGGTCTCTACATGTCTCAAATTATGGTGGATATCATCGGCGGCTCGATCTGGTTCATTTCGAAGGAAGGCAAAGGGACAACGTTCTATGTGATGCTTCCAATGGACGGGAAAAGGCTGGTATAATAGTCCTATGCCAACACTAGAACCTGCAAAGAAAAAAGTGCTCGTGGTGGAAGATGACGAAGCGACGCTCAAAGCGCTTAATACTGTGCTCACCGGCGCCGGTCTCACGGTGCTGGAGGCGAAAAACGGCGTCAGCGGCATCGTCATCGCACTTCAGGAGCGCCCCGACCTTATATTGCTCGATATTTTGATGCCGATGATGGATGGCTGGGAAATGCTTGAGCAGTTGCGCCAGAAAGACGACTGGGGAAAATGCGTGCCGGTGGTCATCCTCACTAATTTGAGCGCGGATGAAGATGCGCAGATAAAGCACATCGCCGAACTCGGCCCTTCATTTTTTATGGTGAAAGCGGATTGGAAGGTGGAAGGAGTGGTAGATAAGGTTTTGGAAATACTCAACGCCGGAAAAGTTCCCTGTCCATAAAAGAATGCAATAAAAAAGGCCGGTACGAGTACCGGCCTTGTCCCTTTTGCAGGGAAGTCACTCGAAGTCTTTGCCGAGCAGGCGGCGCTGATGGAAATCATGCGCTGCCGCATCGGGATCAACTCGTTTTTTCTTTTCCGCTTTGCTGACTTGTCGAGAAGCCGCTTCGGTAGTCGGTGGAGGCGGCATGATATCCGGTTTTTTTTCAACGATAAACTCCGGATGCCTCTGCTTGAATGCTTCTCGGGACGCAGCGGCTCTTTTCAGGACCTCTTGTAGGTCTGGTTGTTTGCCTTTGTCCATGTGTGCTCCTTCAAAAGGGTTGGACATAGCTAGAGTATGACAGAGATTTAGCTATCCCGTCAACAGCCCTCACTGCGCAAAAAGGAAATCCACAACCGCCTTGACGTCCCCGCCATCGGCCCTGCCTTTGAGTTCTTTCATGAGCGTACCGGTGAATTTGCCGGCATCGGCTTTGGAGGTGATGCCCATTTCAGCCATTTTCGCCTGAGCGATAGGCATAATTTCCTCCCGGCTCATCATTTGGGGGAGATACGATTCGATGATAGCGAGCTCGAGCTTCTCGGGTTCGGCAAGGTCATTACGGGAAGCCTTTTCAAATTGCTCGATAGAGTCTTTGCGCTGGCTGGCAGCGCGCTTAAGTACCGCCAATGCCTCATCGTCGGTGAGGTATTCGTCGGGTTTGCGCTTTTTTGCGACGACCTCGTTGGTCATCGCGGTGACCAGTGAACGGAGCGTTCTGAGCCGCACTTCGTCATGGGCACGGAGCGCCTCGGGGATGGATTTTTTCAGGGTTTCGTGAGTGCTCATGCAGAAAGTGTAGCACACGAGCATTGCAGGGGCCGTATCTCTATCGAGCAGTGACCATCGAGGTAGAGCAGGTCTTTTCGCGATGCTCTCACGGCCTCAAGCTGGATGAGTTTAGACTCATCCGTATCTTCCGATACGAGTGTCTCTTCAACGAATCCAAGAAGCGCCGCGAGAGAGCGGAAGTAGTCGCCGCTTTCCACATGGAAGGTAAGCTTGCTCAAGCGTTCGAAATCGCTCCGAGGGTCTGCGTATGATGAAACTGACGTCGTGGCTTGGAGAGGGCAAAAATTTGAAATACGTTCGATCATAGTCGTTCTAGTTACGCGCACATTGTAATGTATGCCGGGTCGAAAAAACGAAAATGTGTCCAGAATCGGATTCTGGACACACGGGTGCCCGGGCGCTGATGAGAGGAGTGTTGTTAACCTTAAAACAGGACTCGACTACCTCTTCGAATGAATTGTAGCATCACATCTGCAATGTCATGTGTGGATAAAGAAGCAGGAGGTATCCCCGTACTGAAGCTTTGCTCTAGTACAGGGTATACTACAGACATGGAATCGGCCACACTGCTCATAGTGCTTTTGCTTATCGTTCTCGTCGGCGGATTTGCGTGGGTGCTGTACACGCTCAAACGAACAGCCAAATCCGAGGACGGAGGTGCGATGGTACTTTTGCAACAGCAACTACAAAATCTTGAACGAACTCTCGATGCACGCGTCACTGAATCGTCTCGAGCGATGCAGGAACATTCTCATCGCCAATTCACCGAATCTTCGCGGCTTATCAAAGAAATCACACAGGAGGTGACCTCGGTGAAAGAGATTGGGCGTCAGACGCAGAGCTTTGCCGAACAGCTCCAGTCGCTCCAAGACTTGCTGAAAAATCCGAAACAGCGCGGCATCCTCGGCGAGTATTATTTGGAAACCGTACTCAAGAATGTGCTTCCGCCGGGAATGTATCAAATCCAGTACCCCTTCAAGAATGGCGAGATAGTGGACGCCGCCGTCTTCGTGAACGACAAAATCGTTCCAATAGACTCCAAATTTTCGCTCGACAACTACAACCGCTTCGTGAGCACCCAAGTGGGCAGTCCGGAACGCGTCACTGCTGAAAAAGCGTTCGTGAATGACCTCAAGCTCCGCATCGCGGAAACCGCCAAATACATTCGTCCTGAAGAGAACACGATGGACTTCGCTTTTATGTTCATTCCTTCCGAGGGCATTTATTACGATCTTTTGACCAATCAGGTCGGCGGTGGGGAGGAAGAGAATCTCATTCAGCGCGCGTCGAGCAAATATAAAGTTATCATCGTGTCGCCGACCTCATTCCTCGCCTACCTCCAGACGGTCATGCAGGGGCTCAAGGCGCTTCAAATAGAGAAGAAAGCGGTAGAAATACAGCAGAGAGTGGGGGAGCTGGGGAAGCATGTCGCCTCGTATGAACAGTTCTATAAAAAGCTCGGGGTCTCGCTTGGGACCTCGGTTAGCCACTACAATGCCGGCTATAAAGAGCTCGGCAAAATAGACAAGGATGTCTACCGCATCGCCGAGAGCAAAATCGGCATCGAGCCCGAGTTGTTAGATAAACCACTAGCGTCTGAAGAATAGGTTGTATACTTAGGTCATATGCGCAAAACAATTGCTTGGATAATGATGATTGTGGGTGTCGCTGGAATTACTTATATCATTTACATATTTCCGACATTGAGAGCTCTTGACCACGGTGAACCATTGCCAGGGCGAGCGATCATAGGAGAATACTTCTTTCTAATCTTTTTGTTTCTTTTTGGTTCTGGTGGAGCAAGATTAAAAGAAAGGAATAGTAAAATTTTTGATAATGTACTGATTATTTTAGTTTGCCTTGTTCTCGTTCCTTATATTTTATATAAAATGTTCTATTCCGCATAACTTGTCTTTTATATAGAGAAGTGCTATATTGCACGGACTATGGAAGTGGCCGTAATCAAGACCGGCGGGAAGCAGTATGTCGTCTCAAAAGGCGACACTATCGCTATTGAGAAGCTCCCGGGGGATTTGAAGAAGGGTGACACGGTTGTCTTTGGCGAGGTGCTCCTCGTGGACAACGGCTCGGACACGACCATCGGCGCGCCACTCATCAAGGGCGCGGAGGTCAAGGGCACCGTTGTTCTCGCCGGATTGGATAAAAAGATTGAGGTGGTGAAGTACAAGCCGAAGAGCCGTTACTTTAAGCGCAAAGGCCATCGCCAACCGATTTTGAAGGTCAAAATCGACTCCATTTCGTAAGTTCGCTTTTCGAGAACAAGACCTACCAAGAGGCTTACCGCCTTATGTCTGTTCGTATTAATTCATCACATATATCACATGCAAATAGGAAGATGGAATCATCAGTCAGGAGGTAGCTCCTCAGGAGCGCCAAGAAGCGGCAGTTCAAGCCGTCCGTATCCTCATGAGAAAGCCGCAGACGGCTTCTCACGGGGCAGGTCGCCGCGCAGCGGGGGAGCCTCGCGGTATCCGTCCCGTGGTGGCAGTGGCAGTTATGGCGGCCGACCGAGCTTCGGAGGCAATCGCGGGCGCTCTGGCGGCGCACGCCGTGGCGGGTTCGGGACCTTCGGCGAGACCGAAGCCGAGATATCGAAATTTATGAACAAGACGGTCGTCACGACCGAAGAGCCGGTATTCGTTCCGGAGCACAAATTCGCCGATTTCGATATCAACGCGCATTTGAAAGCGAATATTCTCGCGCGCAAATATGAGAATCCGACGCCTATTCAGGACAAGGCTATTCCGCATGCGCTTTTGGGTCAGGACGTCGTCGGACTTGCTGAGACCGGCACGGGGAAGACCGCAGCATTCCTCATCCCGCTTATCGACAAAGTTGTGAAGCAAAAAGGCGAGCGTGTTCTCATCATGGCGCCCACCCGGGAACTCGCTGTGCAAATAGAAAAGGAGCTTGCCGGCATGGCGAAGGGGCTCGGTTTTCGCGGCATGGTCGCGGTAGGCGGTGCCAACATCGGCCCGCAAATCTCCCAGCTCAAACACGACCCGGCATTCGTTATTGGCACCCCCGGCCGCCTGAAAGATCTTCTTGAGCGCAAGGCGCTCAACCTCTCCGGCTTCGGCACGGTCGTCCTCGACGAGGCGGATCGCATGCTCGACATGGGATTCATTGACGATATGCGCACCATCCTCGGGAAGATGCGTAAGGAGCGTCACACCCTTTTCTTCTCTGCAACGATGGGGAAGGATATTGAGAAGCTTATCGGCGACTTCCTTACGAGTCCGGTCATCATATCGGTGAAGACGCGCGACACGCCATCAAGCGTTGACCAAGACGTCGTTCGCATTCCGCGCGGGAAAGACAAGTTTGACGTGCTTGCAGAGATGCTCAAAGACCGCGAGTTCAGCCGCGTATTGGTGTTCGGTCGCACAAAATTCGGTGTTGAGAAGCTCGCCAAGGCGCTCTCGCGCCTGCACATCCACGCCGAGAGCATTCACGGCAATAAGACGCAGGGTGCGCGTCAGCGCGCCCTGGAGGCCTTCAAAGCGGGGAAGGTGAGCGTGCTCGTAGCGACTGACGTCGCCGCCCGCGGTATCGACATTCCCGCCGTCTCGCACGTCATCAATTACGACTTGCCGTCCACGTATGAGGACTATGTGCATCGCATCGGCCGTACTGGCCGTGCCACGATGAAGGGCAAAGCGCTCACATTCGTTCAGGACAGATAGCCTTCAAGACCGCTAGAAATGAAAGGTTTACGAAACCTTTCATTCCAAAATCGACTGTTCCATACTACTATCGCTGTCTTGTTCGGCGTCGTTAAGATACTCATGAAGCGATTCCCGATAATCGCCGAGAGATCCTTTGAAGAGGGAAGTTTTGAGAATAGAAGGGAAGTTCTTTTGCCCGATATAGTCTAAATAACTGCTCCAGCGGTACGAGTCAAGAAAATTGAATGCTTCACCCGCATTCTTAATGACGCTTTTACTCCGTATGCGCCAATCATCGGCACCCGGTAGATAATCAAGCGGGTTGAGATGAATATAGTGAAGGATATACAGAAAGTGCGCCTGACGATTAATCAAAATCTTCTTCGTCCGGCCCTGGAAGAGGGTTCCTTTCCGTCCGTATCTTTGATTGAAGTAGTTGGCATACCCTACGTTCAGCTTGCGTAGAAAGAGACTAATACCACCTTCGACTCGTTCTGATAACAGCAAATGGTAGTGATTCTTCATCAACACCCACCCATGAACATCCACCAGCAAGTTCCGCGTTTCTCGGAATGAAAGGTTTACGAAACCTTTCATTCCTGACAGGTCAAAGGAACGCCAGCGATTGGTAGCCAATGCGGTGTCGTTGAATTCATAGAGATCGTGTACAAAGCGAGCGTAATCCTGCGTATCGAGAAATAGATTGCGTCCCTCAACACCCCGATTAAGAACGTGCCAGAGTTCCATCAACAACCAGTATACATGAAAGGTTTCGTAAACCTTTCATTGGGAGTGAATAATCACCCGTGGTATAGTCGCGGCAGACTTGAACCCACCAGGAGGATTGACATGATTATTGGCCTTGATTTTGACGACGTACTCGTGGATTGTCAATCCGCGGTGCAGCTATTCCATAACCGTCGGTATGGCACGGCACTTACGAGAGATGATGTCCACACCTACAGTCTTGATATGTTATGGAGTTGTTCCCGTAGGGAGATGACGAAGAGAATTGATGAATTCTTTGTTTCGCCCGAGCACGAGATGCTTGCTCCTATTCTCGGTGCCGTTGAGGCAGTTCGCGAGCTTCAAAGCAGGGCAGAGGTTGTTGTGATCACCTCTCGGCCAAGTAACACGAAACCTCAGACACGGGCATGCCTTATGAAATACTTTCCATCGCTTGTGGACTCTATCTGTTTTGCGCGAAGTGATGCTCATCGAGATGGGAGCATGACGAAAAGGCAACTGTGTCACCATCTCGGCGTGCAAGTGTTTGTCGACGATGCTATTCATTATGTCGAAAATGTCGCGCCGGTTGTGAGTAAGGCCCTGCTCTTTGATGCTCCATGGAATTACAATAGTGTGCTCTGTCAGCAAAACATGCACAGGGTGCATTCATGGAACGACATTCTCGAAGTTGTCAGAAGCATCTGAGACTCAGCCTCACACGGGAAAGCCTACACGGCCCCTTCGTGTGAGGCTTTTCTGTTTCGTGCCTATGCCTCTTTGCGGTTGGTGAGCGCGGCGCGGAGCGTTTCGGCGTCGGAATATTCGAGCTCGCTTCCGGTCGCAAGGCCGCGGCCGAGTTCTGAGGTCTTCAAAAGGTCGCGAAAGGGTGCGAGAAGTTCGCGCACGCGGTCTGCCGTGTGTTCGCCCTCACTCGTTGCGGAGAGTGCCAAAACCACCTCGCGCAATTTGATGGACACGGAGTGTCCATCAGAAAGGCGCTTTTCAATGGTGTGCACTAATTCTTTTTCTCGGATGGCGCCTTTGCCGGAAAGCATCAGCACGCCGCCGAGTACGAAGTATCGACCTTTGTAGGTACCCGCGCGTTCTACCGCCGCAAGGTCCTGGTCTTTTTCCACCAGCATCAATAACGCATCATCACGCTTCGTATCGGAACAGTAGCCGCATATCGTTGCCGTACTGCCATTATAAAAACGCATACAGTCGGGGCATTGGCGCACTTCTTTGCCGAGAGACGCGATAAGCTCCGCTAGTTTGGTGCGCTCGCTAGCAGGTGTGGCGAGGAGGAAATAAACAAAGCGTTTCGCCTGCCGCGGCCCAATGCCGGGGAGTCGAGCAAGTGCCGTCGCAAGTTCGTCAATGTGATCCATTGAAATTTAGAACTCCTGTGCGAGCTCGCCGTAACCCGCGGTGTCCATCGGCTGGAAGGTGGCGCGCTTTTCGTCGAAGTACAGTTCGGTTTTTCCGGTCGGGCCGTTGCGGTGCTTCTCAATAAGTATTTCGGCGATGTTCGGTCGGTCGCTCTCGGGATTTCGTTTGTCCTCGCGGTGGATGAACATCACCACGTCCGCATCCTGTTCAATGGAACCGGAGTCGCGTAAATCGCTCAATCGAGGCTTGCCGCCGCGCTGCTCAACCGCGCGCGAAAGCTGAGAGAGCGCAATGACCGGTACTTCAAGTTCGCGCGCGAGCGATTTGAGGGAGCGCGATATTTCGGTCACTTGTTGCACGAGAGAATCGGAGGCTTTCGTGGAAGTCGGCGACATAAGCTGGAGATAGTCCACCACGATGAGCCCGATGCCGCGCTCACGCTTGAGGCGGCGCGCCACCGCGCGCATGGCGAGAATGTTGTTGCCCGGCTTGTCGTCGATATAAATCGGCGCCTTTGAGAGCACTTCGAGCGCATCGCGGATGCGGCCGAAATCTTCCTCGTCGCGCACTTGGCCAGTGCGAAGCTTCCACGAGTTCACGAATGATTCCGCCGCAAGCATGCGGTCAATGAGCTGTTCCGAGCTCATTTCAAGCGAGAAGATGCCGACGGGGACGTTGTGGCGCACGGCGGCATTGCGTGCAATGTCGAGCGCGAGCGACGTCTTTCCCATTGAAGGGCGTGCAGCGATGATAACGAGGTCGGAAGGATGAAAACCGGAAAGGAGATTATCGAGGGAAGGGAAGCCGGACGGCACTCCGCGGATACCGTCTTCTTTGTGCGAGAGTGCTTCAATGCGCTCCCATGCTTCGTGAACCTTATCGCCGATGGCGGTAAATTTGTGCGCTGCGGAAGCGTTGCCGATCGCATAGATACTTTTTTCAGCTTCATCAAGCACTTCCATCGTTTCTCTCGCATCGTCATACGCGGACTCGGTGATGCCGTATGCAGCATCGATAAGTGAACGCATCAGATACTTGCGCGAGACAAGTTCCGCATAATGAGGAAAATTGCCCGGTGCCGGAGCGGAGCCTGCGAGCTCGGCGAGATAGCTTCTGCTGCCGCTGCGCTCCAGCAATCCCTGGTCCTGCAAACGCGCGGAAAGGGAAAGCTGGTCAATCGGCTCACCGCGCTCGGCAAGTTCGCGCATTGCGCCGAAAATGAGGCGATGCTTTTCTGCATAAAAAGAATCCGCATGAATAAGGTCCGATACATCGTGGATAGCATCGGGTTTGAGGAGAAGTGCGCCCAGAAGGGCGCGTTCGGACTCAAGTGATTGGGGAGGAATTCGGTCAGCGGCCATTACTGCCTAGTGTATCAAAGAGTCGTCCGAGTCAACACTGGCCCATTTGGCCCGTCATCCACATGATATCCACCTTTCTCAAGTTCGCTTCGGAGACGGTCTGCGGCGGCAAAATCCTTCACTGTACGCGCTTTTTCACGCTGTTCGAGCAGAATACGCATATTTTCCGGCAGATCGGAGCTTTCCACGACGTTTGATATTGACGGGCACGTGAGATTGAGGCCGAGATGTATCTCAGCATCTTGGATAAGACCCCATTTTTCTTCGGGGGCGTACTCTTCGCTTTTGAGCGAATCCCAGAGAATACCTAATGCTTGCGGCGTCGCAAGATCGTCTCGCATTGCAGCAAGAAAACGATCACGCGATTCCGACGGAGCTGATTCGCGCCCGGATTCTTCCGCAATATCACGGGAAAACTTTACCAATCGTTCCAGCGCGCCCGCTGCACCCGCAAGCGCGTCCCACGAGAAGGAGAGCGGCGTGCGGTAGTGCGCCTGCAGATAAAAATAACGGAGTGCGAGCGGGTCGAACCCTTTCTCAACAATATCAGAGAGGTATACAACGTTGCCGGTCGACTTCGATACTTTCTCTCCGTTCATCGTGAGGAATGCGTTGTGGAGCCAGTAATGCACGAAGGTGCGCCCGCTCGCGGCCTCGGACTGTGCTATCTCGTTGTTGTGGTGTATCTGTGCGAGATCCTCTCCACCGGTGTGGATGTCGATTTCTTGACCGAGCACCGAACGTATCATGGCCGAGCACTCGATGTGCCAGCCCGGATTTCCTCGTCCCCACGGACTGTCCCACTGTTGGAGGTCGTTCGGTTTCGCCGTGCGCCAGAGTACAAAATCGCTTGAGTGACGTTTGTCCTTCACTACCTCGACGCGGGCGCCAGCAGAGAGATGCGCTCCGCCAAGCCCGCCAAGCTTCCCATAGCCCGGGAATTTCTGTGTATCGAAATAAAGACCGCTGGGCAAAAAATAGGCGAAGCCTTTTTCTTCGAGCGTTTTTGCGAGCGCTATCTGTTCCTTAATATAGTCGGTCGCGCGCGGAAAGCTGATGTCGTTAGTGTCGATGCCGAGGTCGCCGAGGTCTTCAATAAAGAGTTTCGCATAACGGTCGGCTATCGCTTGCGGTGTCGTCTTTTCGCGTGCGGCGCCAATTGCTATCTTGTCGGCGCCCCGGTCGCCGTCGCCTACCAAGTGACCGACGTCCGTAATGTTGATAACGCGGCGCACGCGATACCCCGTCGCCGCGAGCGTACGCGCTATCGTGTCGGCGAGCATCCCCGGGCGCAAGTTCCCGATGTGTTGTTGTCCATACACTGTCGGTCCACAGGTATACATGGTCGCGATACCGGGACGCTGGGAGATGAAAAGCTCTTTAGAACCTGAAAGCGTATTGGTGAAAAATACCTGCGCGCGGCGATGTGCTCCAGCGTTCTTTCGTTTTCCGAAGATGCGCGCGAGCCACTCCATACCCGGTTAGGACAACATGGCATTACTCTCTGTGTCACGCCTTTCAAATTGAGTCATTGAATTCATAGTGCATTGTCATTGTATATCATGCAAATCGCAGTTGGAGTAAAAGACACGATGCCATGTTGTCCTACCGGGCATAGACTAGAGCCAGCGTTTTTTAGCGAAGAAAAGCACCATAAGAACGACGAGACTGAACATGATGGTCATGATGATGAGAAATGCATCAGGGTTTTCTTCAAGTGGCGCTCCTTGAGCGTGTATACCGAGCGTGACGGCAATGAGTTCAAGAGGTAGTATGATGACCGTTATAAGTGTCAGTGTTTTCATAATCTCATTCTGACGCGCCTCAAGAAGGGCAATATTGGTCTCACGCATCTCACTCGCTATCGCGCGGTGTGTCTTGATAAAGTGCGCGACTTGTGCGCGTTCTGCCTCAATGCGAATAGAACGTTCGACAAAAGATGCGCCGAAGAGACTGCGCTCAGCGAGAACGTGTAGGAAACGCCCAAGTGACTCCTCTTGATTCGCAAGCGCCGCTTCTAAATGCAGAAATTCTCGGCTGATGTTGGAAATAAGCCGCACCGTGTTGCGCTCGCGCCCGTCGAACATCTGCCGTTCCACTCGTTCGAGATTCGCTGCTACGTGATCGGTATGGTCGCGCACGGACGTGTAGAGATGTGCGAACAGTATCTCGAGTAAGACGTCGGTGGAAATGCCATCGTGATTGGAAACGATTTTTTCCGTCTCGAGAAGTTTCTTCAAGTGATGGAGTGGCACGATGACCTCATAGCGCACGGTCACGATGAATCGATTGCCAACGATGAAATCTATCTCCTGGCTCTTCGGCGTCCCGCCACCGTCTTCCTGCACGGGGAAATGAAGGACGAGAAGCGCGACAGTTTCGTCGCCGGCGACAAGTGGCGACGGGGTGGGGGACAAGAGTTCAGCCTCAAGCCGCTCATTGATGGAAAATTCCCGCGCAACGCGCCGTATTTCGTCGGCGCTCGGTTGTTCAAGGTCGACCCACACACCGCCTGGATACTCGTACCGGAATATCATATGACTAGGATACCATACCCGTGCTACACTCCACGAAATGGATGCTCGAGAAGCATATCACCGCGGTCGAAGCATCGCGGCACGTGGCGTATCGTTCGCGCTCGTCGCAGCGATCGCTTTCGGCGCGGGTCTTGCGGTCGCCGGTAGCGGCACGACCACCGCGGCCATCGTCACGCACATCCCGCTCATTGGAGACGGTCTTGATGCAACGCCGAATCAGAACGTGGACTTGGCGGATTTCTGGAAAGCATGGAATGCGCTGAATACTAATTATGTCATTACGCACGCCTCGTCGACGCTTCCCACAAGCAGGGAACGGGTCTTGGGCGCTATTTCCGGACTGGCGTCCTCGTATGGCGATCCGTACACCGTCTTTTTCCCACCTGAAGAAGCAAAAGCGTTTGCAGACACCATTTCAGGAAGCTTCGCCGGCGTCGGCATGGAAATTGATATAAAGGATAATATCCTCACGGTCATTGCACCGCTGAAGGGAACGCCTGCCGAAGCTGCTGGCATCAAAGCGGGCGATCAGATCGCCGCCATCGACGGCAAATCCACCGATGGCATTTCAACCGATAAAGCCGTGAATGAGATACGCGGCCCCATTGGCTCGACCGTTATCGTCACTATCGTACGCGGTGGCAAAGCGCAGGATATTTCTATTGTGCGACAGACCATCCAGGTGCCGGAGACGGATGACGGCATTGATAAGGACAGCGGTGTGTACCACATCGCGCTCTACGAATTCACCTCCAATTCTGCGAGTCTTTTTGATCAGGCGTTCAACCGATTTGTAGCATCCGGCTCAAAGAAACTTATTATTGACCTACGCAGCAATCCGGGCGGGTATCTGGATGCGGCAGTAGACATCGCAAGCCATTTTCTTCCGAAGGGTGCGACTATCGTGACTGAGGACTTCGGCGAAAAGGAACCGAACAATGTGCATACAAGCTTTGGATACAATGACGTACCCGCGGGGACGAAGATCGTCGTGCTCATTGACGGTGGTTCCGCTTCCGCATCCGAGATCTTCGCCGGCGCTTTGCAGGACGCGCACGCCGCGACACTGATCGGCACGAAATCGTTCGGGAAAGGCTCAGTACAGACGCTTGTGGATCTTGCCGGCGGTTCACTCAAGATCACGGTTGCACGCTGGATAACTCCCGCCGGCCATTGGATCATGGGTAACGGAGTCTCTCCGGACATCAGCGTGCCGTTCACCCAAGCGGATGCTACCGCCAAAAAAGATCCTCAAACCGCACGTGCCATCCAATTTTTGACGACCGGGAAATGAATCGGTGCAGCAAGCTGGTATACTTTTCTGAATGAATGCCACGAGCCGCACGAATGGTTTTCTTCTGCATGACATACTGATCATTGCCGTGAGTATCGTGTTCGCCGCATTCATGGTCAGGACAGGTATCGTTGTGGAGATTTTGGCGTCGACGGAAGGATTTGGGTTTGTCGGAAGCTTTATCGCAGGACTGTTCTTCACCTCGATTTTCACCACAGCGCCCGCGATAGCCGCATTCGGCGAGATTGCTCACGTGCAAGCGATATTGCCGGCGGCTCTCTTCGGAGCGGCAGGGGCAGTCGTGGGCGATCTGATCATCTTCCGGTTCATTCGGGACAGATTTTCCGGACACTTACTTGAACTGTTCGGGCATCGACACGTAGGTAAAAGAGTCCGAGCGCTCTTCAAACTGCGGCTGTTCCGCTGGGTATCGCTGTTTGTAGGAGGTCTGATCATCGCTTCGCCACTTCCTGACGAGCTCGGAATCGGCCTCTTTGGTTTTTCAAGGATACAGACGGCATGGTTCATCCCTCTTTCTTTTGTCTTCAATTTCGCAGGCATTGTGTTGATCGGCCTTATCGCGCAAGCAGTATGACGCTCGGGCGCACATCCTTCGGATCAAGAGAGCGTCCGTTCTGGTCATATTCCATACCGAAGATTGCCGCCGAACTGCACACCGATATCGAGCGTGGAATTTCAGAAGAAGAAGCAGGGAGGCGACTGAAGGAATATGGTCTCAATGTGATTGAGAGAATTCAGCAATCGTCAGGACTCTCTATTTTATACGGCCAATGTAAAAGTCCTCTTATCGTAATCCTGTTCTTCGCGGGCGGCGTGATGTCTTATATCGGCCATTATCGCGATGCGCTGTTTATTTTTGCCGCTGTCCTTGTCAACATTACTTTGGGTTTCTATCAAGAATACAAGGCGGAAAGAGCTCTTGCAGAACTGAAAACCTATCTTAAACAGCGTTCTCGGGCGGTCCGTAACGGTGTCGAGCGCGAGATTGATGCCGCACACATCGTGCCGGGGGACTGCCTGCGTCTCATGCAGGGCGATCGAGTCCCGGCGGACGCGCGACTCGTATTCATCAACGATTTTCAGGTCGATGAAGCGATTCTTACGGGCGAATCTCTGCCGGTGTCGAAGTCTGTCGAGCCGTCGGCTGGAACGGCGGCTCTTGGCGATCAGCGTTCGATGGTATTTGCCGGGACGTTGATCACTCAGGGCATCGGCACGGCGATAGTGTGCCGGACGGGGTTTTCTACGGAACTCGGGAAGATAGCGGCATTAGTCGCTGATTCTCATCGAGAAGAAACACCACTGCAAAAAAAGATAAAGGTGTTCAGCGTACAACTCGGAATGTTCCTGGGCATCTTGACGCTGGGCATCTTCGGCGCCGGCATTGCCCTCGGATACTCGTATGCGGAAATGTTCCTCACCTCGGTAGCGATTGCCGTCGCGGCGGTTCCGGAGGGCCTGCCGGTGGCCATGACGGTTATTCTGGCGATCGGCGTACAGCGCATGACCCGCCGTAAGGGGGTGGTGAGGAAACTGGTCGCCGCTGAAGCGCTCGGAAGTACAACGGTGATCCTGACCGACAAAACCGGGACGCTCACGCAAGCGAAGATGACCCTTAGCAAGATCTTACCGGCCGGCGAGAGGGGAGAAGAAAGCCTGCTCGAATTGGCGCTCCTGAATACGAACGTGCTGGTAGAAAACCCTCATGACCAGCCGCTCGAGTGGCGCATGAACGGTCGAGTGTTGGAAATGGCGCTCGTGCGCTCCGCAGCGCTCCGCGGCGTCACGGTTGATACTGCCGTTCGAGACAGAGCAGTGCTGAATTCCATGCCGTTCAATGCCGTCAATAAATTCTCTGTGTCGCTTGTGCGCAGTCGCGGGAAGCATGAGCTGCTATTTTTTGGCGCGCCTGATATCCTCGTCGCGCATTCGACACTTTCTCCCATACGACAAAAGGAGACACTGGGACAAATAGACGCCCTGGCTCGGTCGGGCGAGTTGGTGATGGGCATCGCGACGAAAGAGGTCGAGTCGGGAGAGGACTTCTCCTTTTCTACGGACCTGAAGCTCTCCCAGCTTTGTTTCGAAGGTCTGTTGACGCTCCATGACCCGGTCCGGCCTGGCGCCAGAGAAGCGATACTCCGGGTGGCACAAGCAGGGATACGGACGATGATCCTGACCGGCGATCATCGCGGTACGGCAGAGGCGATCGCCAGAGAAGTAGGCATGCATATCGATGCTGACAATGCACTCGACGCGCGAGAGCTTCGCACGCTGTCGGACGATGATTTGAAAAAGCGCCTGCCGACACTGCGCGTGGTGTCTCGGATATCACCGCTCGATAAGATGAGGATCGTGCAGGTGCTACAAAGCATGGGAGAAGTAGTCGCTATGACCGGCGACGGCGTGAACGATGCTCCGAGCATCAAGCAGGCCGATGTCGGCATCGCTATGGGGTCGGGTACCGAGGTGGCTCGCGATGTTGCTGACCTGGTGTTACTCGATGACAATTTCGAGACGATCGTCGCCGCAGTAGAAGAAGGCCGGCAGATCATGCACAATATCCGAAAGGTGGTAGTCTATCTTCTCTCGTCCGTCGCGGATGAACTGATTTTGATCGGGGGAGCGCTTGCTACCGGCTTGGTGCTCCCACTGAACGCACTTCAGATCCTATGGGTTAATTTCTTCTCAGACAGTTTCCCCGCAGTCGCGTTCGCTTTTGAAAAGAATATCGATGGATTGTCCCAGCATTCGCGCGATAGGAGTGCTGGTCTCTTCAATCCATTGATGAAATTTCTCGTGTTGTTCATTGGTCTCTCGACAAGCGCACTGCTGTTCATACTGTACTGGGGGCTTCTGCAAGCCGGCTTCGCAGAAGACATCGTCAGAACATTTGTCTTCGCTAGCTTCGGGACGTATACGCTCTTTCTCTCTTTCTCGCTCAGAAGTCTGGAGAAAAGCATTCTGTCTTACCCTCTCTTTTCGAACCCGTATCTGGTCATCGGCGTAGGCATGGGCGTTATTCTTATGGGCGCGGCGATATATGTTCCATTCCTTCAATCCCTATTTGACACCGTGGCGTTGCCGTCCATCTGGCTCCTCGGTGTTGCGGCGGTCGGTCTGTTCAATATCGTCGCTGTCGAGTTCGGGAAATGGATGTTCCATCGGAGACACGCGACAATAGGACAACGTTGATTAATGAGAGGAGATACAGTAAGCTGATGCGATATGAAAGTTATATTGATCAGAGACGTGAAGGACGTGGGGCGTGCTCATGAGGAAATAGAGGCTTCGGACGGCTACGCGCTGAATTTCCTTATCCCGAAGAAGCTCGCCATAGCCGCAACGACCGTCGCGAAGAAAGAGGCCGAAACGCGCCGCAAGCAGGTAACGGACCGTTCCGCACTCGACGCCACGCTCCTCGCGCAAAACATCGCGTCTCTCGCAGATGCGCGCATCGTCATACGCGTAAAGGCAAATGAGAAAGGGCATTTGTATGATGCGGTAGGGGAGCCGGAGATCATTTCGGCTGCGAAAGAACAAGGGCATATCGACTTGCCGGAAGGCGTCATCAAGCTCGAAAAGCCGTTCAAGGAGCTCGGCACATTTGATATCCCGGTCTCTGCGGGCGAAACGTTCGGAAAGTTTTCCATCATCATCGAGGCTGAATGATCTGAACAAAAAATCGCGACACTGAAAAGGTGTCGCG
Organism: Minisyncoccota bacterium; assembly: GCA_041666305.1. Classification (GTDB taxonomy): domain Bacteria; phylum Patescibacteriota; class Minisyncoccia; order Phycocordibacterales; family Phycocordibacteraceae; genus C7867-001. Next base: position 65,579 of record JBAYHD010000002.1, on the reverse strand, counting down.
ATTTTTTGTACGAAAGGGAAGTTAGACGACGTCGGCCACTTTCTTGGAAATGATTTTGCCGGTGAAGTTCGTCTTGCGGCGCGTGCGGTAAGAAACGGTACCGGTCGCAACGGAGAAAAGAGTGTGATCACGGCCCACGCGCACATTTTTACCGGCCTCTACTTTTGTGCCGCGCTGGCGGACGATGACCATGCCCGGGCGGGCGGCGGCACCGTCAGCAAGCTTCACGCCGAGGTATTTCGGGTTTGAAGTATTGAGGTTTTTCGCTGATCCGCCTGCTTTCGTTGATGCCATATCTAACTAGCTTATTAGGCTCTAGGCGCTAGGAAGTAGCAATAATTATGTTTGTGCTAAAGCCTAACGCCTGTATTTTGTTACTATTATTTAATGACTATAGCAGAAGTGCGGGGAAAATGCAAAGGATTCCTGACCGGAATACCCCCTGATATGCTCATTATAGGGATTCTCGTACTCGCTTCGTCAGCAAGTTTTGGATTGGGATATTTTGCCGGTCTGGATGCCCACCAGGTGTCTGTTGAGGGGTTTGAGGCATTGCCGGTTTCGGCAGACGCGACACCATCAAAATCAGGACAATTTGTTGCCTCAATGAACGGAACAAAATATTATCCGACGGGGTGTGCAGGAGCGGATCGCATATCTCCCACAAATAAAGTGTGGTTCGCTTCAGCTGAAGCAGCAGTTGCTGCAGGTTATGCCCCGGCAGCGAATTGTAAATAATATTTTCTGATATCATTGAGTTATGAATGAGGATCTGACGCGCGACACATCCCCTCACGTACCGCCCATCCATAAAACAACGGAACAGCTCGTGCAGGTGGTGCACGAAGGAGCGCGCACTATGCCGGAACCGGATGACCGCCCGTTGCTCGTGTGCAAGCCGAAAAAGATCGAGTCATGGCGCGTGTTCAAGATCATGTCGGAATTTATTGAAGGCTTCGACATCATTCGTCGCTATGGCCTTGCGGCATCCTTTTTTGGTAGCGCGCGAGCCACGCTTGGGGACGATTCGTACAAACACGCAGAAGAATTGGCTTCCCGGTTGTCTAAGAAGGGTTTTGCCGTCGTGACGGGCGGTAGCACCGGCATCATGCAGGCCGCAAATAAAGGGGCGTTTGAAGCCGGCGGTTCTTCAGTCGGACTCAATATCAATTTGCCGGACTTGCAAACCTACAATCCCTATTTGACCGAGAAGTTCGGCTTCGATCATTTTTTCGTGCGAAAAGTGATGCTGACATACGCATCCGAAGTATACGTGTATTTCCCGGGCGGTTTCGGTACGCTTGACGAATTTTTCGAGATCGTGACGTTGGTGCAAACAAAAAAAATCCGCAAGGTTCCTATTGTGCTTTATGGAAAGGACTACTGGGAACCGCTCCTTGGTTTCATCGAAAAAACGGTTTATATGAAGCATGCGGCCATTGACGAGTCGGATATGCAGCTTTACACGCTCGTTGATTCGGTTGATGAAGCGTACGACTACATTGTCGCAAATGTTTCCTGCTGATTCTTATGGGACTTGATTATAGCCAGAGACAACTTTTGAACACCTCCTTGTTTAAGACGAAAGGGAAGCGTGGTACGCTTTCCTCTATGAGTCGAAAACAGAATTTTATGGGCAAGCTCCAGATCTACGCATTTTGGACCGGTTTTATGAGTACGCTTATTAGTCTGTGCCAGGTCATCATCATCGCGCTAAAAAAATAATAATTGTCGGCGATGGAAGCAGGGAACGCATCGTAATAATACATTGATGTGTTTTTTGTTTCTTTAGCTGCAGGGAAGCGATGGGGGATGCTCTGTATAGAGTGCGCACAATATATCTTTTGCGCACTTGCGTAGGCGGCAAAGCCGCTCAGCAAGTGCGCAAAAGATCCCAGCGATTGTGCGAATGCCCGAGTATACGGGCGTTTGCACAATCGTATTTTGCGCATTGAACATCCCGCACAATCTCCTTTTGAGCACTTATATAACTTATGCTGACGGACGGATCCAAAAAGTAGCCCATTGCCACAATTGCTGAAGAATGGAGAAGATGTAATTAAAGTTCGCCTGACCGGTCGGGGAACTCACGATGGCTTGGATGGAGATGCCAAAAAATGACAATGCAAGAAGCAGTATCAGTACCCAGATGACGAGCTTGACGAGAGATACGATGGACATATATGGATACAGGCATTATACAACGGCAATAGACCGGTGCTAGTATCTCGTCATGACGAGAAAGGCTGCCGCATTGAAGCATTTGAAGCGCGTGGACCCGCATCTCTATGCCCGTACAGTACGACACCACACTTCCCTGCCATTGCAACTCTGCGCAAAACGAACGCGCGCACAATTATTTGAATCACTGGTGTCAACTATTATTTCGCAGCAGCTCGGACTCGCGGCGGCCGATGCTATTTTTGCACGCGTAAAGGTGGCTTGCGGCGGTACGCTTACGGTAAAAGCGGTCCTGAAAGTGCGGCCCGCGGCTCTAGGGGTCGCGGGATTATCGGGTGCGAAAATAAAAACCCTTAAAGAAATCGCTAAAGCAGTTGCACATAATTCGCTTGATCTGCTTTCGCTCAAGAAAATTCCCGAAGCGGAAGCCGCAGAACAGCTCATGCGGATATGGGGCATTGGCCCGTGGACGGTAGAAATGTTTATGATGTTCGCGCTCGGTCGCGGCGATGTGTTCTCCCCGGGCGACCTCGGTCTTGTCCGCGCAATGGAAGCCATCTACGATCTGCCAAAAAACGCTTCACGGTCTTCCCTTTTGTCCATTGCGCAAAAATGGTCCCCGCACCGCACGTACGCCAGCTTACTCCTTTGGCGCTCTAGAGATACGAAAGAGGATTGAGATATGCATTCGGTGGTGCAACCGGTATGTTTACGACTGATTTATTCCAACAAGTGAATTGTTTGAACGAAATTGCTTCAGCGATATAGACACCAAGATGAAGATGGGGGCCTGTTGCGTAGCCGGTACTGCCGGAGAATCCAATGACTTGTCCCGTAGAGACCGATGCTCCTTTCGGCACACTGATATCGGAAAGGTGCGCGTAGAGTGTCGCGAGACCGTTCTGATGTCTAATGAGTACCCACTTTCCATACTGACAATTCGGTACCGATCCATAGTTAATTGCGATCACCGTTCCCGAAAGTGCCGCTCGAACCGGGGTACCAATGGACGCGCGAAAATCTACACCATTGTGTGTTCCAGAAACGTACAGTCGTTGGGAAGACGAGGTCTTACCGAATTGTTGTGTGATGAACACGTTGCTCAGCGGCCATCGGAGCACCCCTTTACCAGCAGGAGGAATATGACTCGGGTCGAGAACATACTGAAGTTGCGACTCAAGCTCAAACAACGCCGCTTCGAAAGCGGCCTCATCGGCTTTTTTATTGGCCATCATTTTCTGGTAGATGCTTTCCTGATTCTTTGTGTCAGCTAGAAGTTTTTGTTGTGCCGTTTTCTGGAGATCAATAGATTTTTTCTGTAACGAGAGTTCATCCTGGAGCGAAACAATTTTTGTTTTTGCGACCATCACCTCATCGCGGCTACTTGCAAGTTCAGTGCGCACGGTGCGCAGGTCATTAATATCCTCTGCAAGCGCCCGATTAAAAAGTAGCGCCTGATCGACTTTCAGCCACGCCTCGCCGAATGTATTCGCGGAAATGAGGGTGGCAATAAGCGGCGTTCTTTCGTCTTCAGCGATGACGCGGAGCGCTTTAGCTATCGCATCTTGGTTTGTAGCGATCAGCGCCTCCTTGTCACCGATAGAATTAGTGAGTTCTTTGATCTTAAGGTTCGCTGAAGCGATCTTATTCTGCGTTGCCTTGATCTGTGCCGCGAGTTGTTGTTGCGAGATTGTGAGCGAACTGACGGTCGATTGAAGCGTATTTTTCTGTGTACTAATTGTATCAAGTTGTTGCTGGAACTTTGCAATATCCGCCTTAAGCGTCTCAAGTTGTTTATTATTAGCATCAATTTGCGCTTGCAGGTCCGCGGCCGATTGCGCATGGACGGCAGGCGCAGATGAAAAAAACCCGATGCCTATAAACAAAAAAACGAGTATCCACGCTCGGTTCATCCTTTAAGTATACCAAGAGCGGCCTGAAGTCGAGAAATGGAATCTTTCGTTCCAAGTATGCTTATGATAGTGAATGGGTCTGGCGACCGCTCTTCTCCAGAAAGGGCGTAGCGCAATGGCCATAACACGGCTCCACGGCCTCCCTTCCCTTTTGCCTCCTCGGCATCGGCAAGCGGCATAAGGGCCTCTTTTACCGCCTCGCTAGAAACGCCCTTCGGAAGGCTGTTTATGGCCTCAAACAGGCTTTCTAGAGCCATTTTGGTCATTCCCGGACGGTCTGCAGGCTCCTTCAAGACAAGCTGCTGTAGGTCAATTTTTGGGTCTGAAAAAAAGAAGGAAAGCTCGCGGGCAAGCATCTCGCGCACCTCTTCGAACGTCTGCGCGCGTTCTTTCAGAAGCGGCACGATTTTCGTGATTATTTCGGAATTGTGGGACTTACGAAGTCCCACATCAGATGTGGGACTTCGTAAGTCCCACACATGGGCGAGGAATTTTTCGTCAGGAAGGGCGCGCATCCAGTGCTGATTCACCGACAACAATTTCACTTCATCAAAGATGGCGCTTCCTTTCTGAACACGCGAGAGATCAAACGCTCCAACCAATTCTTCTCGCGTCATGTACTCGCGATTATCGCCGGGATTCCAGCCAAGGAACGCGAGATAGTTAAGAAGCGCCTCTGGCAAGATTCCCATATCGCGATAGTCAGCTAACGATTTTGCACCCGCACGCTTTGAAAGCTTCTTGTGAGTGCTATCCATGATGAGCGGCAGATGTGCATAGAGCGGCAGAGGGAGACCCAGCGCACGCTGAATAAGCATTTGGCGCGCAGTGTTCGAGATATGGTCGCCGCCACGAATGACATGCGTAACACCTTCATCAGCATCATCCACAACCACTGCGAAGTGAAATACTGGCTCATCGAGAGAACGAGCAATGATGAAGTCGCCGAGGTCGGTAACATCGGTCGTTATATCGCCGCGAATGATATCAGTGAACGTAACGGTCCCACCAGGGTTCCTAAAACGAATGACCTCTTCCCTATCACCCGGGGCTTGCGGCGTTTCTTTTGAGACATATGCCGTATCTTCAGCGATAAGTTTTTCAAGCAATTCTCGATGTCGTGGCCGATGCTCACTTTGTCGATATGATTCATCAGCCGGTAATCGGAGCCACTTGAGGATTTCGGGAATGTTCGCTACGTATTCAGGCTTGGAGCGCGCAACATCAGTGTCCTCTATCCGCACAATGAATTTCCCTCCTTCGTGCTTCGCGAAAAGATATGCGAATACGGCAGTGCGGTAATTGCCGGCGTGTAAGTATCCGGTTGGCGAAGGAGCGAAACGAGTAACGACGGTGCTCATGATTCGTGCGCGAGCGATATCTGCAATATTTCGTTCGCAAGAATGCGCGCGGCATCCGGATCGGTGAATCCTGCGGCAGATGTGCCCATGCGTTTTGCAAGCGCCTTATCATCGAGAATGCGTCGAACCTCCGACACGAGTACATGGGGCGTCAGATTTCCTTCTTCGAGTACGATGGCGGCTCCGGTGCGCGCGTAACTGTAGGCGTTCGTGCGCTGATCATGACTGATGGATTCCGGAATAGGAACGAGAATGGCCGGTTTTTTCCAGAGGCCTATTTCAGCGATACTGTTCGCGCCAGCGCGCGAGATGATGAGGTCTGCGACGCCGGCGGCCCGCTGGAGCGAAATTTCGGTGAGGTAATTGACCGGATGGTATCGGTCCGCGTTCTTGGATTTCGCAAGAATGACTTGCGAAATCGACTCGACGTCCTTGATATTCGCCTGACCGGTTTGATGTATGATATTGGCGCTTGAAACGAGGTCCGGAAGGGACGACAAAATAACCTCGTTTATTTTCACCGCGCCTTGAGAACCGCCGAGAATAAGGATCGTCGGGGTATCTTTTTCGAGTCCGAGATACTGCCGCGCACCTTCGGGCTCAATGCGCATGAGCGCCTTGCGTATTGGAATGCCGGTGCGGGCTATTTTGGCACGAACGTTCTCCGGGAAAAATGCCGCCGCGCTTTCAAAAGAGATGGCTATCTTCGTTGCGAATTTGGCGGCAAGCAGATTTGCGCGGCCCGGTTTTGCATCCGATTCGTGAATGATGATGGGGATGCGCAGGATGCGAGCCGCAAGCACGGTCGGCACGCTGCCGTACCCGCCTTTAGAGACCACGACGTCCGGATAAAGGCGGTAGAGCGTGACGAGTGCCGATATCGTTCCGAAAAAAGTGACAAATGAATCAGTGATATTCATCAGCGAAAAATAGCGACGCATCTTCCCTGCCGGTATGCGGATGTAGGCAATGCCGTTCTCAAAGAGCGCCTTTTCATCAAAGGAATTCGGCGCAAGATAATACAGCTTCGGCTCAATAAGATGCTTCTCGCGTACGAGATCGCCGAGCGCCTCGCTGATGGCAATGATGGGATAGAAGTGCCCGCCGGTGCCTCCTCCTGTGAACGCGATGGTCATATGAACTAGTGTAGCAGGCTCTAGGCACTGGGCGCTAGCGCATTCTCTAAAACCTAAAGCCTAGCGCCTATCCTGCTAGTTTTTACGATGAGCCGCGACATTGAGAATGAGGCCGCACATAATAAGGGCAGCCATGAGCGCCGTGCCGCCGTGAGAAACGAATGGCAGCGGCAAGCCGGTGAGCGGGATGATGCCGAGCATCGCGCACATATTGACGAACGCTTGGAAAATGATGATGAATGAAAATCCGAGCGCAATGAGACCGCCGAAAAGATCGCGCGAATCCCCCGCTATCACGATACCGCGTGCCGCGAGCGCGACAAAAAGCGCCAGTAGAAAAATGGCGCCGAGAAATCCGGTTTCTTCCGCAAACACGGCGAACACGGAATCACCGTCAGGTTCCGGCAGATAATTGAATTTCTCTACGCTTTGACCGAATCCCCTGCCGAGCAAACCGCCCGAACCGATGGCGATGAGCGATTGCTGTATTTGATAGCCGCTCGAAAGCGAATTGGCGGATGGATCGATGAATGTTTTTACGCGTTCAAGCACGTACGGCCGGATCATGGCGATAATGACAAGCCCGATGATCGCGGTCAGTGCGAGAATGCCGAAGTCGCGCCACGGCGCTCCCGCGGCAAAATACATGACTGCGCCGGTAACGATGATGAGGAGCGTCGTGGACGTATTCGGCTGAGCGAGCAAGAGCGCCGTGGGAATAGCGAGCATAATGATAAAGGGGAACAGCCCGCTTTTGTAACTGGAAAGTTGCCGCGCACGCGGAGTGAGCCACCAGGCAAGCGCAATGACAAAACCGATCTTCAGAAATTCAGACGGCTGGACCGTGGTGAATCCGAGGCTTATCCAGCGGGTAGCGCCATTTGCATGCAGTCCGATGCCGGGCACGAACACAAGCGCGGTAAATAGGATGGAGGCTCCGTAAATATACGGTGCGAAGCGCTTAATGTGCACAAGCGGAATGGCGCGTGCAATGAGAAGGGCTAGGAATCCGAGACCAAAACCGAGTCCGGCCTGGAGCATGATGTCTTTTGATACCGAACTGCTCTCGCGTGCGAGAAGTCCAAGCGCCGCGGAGGAAAAAATCGCAAGCCCCAAAAGCACAATGGCCAGGACGAGCATAAAGAACATGCGATCGCCGGAGACGAACTTTCTCATACCCGGTGAGGACAACATGGCATTACTCCATGTGTCAGCATCTCCATAATGTTTAAAACGTACGAATGGCAACGAACGCTTGTTGCCCTGCTCACGACTGGAGCAAAGACGACACGATGCCATGTTGTCCTACCGGGCATGGTTACTTGAGAAGCGCGACGGTCATGCCGACGATAGCGCACACGATGGAAATGATCCAATAGCGCATCGTCACTTTATAGGACGGCCAGCCGATAGCCTCAAAGTGGTGGTGCAGGGGCGCTATGCGAAATACTTTTTTTCCGCCGCGCAGTTTTTTGGAAGTCACTTGAATGATATTTGAAAGGACGGTGATGACGAGCGGGAACGCAATGATGGGCAGTGCGCTGAGGCCATAGCCGTTCCCCGGCGTGTCGGTCAAAAACGCGATGACCGCGAGCGTCATAGTGAGACCCATAGTTCCGGTCTCGGTCATCCAGAATCGCGCGGGAGGGATGTTGAACCAAAGGAAGGCGAGAATTGCGCCCGTGAGCGTGGCGGAAAAGGCCGCCAAGTTAATTTGATTCTGAAAATACGCAATGCCGGCGTATGCCATGAAGGCAGTACTGAAAACCCCGCCGGCGAGTCCATCAATACCGTCGATGACGCCGCCGGCATACAATCCGAGCGTGATGATGACAAAAAGAGGGATGATAAGCGCACCGAGCGTGAATGTGCCGTCGCCGGGGATGCCGATGGCATCAACGCCGAGTTTTGCATAGAACCACCAACCGATGAACGCTGAAACAACGGTGACAAAAAGTAATCGGGTGCGTAGTCGCACGCCGCGTTCACCCGAGGGGTGAATGTCCAGAATATCGTTCACGAGGCCCATGAGTGCTCCCGCAAGCAGAGAAAAAAGCGGTATCCACGTTTGGCTGCGGCTGAGGAAATCGAGTTTTTCAGTGAGCGGGATGGGAATGAGACGGGCAAGAAGCCAGACACCGAGCGTGACGATTGTGACGCTCGTCCATATGAGAATACCGCCCATCCTCGGTGTGGAGGTCTCGGTACCGGTGTGCACGCTTGTGCGAAGCTTCTCAAATTCGACCGCCGGCGTACCGTCGAGCGCCGTCTTGCTCGCCACTTTTTTCCACACTCGATATTTGTACAAATAATGCGTGAGGAGCGGCGCTAACAGAATTCCCACGGCGAACGATGCCGTCGCGGGAATGAATACCTTGATGATGTTCGAAGTGATCATGATTGCTCAAAGGGACGCCACGCCGGCGAAGTGCGCGAGTGTCGCCGCTACGAGCGCCATGCCGTCGGTAAAGCGGGCCTTTTGGGACGAACCGAGCACGACGACCGCAACGGGATGCCCCATGCCCGCATCAAAGACAAGTGCGAGATTACCGCCGGCGAGATCGGTATAGCCGGTTTTTGAAAGCAACAATCGCGAGATGACGCCGACCATCGGATCCGTATTCAAAACCTTGAATACCGTCCCGCCTTCCGAAACCGCTTGTGCGGAACTTTCCGTTGTTGAAAGCGCAATGTCGGGAGCTTGTGCAACAAGCGCACCGGCGAGTACGGCGAGATCGCGCGCCGAACCATATCCGCCGGAGATCACGGTGTTCACGTCCAAGCCGCTGCCGTTCACCGCATACGTTTGGGAAAGGCCAAGCGAAGCGGCGGCTCCGGCGAGCATGTCGCCTTGCGAGAGATTTTGGCGGCTCGCCACGGCTTCGGCGATTGCGGTGGCACCATCATTCAGCGATGCGGTCAGTGTGAGCCGTGCGAGGTCGTTCAGTGCAAATGTTTGTCCGGCATTGAAGACGTGCGGGCCGTCGAGACGGGTAGCATCAGCGGGAATGGTGATCGGCGTCGTTGGCGAAAGTTCGGAAAGCGCCGCGTACACGGTCAGAAGCTTTGTGAGAGACGCGAGCGGAAGCTGCGCGTCGGCATTTTTCGCATACAGGATTTGCTTGGTCGTTACGTCGTACACAACCGCCGCTTTCGCATCTACCGATACCTTCGCGAACGCATCCGGAATGACTGGTGCCGCTGCGACTGGCGCAGGTCCGGCCTCTTTCGGACCGAGCGGCGTGAAGAGAAAAAGGGCAAGGAATCCTGAGGCCAAAAGGAGAGCAACGCCGGCCTCGCGCATAGAGCGCGTGTGTTCGGCAAGTTTTTGAAGGTCGGATGAGTCCATGAATTATGCAGCTTCTGCCGCGGATTCTTCTTTGATGATATTTCCCGCCGCGGCACTGAGCTCCCTTGCTCGCGGGAGCTCCGATGCATTTTTTATGCCCAGATGCGCGAACGCTTCGGTAGTGAGGCTGTAGCGGATACGGCGTTTGTCGCGTTCATCCTCCTTCCCCTCAATAAGTCCGCGCATGAGAAGAGTCCGCAACGACGTTGAAGAATTGACGCCGCGCACCCAATCTATCTCTCCGCGCGTCGTGCCCCCGAAGGGGGCCCCGTTGGGGCCGGTACCGTACGCGATGACCGCAAGCGTTTCCAAACTTGCTTTCCCGAGGTCGCGTGCGAGCTCGCTCTCGCGGAGTTTCTTCACGATGATAGACGCCTCGGGAGCCGTGCGAAGCTCTACTTCAGTATCAGTCTCCACGACTACGACGCCGCTATTTTGGAGCGAGTCCGTGAGCGCTTTTAGGACCAAAGCGATTTCCGATTCTTTAATTTCTAATAGCTTCGCCAACTGCTTTTTTTCAAGCGGTTCTCCGGAAGCAAAGAGGAGGGCGTGGGCTGCGGCGGGAGGCGTGAGCATTGGTCTCAGTATAGTCGTGCCGCACCTCTACGGCAACGCCCGGTGAGGACTACTTGGCATTGCTTCTGGGGATAGTTTGTTTTGGCAAGGGATCTTGTTTATGGCTTCTTACCAATGGAAACGTGATTGAATGTTGTACGAAGCAAAAACCTGATGCCAAGTTGTCCTACCGGGCAACGGCTTCTTCTGGGGATGTAATTAGAGTGTTACCTGAAAGCACGGTTGCGGCGACGATATGCACGCCAGCCGGAAATGTTGGTAAATAAATACAGGACGAAAACGGCGGTCGCCAAGACCAGAAGGTCATCGGGATGAGGAGGATAGAAAAGAATCAGTTCTGAGGTTATCGTAAATGCGACGACGGGTAACAGAATATCAAGAAGGCTGTTTTGGACCGTTTCCCTGATATACACGAATTTCTCATATATCTCCCACGCCATCGCACACACGAGCGTAATCGTGAGTGCGGTCAAGAGTGATATGCCGACGAGCGACGGCAGGAGCGCCGTTAGAATCCCGAAAAGAAAATGAGGGATGGACCAAAGATCGAACGCCCTTCCCTTCTGCCACCAATCGCGCTTCGGCCTTTTTTCAGTCGCATAATCCATATTATCCATAGCGCGGAACGACAGTGGAGGCGGTGTGGCTGATGCGAATGTCGCCGTAGGTATCGCGTTGTTCGGCAGCAACTGCGCCTTGCTTCACCAGTTCTAGAAGAGCCAGGAAAGAGACAATAACCTCGATCTTTTCTTTTTGGCCGCCGGCAAAATCTTTGAAGGAAAGCGTCATCGCGCTTTGTACGCGCTTCGCGAGTCGATCCATCATTTCTTCAATGGTCACGAGCGGCTTCACGCGCGCTTCTGGAAGTTCTTCCACCTCCTCGCGCGCGGCAAGCACGCGCGCGAGCGCATCGGCGAGTGCTTTTACCGAGAGATCTTTAGACGGCGCAAAGACGACTTCAGGCATCCTCTGACCTTCTTCCGCCATTACCGTCCGTCCGTATATGCGCGAGAGTTCGCGCGCCGCTTCGCGCACTTTTTCGTACGCCGCGAGCCGGCGCTTCAAATCTTCCACGTCCGCATTCTCGTCCTCGGTCAGCGCGAGATCGGGGATGAGCGATTTGGATTTGATGAGAAGAAGCGTTGCGGCTATCTGTATGAAATTCGCGGTTTCTTCGACCGGAAATGCTTCCTGCGCACGCACGTGCTGGATGTAATCCTCGGTGATATTCGCGAGCGTGAGGTCGTTGACCAGGAGTTTGCGCGCTTCAATGAGGTCGAGCAGAACCTCGAACGGTCCTTCGTATGCGTCGGTCTTAATGGAGAACGGCATACCCCGTATGATTATTCGCCTCAACTGCGGTTGCTAGTAATCTGTACAATCTCATATTATCGCTTTGTTGTTGAGTAATCATACGGGGCATGTTCTATAAAGTGTATCAGGAGTCGCACCGGCGTTCCCGCGGCGCCTTTTGCAAGTTCGTCATTCGGCGCGGAAGTCATGCGAGGAGCAATATCCAGATGCGCCCACGGGCAATCAAGTTCCTTTGCGAATTGCCAGAGGAACATCCCGCCGTCGATCGCACCGCCGTATCGGCTCGTGGAACCGCCGGGGACATTCTTGATATCGGCGAATTCTCCTTTAACACGGTCTTCGTATTCGTCCCAGAGCGGCAATCGCCACACATAATCACCCGATGCTTCGCCGGCGCGCGAGATCTGTTCTGCAAGGGCGTCATCGCGCGTGAGGAGCGCACTCGCATGAAGTCCGAGTGCCGACATCGCTGCTCCGGTCAAGGTCGCCGCATCGATCACCACCGCAGGTTTGAATCGTTTTGCATACGTGAGCGCGTCCGCGAGGATGAGCCTGCCTTCCGCATCAGTGTCGAGTATTTCAATTGTTTTCCCCGAAAGCGACTTCAACACATCGCCCGGGCGGACGGCATTGTTACCCGGCATATTCTCCGCCGCCGGAATAAGGCCGATAACGTGTCGTTTCAGTTTCAGTCGTGCAGCGAGTGCTACCGCATGAATGACTGCGGCAGCGCCCGACATATCCATATGCATCTCATACATTCCGCTTGAAGGCTTCAAATTGAGCCCTCCACTATCGAACGTGATGCCCTTTCCCGCAAGCACAATGGGAGCACCTTTCCCTCCTTTGTACTCTAAAATGGTGAACGTCGGCGCTTCGGTGGAGCCTTTCGCAACGCCGAGCAGGGCTCCCATACCGAGTTTTTTCATTTCTCTCGTGCCGAGGGTGGTTACTTTGACCGGCAGGCCTTTCATCGCGCTCTTCGCGGATTTTGCGAGTAAAGCCGGGGTCATGTCGCCGCCGGGAGTGTTTGCGAGCGTGCGGCAGGCGTTCACCGCTTTTCCGATCTCCTGCCCCTTTCGCAATGCTTTTTCAAGCGCTGCAGATGAACGTCCGTATAAAAGTATTTCTTCCACTGCGTGCCAGCCTTCTTTTGGTTTCGTTTTGAATATATTGAATTCGAAATTCGCCATCTCGAAATTTTCGGCCGCAAGTTGTATGAGTTCTTCTGGCGGTACGCCCTTGAGTTTCTTGAACAGTTGCACCGTATCATCGAATTGAATTGCGATTTTTTTGAGCTTGTTCTTTTTTGCCGACTGCACCAGGGAACGACAAAGCACTATGAACCTGCGCATGTTCATTTCTGCATATTTCCCCGCGCCAAGCTCAAGCGTTTCTATCCCCTGCTCTTTCACGAGACGCTTCGTGCCTTTTGACTCTTCCGTTATCCGTATGCGCACGTACCCTTTCGGGACGCTCGCTCCGGTTCCTTTTTTAAGGAGTATGTTCATTGGTTATTTTTTGTCGATCTTGAGTCCGAGTTCTTTGAGCTGTTTATCGGTCAATGGTTTCGGTGCGTTCATTACTGCCGTCTGGCCGCCGCGGGTCATCGGGAATGCCTGCACTTCGCGCAGCATCGTTTCGCCGGTGAGATTCATAATGTTGCGTTCCACGCCGAGCGCAATGCCACCGTGCGGCGGTGTGCCCAATTTGAATGCGCGGAGCATGTGTCCGATGCGCTCCTGCAAATCTTCGTTACTAAAGCCCATCACTTTGTAGACCGCCTCAAGTATCTCCGGCTTATGCGCGCGGATTGAGCCGCCGCCGGATTCAAAGCCGTTGCAGACGAGGTCGTATTGCGTCGTAAGAATGTCGGGAATATGTTCGCCTTTTAGAAGCCAGTCGAGATGTTCGGGGATGGGCATCGAGAACGGATTGTGGGTGAAGGTCCATCCGCCCTCATCCGTTTTTTCAAAGAACGGGAAATTCACGACCCATGCGTACGCGAGTACGCCCTTGAGCTTATCGTCGTCGGTGCGCATATCAAATTTGTCGGCGCCATACTTTTCCATCGCGTCTTTGTACGAAATGCGCGGGAACGGCTTTTGTTTGATGGTATGGCCCATCGCTTCTACAACGGTGGTCACCATATCTTCCACTGCCGCCATCACGTCTTCCATCGTCACGAATGACATCTCGATATCGACTTGGGTGTGTTCGAAACCGCGATCGGCACGCAAGTCTTCGTCGCGCACCGCACGTGCTATTTGAAAATAGCGCTCAAATCCGGCGGTCATGAGAAGCTGTTTGTACTGTTGGGGTGACTGCGGAAGCGCATAGAACTTTCCCGGATTAAGCCGCGAAGGTACCACGAAATCACGCGAGCCCTCAGGAGTAGATTCAGTGAGAAGCGGCGTCTCTATCTCGGTAAAATCGTGGGCGAAAAGATATTCGCGACAGCGACGAATGAATTCGCTCCTAATCTTCATATTCTTCTGCATCCGTTTAGAACGCAGATCCAAATAGCGGTATTCGGCACGGACGCTCTCATCAATGCCACTGGTGTCATTTGAAATATCAAAAGGCATTGCGTCCGAAGGATTCAAAATTTCAATGCCCTTCACTTCAAGTTCAATGTCGCCGTTTAGACGATCAGCTTGAGCATTTTTTTCCGGACGCTTATTGATGATGCCTTCCACACGAACCACGTATTCGTTGCGGATATCTTTTGCGGCTTCCATCGCGGGGCTTCCGGGAAGAACGACGCCCTGCACGATTCCGGAACGGTCGCGGAAATCAAAAAAGACCATTTTCCCCTGGTCACGGCGCACGTCCACCCAGCCCGAAATCGAGACCGTTTCGCCCACGTGTTTCCCCAGCTCCCCGATAAGTGTGCGCTCCATATTAATGTATAAAATAGCACATTTATCCAATAAAGTGAGCAAACAAAAACCGCCCGGCGGAAAGAATTTCTTCCGGCGGGCGGCTTGATCAGCTTACGGCTGCGGATCGTTATGGCACACACAACCGAAGTTTTCATGAACGCCACTCGGTCGTGGTTTTTGCCAGACGTATTTGCCACCGCACTCGCATGAGCAAGGCAGAATTTTCCAGCCCTTGCGCAAGGCTTCCACCCAGAGTGGAGGGAGGCCACTTTCCGGAACATGGCGGAGCTCGTCGATGGTTTTCAGGACGATATCGTTGTCCTTGTCTGCCACCAAAAACGCTGTGATGATGGAATCATCCATTCTCCGTTTTGCGTTTTCGCCGATTGCTGCGATGACGCCACGCCTCCACACATTGTCGGCACGGTACTCAACTGCGGTTTGCACGTCAAATCCGTTCGACGTTTCGACCATCCTCATTTCTCTTTGGTCGAGTCTGGAGTTGAAATTGGCGAATACGGCTGCGAATATTCCTTGTTTCGAAAACATGAATCTCTCCTTGATTTCAGTTGGAAAAGCCTATAAATAGGCGAACTTTCACCTCTCTCCAGCATACACCATATATATAAGAAAGTCAAGCTCTCGTAATGGTTCAATAACTTGGGAACACCCAGCCCATTTAACAGCCTGTTTCCAAGCTATTAATTAGAATACGGTCCTTATAAATAATACAATCTCCAGACGGGCGCCAATAAAAAAACTCGCCGCGGGGTTAGCGCGGCGAGGCTCATGAATGAGCAGTGAAAGGACGTCTTGTTACGTCAGTCTTTGGTCTCGGCAGACGCGCTGGCCGCAGGTGCTGCGGCATCAGGCGCGCTTGCCACGGCCGGTACATTGGCCGGCAAACTTGCCATCAACTGATTGAGGTCAAAACCGTACTTCTTCGCAAGCCCTTCGACCAACGGCATCATGCCGGAGGCCTTGAGCTTGTTGACGAGACCGTAGATCGTCTCAACGGGAAGATTCACGAACTGGCCGAGGACGTTTTTGCCGCCCGCTGTGCCAGCACTTGAGCCACCCATGTCGATGATCCGCAGTTCCTTGACGTTCGCGAGACCGTCACCGATCGCTTCCGCTGCCGGCGTCAACGCTTTTTCAGCGGCAACACCAAGCGCTTCGATAATCGGCGGCAAGGCATTCAGAATCATCAGGAATCGTCCGCCTTCGTCGAGCGCCTTGAACGCTTCAGCTTTCTTGAGCGCGCCTTCGGCTTCGGCCAGCAAGTACTGACGCAGACCTTCGGCGATAGCGAGCTTCTCGGCCTTGGTACCAGCTGCAGCCGCAAGCAAGTCAGCTTCCTTACCGGCGGCTTTCGCCAGCAGGGTTGCTTTCTCACCGGCAGCATTGGCTTCCATTTCGGCTTGAACCGCCGATGCGATGGCCTTGCGACCGGCCGCATCGCCCGTATCCTTGGCCTGTTGAGCCAGACCTTGTTTTTCTTTCAGGATACGTTCCGCTTCACCGTCACGTTCTGCCGCTTTTGCTTTCGCATCGGCTGCGATGACGAGCGCTTCTCTGTTCTTCTCGGCAGTGACGATCGTTGTCGCGTTCAGTTGCGCTTCGTTTCGCTTACGTTCTTCTTCCTGGAGCGCAATTCCAGCCGTGACCTTTGCCTTTTCGGCATCGACGGTGGCTGTATTGAGCTCTTTGGTACGATTTGCTGCTGCGATTTCTGCCGCGATGGGGATCTGGGCCTGTCTGGCTTTGATCTGCGCTTCGTTGTCGGCGATTGCCATATCGCGGTCGCGGTTGGCGTCCGAGATATTTTTCGTGGCTTGCGCCTGAGCTGTTTCGCCAATTTGTCGCGCTTCTGCCGACTGCTTGTCGGAATCACGTTTCGCATTGGCCTCGCCGATGGTTGCATCGCGAACGATGTCGGCCGTTTGTTTCTTGCCGAGCGAGTTGATGTAGTTCCTGGTATCGGTGATGGACTTGATCTTGAATGTGTCGACGCCGATACCCATCTTGTTGAGGTCGATGCCGGCTTCGCCCATCACGGACGATTGGAACTTTTCGCGATCCCGCAGAAGCTCTTCAATGGCCAGCGTGCCGATAACACCGCGGAGGTTGCCCTCGAGCGTCATATAGCACGTCGCCTTGATTTGCTCGGGGGTCTTGCCGAGGAAACGTTCGATCGCGAGCGGCAACAGATTATCGGTCGACATCACCTTGATATTGGCAATGCCATCCACGCTAACCAATGCGCCGTTCTTATCCGGTACATCATTCACCGAAACTTCGGTAGGGATGACCGTGAGCGACATTTCCTCCATTTCCTCGACGATCGGGACGAGGAGGAATCCCCCGCCCGAGACGTAGCGGAAGCCGCGCTCGATCGTCTGTTCGGCACCACTGGCATCGCGCACCTTCACCTTGTGGGTACGGCCGGTGATGACGGCAACGGAGTTTGGCGGTACCTTCTTGTAGTACCTCGAAACAATCGCTACCAACACGAAGAAGGCAGCGATGAGGGCGAGTATGACCCCGCCCGTACCAAGTAGCATTGACAATTCCATTTCTTTTCTCCCGTGGTTGAGGCCTAAGCGGCCAGGTTGACTGTTGCGGTGTTGCCCGATACTGCGGTAATACGTACTTCCGACCCTTGTGCGATCGCAACGCCTACCGTTTTCGCGGTCAGGCTAGTTGCTGCGCCCAAGGTATTCTGTAGCGCTATTTCGCCGTATCCGTTTGACGGGATGCCGACGGTAACAACTGCAGTTTTGCCGACGAGATCGGTACTGCTCGTGATGGAGTTTCCTTCCTGTTTCCGGATCATCCGGAAGAAGTAAACACCGACGAAGAACATGACGACCGCGCCAGCGACGCCAGCGAGGTTCGTTTCGAGTTCTCCAACGCCAACATTTCTCGCGATGATGCTGAAGGCACTGAAGCCGACAGCGAGTAGCGCAAGATTGCGGAGGTTGAATAGCTCAGAGGTTGTGACGCCGTGATGGGTACTCCCATCTACGTCTCCACCACCCATGTCGTGACCGCTGGTATCCATATCGTGATGACCCCCTAACAGGGCGCTCGCGATGAGAAATACCATGGACCCGAAGAGGATCCACCCTAACGTGCTAGTAGCTAACATATACACTTCTCCTTATCTTGGTTATAGGTATTTCAATTTACTTCTCCGCTCAGGCCTCGCGGCGAGGTTTGCCATAAATATGGCTCTGGCGCCCATCTAAACATACACCCTATATATTGTCAATATGTATCAAACGACCAAATGATGTTCTCATTTTAGGCCGTAAAATCGTCCTTTTTAGGCGACGCCGATAGCGCGGCGCACCTCTTCCATCTTCGACTCGCTGATCGCGCGGGCTTCGAGCTTCCCTTTCGCGAGTACATCGTCCACGATGCCGGAGTCTTGTTTGAGTTCTTCATACTTCGCTCGCATCGGCGCAAAATAGCGTTCAAGATCATCGATAAGAGTCTCCTTCAGCATTTTGTAGTTGCCGCGATGCTCTTCATATAGAAGTCCGAGCTCGCCGGCATCTTTTACGAGTGTGTGAATGGCAAACACATTTTCTGGACGTTCGCCGGAAGAGTCGGTGACGATACTCATAACGGCTTTTGAGAGTTCGTCGTGCGATGCAAAAAGAGGAATCACGTTCCGGTAGCTCTTGCTCATCTTTTGACCATCGGTACCGGGCACAACCGCAACGTTCGGCATGATGTACGGCTCCGGAAGTTTGAATACGTCCTCTTTAAAAACGCGATTGAATTTCTCGGCTGTGTCGCGCGCGTACTCAATGTGTTGTTTTTGGTCGGCACCGACCGGTACGATGGCGGCATCGTAAAGAAGTATGTCGGCCGCCATCAGCATCGGGTAATTGAATGTCCCGACGTTTATCTCAGCATCTTTCGCGACGGCGTCCTTGTATGCGTGCGCGCGCATGAGGTACGGCATCGTAGTGATGGTGTCAAAAATCCAACAGAGCTCCGTGTGGGCCGGAACATCCGACTGTTTGAAAAAAGTGACGTCTTTCGGATCGAGCCCGATAGCGATGTACGCCATCACTATCTCGCGCGTACGTCGGTGCATCTCTTCGGCGTCTTGGATGGAATTGAGTGCGTGGTAGTCGGCGACGAAAATAAAGGGACGATACTTCCCCGCCTTCGTGAGGTCAACGAATTGGCGCATCGCGCCGAAATAATTGCCGATGTGCAGGTCGCCGGTCGGTTTGATGCCGGAAACGAGAACGGGTCGTGAGTCGCTCATGTGCCTACGATACCATAAAAAATAAACGCCTCGCATCCGCCAAAATGGCCGAATGCGAGGCATCACGAAGGCGCGATATCAGGGTAATTCGTCGCGGAGCTTCATCCAGATACGTCCCCGGTGATTTTCTCCAGTCCAGAATTCGCCGCGTCCCCAGAACGAATCCTTATTTGAATCTTCCACGAGCAACATACTCCGGCTCGCAACGAGTTCGCTGCGAACATACTCGTGTTGCGCGAGCTTCGCGCGCAACACTTCTTCCATCACCGCGAGCTTTACCGATTCGTCCCAATCCTTGCGGACGTACGGTTTGAATCGATCAGATCTCGCCAACTTCTTCGCCTCATGAGGCGAAGGCGCACAGCGAATGATGTCCGCGATCGGCTGCGGACTGCCCGTTTCCAGAATGAAGCCGCTGCTGTCGATATACTTCCCTGCCTGGTACGCATGCTCGGCGGTCGGACAAAAGAGTCCGCGCCAATAGACCGTGAACGCGGAGAAGTTATCGAAACAGTACCACCGCTTTGAGTAGAACAGCGCTGGATTCTGTGAGAAAACGGAATACACAGCTTTCAGTTGGTCGTGAAGCAGGCCGTTCACCAAAGGTCTAGTTTCTGAGGTTCGTCCTCCGTTCTCAGCGATCTTCTTGCGACGGAGACATTCTACAAGGACGAAAAAGGCTGCCTTGTCGCCCAGTACTTCCTTGGCGTACCAGAACCCGGCCACGCCATCTTCCTCGATCTTTTCGATCGCACGTTGGATTTCGATCATTCTTCCTCCCTCGTCTAAAACGTTAAAGAATTTCCGACTCATGATGAGTCGGTCCGAGGTCAAATCTAGTTGATTAGCCGAGATGAGTCAAACCGGCCGCATATTTTTCGCATATTTTTTTTATGAGCCCCGGACCTTCGAAGATCATGCCGGAAACAAGCTGGACGAGGTCGGCACCCGCGGCGAATTTTGCCATCGCGTCGTCGGGGGTGAAAATGCCACCGGTGCCGATGATAGTGAATCGCGTACTGTATTTTTCGCGTGTTTTCTTGATGAGTTCATTGGAAAGCTTGAAAGTCGGATGTCCAGACAGACCGCCGCGAAATTCCTTTGGCGCATCTTCCGGATGTTTCAGGTGGCTGTAGTCTTTATTTAAGTTCCCGATGATAACGCCTTGTATGCCGTTTTTGTCGGCGATATCGAGCAGTTGCTCAAATTGCTCCCATGGAATATTGATGGGCATCTTAAGGTACACAGGCTTCTCGCACGGTATCTCCCGCAAGCGCGGCAGAAGGCGCGCAAGAAGCGCCGGCTCGATGAAGGTCTCGCCGGTAAAAGAATTCGGGCAGGAAATATTGATGGTGTAGTAGTCGCCGGTGCCAGTCGCATTCAATTTTCTAAACGTCTCGACGTAGTCATGTATTCCCGCTTCCACATCAGTAGCGGCAGCTTGTTCGTTGGTGCGCGCGATCGAAATACCGATAACGAAGCCGGGAACGCGCGGCGTATGCTTCAACCGTGTAATGAGCGCATCCACACCACGATTGCGGAGACCTTTGAAAACTATGATGCTCTTGTTGCGAATGAGCCGCGTCATCCGCGGGCGCGGATTGCCCTCGCAGGGATGGGCGGTCGTTGAGCCTATTTCTTCGCCGCCGAAGGAGAGCGACGGCAATATCTGCGTGAGCCGTCCGTCCGAGTCGAAGCCGGCAGAAAGTAGCACGGGGGTATGATATATCATACCATCTACTGTTTTGCTGATGTCCGGACCGTGATAGCCGTACATGAGCGCGAAAAGTTTCCGGGTCAATGCAAAGCGCCCAAAGAATTCGCCGGTGGTAACGAACACGTCATGCATCAAGTCCGGATGAAATTTGAAAAGGATCGGCTTTAGGGCATGACGATACAGGAAATCCATAGAAGCACGATAGCACGCGGAAAATGAGTCTAACGGCTTTTCCGAGCTTTCTTCACGATCTTCTTCACTGTCTTTTTACTTCGGGCGAGTACGCGCTTCCCTACCACTTTTGCATGCGATGCACCCTTGCGTGCGGTTTTCTGCGCTTCCTGCGCAACCAGCTTCCAGTTTGATTTCAGCTCCGTCGCCGCACGTTTGATATCCACCTTATTGACCGAGCGAAGCCCGCGATAGGTGCCGACAACGCTATCGATGACTTTCTCGACTTTCTTCGGATCGACTTTGTCGAGCCGTTTCGCTTCCTGCACCACTTTCTTCTTCAGGTCATTCGCCCACTTCGCAGCGATCTTGCGATGTTTCTTTGCCGACTTACTGGCATAAAAATAATAGCCCGCAGCCGCGGCGGCGCCGGCGGCAGCCAATCCTACTCCAATTTCTGCCGCGATTTTCCCTTTGTTCGTCTTTTTTGCTTTTGCCATAAATAGGTATCAATAAGTGATTAAGATTTTTTCGTCGCTCGTTTCCCAAGCTTTCCTAGGAAGCCGAACAGCGATTTCAGACGGCTTTTGCCGTGCCGGATGTCGCTCCGCATCTCCGCAATATCTTGCCGGACAATGTCGCTCTCGAGCGCGACTTGCTCTGAAATATGCTCGATATTTTTCAGCACTCGCTGTAACCGCCACAGGACGTATGCCGTAAAGAATGCGAGCACAACGACCGCAACGGTCGCCACAAAAAAGAAAATATCCATCTTCAGGAATTCGTCCATAAGATTAGTATACTACTTTAGGATGCAACGAGCTTTTTATACTTCGTTAGAAATTCTGAGGAGTCAGAAGCCGATGTTTTTATGACAACGCCTTTCCATGCGGCAAATACTTGGTCGCAATTTAACCCTAATTTATTTTGGCACGTTTTGTCCACATCCCCGGTGCTGTTCAGGTTCGCTATGAAGCTATAAAGACCGCCGCTGACTTTTCCGTCTAAATAATACGCCAAGAGCCCAACAAGATCGTAAAATCTTTCGGTGGATGCGTTGTCCCCTTTCTCCAGCAATTGCTTCAGCGCCACAAAAGTATTCGGCAGAGGATTGTCATTGATCCGTGCCAGATTGGATGACAAACCTCCCGGTCCGGGCGCAACTTCGGTCTGGGCATACACTGCTTGGCCTTCATTGAGCCATGATATATCGGTATACATTCGTAGATTCGGATAACTTGCCCAATAGTAACGATGGGCAAGCTCGTGAGCAAAGGACACGTTCCCCGGTCGCAACATATACACATATTCGGTATTGTCTCCCAAACTCTTCGTACAGCCCGGGCAAAATGCACCGGCGCCGGAATTGGGGTCCTTGTATGCCTCGGCGCCCCACGGAGGTGCGGCGGTAAAGACGTTCACATATTCATTTACGTCGTACGTGATGAGAACGTCTGTCCGAGGCGTTGTGGGGAACAATCGGGCGAGTGCGGGATAATCTTTCTCGCTGACCGTTACTAATTCTTTCGCTTTTTCCTCATCAGCTTTGTGACAATAGATAGTAAAGTGAGGCGATTCAACTGCAGTATCAAGGCCGAGCAAAGAAGCGGATGTTACTAGATAGCTTGCGCTGTCTTGCGAAACAGGCGCAGCCATCGAAGGCGCGGTTTCTTTGGCACTATTTTTTGACTGCTGAATAGGTACGGATGTTGTTGACGGTGATGTCGTCCCTGTTTGAGCAGGCTTCTTCTTTGTTTGTTCTGATGTGTCGCTACCCGTAAAATTAAAACCGGGCAAAAATTCTATTCCCAAAAAGATCAAAAGTATCGCGAGTATCGAGATAATGATTTTTCTGTTCATGTTCTTAGGACAATGATTTTAGAATTATTTCAAAATTGCGTAATACACACCCTTCCCATGTTGTCCGTAATACATAAACCATTCATTGTTTATTTTCATCAACGTCGGGTCGCTTGGTGGACTGAGCGGGAACAGGTTATTGGGATCCGAAGCGTTGGTGTAGTCAAATACGGCGTCCTCTGAGAATACCCCATTGGTAAAGACCGTATGATATATGCCTCGGTATGACCAAAAATAGAGGCGTATTGAACCATCGTCCCATGCGACGAATTCTGCACCGTCTAGTAACCCATTAAAAACGGAGTTGCGACTGTCTAGAGCGATTCCTTTTTTCTCAAAATTCAATCCGTCTTTCGAAACCGCCCAGAGGAGAAGATGTGTATCGTTGTTCGGCACCTTCGCAGGATATTTTTCGTTTATTGCGCCCCAATACACCATGACATATTCGTTGCCGATCTTCATCACGGTTGGAGCCCCCACATTAGTGAGAGAGAGTCCTGCGTTATTTGCTCGATCAACTCGTATCCCCGGCTCACGTGTCCACAAAAGTCCATCGCTAGAAATTGCACTTTTTATCGCATTATCATTTTGGAAATACATCCTATATCGTCCATCGGTTAATTTTATAACCGAAGGAAATATTGCCCATGTCATTCTCGTCCCATTTTCTTGCGTCCAATTCATTCCATCGCTGGAAACAGCAGAATATACCTGCCCTTCAAATCCGGCGATTTCGGGCTCCGCGCCATAATACATTCTATATCTGCCATCGCCGAGATTCACGGCGTCAGCGTCCGCAAATGTGCCGCGTATCGCCGCTCCCCCGCTTTGCCACGAGGACTGGGTAATTTCCACAGGAGGTTTATTAACGACAATAATAATGCCTCCAATTAAAATTGTTGCCGTTGCTATTGTTACGATAAGGATTTTCCTGCTCATTGATTCACGGGTGTAGTTTGTGTTTGCTGTACTTGTTGTGCTTGCTGTGTCTGCCCACCGCCACCGCCATTTTCATTGACTGAGCCGGAATTCGTCGGATTCAATTGGTTAAGCTCCTGTCCTGATCTTAATTCATTTCCCGACCTTAATTCATTGGGTGTAAATTCGCCTGGATCGGCATTAGGAGCTCCCTCCATCGGGGCCTGCTCTAATCTTTGTGCTTTTTCAACCTGCTGTATCTGCTCCACTTTCTGTGTATATTCTTGCGCCTTATCAGCTCCCTCTACGGCCTCAATAACTGCCGCGACATTTTTGGAAGAATTTTCTTGAGCGCTCAAGATCGCATCTTTCGCCGAGTCGGGTGCTGCGACATACACGGCTGATAAGGTGTCCTGTTGACGAAGGCTCGCTTCTTTTATTTTTTCAACAACTTGTTCTTTATCTTCGGCCTCGTTTGCTAACCTCCCCAATTCTTGGAAATGCGCTTCATAACGGCTAGCCATAGAAGACGATAGACCGGTCGATTCAGTAGACGATGCCATCTCGTTTACTCGCCTGTCGGTTAATTGCAGAAGGTAGTCGGTCTTTGCTTCTTTAGAGAACGTGAAGAACAATTTGACCGATTCAAGTGTTGACTGGAGAAAGTAAAGCCTTGAATCCGGCTGGAAGAAACCTGATGAAGCGTAGGCGGGCGATGATGCACCCAAAAGAATGATGATGAGCAAAAGAGCCAGTGTGGTTTTTTTCATATGACCCTAATTATACAACGAGCACATATGTCCAGTCCCTTGTTTGGTGCGCCGGGAAGGACCGCGAGTACGTTTATCGAAACTATGGTGCACCGGGAAGGATTCGAACCTTCGTAGGGCTATGCCCGACAGATTTACAGTCTGTTGCGATTGACCACTCCGCCACCGATGCTTACTTTGTCAAGTCTTGCTGATACTCATCAATCCATACGAGTATCTGCCTCAACAACTTTGTATCACAATACACTATATGAACAAGTCCGTGAACCATGCGCGGGCCACGAGGTCCTGGACTCACGGCTTTCTTTATATAAGGTTTTATGAACTGCTTCTCAGGTATGGAAAGTAAGCGGCTCCAATAGCGAGTAAGCTCGCTAACATTCTGGCCTTCATAGCAATACAAATGTCCGCGTATTCTGCTTGCATCCACTCGGCAGATTTTGGATAAAAAACGTTTAAAGATTAAGGCCATCTGTGGATCCGAATTTGCAAAATCTACGGTTCCTTTCCCGATTTTGTAGCCCTCTGCCCAGTACAACATGATTGCAGCTGTTTTGAGTAGTTCCTCATCTTGGTTGAGTTTAGTCTTTACATTATACGAAAGCGGCTTACTCGCAAAAAGGATTCGGTTTGATTCTTGGATAGTTCTGCGAGGGATATCTTGATGGCGCAGGGCGTAATATGTAGCGTCTAACGAAATCTTAAAATGTTCAGCGACCTGGCGTGCGCTCAAACCAGATGCATATAATTTCCCCGCTTCATGTTGTTGAGATACGGACAAAGCCGCAGATCGCGCCATCACTAATATCTTCGCGCTCAAGCGCTATAAGTCAATAGGACTTATACACAAAAATGTTTACTTTAGTGCAAGAATGAGAACACCCTGTCTGCCCTTGCGCACGAGCGCATAGTTATGCGAAAGATCACCCGGGTAGACTTTCAAATCCGGATCCGTGATGGTCTGGCCCGAAAGCGCGATGCCCTTCCCTTCGATGAGGCGCCGTGCGTCGCTCTTAGAAGTTGCCATGCCACCGGCCACGAGCGCCTCGGCAAGCGGCGAACCGTCCGCAACGTCTTTCCGCGAGAGGATAACCGACGGCGCTTCGGCAAGCGCCACCGCGAGCGCATCGCGTGAAAGTTCATGGAACGGCGTGTCGCCGAAAAGAGCATCGCTCGCGGCCGCCGCTTGCGCGGTCGCGGCCGGTCCGTGCACTATCTCGGTCACGAGCCGTGCAAGCGTTTCCTGCGCCTGGCGTTCCGCGGGATTCCGGCGATGCAGTTCCATAAGCGCGTCTATTTCGTTGACCGGAAGGAAGGTGTAGACCTTTAAATATTTCTCGATGCCTGCGTCGGGAAGATTTATCCAAAATTGATAGAACTGGAACGGCGACGTCTTCTTCGGGTCGAGCCAGACCGCATTGCCCTCGCTCTTGCCGAATTTCTTTCCGGTAGCATCGGTGACGAGCGGCATGCCGAGCGCATACACTTGCTTACCCATCCTTTTTTTGATGAGATCCACACCCGAAAGGATGTTCGTCCATTGGTCGGAGCCGCCGACTTGCAGGTCCACACCGTATTTCTCATTGAGCGTCATAAAATCATACCCTTGCAAAAGTGCGTACGTGAATTCGGTGTACGAAATGCTTTCGTCCGGCGTGTCGAGGCGCTTTTTTATGATGTCGCGCTTGATGAGGTCGTTCACCGTGAAGTGCTTGCCGATGTCGCGCAAAAACGGCACCAGCTTCACGCTCATGAGCCAGTCCGCGTTATCTACCATTCTGAAGGATGTGTTGCCGAGGATTTTCTTCAACTGCGTTTTTATCGCGCGCGTGTTTGATGCCACGGTCTTCTCATCGAGCATCACGCGTTCGCCCTTCTCTTTCGGGTCGCCTATCATGCCGGTCCCGCCGCCCACGAGGAACACGAGCGAACTACCCGCATCCCCAAATCGCTTCATGAGGAGCACGACCGCAAGATTCCCCACTTGAATGGAGTCGGAGGTTGGGTCAATGCCGAGGTATACGGTCCTTTGCGAGGAAAGGATCTTGTCTACCGGAGCGGAAAAATGCTCGATTAGCCCGCGCGCCTTTAGTTCGTCAGAAAAAGTCATGCGAAAACTATATCACATGCAGCAAGGAGACACCTCGCGACGAGGAGTCACCTTGCGAGGAAGAAGAGTCCGATGGCAGGCGCGACGAACCACCACCAGAAATAGCTCTTCGCAGCGAAGAGGAGGTCCACCGCGGGGGTGAAGCGATACACCTCAGTAACGCCGAAGGTGTGATACGCGAGCGCAAGGAGGAAAGCCGCCGCGAAGAAAGAGAGTGCGACGACACCTATAAGGCTAATATACAAAAAGTCAGAGACGATCACGCGCCGCAAAATGATATAGAGGACGAGCGAGAATGCGGCGTAAAGACCGACATGTGCCCATAGCGAGGTCGTAGCCGGCGCCGAAGGTAGGGATGAGGTGTACGGAAAAACGACGTAGAGCGCATAAGCGGCGTAGAACGCGAGTTGGAGCGCGACCAGCTGACCGTAGTTGTAATACCACGAGAAGAGAAAGAGTGCGCCGAAAAGGATGAGGATAATAAGAAAGTCGCTCGCACCGTTCCACACCGTGAACGCATACTGCGTCGCGAGAGTGTTCACCTGCGCAAGTCCTTGAGTAGCGTCCATGCCGAATAGTATATACCACCCATCCACCCATAAAAATAAAAACTGGGTAACCGAAGCTACCCAGCCGGACCGTTGCACTACCCTAGAAGTAGGCGAACTCTCGAGGAGTGTCCACGTGCCCAATGAATGACAGTCTGGACCGCGGCCGTCCAAGGAATAGCACTCCGTATCCTCCTTGAAAACCGAAATGGTAGTCACCGTTCGGGAGCTTGGCAGGCGCGCTGTATTCTTCGATGCGAAATGCACCGCCACCAGCGTAGTCCCAGAGTTGGGCGGAACGATCTCGACAGGTGGCAATCCAGTTGCACCGAAAGACAAGAGTGTTGCCACCGACGAAGCCACGGTACACGGCATACACCGGTCCTCGATAGATAACGCCATCGATGTGGAATTCCGCATCCACCATATAACACTGAAGAAGTAGTTCGGTACTCCACCGCATCGTTTCCTCTTCGCCGAGCGAGACAAATTTTCTTCCCAGCGACTTAAGGAATTCACCTATACGAACACACCTTCGTTTCGCGACACGTATGGCGAGGACTACCAGTAAACCTCCATACACAAACAGCAATCGACGTATAAGCACGATATACCTCCATTTGAGAAGAGCCTCTAAAGTTCTATTGTACCATTAAAATTTTAGAGCCCTTCGTTCTTCAAGTCTTCAACAGCCTTCTTCGCTTTGCTCGAGAGCTTGTGCGGAAGTGCGGCCTCGAGGCGGATGATGAGGTCGCCGCGGCCGCCTTCGGCCGGAATGCCCTTCCCTGCCACGCGCAGAAGTTCCTCGGCGCGCTTCATCGGCGGGATTTTTACTTCAAGCGTTTTGCCTTCCAAACTTTCTATTGAAACAGTGGTGCCGAGCAGTGCATCGGTCAATTTTACCGGCAGGGTCATGATCAAATTCGCTCCGTCGCGACGAAAGATCGCATGCGGCTTCACGTGTATCTTCACGTACAGATCGCCCGCGATGCCAGCTTTGATTGCCTCGCCCTTTTGCGGCATGCGAATCATTTCACCGTTATCCACGCCGGCGGGGATATTTATTTTCAGTTCTTCCTCCTTGCGGCGAACGCCGTGACCTTTGCACTCCGTGCATTTTTCCTTCGGCACCTTGCCGGTGCCTTCACAAATGGTGCAGGCGCGCACCGAGCTGAACTGGCCGAGTATGGAATTGCGCGTCTCGTGAATTTTGCCGCTTCCGTTACAGGTTGTGCAGGATTCCAATTCAGTGCCCGGCTTCGCTCCCGTGCCGTGGCAAAGCGAGCAGGTGGAGACCTTTCCGATGAGTACGCTTCGGCTTGTGCCGAGAGCCGCCTCTTTAAAGGAGACTTCCAAATCGATGGAAATATCGCGGCCGCGCGGTGTGCGCTGTTGCCCGCGACCGCCGAAGATGTCGCCGAAAATATCACCAAAATCAAAATCAACGCCACCCTGCCCCCCGAAGGGGCCCCCTTGGGGGAAGCCTTGTTGGAATTGAGAGAAGTCGAATCCCCCGAAGGGGCCCCCTTGGGGCGCCGAACCAGGTTGCCCGCCCGCAAATGCTTGCCCGTAGGTATCATATTCACGGCGCTTACGGTCATCGGAGAGCACCGAGTACGCCTCGGTTATCTCCTTGAATTTCGCCTCATCAGTGCCGCCCTTGTCGGGGTGATATTTGTGCGCGAGCTTACGGAACGCCTTCTTGATGTCGTCCTTGCTCGCCTTCTTATCGACGCCCAGCACGCTGTAATAATCCTTTGTTGTTGCCATTTGTGTTGATTATACCCTGTAGTGAATTTTCGCAAAAGGCCTGCGTCCCGCGCCTCCGGCGCATTGCGAAAATCTACTACGGGGTTATACACCTCTTGTATTTTGTATGCAAAAAGAAATAGCACCTGAGGCCGATGTCTCAATTTTTGTCCTATAGGACAAAAATTGAGACAGTGGGTTATACGATGAATAATGTTCGTTAAGTCACACGACCGTTGGACTTAACGAACATGCACGAGACAAAACAAAACGGCGCAGGAGATGCTACATCCCTGCGCCGCGATTGATGTCTTTCTTCACAGACTGGCGATATATCCCATTATCGCCGTCGAAACGGTAATCCTTGATGAAGGTGATGCCACCCCTCCAGCTTCTTTCGACTGAATCACCTCTGAAAACAGGAAGGCGAAACATAGGAACAAGCCGGCGAGCAGGAAAACCAAAAGACTGCCAGCTCCGATTATCCCTTGAAGGCGATCAACACTCCCATGAAGCACCAAGAATTCGCCGCCTACGACGAGACCGACTAGGAAGATTGGCCAAAGAATGCCTCTTCCTCTTTTTAGCGCAATGGCCAAGAGAGTGAATCCTCCCAAGGCCAACAAAATTGGTAGAGCGTGCAGATATGACATGGTATCTCCTTTCGTGTAAGGGGGTTCAACTTCCTGGATGAATCTTACACATAACTATGTATAAAGTCAAGCCCCCGCATTGCGGGGGCTTGTTTGCTTACTATCTGAATAATTATTACGGCTTCTCTTTGAACTCGGCGTCGGTGGCGGGAGGAGTCTCGGGACCCTGGCCGCCGCCGTCTGACGGCGGCGGATTACCGCCTCCTGCTCCTGCTTGCTGCTCACTATTTTTCATCATCGCCTCGCCGATCTTCATAAGTGCGGATGAAAGCGCTTCGGTTGCACTCTTGATAGTGCCAGCGTCTTCGCTATTGCGCGCGACTTTCAACGCTTCTATCTTGTCTTGCACGTCCTTCACCACTTCCGCGCCGGCTTTTTCGCCGTTATCTTTGACCGCTTTCTCCGCCGCATACACTGCTTGGTCAGCGATATTGCGCGCTTCCACGAGTTCTTTGCGCTTCTCATCGTCCGCCGTGTGTGCTTCGGCGTCGGCTTTCATTTTGTCGATGTCCGCTTGCGAAAGTCCGGTGGAGCCGGAGATCTTTATGGACTGCTCCTTGCCGGTGGTCTTTTCTTTGGCGGTGACCGTGAGGATGCCGGATGCATCAATGTCGAACTTCACTTCCACTTGCGGCATACCGCGGGGAGCCGGTGGAATGCCGTCGAGCATAAATTTGCCGAGCGATTTGTTGTCGGCGCTCATCGCGCGCTCGCCCTGGGTCACGTGAATTTCTACCGATGGCTGATTATCGGCAGCAGTGGAGAAAGTTTGCGAACGGCTCGTAGGAATTGCCGTATTGCGCTCCACGAGTTTAGTCGCGACGCCGCCCATCGTCTCGATGGAGAGCGAGAGCGGAATCACGTCCACAAGCAGAATGTCCTTCACGTCGCCCTGCAGAATGCCCGCCTGGATAGCCGCGCCAATGGCAACGACTTCATCCGGATTCACGGTCATATTCGGCTTCTTGCCGAAGAATTTCTCCACGGCCGCTTGTATCGCCGGCATGCGTGTCTGACCGCCCACAAGGATGACTTCGTTGATGTCGGGAATCTTGAAGGGCGATGCTTCCATCGCGCGCTTGGTGATATCCATCGCGCGTTGGATGAATTCTCCCGCGATGTCTTCAAGCTTGGCGCGGGTCATCTTGATGAGCAGGTGGCGCGGGCCGGAAGCGTCCGACGTGAGGAATGGGATGTTTATTTCCGTCTCCATCGCGCTGGAGAGTTCTATCTTCGCTTTCTCGGCGGCTTCGTCCAGCCGCTGTCGCGCAAGTGCGTCTTTGAGCACATCGATCCCGCTCTCCTTTCGGAATTCTTCCGCGAGCCAATTGATGATTGTCTGGTCAATATCCTTGCCGCCCAAGTGTGCGTCGCCGTCGGTGCTCTTCACTTCGATGACGTCCCCGCCCACTTCAAGCACGGAGATATCAAACGTGCCGCCGCCGAAGTCGAAGACCGCTATTTTCTCATCTTTCTTTTTATTAAATCCATACGCGAGCGCGGCCGCCGTCGGTTCGTTGATGATGCGCTTGACCGTGAGACCGGCAATTTCACCTGCAGCTTTTGTCGCGCTGCGCTGGTCGTCGTTGAAGTATGCCGGCACGGTGATGACCGCTTCGGTTATCTTCTCGCCGAGTTTTGCTTCCGCATCGGCTTTGAGTTTGCCGAGTATCATCGCGGAAATTTCCTCCGGACGGTACCACTTCTCCGTCATTTTCACTTCGATGCCGCCGTTCTCCGCCTTGCGCATTTCAAATGGCACGGACGCCTTGTCTTTCTGCACCGCCGGCTCGTCATATGAGTGGCCTATGAATCGTTTGATCTGGAAAATGGTGTTCAAGGGATTGGTCACCGACTGGCGCTTCGCAAGCGTACCCACAATTCGTTCGCCGCTCTTGCCGACCGCCACGATGGACGGCGTTGTGCGCGAACCCTCGGCGTTTTCCAGCACACGCGGCTCGCCGCCTTCCACGATTGCCATCGCGGAATAGGTAGTGCCCAAATCAATGCCAAGTATTTTAGACATAAGGATGATAGGAAGTTAGGCGCTAGGCTTTAGTTGATACTAATAAAAATAAACTCTGTATGCAATGCTAGCGCCTAGAGCCTAATGCCTAATTGCTAGCGAAATGCCCAACACGCACTTTCGCCGGTCGAATAATGATGTCGCCCACTCTCCAACCTTTCTCTAGTATGGCGGTAATTATACCATCTTCGTCCGCCGTTTCAACCTTGTCCTGGCCCAATGCCTCATGATACGCGGGGTCAAATTTCTCGCCGACCTTCCCCGTCTCCTCCAGTCCAAGTGCGGCGAATGCTCCCTCTAGCTGCTTCGCAATGGCCATGAATCCCTCGGGCAATTCCCCGTGCTCCTTGGAGCGCTCGAGAGCGTCGAAGGCCGGCAGAAGCGTCTCTACGGCCTTCACCTTACCTCTAAACTCCGATGCCTTGACGTCGGTTTCAAAGCGCTTCAGGGCGTTCACGTAGTCCGCTTTGGCTCTCTGCCAGCCGTCCATGTATTCCTGTTTGTCCTTCCGGCACGCGGAAAGTTCTTCGCGCATCTTTGCGATTTTCTCTTCGGGCCGTACTTCTCCCGTCTCGTCACCCGTTTCGGGCTCGATGATTATATTTTCAGGTTCGATATCATCTCCATGCCATTCCTTCATCTCTCCACTATGCCCCGTATGACAACTTTTATCAACCGTGCTAGCAAAAATTATTTCGTTATCAATATAAAAGTTGTCATATGGGGTATGCCCGAAATTCGATGCATAGTCAAAAAAGTCCCTACCTTGTTTGTTGGTTTCCCATACTACCGCGTCTAGCGTATGATGCTCCCGGATGTTTAACCTGAGGAGAGTTGCCATGGACGTGAAAATGGTTATCACGGCAAAACCGGAGGATGTAAAAGCGGATGCGAAATATTCCGCCTTGAACAAATTAGGGTTCGTACGTGCGGAATCGGCGGCGTACCAATGGTACCTGCTGGTATCCGAGGCGTGCGCTCAAACGAAGATACCTATCGACGATATGGTGCGGGACTATCTCGCGGCGATGTTGTATCGCTTCATGGGTCGATCGATGCTGTTTGAACAATTGGCAGCTTTTGACTTTTACGGCCGTCTTGTCGGAGCGGCTAATGTCGAACCGGGTCTTGTTCCGGATGTCGCCGACATAAGTCTGCAATACGTGGCGTTCTTTCCGGAAGCAAGTCACTATCGTCATCAGATGCGCGGGGCGCACCAGATTGCGGACATCGGCATAAGCTTGTATCGGGAACTTGCCAAATCAGCAGAAGGCAAGAATGACTGGTTCAGCCAAGCATACGCACTGATGGCAACGTCGTTCATACGTGCGGTTATGGTGCTTCGTTCGGCGGTACCGAGGTTTGCACTTCGCCGGAAACTCGCCATAGAGAGATTCCGAAACGAGGCCATGCGCTTCCCAAGTATTACTGAAGTCAAGAAGCTGGGCCCGGCACTCAAGCAATTCGACTTGATGTATTTTCAAACCGAAGGTTCTCTCAAGGTTCCAAAGAATAACTAAAAAGGAACCCTCATCATTTAATAGGCGCCTGTCCTGAGGCGCCTATTTTTATAGTTGATTAGTGCTCTTTCCCGAGCGAGTGGTAGTAGGCGGTGTCGGACATTCCTTTCTTCCGTTCCCCGTTTTCTTCATCCTCATCAACTTTCTTTACCCTATGGACTGCATTGACGTATTCTCGAATGATCTCGGCAGTGATGTCGCGGTCATGCATTTCTATTAAAATCTTGCGTTGGAGCGGGGAAACATTTTCTGCCTGATTCGCGAGGCGCGTCATGGTGTCCATGATCTTATTATGGATGACGGCCTGCTTCGGGCTCGACATGACAGCTCTATGACGAACGGTGGGTTCGGGAGCGTATGACTCACGAACAGCTCTCTGGCGAGCCTCTATGTACAGCCGGCATGTCTCTACAAAGTTTTCGCGAGCGGTGTCGGTGCCGAAGAGCGCCAAAATTTGCTCAAACTTTTCCTTCCCGCTCAATTGCTCTCCCTTATCTTCAGGACTTTCCGGTGCGTTGTTTTTTATTCCTTCCATAGGTATGCGGTTGATTATACAGCATGGAGAATGGAGCAAAACAACCGCCGCCCTTCGGGCGGCGTTTAGGCAAAAATATCGGCAAAGGGCGGGTTCTTGTCGAGTTCAACAAGAAGTTCGAGAAGGTACATGTGAATATTCAGCGGCTCAGTTCGGAGGCGCCAGTAGATCATCCAAATGACTCGCTCGTCCATTTTCCGGACATTCCAAAACATTTCCGGATTGATACTCGCCAACATCTGCCGGATGATGGGTACAGCTCTATTTTCAAGCGCTTGAGGCACCAGTTCTATCCAAATCCATTTCTTCCTGGTGAGCCGTATTCCCGACCGTACTGTTTTTTCTATCATGGCTTCGAGATATTCCGCCTCGAGCGCCACGATGTCGTCTCTGAATATTTTTCCTGATACATACGCCATGGGTCACCTCACTATATCCAGCCTTCGGAGGAATCCAGCACGTCCGGTGTTACGAACGTAGGAATCACCTCGGCAGGACGAACAAACATCGTCTTGTGGCCTTGAGGAAGACGAGCTCCAATGTGGACCGGAGGTATCTTCTCCCATTTCTTCGTAATTGGATTGGGTGATGCGTCTCCCTCTTCGAGCTCATCCTTGTCTTCGAGGAGACCTCCGTACATCATTTCTTCCGGATTTTTCGGATGCTGGTGCCACGCATTGTCTTTCATTTCCGTGCTCCCAAAAATTGAAGACCTACCCGCACGGACTATATGCCTGTCCCTACGTCAGGTCAAACATCATTATATAAAAACGGCACGGGATCTTGTGAGCATCCTGTGCCGTCTTCGTGGACTCCGGTCCGTTAATCCCATGTTTCGAAACCCGACTCGCACAGATCTGCGACCTGTTGCGGCGTCATGGTGCTGTTTGGGACTTCGTCACCGTCGATCCATTTCATGAGCTTTTCCCACACTTGCTTAAGCAATTTCATCGCTACCTCCGCAGAGATGGTTGGAAAGCTGGTTTGACCTGTGTACAGGCTAGCATAGCGAACATGATTTGTCAAGTGTCCTGGGAGGCCTGTGGATAATCATTCCCACCCCTTGTTGAAGTCTAATTTCAACAGAGATGGGTTGAGGAATATCGCCAGAGCATGAAGTGAGGTTTTTGTTTGGAAATTGGGACAAAAAGAAAACCGCCTCAGCAAGCACGGTTTTCCCGTTACTGCTGAGGCGGCCGTTCACGTGTCGCTTGATCCCGAGTCCGATGAACTTGAAGAATCTGAAGCGGCCGATTCTGACGCGGGTTCGCTTGATTCGAACGTCGTAACGACTTCCGCAACAGGCTCCGGTTCTGCCGCGCGCTCCTCGGGTTTATCCCATGAGTCGCTAGCTCCGCCACCGCCCATTTCGCCGCCGCCACCTTTGAAAGCTTCTTCGGGCTGCGCAACCGCGATGGTATTCCCGCGGTCTAAAGCCGCAACCATGAGCGCCACGCCCGCGATGATATCGCCGTCGTCATTTGCCGGAGCGGAGTGGGTTACGGCCCGTTCTTCGGTCCTTCTTACCGACGTTGCCTTGGTAA
The DNA here is from genome assembly GCA_041666305.1 of Minisyncoccota bacterium. Taxonomy (GTDB): domain Bacteria; phylum Patescibacteriota; class Minisyncoccia; order Phycocordibacterales; family Phycocordibacteraceae; genus C7867-001. Next base: position 30,455 of record JBAYHD010000002.1, on the reverse strand, counting down.
CGGCTTTGGGAACTTTCCCTATGCCGTCGCAGGAGGGACAGTCTTTCGTCCCGAACCATCTGGTTCTCCTTACTCTGCCGGACCCGTTGCATTTAGTGCAGGTGACATACTGATGCATGATCTCTCCTTCATTCTGGAAAAGGGCGTCTCTTTAAGGTAGAGAAGAAACCTCTGTGCGTACGATACTACGAAACAGTATGTAAGTCAAGCCCCTCTACTCGACTGAGGATCCCTGTCGCCGGGGGAATGACGCGAGTTTTTTGTGTTGAGCCTAAAAATGAAAACCGCCCTCCAACGGTTTTCGTTGAGGGCGGAACTCACGTTTCCCAAGCTAAGATCTCACATAACCATTTCCATCCTTCCTCACGGAATTCTTGCATTGGGTGTTTCGAGAAATGCTCGTTGAATCGCTCTCGGAATCTTGGGTCTTGAAGACTCACACGCAAGAGTTTGCGAAGAGCTTCTTGTGTCATTTCGTCTGTTGCTTTTGCGCAAACAAAATTTACTGCAAACGAAGGTGTGTTGTAGGCAATCCGCATATGGAACATCATCAGTGCCTCGGTGATGAAGATCAGATTGCCTTCGTCCAATTCGGTTTGCCGCCGCGCAAGAAGCTCCTCGAAGCCAGCTACTATTTCATCATCGTTCGAGCCGGGATTGGTTAAGACCCCATGCCTCCCGAGCAGATTGCGGAGCGTAATTCTGAATTGAGCGAAAGAATTCCTGAAGAATGCGTCAGGATTTACCATAATTTTTTCTCCCTTGATTGATTGAATGAACGCGACAAGCCTGAGTCGCCAGTCTTGCCTCCATATATAGCACAAGAATATATTATTGTCAACTGTTTCTGCATCAGACGTGGAGAGGGCTAAAAACAAAAAAGACGGAAAGGAAGACCCTTTCCGTCTCGTCGCACGTCGCTTTCAGGGGAGCATTTGGCGCCAGTGCCCAACCCGTATGTTCTCAAAAACCCATACCGGATCATCGGGGACGCCGCTGACGATGGTGAACTCGCCTTCAGTGAAGAAAAAGCATCCTCTGCGTTTCGGGAAGCCGCGGTCTATCCACCATGTGGCCGCCACCGGATTATTCTGCCAGAGGACCTGTAATGCTTTGTCCTGCGGCACGATGACGCCTATTTTCTTGATCTCCATTTCCCTGCGAGTCACGACGTCCCTCACTACGCCGGACGGATACCCGACATACGGATAACACGGAAGCGCTGCTTTCATCACAAACGCTCCGCGGGCCTCAAGTGGAGCGTCCCAAGCTGGTGTCTTGAGTATCTGGATGCGGCCAGATGCCGCTTCTCTCGTTGCCATACTAACTACCTCCTTTTCTATTGGTTGCGGGACTTTCTAGAGCCGAATATATCACAGTTCGAGAATCGACTGTTTTTTAGCAAGGTTGAACCTCAAAAAGCAAAAGCCGTTCGCAGAACGGACTTCTGCGAACGGCTTTAGAACGGCGATGTATCCTCTATGACCTCAACCAGCAAGTAATACTGCTGGGGCACAGAATTGCCACGAACTGGTTGATGCACCATCTTCTTGCCGGCGATGGTCACGGTATCTTTGCCATCCCAACACTGCAACACCTCGTACACGAACGCGTCTGAAACGTAGCCAGTCGTCTCGAACAAGTCTCCCGTCTCCGGGTGGTGCAGGCGCAAACGGCAGTGTATATCATTGATCCTTCCCTTCGGAAGCTTGATGCTCAATCCGGCAATGCGGATGCCGTCGAAAATCACGTTTCCGTCGCAGTCGATCTTGAACGTTTTGTATACCTTGGCGACGAGGCCGGGAGGTCCAAACAGTACCATTTCCCTAGACTTCATCTCCTGCGGCTTCAGTTCTTCTGCACGTCGCACGACCTCAGTGGCCGGGGTCTGATCGAAATACTGATTTATGGCATGACGAAGCTTTTTTGGACTAATAGAACTGTTCATGACGAACTCCTTCTGTCTGCAAGCATTGGTGGGAACTACTTGTGTGTCTGACTGGAATCATATGCTCTTAAGTCATTCAGTCAAATACTCCTGCTCTAGACCCCTGTCGCCGGGGACATGACGCGAGGTTTTTGTTTGGAAATTATTTTGAGAAAGGTCGAACCTTGCGCAGCGTAGGCAATCTGCTGTTCGTTAATTGATACGACCGTTAGAGTTAACGAACATACTACCTTCACTGAGACGGAAGGTCGCCGGGGCATGACGCGAGGTTTTTGTTTGGGAATTATTTAATGTATTCTTACGCAATGCGTATAAGCATTGTTGGGTTACCCGCGAGCGGGAAATCTACTCTCGCGCGAGCGATTAGTGAAAAATTATCTATACCACACATCCACCTCGACCGATTCTGGTTCGAGGCGGGCGGAAATCAGATGAAGGATGGTGCCCCCATTGAAGAGCGCGACCGAGTGCGAACCTTCGTTAGGCAAAAGACGGCAACTGCGATTGCTGCAGACTCGTGGGTCTCCGACGGTTTATACACGCGTTCTGTGCAACCAGAAATCGCAAAAAGGGCCGACGTCATTATTTTTCTCGACATTCCGCTTTGGCGCAGATTGTTTAATCACGCTCAGCGCATATTCAATCCGTCGGAGAGACATCCGGAGCTTAATATCCGACACGAGATTGCCTTCTTCCTCGAGATTATTCGTCGCCAATTTAGAACCAAACCGAAACTGATGCTATTTATTAATGAGCACAAAGATAAAGTAATTGTCTTGAAGTCGAGTGCCGACATTAGGTGCTATTTGAACAATCTGGAATAACTCCCCATCAGGATCCCTGTCGCCCGGGGCATGACGCGAGGTTTTTGTTTGGAAATTAATGGTGGGTGTCCCCGTTTCTTGCTCTTAAAAACGAGAAAACCCGCTTGCGCGGGCTTCTCGTTTCATATCCCATTCCGAATAAAGAAATCCGGAATTAGAAGACTTGATTCGACTTTCGAGGCTTCTAAATCTCGAAAAGAACCTCAGGGCGGGATACGAACTCTGACGCGAGGTCAGGCCTGTGTAGGGCCTATATATAGTACCACCGGCAAGATGCGTAAATCAAGCCCTGTGTATAACTAGCGGTGACGGCGGGATTCGAACCCGCGGGCCCTACACAGACCGCTCTCTCCTAAGAAGAGTGCAATAGACCGCTCTGCCACGTCACCAAAAAGAGCCCTACTCGCAGGAAATCGTGTTTAGACGATTACCCACGACTAGAGCTCTTCGCTTTTCGTTATTGAATAATCAACTACTCACCATTCCCTTGCCTCCTCTTGCGAGGTATTTTTAGTATACCAGATTTTTTCTTTGTCAATTGTTTTTGTAAGAATGTATGTGGACAACTGAGAAAAATGAAAGCGAACCGGCTCTCGATTACGAGAGCCGGTTTTGAGAACTTATCGTTTGGACCACTGAGGAGCCTTTCTCGCTTTTTTGAGGCCTGGCTTCTTGCGCTCTTTGGCGCGAGGGTCGCGCTTCATGAAGCCTGCCGTCTTGAGGACCGCGCGAGTCTTCGGCTCTGCCTTGGTGATGGCGCGGGAGATGGCATGACGCACGGCGTCTGCCTGACCGGCGATGCCGCCGCCCTCCACGTGCGCGTGGACTTCGTAATTCTCAGCGCTCTCTGCCTTGGCGAGTGCCTCAACGGCGACAAGTGCGCGGAGATCAGTCTTGAAATATTCCTTCGGGGTCATACCGTTGACCATGAGACTCGATTTCGGAGCCTTTACCATACGCACGCTTGCGATAGCGGTCTTGCGGCGCCCGACTGCAGTGATGAAAGTTTTTGATGCCATAAAATTATTCGGTGACGATGAGATTCTTCATACGCGGTGCACGGAGTTTGTTGCGCGGTATCATACCGTCCACGGTCTTTTTGACGACCTCGCCAATGCCCTTCTTCGTTATCATCTCTTGCATCGTGGTGAAGTAGAGGCCTCCCGGGTGACCGGTGTAGCGGGTGTAGACCTTCCCTTCCACACGGCGCTTGGGAAGGTGCATCTTGCCCGCATTCTTCACGGTGACCTTAACCGGAATCGTCTGATTCTTGGCGAAGTGCACGGACTTCTTGCCGAGCAGTGCCGAAGCCGCCTCGGAGCACACACGGCCAAGGGTGCGGTCGGTCGCGTCGATGGTGTAGGTGCTCGGTGCCGGTTTAATGTTGGAAGTTGCCATATTTAATTGGTGAATACCCCATTAGAGACGGTGTTTTCGGAAATGTTTGTGGTCATTGCAGTGGTCATATTGTTGTACAGGATAGTCTCTAACGGGGCAAGCTAGACGAACATGATGTACGCAAGCTTGCGCGCATCGTTGAAGCCACGCTTCGTGCGCTTCACGATGCGCGTGTAGCCGCCCTTTCGGTCTGCATAGCGCGGACCGATGGTGCCGAAAAGCTTCTTCACCGCCTCCTTGTCGTGGATACGGGAAATGGCAAGCCGGCGGCTGGCGAGCGTGCCCGTCTTTGCGTAAGTGACGAGTCGCTCAATGTACGGACGAAGTGCTTTCGCTTTTGCTTCCGTGGTGGAAATACGCTCTTCAAGCACGAGGGAACGCGCGAGCGAACGGATGAGCGCCGAGCGCTGGCCGGTCTCGCGATGGAAGGTCTGTGCTTTTTTAGTAAATGCCATGGTAGTTATTCCGCCTTCAGCGTGAGGCCGTGACCGGCAAGCGCTTCGGAAATTTCCTCAATCGCCTTTTCGCCGATGCCGTCCAATTCTTTGAGGGCTGATGCCGTCTTGCGTGCGAGACCCGCAGCGCTCTTGATGCCGGCGCCTTCAATGGAAGCCGTGACGCGCGGAGTGAGAGCGAGGTCAGCGATCTTTATCTTTGACGCGCTGGTCGTGCCGCTTTCCTCCTTCTCGGCGGATGCGCCAGAGGACGCGGCCGGTGCGCTCTCCTGGAAGCCGATGATGGCCTTCAGCTGATGGATCATCGTTTCAATGCTCGACTCAAGTGCGGCGCGCGGAGCGATGGTGCCGTTGGTCTCGATGAGGATGCGCAGGCGGTTGAAATCGGTGCGATCGCCGACGCGCATGTTCTCCACTTCATAGTTCACACGGCGGATAGGCGTGAAGGTGGCATCAAGCGCGATGGTGCCGATGTCTACTTTGTCTTTCGTGAGCACTTCGCGGGAGACGTAGCCGAGTCCGCGTTCAATAGTGGCTTCGAGTTCGAGTGTTCCCTTTCCGGAAAGATCGCAGATGTGCTGTTCCGGATTCATGATCTCAACCTGGCTCGGGAGCTTGAAATCAGCGGCGGTAATTTCCTTCGTGCCTTTCGCGGTGAGCGAAATGGTTTGCGGTTCATCGCCGTGAAGGACGAAGTGCACGCGCTTGAGGTTCAAGAGAAGTTCCATAACGGTCTCGCGCATTCCATCAATGGTGGCGAACTCGTGCGGAACGCCTTCTATCTTCACCTGCGTGACGGCCGCGCCGGGGAGCGAGGAAAGAATGATACGGCGCAGAGAATTGCCGAGCGTGTGGCCGTAGCCCGGGTACAGCGAATCTATTTCATAAACACCCTGCAGTCCTTCTTCAGAAACGATGCGAGGTTTGCTGGGAAGTGTAATATGGTATTCCATAACTCAATCGTTGTTAAACGAGCTAAAAACTCCAGCTGCTGCGTTGCGGGTCCCAGCGTGCGCCGTCGTCGTACCACTTAGGTACGCCTCCGTCGCGCGCAATCCCGCGCCTTGCATCTGAAACTTTTTCGCTTCGTTTTCCATATATTAGTTGTTTATAAAGCGCACAATTATCGCGTGTAGAACGAAAGCACGGCGACCAGATCGCCCGCCGGATCCGCTGAAGCGGCCGTCGGCCGTTCCTTCACGGAGCCCTCCATCTTCTTCGCGTCCCAGACGAGCCAGGACGGAAGCGGACGCTCCGCGAATTTCTCCGCGAAGCCCACGAGCACGCCGTGCTCCTTGGACCCCTCGCGCACGGCGATTTTGCTTCCGACGGAAAGCATTTGCGACGGCACGCGGCTCTTCTTGCCGTCCACCATCACATGGCCGTGCGCCACCATCTGGCGTGCGCCGCGGCGCGTGGATGCGAGGCCGAGGCGCCAGATGACGTTGTCCAAACGGAGCTCAAGGAGCTCGTGCAGGCGCTCCACCGGAGCCATGTTGTGTGCCTCAAGCGCCTTGTTCACATAGCTGCGGAACTGGCGCTCAGGAAGGCCGTAGGTCACGCGCACCTTTTGCTTCTCAAGCATTTGCTTGGAGTACTCGCTCTGGCGACCGCGCCCGCGGCGCTTGTTCTTCGCAGAGCGCTCGGCGGAAATCGCAAACTTTTGGGTCTGCGCTTTCTCAAAGACGGTCGCGCCGAGGCGCTTCGCTATTTTGTATCGTGGTCCGGTTTTCATAATTTATATGCGACGAGGCTTAGGCGGGCGCGGACCGTTGTGCGGGACCGGCGTCACGTCCTTGATGGACTTGATCTGGATGCCCTTGCCCGAGAACGAGCGGAGCACCGACTCGCGGCCGGCGCCGACACCACGAATGATGACGGTCGCCTCCTTGATGCCGATCATGAGGCCCTTCTCGCCGAGGAACTCGCCGACTTTCGCCGCCGCGTACGGGGTCGACTTCCTGGCGCCGGAGAAACCGAGTGCGCCGGCGCTCGAAGACACCACGGCATTACCCTTCTCGTCCGTGAGAATCGCCTTGGTGTTGTTGAACGTGGCGTCAATGTGAAGGATGGCCTTCTCGAGGTGGCGCTTCGTGACCTTGGACATGGCGCGTTCTTTGCGCCCAGCGTCCATGCCTTTGCCGCTCTTCTTGATGATGCGTTTTTTACCCATAATTATGTCCTTTCAAGCTTACGGCGACCGGAGGTCATCGTCTTACGGACGTTACCGCGGCGCGTGCGCGAATTGGTCTTCGTGCGCTGATTCCGCACCGGCATACCGCGCGCATGGCGATCGCCGCGCTTGGACTTGATGTCCTTCAAGCGCTTGATGTTCTGCCCGATCTCGCGGCGCAGTTCGCCTTCGATGGTGAATCCTTCCGCGAGCAAACGGATCTTCTGCTCTTCATCCGCAGTGAGCTCGCTGCCCTTCTTGTTTGCCGGAATGCCGACTTGCTTCAAAATGTCGCGTGCGCGCGTGGGGCCGATGCCAAAAATAAGCGGCAATGAATATGCAAGCTGTTTTTTATCGGGAAGTGTGACACCGGCGATACGCATAATTGTACGAAAAAATTAATTAACCTTGGCGAGCCTTGCGGCGCGGATTCTTCTTGTTGATACGATACAAGCGCCCGCCGCGACGGACGAGCTGATCACCTGGCTGTTGGACTTTGATAGAAGCACGGACCTTCATTTTTAAAATCTCTTTACGTTAGGTTAATCGGCGAACTATCCTCGCACGGCCCCCGTAGGGATCCATCACCATTTCCACCTGATCGCCCATCAGAACGCGGATACGGTGCAAACGCATTTTCCCTGCAAGGTAGGCGAGCTTGAGCTCGCCTTCTTCTCCTTCTAGAACTGCCGGAAGACGAACGCGGAAAAGCGAATTCGGCAATACCTCTTCAACGGTTCCAGTCACCGTTGCTTTTGTATCGTCGGCGTCGCTCATTTGCTATTCATTACCAGTGCAGTTACCACATCAATCTAGCAGGTATCCGAAAAGCCGTCAACCCGGTGAGAACAACATGGCATTGCTCCTTGTGTCATGGTCCATTTATCCATCAAAATTTCCGGAGCAACAAGCCTTTGTTGACATTGCATTGTTGGGAGCAAAAGACACGATGCCATGTTGTTCTACCGGGTCAACTGGGCTACGGTTTCGCCACCACGACCGAAATGCTCGAGGGGTCCTGGGGGAAGGTTTGGCGCCAAAACGGCCGCAGAATGATGATGGCGCGCTTGACCTCCGGATAGTTGGTGAGCGCCACTTCGGCCGCCGAACGGGTCTTCCCGGAGACCGCCGCGGCGATGCGCGTCGGATCCACGTTGTAGATAAGCGACGCTGTGCCGGAGAGCGTAAAAGTGAACGAGGCGGCGTCCGGAGCCGGAAGCCCCGACGGCGCCGTGAGCTGTATGGTTTTCGTGGAGGCGAGCGTGACCGGCTCGCCCTGATAGCCGAGGCCGCTGACCGATGTCGCAATCGCTTTGGCGAGTGCGACATTCGGGAATACGATCGCGGTGATGGTCCCCTGCACCTTCACGTCGACCATGCCGGTCGTCCCCGACGGCGCGGGCGTGAGTTCCTGATAGGTAGTTGTGGCGGCTCCCGGCACGAGCACATACCCGGACGGTATCTGCGCTTCAATGCTTGAGGCGAGGTCCGGTGCGAGTGCGCTCATGAGCGCGGTGCGCGCTTGTGCTTCCGCCGTCGCATCTACGACCGGCATGTTGCCGGAGGCTCCGCCGGACATCGCTTCATTCGATTTCCCGTATACCTGGCTTGCTTGCGGCGTACCCGCGAAGCCAGGAATCGTGAAGGAAGTGGGACCCACATTGTAGGAATCTCCCGCTTTATCCGCAGTGACGGCTACCGTGACACTACCGGGCTTTGCAGCAGTGCCAGCAGGAACGGTGATGGCGGTTCGGATGCGGAAGATGAGTCCCGCGAGCGTAGCGAAACGCGTATTTGTAATGAGCTTCTGCGCCTTCGTCTGCGTGTTGTACACGGTGATAGTTCCGGAAGCGGTAGAGCTCACGACTTTCGTGCCGCTGCTTTTGACGCTTTGTGAAGCGATCTTTTGCGCCGTGATGATCTCGTACGGCAATGCTCCGGTGCTCTGGTTTGCGGTGAACGAACTCTGCACGGCAGCGGAAACCATATTTGGCGTCACCTCAACTTTGGCGCTGGAGAAATAAAAGAGTGCGCCGATGGAAGCCACGACAACGACGACGACCGCAACGAGCGTTTTAGTGGGAAATTTAAATGGTCTATTGGCAAGATCGAGGGTTGGGCGGCCGGCTGAACTGTTAAGGGAGTCCGTTTCTCTCCGACGGGACGGCGGAATAATATCATCAAGTTTGCGCATGTGCCCCAGTATACCACTTCGCAAAAAACGTCTACCTACTCTTTGTCCACTACCTCGTTTAATCTTCGGCGGAACGCCGCTCAAAATACAGCGCCATCAGAAGAAGCGATATGTCCGGAGATGCGGTCGTGGCCGATCGTACCAGGCCGACAAGATGGCTTGAGAGCACCGAGACTATCTTCGGCGGGTTGTCGGAGAGCCATAGTTTGCCGAGTTCCGCTTCATCTAGCGTCTCACGCAATGAAATGACGTTTGGCTCACGCGCGAGTAGGAAAATGGTACGCGGAAGCGGAAACCGCTGTGCGAGTTCGGCCAATTCATCCGTAAGCGTTTTCAGCCACACGGCGGTCCCGGCTCTATGCACGGGAATTTCAACGACGTCGACGAGCAAGTCTCTGCGCACAAGCGCGATGGACGTAAGCGGACCGGTGGCGTCCAGGATGAGCGCGTCGCGCTCATGCGGGAATGCGATGCGCATCGCCTGGTAGCGAAGACTGCTGCCGGCGATAGTGAGGATATTTTTTGTGTGATAGAGACCGCGGAGAATTTTTTGGATGCCTTGCGCGACTTTCTCGTCGATAAGCGATGTCAATACGATTATCGAGGCGCGGCGCGTCTCTTTCCCGTACGGGTCTTTCGTTTCGTAGCCGTTCAGGATGGTGCCGATGATGCTTTCATCCGCGAGAAGCTGCCCTGGCGGAGCTGTGCTAGTTTTTTCAAGTGCCGTATTCACCATGCTTTTGTTGAAGATGAACGGTTCTTTCTGTTCGAAGTATTCCGTGCGCACGGATGTCTTTTGCCACGGCGCATCAACCGACACGAGCACCGTATCGACGCTCCCGCTGCCCGTGTTGCGCATGAGGACCGGTGCCCCTTCGCGGATAAGCACCTCTCCGAGTATGCCGAGTGCGCGCAACATCGCATCTTCATGCGGTTCGCTCGTTCGTATTTCGATGGGAAGACGGCGCGTGTAATGCATCACGGGTTGATCACCCTGCGTAAATTGCGCATACGCGCCGGCAACCGAGCCGGTGCCGATGTCGATAAACACGACCGATTCCGATTTTTTCCTACCGAAGAGACCGTTGAAAAAACTCATTCAATTATTCTAGCACCGCTTTGATGCGGCGAACGCCGGCGGACGACGCTTCTTCTTTCAAAATTTTAAATGTGCCTTTCAGTTCGCTGGTATTGCTCACGTGCGGGCCGCCGCAGAACTCTATGGAAAATGCATGATCGAGGGGGCCGACCGAATACACCGACACGATATCGGGATAGGTTGCGCCGAATTCGTGTTCGGCACCGAGTTTTTCCGCCTCCTCCTTTTTCATATCGGTACGGATGACCGGCAGCGCCTCGGCGATCTTTTCATTCACTATCTTTTCCACTTCCGTTTTCTGTTCCGGCGTCATTTTCTGTCCGTATGAAAAGTCTATGCGCAGGCGCTCGCTGGTGATGTTGCTCCCGCGCTGATGCACCTCGGGCCCGAGCACTGTTTGGAGTGCTTTGAGGAGCAGATGGTGCGCCGTGTGATACCGCACAGTCTGTTCGGCTTGGTCCGCGAGGCCACCCGCAAATTTCTGCGCAGCGCCTTCGCGCGAAAGCGCCTGGTGTTTCTCCATTTGTTCGCGCACGCTCGCAAGATCTATTTTTATACCGCGTTCTTTCGCTATCTCCGCGGTGAGTTCCACCGGGAATCCGTAGGTCGTGTACAGCATGAACGCATCAATATTGTTCCCCATTTTCTCAAGTTCACGCAAACCATGCGCGAGCGTCTTGCGAAATTGCACCTCCTCTTTCTCCAATTCTTCGCGGATAGTGCGCCCTGCGTCTTGCACGAACGGATATGCGTCCGCATACGCGGCGCCGTAATCTTCCGCAACTTCCGCGAGCACCGCTTCTTTGATGCCAAGCTTATCCGCTTCTCGGATGGAACGACGGATGAGGCGCCGCAAAATGTACCCCTGCTCGGTATTAGCAGGCTTAATGCCGGATGCAATGAAAAATGACGCCGCGCGCATGTGGTCGAGAATGATGCGGAACGAGCGTGTGGCGCCGTCATCGCTATATTTCTTTCCGGAGCGTTTTTCGATTATGTCGCGGGCGGCATCGAATACATCAATGGAGAAGATATCCGGATTCTCGTGCGTCGCGGCGTTCAGGCGTTCCAATCCGCCGCCAAAATCTACATTTTGTTTCGGCAATTCGCTGAACGTACCGTCGGCATTTTTTATGAACTGCATAAAAACCGAATTGCCTATTTCTACGAACCGTCCGCAATCGCAATTCGGATGACAGTACACTCCGAATTTTGTGTCGTGCGGCGTACCGAAATCATAAAAAACTTCCGAATCCGGTCCGCCTATCTCACCGGGCGGCATTTTCGTCGGAACCCCTGCCCTGCTCCACCAATTTTTCCGCGCGCCATAGGAGAAAATGCGCCCGCCCTGCATGCCGAATTCACCGCCATTTTCTTCCGTATCGAGCTCTACAAATTTCGCTTCAATTCCTTTTTCACTGAATAGTTTTTTCCACAGGTCTACCGATTCCGTATCTGCTTCCATTTTGCTTTCTCGGTCGCCCCCGAAAACCGTCACGTACAATTTGTCAGCGTCGAGCCCGAGACCTTCTTCCGCAGAAGTAAGGAATTCAAAGAACCATGGGAGCTGTTCTTGTTTGAAATAGTCACCCAAAGACCAATTGCCCAGCATTTCAAAAAAGGTCGTGTGGCGGTTGTCGCCCACTTCTTCTATGTCTTCTGCGCGGAATGACGGCTGGGAGTCGGCCAGCCGCGTGCCCTCAGGATGTGCTTGCCCTAGAAGATACGGCACGAGTGGCTGCATCCCGCTACTGGTAAAAAGCGTGGTCGGATCGTTCTCCGGCACGATAGCGGCGCCCGGTATTATTGCGTGGTTCCGCTTCGCGAAAAAATCGAGATATCGCTTGCGTACATCTCCGACGGTCATATGGGAAAAGATAGCACGAGGCAACGGATTCATATACTATGCGGGCATGAAAAACGGATGGGGATTTGATACGCGAGATATGGACACGAAGGTGCGCCCGCAAGACGATTTTTACCACTACGTGAACGGCGGGTGGTTGAAGAAAAATCCGATACCGCCGCACGAGTCGCGTTGGGGCTCATTTCTGATGCTTCGCTATGACACGGAGAAAAAACTCCGCGCGCTCGTCACAAAAGTGCAAAATCTGAAGCGCTGTGCCGCGGGCAGTCCCGAGCAAATGGTTCGGGATTTCTACCGCTCCGGTTTGGATATGAAAAAGCGTACTGCGCTCGGGATGAAGCCGCTCCGACCGTGGCTGGACCGTATCGCGAACATCAAAGACGTTCGTTCGCTCGTCTCCACTATTGCTCACCTCGAAAAAATCGGCGGAGGAGGACCGTGGGGACTCATGATCGACCAGGATATGAAAAATAGCGAGAAATACATCATCTACATCGGCCAAAGCGGACTCGGAATGCCCGACCGCGATTACTATCTGAAAGATGATGCGGAGTCGGTGCGCGTGCGCACGGCGTATCAAAAGCATCTCGAGGCGATTTCCGCGCTCATGAATAAGTCCGGGACGGAAGCGAAAAAGGATAGAGAGACGATCATGCGCATTGAAACGGCTATTGCGAAGATTTCCATGACCAAAGAGGATTTGCGCGACGTCGATAAGACGTACCACAAAATGCGTGTTTCGGCGCTTCACAAGCTTGCACCGAATGTTGATTGGGATGCGTATTTCAACATTGTCGGTGCAAAGAAAATCCATGAAGTAATCGTTATGCAACCGAAGTTTTTGAAGTCAATGAATTCGATGCTTTCGAGTGTATCCATCGGAGATTGGAAGACGTATCTTTCGTGGCATCTCGTCGGCGGATCAGCAAGCTATCTCTCTTCAAAATTTGAAAAGCAGAACTTTGCTTTTTACGGCACGGCGCTTTCCGGCGTGAAGGTGATGAAGCCCGCGTGGCGCCGAGCACTCAGCGCGGTCAATGGCAACCTCGGCGAAGTGCTTGGCAAACTCTATGTAAAAGAATATTTCGGCCCCGAGGCGAAGCATAAAATAAAAGTAGTCGTCGCCGATCTTTTCGAAGCATATGAGGCGCGCATCAAAAACTTGGACTGGATGAGCGACACGACGAAGAAGAAGGCCGTACGGAAGCTCCATCAAATGACACGCAAACTGGGCTACCCCGATACATGGAAGAGCTACAAAGGACTTGTCATCAAACCCGACGAGTATTTCGGCAATGCGGTCCGCGCATCGCTCTTTGAGCACGCTCGCGCAATGCGTCGTTTGAAAAAACGTGTCGACCGCACCGAATGGTTCATGACCCCGCAAACGGTGAATGCCTACTGCAACTTCGGTCTGAATGAAGTCGTATTCCCTGCCGCTATCCTTCAACCGCCTTTTTTTGATACGAATGCCGATGATGCGGTCAATTACGGCTCGATCGGCTCGGTCATCGGTCATGAGATAACACACGGTTTCGACGACCAAGGATCCAAGTTTGACGGCAAAGGAAATCGAAAAACCTGGTGGACAAAAAAGGACCAAACGCTTTTCGATGCGAAAGCGAAAGTTCTCGTTAAGGAATATAACGGGTATACGGTTGCCGATGGGCTCAAAGTAAACGGGCAACTGACACTCGGTGAAAATATTGCGGACCTTGGCGGAGCCTCCATCGCCTACGATGCCTACAAGCATCGCCTCGAAAAAACCGGCCGGAAAGACATCGATGGCTTCACACCTGAACAGCGTTTCTTCCTGAGCTTCGGACTTTTTGAAAGAGAGAACCGCCGGCCGGAGTCGGAAAAGACGGCGGTGCTCACCGATCCCCACTCTCCAGGGAAATATCGCATCAACGGTCCGGCCTCAAATCTTCCCGAATTTTACGAAGCATTCGGGGTGAAAAAAGGCGACAGGCTGTATCGCGCTCCCAAGGACCGTGCAAAGATTTGGTAAGACGTAAGAACGATTTTCTACCTGCACTTGCCTCGAATGAATACATCGAATGTATTCACTGCTCGGCTCGTTTGGTAGTAAGCCCTGAAATAAACTTCGCTTGGTAGTGATTGATTTGTTACACTAGTATGACTATGTCCGAAGCTCCGGTTATTGCGTTTGATTTTGACGGCGTCATCGCCTCATATAACGGATTTGTTTCCAAAGAAAATACCGAGGAGCCGAATCCCGAAGTCGTGCAGGCAATGAAACTTCTCCAAGAAAAAGGATGCAAGATACTCATCCACACGACACGCGGAGATGAATTCGTGAAAAAGTACTGCGAACAGTTCAATGTACCGTTCGATTATATAAATCACCGACCGGACATAGAGGGAGATAATCCGGGGAAACCCATCGCGCATGTATACATCGACGACCGCGCCATTTGTTACAAGGGCGAAACCGCCGAAGCGCTTATTTCAGAAATAGAGAATTTCAAACCGTACTGGGAAAAATAAACGCGCCCGCGGGACTGGTCCCGACGGGCGCAATTTTTTCGGCCGCACAGCCGTATCAGGCTACTTTCGAATACTGATTCCTGATGACCGTGCTTGAAAGACCGAGCCGCGGAATGAACTTCACCGCGAGCGACACGCGGTTGCCCGGGTCCAGCATTTCCCAGTACATATCGGCGATCCAATCGAGGTCGCCCAGAAGCGGCATCAGACGCGGCTCGCCGCGATATGCCGGCAACGGATCGCCGTCCCCCAGGTACGTGGTGAGACAATGCCCGAAACCCTGGCCGAAGCCGTTGATTTCGTGCAAATGCCGATCGCATTCGTCGCTCCACGGCGACTTACGCAACAAAGACATGAGGCCGACGGGCTTCCCGCTGCGGAGCCAGTAGCTGGACGCCGTGATGCGCGGAGTGAAGTTCGGAGCATCCGGTTCATATTTGCACTGGCTCAACGTCGCTTGGAAACTCTTGTCCTCCTTGTAGCCATCGGCGACTTTGTCAGTCTGATCGCCGTTGCTGACGACGTTCATGGTGCTGTCCATGCCTGGGACCAAAACCTCGCGCATGGCGTTGTAGATCACCAGCCGCGGGTCTTTCATTTTTGCCGGATTTGCGGCTTCGGTGAAAACTCTTCCGCCCTCGTATCCGAAGACGCGATTTCGGCTGTTTTCGCTCCGACCCATGATGGCATAGACCTGAACCAAGTTCTCGCCCTTTTGGTCCAAACCAATGATGATGACGCGACCCGGATAAGGATTCCGTGCAAGCGCCGCAAGATTTGCCGCCGCTTCCTGCTTCAATTTTTGCATGTCTGACTCCCAAGAACGTTAATGGAAACAACGATTTGAACCTCCGCGATTTTACGCCTACTTCTTGAACTTATCAATCTAGCTACTTGGGGGCCTACTTGGAGGCCTCGCCTCCAAGTAGCTAGAGCCAGTCGATGGGGGTTTCGTTGTGGGAAATAAGATACTCGTTCGCACGGCTGAAATGTTTGCACCCGAAAAAGCCGGATGCGGCGGAGAATGGCGAGGGGTGCGGAGCTTCAAGCACGAGGTGCTTACTGCGGTCGATGTGTGCGCCCTTCGCCTTCGCATAATTGCCCCAGAGCATGAAAACGAGATGCTCGCGCTCTTCTGAGAGTGCCTTGATAACGGCATCGGTGAATTGTTCCCACCCCTTCTCCTGGTGCGAGCCGGCTATGCCGGCTCGCACGGTGAGCGTGGCATTGAGGAGCAATACGCCCTGCTCGGCCCATCGTGTTAAATCTCCGTCGAATTTCCGGAAAGTCTGACTTTCCGATCCAATTTAGTAACCACTTATCAGTGGTTGACCCATAAAGATTATGGCAAAGAAAATTGGAAGTGCGATGTAAGGTTTAAATACCAGTAACCACTTGTTGGTAGATGATCCGTTCATGTACACAGTATAGACGAAACCAAGAAGACTGATTATCAACCATATACAGCCCAAGGCAAAAGATGTTGTGAATGTGTCACATTCATTTCCTCGACAATTGGCCATATTCATTAGACCCATACCGATAAAAAAGAAGTACATGAAGCCCACACCAACGACTTCTAGAGTCTTGTTTATAGGACTTCTTTCCTGATTCGGTAATGAATTTGTTGAAATCTGAGTCATATTTTGTTTCCTTGGCCTTTTCATATACCAGTACACACCATAAATGGGTAGCAGAAGTGGTAGCAAAACAAGTAATTGACCAAAGAAAACGAAAAGCTCAGGGGCTATACGGATAGCGACATATGATAGGAGGGTAATTCCTAAAATCCACCAAACTATTTTCTTCATAGTGTGAGTATACAGGAGCGTGCCGTTTTACAATCGCATATTCACAACCAGTCTATCGGGGTTTCGTTGTGAGCGACGAGGTAGTCATTTGCTTTAGAGAAGTGCTTACAGCCGAAAAAGCCGGAGGCGGCGGAGAATGGCGAGGGATGCGGAGCTTCAAGCACGAGGTGCTTACTGCGGTCGATGTGTGCGCCCTTCGCCTTCGCATAATTGCCCCAGAGCATAAAAACGAGATGTTCGTGTTCCTCCGAAAGCGCTTTGATGACAGCGTCGGTAAATTGCTCCCACCCCTTCTCCTGGTGCGAGCCGGCTATGCCGGCTCGCACGGTGAGTGTTGCATTGAGGAGCAACACGCCCTGTTTCGCCCAGCGCGAGAGGTCGCCGTCTGCATGCACAAGCGGCCCGTGAAGATCGCTCTCAATTTCTTTAAAAATATTTTGAAGCGACGGTGGAATTTTCTCGGTGCTCTCCACGGCGAACGCGAGGCCGTTCGCCTGACGAACGCCGTGGTACGGGTCCTGTCCGAGGATAACCACTTTCACTTTTTCGAACGGGCACAGGTCGAATGCACGAAAAATATTCTTCGGCGCTGGGTACACGGCGCCGTTTTTGTATTCATTCTTCACGAATCTCGTCAGCTCTTCAAAATAAGCCTTTTCAAATTCGCCCTTCAAGTGCCTCGCCCATGACGGATCTATTTTTACATTCATAATGCGCCTTCTTTCTCTAACAAGCGCTTCTTCGCTCGTTCACCGCCGCGATTATAATCGCCCACCTTCCCGTCAGCGCGGACGACGCGATGGCACGGCACCAGCGGGTCAAAATTATTTTTCATCACCGTGCCCACAGCTCGCGCGGCGCCAGGATTGCCAGCAATAGCGGCTACTCTCATATATGAAAGTGTTTGCCCTTTCGGGATTTGGCGAACTATATCTCGGACACGTTCGGCAAACAGGCTTTTCATACGCAGTATTCTATTCCTTCCCCTTGGTATCTTTATGAAGAGCGAGCAGCTTCGTTCCGGCGACAGTACGATACCGGCAATAGTCGCAGTCAGGATACGCATCAGGTATCGCGTCGCTGTCCAGACAGGTTTTAATATCTCTGAGAGTGTACTCCACCCAAGAGTCATTGCCTTCATAGGGTATGAGTGTCAATTCAAAGGTAAGAACCCCATCAAATGCTTTCTTATCTTTATCGGCATTGGCATATACGAAATAGCCCGTATTGGATACTTTAAATCCGCTTTGTCGGAACAGCCACTGGTATGTTTCCATTTGGCGTTTATAGCCGTCATGCCACTCCTCGTCCAAGGCTTCTATCCTCTGCTCTTTGCTTGTCGATTTATAATCAACAATTACAAGCTCGCCATCAGGCTTGACCCACACATCATCTATCGCTCCTGAAATTCTGAATCCGGTCGGTTCATGAGTTATCTCGATTCCTTTAAAGTTCTCACGCCAGACGTCTAAATCTGCGTGCTCAAATGGTATTGCATCAATACCATAGGTCTCCATGAGAGGATGTGCTGTCTTTCCGACTCGATGGATATCAAACTCTTTCTTTAACAGAGCGTCAACCGCAGAATTCAGGTTGAAAGGGTACCCCGGCGGCCGAGCTGTGCCTAATTTATTATCTAAATAAAAACACCGGGCGCAATCTAAAAAAAGACCGATTTTCGATCGTGAAAGACGCCAATTCTTCCCGCCATAATTCCAACCAGGATT
Organism: Minisyncoccota bacterium; assembly: GCA_041666305.1. Lineage (GTDB taxonomy): Bacteria > Patescibacteriota > Minisyncoccia > Phycocordibacterales > Phycocordibacteraceae > C7867-001. The sequence goes on along the minus strand of JBAYHD010000002.1, from coordinate 12,448 downwards.
ACGGTCGGGTTTGTAATACTTGCTCATTGAGTAGTCGTGAAGTAGGAGACCACGCGCGCACCGGTTTCAAAATCAACGTACACGCTGTTCGCCGAAGGATCAAACGCCCCATTATTATCATCACGGTAGAGTTCTATCGCGTAGGAGCGCTTCGGCTCGGTGGGGCGCAAAAGCGAAACAATGACGTCGCTGTGCGGACCAACCACGCGCGCCGCACCGAGTACGTTGCCGAGATCGACGCCGTTCACTTCGCGCACCGCAACCCACACGCCCGGCGGCGGCACGGTAACGGATTCAACCGCAACGCTGGAACCAGCCGGCTGATCAACAACGGATACCGCTCCGCTCTCCTGGAACGAGGATGCCGTGGACGTCGCGAGAAATCCTGAAGACGCGAACGGCAGTGAACGTATGTCTCCGCCGAAAAACCATGCCCCCACCAACACCGCCCCCAGCATGACTCCGGCGACAAAAGACTCTGTTGAAAATCGCATCATACCCGTCACACTAAACGGCCTCGAAGGCCTTCCGGTAATCCTCGCTTGAGCGCGTTACGAGCTCCATCATCGTCTCGCAAGGCTATTTGAGTGTGTCGGGTCATACGGAAACAATATCATGAGCGGCCGAAGGCAGCGCAAGCAACCCTTCTATCTCCGCCAGAAGCTCGCCGACCCGTTCGCTGTCAAGGTGGAGCGGGTCAAGCACCCGCCTATCCTGCAATATCTCATCGACAGCAATGATCCCCCGGTCAAGAAGAATGGTCTTTTCTGCGCGGGATAATCCCGTGACCGTCGTTATCGGATATATCTTTGAACGGCTCATGCGCGTGTACAAACTATCGTTCAACGGATAGCTCCATCCAAGGAGCTCGACACCGGCGCATTCAGCATACGCAATGGCTTCGGAAGTGAATTTGGTATTGGTAACCAAGATGCCGCGGTTTATCGGACAGCCGCGCACGCTCGGGTCGCATGCAAAAATATCATCAAAACGGCTCTTCACATACAGCGCGTTCTTGAGATCGGTCTTATATCCGGGGTCATTATGATATTTGAGCTCGGCGGCGATGTATTCCTTCTGATCGGGATGAGATGCATAAAAATCGACCTCGTGCGATACGCACTTCCCTTTAATGATCTTGCGCGTTTCAACCTGCCAACCCTCCGCACGATACAAATGCGAAATGAAATCTTCGAACGGATGCCCCGTAGGGCCGAGGTCCAGAAGCGCGCGCCGAAGCGCGTAGCGTGCGGCCACTGGACGCGCCTCTTTGCGAAGGAGCGCGAACGCGCGCGAATATATTTCTTTTGAGGTAACGCCTGGCACAACCGTTTCAGTGATCGCATTCGTTATGCGTTCGGCCGCGTGTTCTCCGGCACCCGCTCGACGCAGCGATATGACGAGACGCGTCGGATCGAATACTTCCTTCGACCCGTCCGCTTTAATGATGACCGGGAGAGTCGTCATGGGGCGGTTGTCGTCGCCGATTCACCATTAACCGTCGCGATTATCGCCAGATCGACCGGCGCGGAAATCGTCACAGAGAATGTCACGCGTGTTGGTACCTGCAGGCATACTCCACCATCATCCTTGAGCGTGAGTGCGACCAAGATGGCGCTCTCTGACCCCTCACCCGCGAGTGATGCTTTGGCACTCGCACTTGCGCAGGCGTTCGGGGCTTCAACCGATCCGGTGATAGTGTGCACTCCTTTCTTGAATGAGTCGCGAAGCGATACACTTGGCACGCTCGGTGCGGCATTTTGCGAAAACTTACTGTCCCCGACATCCCGTGTGTGCGGTACCGACAAGACAAAGCCGATAAAAATGGCGACCGCGATTATGGCTGCGGCGATCCAAAGACGCTTGTGATTCATGCGGTAATAATATACCACCCGGTTAGAACAACATAGCATCGTGTCTACGCTCAAATCGAATAATAAGGTTCGAGACCGATAAAAACATAGAAAGTCAAAGGTATATTTAACGCTAGACACAATGAGCAATGCTATGTTGTTCTACCGGGCCACAGCCCCCTACAAAATAATCCCGCCGCCAACCAAATTAGTACCGCGGTAGAAGACGATTGATTGACCGGGCGCCGGCTGTTCCGGAAGCAGTTCGGAACTAACGAATCGATCACCTTCTACGCGACCCGCGCAGCGCTCTCCGCGATATCGATACTGCGCTTCCACTTCTTCGATCGGTTTGCCTGCCTGCGCAGGTTCGCCGAACCAGTTTGCGTCCGTGAATCGGACTTCCCGTGCGCCAAGGGCGCGCGTCTTTGAAACAATGATTTCTTTCTTCTCGACATCTTTCCCAATCACATACCCGCCGGAAACTTTTTGGCCGATGGTGTAGAGAAGTGCCGGATTATCATTCCCAAATTCCTGCTCCAAAAACTCCTTGACGGAAACCGCACCGAGAAAGCAGATACCCTGACTGTCCCGCTTCTCTGAGACCGGAAGACTAAATTTCGAAGCTAGTGCGCGCACTTTGTTTTTTTCCATATGCCCCACCGGAAAAATTGTCGCTTCCAGAATTTCTTTTGGCACTGCCCACAAAAAATAGCTTTGGTCTTTTCCTCCCGCGCGATAGTGCCCCGTGGCGATAGCATCTGCTCCGTGTTCCATTGCAAAGCGATAGAAGGCACCGAACTTCACTTCCCTGTTGCACATCACGTCCGGATTCGGCGTCCGTCCTGCACGATACTCCGCAAGCAAATAATCGATGACGTGCTTTTTATATTCCGCGCTCGCGTCGAGCGTAAGGAACGGAATATGAAGACGGGCGGCCACGCGCATCGCGTCACGGCGCTCTGCCGCCCACGTGCACGGCATTCCGGGCGGATACCAGCCCTTGATGAATACGCCGGTCACTTCTGCTCCTGCCTGCTTCAGTAATGTGGCCGATACGGCGCTATCCACACCCCCCGACAGCCCCACGAATATCCTCTTTCCCAGTACGTTCATGTTCTGTATCTAATCATGATTAATGATTCGTGACTATAAAAGAAGAGGCCGTCTGATCGCTTGCGCGACTTCGACGGCCTAAGGAGACGCACACTACTGAATCAACCCCACTCGATGGTCGAACGTGGCTTATCCGAATCGCGATACACGACGGCTCCAATGCCGTGTACCTCGTTTCCGAAACGTCGAGCCAAGTTCTTTCGAAAGTCGAACGGGAGATCAGCTGCTTGAGCAGTAAAGCCATTGACGCTCCAAACCGCCCAAAAGCAGATCACCGAACCCGTACCTGCATCGTCGCCGGCGGTGTAGGTGTGCTCGGATCTCGTCACCACGACCCCTGCTTGCCAAACTTTTTCATAGAGCCCGGCTCGACGCAGTTCCTCGATGTAGATGCCATCGAGTTGCCGCGCCATCGCGAGTTTCTCCGGCGTAATCTCGCCTTCGATCCTCACGACCAGTCCTGGTCCAGGGAACGGATGTCGGACGAGCAGTTCTTCCGGTACACCGATCTCTCGGCCGATGTCCCGGCCACCATCCTTCACACAGTCGGAAAGCGGCATCAGTTCCGGAAAAGCGAATCCGAGATTCGTATTGTGATGGATCTTGATGTTTGCCTTCCGTGCGCCGCTGTCGTGCCCTCCGCCACTTTCCGAGATGTCGGTGTAGAGCGTACCCTGTGCGATGAACTCCGCACCAAATGCCCGAACTTGTTCTTCGAGCACCGGTTTGTAGACTTCGCGCATGGCGAGCCGCTTCTCTCGCATGCCCGTCTTGCCTGCAAGCACCGCAAGGAAGCGATCAGTGGCATCGACGATAACGAGATCGATCCAGTTCTGATCGCCGAAGTACTTATGAACGAACTCCTCGTCATCCGGGCGATCGATGCCACGGATGTAGACGCCACGAAGCTGTTCTTTGCCCCGCGTTGCGGCCTTAAGTAGATATGCAACTGTCGATGAATCCGAACCACCCGAGAGGGCGAGAAGGACTTTCTTATCGCCGATCTCGCTGCGCAACTTCTCGATTTTCTGTTTCGCGATATCCGGCGCGGGGAAGCGGTCCTCGGCATTGCAAATCCGGAAGCAGAAATTCTCGAAGATTGTTTGGCCACATTTCGTTTCGGTCACTTCGGGGTGAAACTGGACACCCCACAGATTCCGCTCGTGGCCTGCCGCGACTGAGTTGCCGCACACCGCAAGCGTTTTGAACCGGTCTATGTCGGTGGAAATTTCATCACCGTGACTTTGAAGTACCTGCTCAATGTGCAAACAGTTCGCAAAGAGCGGACTGACATTATTGACCGTTGCTGTGTGAACGCCGAATTGCCGGCTACCGCTCTGTACCGTCAGTCCGATGTGCCTGGCCCACATTTGGAAGCCGAGGCATATGCCTAACACCGGAATGCTGAGATCGAAAATCTTCGAGTCGAACGGCGGCGGTTCCGAATGAACGGAAGCCGGACCACCCGACAGGATGATTCCGATGGGTTTCAACAATTCGACATCCGCGGCGGTTACTTTCGCCGGATCAGCGACGAGACCGTAGACGCCGAGTTTCGCGAGCGCTTGGAAGATGAGGTGGTCGAACTGACTGCCGAGCGCAAAAAGCAGAAAGACCTCTGTGGTGCAGCGGACTTTCATTTCATCGCGAATAGCCGCCAGTGCTTCGGGTGTAGCTTTCTTGAACGTGTCGAGCATGATTCCTCCCCTTTCGAGAGTTGATTGGTTGAATGGAACAAGCGATCTCTCGATCGCTCCGAGCCGGAGAGTACGCTTATTTAGCTTGATTGTCTACTGCAAATACTTCCTCTGGTTGGCTTGGTGGCCGGCATAGGTGGTGGCGTAGTGCATCAGACCGTCATTTCCGGTCAAATAATAGAGATAATCCGTTTTTGTCGGATGAAGGGCTGCATCAAGGCTTTCAATGCCGGGATTACATATTGGTCCCGGCGGTAGCCCTTTGTGAATATAGGTGTTGTAGGGCGAATCAACTTTCAGGTCGGCATAGGAGGGCGAATACGTATCGCGGCCGTAGATGTAGCCGAATACCGCGTCCACTTGAAGCGGCATGCCGAGTTTGATGCGGTTCCAGAGAATGCCCGCCACGATACGCTTGTTTGCAATAGTACGCGCCTCACGTTCAACCAGCGATGCCAGTATGACAATATCCGACAGCGAATGACCCGAGGTCCGCACGTCATTCATGAGCGGCTCGGTTTTCGCATCGAAATTCGCGCGCATCGTCTTTACGATGGTGTCGGCATCCGCGGACTGCAAGAAGAGATAGGTGTCGGGGAAAAGATACCCTTCATACGGCTGCGCTTTTGAAAGAAAATCGGATGCGGAAATATCGGGCAATTCTTCCGTTATGCGCACGGCATAGTCGCGCGCGGTCTCGCCTTCCGGAAACGTGATGCGCACGGGCGGAATACCGTATGCACCGGCAACAAGGCGATACGCGACCATGAAAAGATCTTCCGGGGTATTGAACAGATACGCGCCCGCCTGCACATGCAAACTCCCTCCGCTCACGCGCAGCATGGCCCGGAACAGATCCGGATGCTTGATGAGGTGCGCCGAAGCAAGCTGTGCGGCGATATCCGGTACAGAGGCTCCGCGCGCGATGCTTACGATACTGCCGGAAGGAAAATCGCTCGGCGGAGCGAACGCAATGCGATAACCGACAACCAGAAATACCGCGAGTACGAATGCCACGGCCCACGATCGCCACGAACGCACGAGATGGGTTTGTAGAGCAGGCGGAACTGCCGGTGTAAATTTTTCGAAATCCATGCGCGCTTAGGTAGGCAGGTTCGGCGGCGCTTCTCCCGTTGCCGACTGGATGCGCGCGAGACCCGGGGTCCCAACCGAACTTGACGGGATATGGAACACGGTCGCGAGCTCTTCGGTGCTCATCACCATCGCGTCACTCATGCGCAACCCCCCTTCGAAGAAAGGGTCGTAGAAAAATTGACGGCGGCGGTATTGCTCAACCAGCTTGCGTCGATAGAGGTTTTTCCTCCTTTCTACGCCGATCTCCCAGGGATAATCGAATCGTTTCATCCAAGCTGATGAATTGATGCCGTTCCATCCTTCGGACGTGAACGGCTTGAAAAGAGCGATTAGGTGCGCGATCATGGGTCCGTTGAATTTCTCCGGTCTCGCCAAATACAAACCGCGCGAACCGACATCGAAAGCAAGCTTCGATACATTGCGCTCAATGGCAGCCATTTTCTCCGATTCGCCCTTCGTGGGATTGGGGAATCCTGGCATCTCTTTTCCCGTGAACGGATCAATATACACGCTTCGCGCTTCTTTGCGGATCCTTTCCACCATCTCCTTCGCCTCATCTTTCCATGTGTACGGCTTTCCTTCTGCATTGAGCTTGTTGCTCACATTGGTGCCCGGTGACGCTCCGTATTTTTCGCCCTTATGCGCACGAATGATGAATTGAAGCCAAATGTATTCTCCCTTCCCTATCGAACCCATGAATTCAATGAGGTTTGCGAGCGGATCCACTTGTTCCGGTTCCTTCTGCACTTTATCAAGTCCGTATTCAATGTAGGTTTTTATCGGAAGAGGCGCCGCCGCCGTATGTTTGAAATCGCATCCCCAAATGCTCCACTCCTCCGTCGTCGCGGAAATAAGTCGAGAATAATCGGGTGCCTCCACCACTTGCGTGCCCGGATATTGTGCATACATCTGCCCTTCAATGGTCCGACGGAAAGCGGAGCGTGTCCATATGAAAAAATGCACCTGGCCTTCAAGTGATGCTATTTCAAGAGAATAGAATGGCCGGATGCCGCCCGTAAAGCGGTCCCACCAGGTTGATTCGCCGCCGGTAAAATGTATGGACGAAAGGAATGCTTCCATTGCAAGCGGGGTCTTCACGAGATTGCGCGGCGGCTTGACCTCAAGAAGCATATACGGCTGATCGGCGATGAATTCAGAACGCTTGAGCACGTACCACATGGCGAGCGCTCCGCCCATGAGCAAGAACGGCAGCCATACGGGTGCGAGAAAAAGCGCGATGGAGAAAGCGAGCCCGACCACGCCCGGCATAAAAACAAATGCCATAGCAAGCAGTACCACGCCAATGATGAAAAGCGGCCACGGCTCCAACTTGAGGCCGACCCTGTCGGTCATACTCTCCTTCCACTCAACGACGGTATCGAGGAACGGTAACATTGTTCACAGTATACCAACAAAAACCGGCGCCCCGTTTTTAGAGGAACGCCGGTCTGTGTATTGTCTTTATCTACACTGCCGCGTAACGACCGTCTTTCATGCGCTTGAAATAACGCGAGTCGTTGAGGTTCACAAGAATGGTGTTGTCTTTCACGAAACGAGCCTTCTTCACATGCTTGATGATCTCCTCCTTTTTCATTGGACCTTGTTCCTCAAGCGTTTCGCGAATGACATCGCGCACGACGCCCGGCTTGTACCCCCATTCGGTAAGCGCGTAGAGCCCGCGGCCGACCAGGACGAAACGAGGGTCTTTGATGAGCTCGTTGTGCGTGGTCGCAATGTGCGCCTTTTTTGAAAAAAGCGTGCCGATGGTCTTCGCGACATCAGAGAAATGCATCGGTTCACCATGGCGCTTCACTGCGAGGTATGCGTAATCGCGCACGCCCTTGATGCGGATGGCCGGTGCGGTCGTGCGGCCCCATTCGGCAAGCGGATTGCTGCCGATATGCTTCGACAAAGAAAGCCAACGCTTCAGCACCTCTTCGTTCTTATAGGCATCGTTGACTTCCTTCAATTCATCGAGGAAACGGTCCAGAAGAGCCCCTTCCTTGACCACTTCATTATCGGAAAGCGAGGAGTAGAGGCGTGTGAGCGCAGTATGAATATGCTTTGCCGTTACGCTATCCACATGCCAGCGCGCGAGAAAATCGTTCGTCTCGCGCTCGCGGAAAAATGCCGAATTGACCATGAGGAAGAAACGAAAGCGGTTGCGGCTCTTTTCGTCCTTGCCGAGCGCGGAAAGAAGCGCTTCTTCGGGCACGATTGCGCCGAGCGAGTGTATGTATTTTGCGATCTCTTCAAACGCGGAAGTCGCCTCCTTAAAAGCTTTGCTTGCACGTACGGCATCAAGGCCGGCGGCCTCGATCTGGCGTACGCGCTCGCGGGTGATGCTGGAACGGTCGCCGATGGCTTCGAGCGTCTCGCGCTCTGTAGCAGTGCCGAGCCCGAACCGGCGGATAAGGACCTCTCGTGCGCGCTCCGGAGCCGCGACAAGAAGACGTTTCGCAAGCGATGCGCTGTCAAAGGAAAACGAAGCGGACGGCGAGTTTTTCGCCTTTCCGTGCTTGCTGGTCGGACTTGCCTTTTTCATGTGTTCTAATTTATAGCAAACGCCTTATAATAAGTCAACCCCTACCTGATATGTGGGACTATACCACAAGATTTATGATCCTGCCTGGCACGTAAATCACCCGTTTCGGCTCGTTCCCGTCGAGCATAGCCATGATGGTCGGCAGAGCCTTTGCAGCCGCCAGTGCGGCTTCTTCGACGGCATCCGCAGGGAGCGTAATAGAGCCGCGGCGCTTGCCGTTCACCTGCACGACGATCTCGCTATGGCTCGCGGCAATAATCTTTTCGTCAAATGAAGGCCACGGAGCGAGGTGGATGGAGGAAGTTTCTCCGGAGAGCTCCCACAATTCCTCTGTGGAGTGGGGTGCCAGTGGCGCAAGGATGCAAATGAAAGAACGCCACTGCTCTTTTCCTATGTTCCCGACTTCTTCGATCTTGTTCAGGAATATCATCGCTTGGCTCACGGCGGTATTGAATTTGAACGACTCGATGTCCGCGCCTATTTTCTGAATGGTGCGATGCAGGAGCGGCTCGAGCTCCGGAACCGGCGCATCCGTGACCGTCTCATGCAGATTCCACAATCGCTCCACGAAACGCGATGTACCGGCAATGGAAGCAGTGCTCCAGTTCGTTGTGTTCTCGAATGGCCCCATGAACATTTCATAGATACGGAACGCATCAGCGCCGTATTCCGCGATGACGTCGTCCGGATTGATGACATTGCCGTAGCGCTTGCTCATTTTGCGACCGTCTTCTGCAAGGATGAAACCGAGGAACTCCAGCCGCGCGAACGGTTCTTGCGTGCTCACTACGCCGATATCATAGAGGAACTTGTGCCAGAAGCGCGCATAGATGAGATGGCGCACGGCGTGATCGCCGCCCACGTACACGTCGACCGGCGCCCAATACTTTTCATTTTTCGTGGACACAAGCTGGGTTGCGTCATGCGGGTCCATGAAGCGCAGGTAATACCACGACGAGCCCGCCCATTGCGGCATCGTGTTCGTCTCGCGCTTCGCCGGCTCGCCGCATTTCGGACACTTCGTGTTGACCCACGATTCGATGGTGGCCAGGGGCGATTCGCCGGTGCCGGTCGGCTCATACGACTCCACCTCCGGCAATACGACCGGCAAATCTTCATACGGAACTGGCACCACGCCGTCTTTCGGACAATGAATGACCGGTATCGGCTCGCCCCAATAGCGCTGGCGTGAGAAAACCCAATCGCGGAGTTTGTAGCGCGTCACGCGCTTCCCTCCCACGGCTTGCGTAATATCCCATTTTGCCTGCTCGCTATCCTTGCCTGAAAAATCTCCCGAATTCGCAAGCAATCCGGAGCCGGTATAGACATGCGAATCCAAAAACGCGAGCGCCTGCAAATGTGATGTTGCCGTCAAAAATGACTTCAATTCTTCTTTCGTGAGCCAATGGAGTTCGTGTTTGGCGAGTTCTTCCGGAGAAACTTCCTCGCGAGCATCGCTTTTGAGCTCGATATAAAATGTCGGTGCATGCCCGAACCGATTGAGTTCTTTCGGTGCGTGGTAATACTTGCTATGAATAGTGCCGAACGATTCAACGATGCGCGCGTCGGTATAGCCGGTTTCTTCGCGGATCTCTTTCAAGGCGGTTTCTTCAGGCGCCATGCCTTCATCAATGCCGCCGGTAAGAAGTGTGCCCCATTCTGCCTTCGACCAATATAAGCCCATATACTTCTCGTCGCCCCAGTGCTTCACGATGGCAATGATGCCGTTGCTGTCTTGGACAGGCTCGTTCTCCCGGAATGCAGCGGAACCAGTCGTTTGTACAAGCACCGGCTCAACAACGTTCCGGACCGGAATATTAAATTTCTTTGCAAATTCGTAGTCGCGTTCGTCGTGCGCGGGGACTGCCATGATGGCGCCTGTACCGTACCCACCGAGTACGTAGTCGGCAACGTAGATAGGAATTTCTTCTTTCGTCGCGGGATTGAGCGCCCTGACGCCCTCGAGCTTCACGCCGGTCTTCTCTTTTCCTTCTGCGCCGCGTTCTATCTCTGTCTTCGTTGCCGCCTGCGCGACGTACGCCCGCACGTCATCTGCATTAATTAAGGATTTCGTAAACCCATAATTTTTATCGGTGAGAAAGCGATGCTCCGGCGCGAGCACCAGATACGTCGCACCATAGAGCGTGTCCGGTCGCGTCGTGAATACGGTTACGGTTTCCTCGCTCCCGACTATCGGAAAGCTAATTTCCGCACCTTCGGAACGCCCTATCCAATTCCGTTGGGCTTCTTTGATGTGCTCCGGCCAGTTGAGCGAATCAAGGTCTGCGAGCATGCGATCGGCGTAGTCGGTAATTTTGAGCACCCACTGCGGCAAGCTTTTCTTCTCAACCGTAGTGCCGCAGCGTTCGCACACAGGACCGTCGAGGTCTTCATTCGCGAGTCCGGTCTTGCATGAGGGGCACCAGTTGATGGGCTCGTTCGATTGGAACGCGAGCTTATGCTCGAGCATTTTGAGGAATATCCACTGAGTCCATTTGTAGTACGCGGGATCGGTCGTGTTTATCTCGCGCGACCAGTCATAATCAAATCCGATGTGCGCGAGCTGTTGTTTGAAATTCGAAATGTTCTTCTCCACGGCAACGCGCGGATGCACTTTATTTTTGAGCGCATAATTTTCCGCCGGCAAACCGAATGCGTCCCATCCCATCGGGTGGAGCACCGAGTACCCCTGCATGCGCTTCATGCGAGAATAAATATCGGTCGCGATGTATCCGCGCGGATGGCCCACATGAAGCCCCTCCCCTGACGGGTATGGGAACATATCAAGCACATACGCTTTTTTCTTATCGGTATCTTCGGTTGAGCGATATGGTTCGTCCTTTTTCCATTTCTCCTGCCATTTCTTCTCAATGTGTTTGTGGTCGTACGCCATATGCTTTCCCAAGGTCCTTGGAATTCAGAATTTAGGGTTGCTTGTTGAGCGGCGGATAGAAGCTTGGGTCGATGGTCCGATCAAAACACACCTGACCAGCTCCGTGCTGCCAGTTGTCCACGCTTCCTATCTTCCCGCCGAGACCGACCGGCGCCGGCATCGCTACGCGAGTTTCAGACGTTTGGGCCGCATTCGCGCGAGTCTCTGCATTGAACTCGGCACACAGTTTGAATGAAAGTGCCCCTGTTGTTTGATACGTATATGGTTGTCCCGTCTGGGGATCCGTTGGTACCGGACCATAGTTGAGAGAGTTGTTGAGGTCAGTGATTGCTGTCGGCAGTTTTTGTTTCGCCTGCCAGAAATACACGACTTGCGACTGAATATTCTGGAGGTCGTTCACTTTCTGCGTATCGAAGCGCGCGAGACGTGCTTGCGCAGGGGTGCCGACGATGAAGAAGCCGGCGATGATGGTTACAAGTGCGAGAATTGCCACCCCGATGCGTACTGCGTTCCTACGCGCAGGGAACAGGTCCCAGTACCCTTTCAGGTCGGCAATGAAATGCATGAACACTCCACCCGCGACAAGGAAAATAACGAGCACCTTGAGGAGAAATGCGGTCGTAAGCTCTTCACCGTTGAGGAAAGTAGTGAGGAGTGTGATGAGGTCGACTGCTATCGCAACGCCCGCGACAAACAAGGTCAGAATGAGCGCCCAGCGACGCACCCAGATTTCCTTGCGGGAAGCGTCCCGTGCGATGTCGGCGCGGATAAGCTTCATCAAGAGCAGGTAGAGCGGAAAGAGAACGATGATGGAGGCCATCTGATAACTGATGCCGCTCTGATACGGATCGGCCGGATAATAGGTGAGCGCATTCGGGAACGTATAATTGATGTACTCAAAAACGAGGAAGATATATGCGATGACGCTCCAATAGAACGTCACCATCGCCCCGGCCCACAAGAAGAAATCTTTCGGCGTTGTTTTTGGTTTATCCATACCCCGTATGACTACTGTGTGTAATCTTGATTAAGAATAAAAAGTGTACGACCCACATTGGCTACGATACTCCTTTGGTTCGTGAGTGTAGTCATACGGGGCATAGAGGTGGATTATACCACGCGTAAAAATGAACCACAGCCGCCTAGAAGGCGGCTGTATCCTTTGCGCACTAAAGTGCTTAGTTAGGAAAATCCACGATGGTGAAGTCGTCTCCACGTTTGTCGAAGTCTTCGTCCTGGTTTTTGATAT
>JBAYHD010000001.1:0-159247 GCA_041666305.1 Minisyncoccota bacterium | reverse complement strand
TGGTATTTGAGATCGAAGACCGTGTGGGGGCCGGTTCGATACAGTTTCATTGAAAATGATTTTAACACCTCTTAAAAGGTTCGCCTGAAGGCGAGGGTTTGCTCTCCCAAAACTGGATAAAAAACAGCCGCAGTTGCCTGCGGCTGTTCGCTGGAGAAGCCTGCACTTCGGAGCTTAAATCGAAACGATGCTTACTCTGTCGGAACCGCCGGAACAAGACATGCGGTTCCCGATTTCCCGAGCGCTCCTCGTCATCATCCACCTAGAAAAATGGAGTACTGCCGAGTGGGTCAGGTGGTCGACCGATCCTTCGGTCTGTCCGAATACCGCGGCACAGGCCATGTACTTCTCCTCCGGACACCCACATTTTTTTATCGCCTCCGCAATTATGGCGGCGATGACATCTTTTCTTGTGAGCATGGAACCCTCCTTTCCATTAGCAATGCGCCGAAATGTGCATCTGCAAGAGAATCTAGCACTGTCTGCCGTGGGTGCAACTCACATTTTCTCCGGCGTGGGAACACCAAGAATTGCGAGGCCGTTTGTCATCGTCTGCACGAACGCACGCGCGAGCATACGTTTGTGCGCTTCGTAGTCTCCGCCGATAATGCGCTCCTTCGCATAAAAAGAATTCCACTCGCCCGCAAGCTCGGTGAGATAGGTGACGAGTAGATTCGGTGCGAATTCACGTTCCGCGTGTGCGGCAACTTCCGGGAAGTGCAAAATAATTCGTTCTATTAGATAGGGAGTTTCCGGCGCGCCGGCTGCCGGCGCGCCGCCCTTCTCTTCCGCTTGCGTGAGCACCGACTTCGCGCGCACGAGTGCGTACTGCAGATACGGTCCTGAGTCGCCTTCAAGCGAAAGCGATTTCTCCGCATCAAATATGATGTCTGAACCCGGCGCCTGCCGAAGGATCATATACTTGATGGCGCCGATGGCGACCTGCTCGGCAATGAGTGGGTCCGTATTCTTATCGTTTGCCAGCAAAATTACTTCCCGTATGAAATCAGCGGCCGTGATAACGTTCCCTTCGCGCGATGACATTTTCCCCGAAGCGAGTTTTAGGAAACCGGTTGCGAGGTGCGCTGTTTTTTCGGCGAGTAGTGGCGCGACATCGGCAAGCGCCGCAAGCACGGTCTTGAAGCGGCCTGTTTGTTCATTGCCGGTAATGACAATCGATTTGTCGGAAGGCCATCGCTCTTCTTTGAGGAACGCAAGCCCGATGTCCTTTGCTTCGTAGGTGGGCGTATCGTGCGAGGTGATGAATACCATCGTGTGCACCCCTTTCCCCTCGCCGTTGTAGATGATCGCGCCGTCGCTCTTTTGGAATATGCCCTTAGCAAGTCCGTCATGCACTACGCGCAAACCCGTTTCAGTTGTATCGCTATCAAAGAATTCAAAATCAAAATGGGTACCAAGCAGTTTCCAGATACGACGAAATTCTTCCATCGAGACTTCGCGTCCTTTGCGCCAGAGTTCCATCAGTTCTTTGTCCGTGCCGGCGTATACCGCCTGATTGAGCGCATCTATTTCTCCTTTTGCTTCCGGACTCGTCTCATACGCATTCGAGCCTTCGGTGTAGGCCGTCCCGAGCTCGTTCGCCGTCGTCGGCTCATTCACGCCATTTTTGCGAAGCCCCCAGAGCGCTTTCGCCACGTTCGGGCCTATGTCCCCGCCGAAGGTATCGCGCGCAAGCATCGCTCCGGAGTTTTGGATCAATCGCGATATCGCTTCGCCGACAACAGTGCCTACCAAATGCCCAATATGCATTTCTTTGAATGCGTTCGGGTTCGAATATTCCACGATGACACGTTTTCCATTCTCATCCGTCCCCTTCCCCCACTCCGTACCTTTCGCATCCGCCTCGGCAACTGCGAGCGACACCGCCTCGCGTGCGAGAGTGATGTTCACAAAGCCGGGCCCTGCAACCGCGACATGGCTCGCAATATCCTTGCCGAGAGCATCAATAAGTGAGCGCGCAAGCTCGTCCGCAATTTCATGCGGTTTCTTACCGAGTGCTTTCGCCGCCGCGAGCGCGGCATTGGTCGCATAATCCCCGTGCGCGATATCGCCCGGCCGTTCAACTGAGAACGGAACGGTAGGCGCTCCCGCTTGTATGAGCGCCTCACCGATCGCCTTCCGTATCCTCTCTTCCATACGCCGAAGTATATCAGCCCGCACTCACTCGAAACAGATTTGAGTTACTAGTATGATATATCATACTAGCGACCCAGATAGCTTGTTAAGGAACTTCCAACGGCCTTTGCCGGCACGCGGCGGCATACCGAAATGTATGATTCGAATGAGCTCCTCCAGGAATGATTCTCGTTTGAAATGCCCTGTGTGTTCCCGCGCATAGCGGGTTATCTTGACGTACTTCCCTGATTTTGTATCCTTCCAAATTCTCACTACCGTCTGGTGAGATACACCGAGTGCGTCTTCCACTTGAGTAAATGAGTAGCCGCGGACAAGCAGAACAACAACAGCAAGACGTTTCGCGAGCATCACTCGTTCCGTTTGAGAAAGAAGTTCATTCGCGAGGATACGCGCTTCACTCTTAGTACGTGCGAGGGCTAGGAATGTGAGGAACTGATCTGCGAGTTCGGTCGCGACTTCTTTCTTAATCTTTTTCTTCGAGATATGCGGCATAAGTATTGTGCGTTACTGGTATGATATATCATACTACCTTTCATATACGCGCGAGTATATCAATTAAAAACGACCTGCGTAGCAGGTCGGGCGTCGCGAGGGAGATCAGATCTGGCTGCCCGGTTCCGGTTCACCGCACATCGGATCAGGGAGGAGAACCCGACATGTTGCCCGGAGGCGTGGCCCCTCCCTCGCGACTGGGAGCTAAATTACCATATTTTTAATATTGCGCAATCACGCAAATGACTCTGGTATGGGACGCGTGAGTGCGAGTTTCTTCACTTCTTTTTTCGCTTCCAGAACTGCTGCGCTTGTGCGTTTTGTAAGCACTTCTATCATTATCTCTGCAACTCGTGCGCAATCTTTTTCTTTGAATCCGCGCGTGGTCATCGCCGGCGTGCCGAAACGGATACCCGAAGGATCCATCGGCTTGCGCGCGTCATCGGCTATCGCATTTTTGTTCAAGGTGATGCCCGCGCGGTCGAGTAGCTTTTCCGCTTCGCCGCCTGAAATGCCGAAAGATTTCCATACATCGAGCAAGATGAGGTGATTGTCGGAACCGCCGGTGAGCATGCGCGCTTTGTGTTTCTTAAACACTTTTTCCATCGCGTGCGTATTCTTGATGATCTGTTTCGCGTACTTTTTGAACGACGGGCGAAGCGCCTCACCAAAGGCGACCGCCTTTGCCGCTATCTGGTGCATATGCGGGCCTCCCTGGAAGCCAGGGAATACGGCCTTATCTATCTTTTTTGCGAGTTCCTCGCTCTCGCGCACGAGTATCATCCCGCCGCGCGGTCCGCGCAACGTCTTGTGCGTGGTGGTCGTCATGATATCGAACCCATAATCGAATGGATTCTTCGCAGCCTTCCCCGCGATGAGCCCAGCAATATGTGCGATATCCATCACGGAGATGGCGCCGACCTCTCGTGCGATGCTGACGAACTTTTTGTAATCGAGTTCGCGCGGGTATGCCGAGAAGCCGGCAAGGATTATCTTTGGCTTTATCTTCTTCGCGGTGCGACGCATTTCTTCGTAATCAATTTCGCCGGTCTCCACGTCCTTCATCTTGTACCGTATGAAATTGAATATCTTGGTGAGGTAGGTCACCGGATGGCCGTGCGTGAGGTGCCCGCCGTGCGAGAGGTCCATGCCGAGCACGGTATCGCCCGGCTGGAGCAAGGCGAAATACATCGCGATGTTCGCGTTCGCGCCGCCCAAAGGCTGCACATTCGTATACTTCGCCTTAAACAGCTTCTTTGCGCGCTCGATGGCGAGCGTCTCCACTTGATCGGTAAATTCCTGTCCGCCGTAATAGCGCTTGCCTGGATACCCTTCCGAATACTTATTCGTAAGTGATGACGCCATCGCTTCTTTCACCGCGCGCGAGACATAGTTCTCACTCGGTATCAGTTCCAACCCCTCTGCCTGTCGCTTCTCTTCCCCGCGCAGTATCGCTTCGATCTTGGGGTCCTGTTTTTTAATGAATGGGTACATGTTATTTTTTCTTTACAACCTTACGGCCTTTCTTTTCGGTAAATCCTCCAATATTCGCTATCTCCGCCTTGAGCGGCGGATACGATTCATACCCTTCGAGGGTGAAGTCTTCGAACACGAAGTCATCAATTTTCTTTCTTTTCTTGTTGAGCTTCATCTTCGGGAACGGGAATGGTTTCCGTCCCATCTGTTCTTTCACTTGATCGAAATGATTCGAATACGCGTGTACGTCGCCAAATGAATGTACGAACTCCCCTGCTCGCAACCCGGTCACTTGCGCGACCATCTGCAGCAAGAGCGCGTAGCTGGCGATATTGAACGGTACGCCAAGGAAGACGTCCCCGCTTCGCTGATACATGCCGAGATTAAGTTTGTTCCCTTCTGTTACGGCAAACTGGAATGTTGTGTGGCAGAACGGCGGCACTTCATTTTTATTTTTCTCGGACGCCATTTCGTAAATGAAGTCCGGATTCCATGCCGAAACGACATATGATTTCCGGAACGGCGCTTCTTTCAAGCCTTCAATGACCCAGGCCAGTTGATCGATCTCTCTTCCGTTGCTCGCAGGCCAACGGCGCCACATTCTGCCATACACGGTGATGATGTCCCCCCATTTTTTTACGAAAGCGCTCTTCGCAGGTTCTTTCTTCAGCTTTGCGATGAAATCCTCCTGGCTCATGGTGGGGATCTTATTTTTCAAACAGTGTTTGTTGTATTTCTTCCACGCCCACTCATCCCAGATGTGCACATTATTATCAACGAGATATTTTATATTTGAATCGCCGCGAAGGAACCAAAGGAGTTCGACGATAATGCCCCGCAAAAAGGTCTTCTTCGTGGTGATGAGCGGAAACCCGTCCTTCAGGTCAAAACGTATCTGTCGTCCGAATACGCTGCGGATAAAAGGCGGTTTCTGCCCTTTGACGGCGTACTGCGCCCGAACTTCCGGAGTAAAAAACACTTCCTTATCACTCCCGTTTTTCATGATGTCTTTCAACAGATCCAGGTACTGATATTCAGGGTGGCGTTTTTTCATACAAAAATGATTATTTCTTTTTCTTCGTCGCACGCTTCTTCACTGTTTT
The DNA here is from genome assembly GCA_041666305.1 of Minisyncoccota bacterium. Classification (GTDB taxonomy): domain Bacteria; phylum Patescibacteriota; class Minisyncoccia; order Phycocordibacterales; family Phycocordibacteraceae; genus C7867-001. The sequence goes on along the minus strand of JBAYHD010000001.1, from coordinate 154,019 downwards.
CTTTTTCACGATGACCTCTCTTTCTTCGGCGAAATGATTTGAATTCTTCGCGCCGTACCGCCCCGTTTGTTTATACGTCCGTCCCGCCGGGCTCGTGAGCCGTGCGAACAGCAACTGTGCAATCGTCATACCGGGTCGAAGTACTATCGGAACGTTGTTCGTATTGACGAGCTCGAATGTCGGATAGAAATAGTGGCATGGGTTGAACAGCATGGCGGTGTTGTGCACCACAAGCCCGATGCGCGCCAGCGATGATTTCCCCGAAAGGATAATGAGATGATTTCGGTCAACGCCAATGAATTCGCGTTGTTTCCCGAGAACGCTTTCACCGGGGTGTAGAATAAATGCTTCGCCATCTTTCACTTTTACTGTGCGGGTTTCCGGATAGATTTTTTTCACCGGATCGATGGCAGTCGTCGCGTGACGATTGTTCACTTCAAATTCATTTCCAAGCGTAACATCGTAACTCACCGGCTGCAGTTTTTTCAGATCAAAAGGACGAACAACGATGCTTCCATCCTTTATTCCCTTTTTAATGTCTACGTCGGAGAGGAACATAGTTATACTTGCGTTTCCTCACCATGCGAGACGCGACCGCCCTGATGCTGTCCGCGGTACCCGATGACATCACCTTCTATCTTGTGAAATACGATGTTGCAGATGCGTGCGCCAAGCTGGAGCTTCACGGGAAAGGAACTCAAATTTGTAAGACCGAACGTGAGCTGGCCTTCGTACCCGGGATCGGTCTTTGTCGCGAGCAGGAGAAGCCCTGCACGGAAGAGAGAGCTTCTCGGATACACCATCGGCATAAGATCAAGCGGCGTGTGCACCGTTTCAGCCGTCTGCACAAGATAGTATTCGCCGGGTTTAATGATGAGTTCGTCCTGCACCTCGCCTTCTTTGAGGCGATAGAGTTCTTTTGTCTTTACTCCATTTCTTTTTCCAAGACCGGCGGGACCGTCGGCTTCAATGTACGCACCGCCCTCGCTGATCTCGTGTACGGCGCCGAGCCGGAGATCGATACCGGTACCTTCCGGATTTGAAAGATCGCGGCCGGCGAGACCGGTAATGAGATCGTCCTCTTTTATTCTTCGAACGACTTCGTGGATGCCGATAACTGACATCCTGCTAGTATACGGGAAATGCCAAAAGGTACAGATATTGACACGGAATATAGTTCGGGGCGCATTTCGCTCATTGCCGCTATCGGAAAGAAAAGAGAACTTGGCTTCGAGGGGAAGCTTTTGTGGCATCTGCCGGACGATATGCGGCGATTCAAAGAACTCACCGCGGGGCATCCGGTCATCATGGGCCGGAAAACGTGGGAGTCCCTGCCAGAGAAGTTCCGACCACTTCCGGGACGCACGAACATCGTTGTGACGCGGCAAGTTGGATATGAAGCGTCGGGTGCGACGGTCGTTGACGGACTATCAGACGCCTTCCTGTCTGCGGAAGGAGCTCCGGGCTCGAACGAAACGTTCGTTATCGGCGGCGGTGAGCTCTACGCCGCTGCGCTTCCCTATGCGAATCGTTTGTATCTCACACTCGTCGACGACGAAGCTGGCGCCGATACATTTTTCCCGTCATACGAACAGAATTTCAAAATCGTTTCAGATGGATCTGGCGCAGGCGAACCGCTACACCGCCTCCAAATTCTCAAGCGTAAATAAAAAGAAAGCGACGGCCAAAACCGTCGCGAGTGTGTTGCTTGCTGATGAATTCACAGCAATTTTGCTTTGATGCGTCCCTGGTGCTTATACTTCATCAGCAAGGCATCATTCATTCCGAAGTCCTCAATGCGCGTTATCGCCGAATTAAGCCACAGTTCTGGAGCCGTGTACGTATCTCGTGCAATTTGTGTCTGCACCGGCTTTAGGTGTGCGCTGTAAATGTGACAATCGTTCAGCGTAATGATGAGCTCATCTGGAATCATATCGACGCACTGCGCGACCATATGCAGAAGCAAGGCATACGACGCGATATTGAACGGCACGCCGAGGAACATATCACACGACCGTTGGTCCATCGCGATGCAGAGGTACAGTTTCCCGTCCCTCCGGCGTGAGTGCCGAACGAAGAACTGCATCTTCATATGGCATGGCGGTAAGCACATATCACCTATCTTTAGCGGATTCCACGAAGTAATGACGTGGTAGCGGCTGAACGGATCTTTCTTGAGCGCCGCTATCACTTCTGCCAGTTGGTCCTTACCTTCTCCGTTGTAATTGCGCCACTGTGAACCGTAGATCACACCGCAATCGCCTGGAAACTGAGCCTTGCCGGCGGCGGCGAATCTTTGTTGGTCGTGAGACCACAGAGGGTTATATGCATCCTCAGCAAGCCCCATCAACCGATTGAGCCGGCCTATGGATAGTCGATACGGAACGGGTGAATCTTTGCCTGCGTCGATGAACCATACAAGTTCTGCCAACATCGAATTAAAAGCAAGTTGTTTCGTGGAAGGCGCTGGGAAACTCCTCGCCATCTTGAAACGCACCTGCCGAGCGTATATCGCTCGTGTATAGCCATTTCGAGTTTTCCTTACGTCGCCGCACATGAAAGTGTCGCGCAGTGCATTCAGGTATTCAGCTTCATTCGGGTTGTTATCCCACTTGCCCAACACTATCTCTTTCATGACGTCCTCCAGAAGAAGTTGCGGTTGTAGACAAATACCTTTCCGAGCGCACTGTACGCGCGAAGAAGCCCAAAAGCAAACCGACGCGATGGCAGAGCCATCGCGTCGGTTTGCATTGTAAAAAACTACTTCACGTCGATGCCCATCGAGCGCGCGGTGCCTGCAATAGTACGGCCTGCCGCTTCAGCTGAACTTGCGTTCATATCCGGCATTTTTTCCGCGACGATGTCTGCGATCTGTTGCTTCGTGATGGTGCCGACCTTTGTCTCCTTCGCCTTGCCCGAACCCTTTTCAAGACCAGCGGCCTTGAGAATAAGGCGCGATGCCGGCGGATTCTTCATGATGAAGGTGAACGAACGGTCGTCGTAGACCGAAAGCTCGATAGGAATGATAGTCCCCTGCTTATCCTGCGTTGCCGCATTGAATTGGGTCACGAACTGACCGATGTTCACGCCGGCGGGACCGAGCGCAGTGCCAACTGGAGGCGCAGGCGTAGCTTTCCCGCCCGGGATCTGGAGTTTTATCTTTTTTACTACGGTTGCCATAATGAATGTGACTTTACGCTAGAGTTTACGTATCTGCAAGAAATCGAGCTCGACCGGCGTTTCGCGGCCGAACATCGAGACCATGACCTTCACCTTTCCGCGGTCCTCATCTATCTCGCCCACCTTGCCTTCAAGGTCCTTGAACGGACCGTCGGCGATGACGATAGGGTCGTCCTTCACGAGGTCGATGCGATGCTTCGGCGCTTCCGCCGTCATACGCTTCATCAAGGACGAGACTTCGGACTCCTCCATCGGGACCGGCGTGTTGCCGGCGCCCACAAACCCGGTCACACGCGGCGTATTGCGCACAACGAACCACGAATCATCGTCCACGATCATGCGCACGAGAATGTATCCCGGATAGATCTTCTCTTCCTCCACAATGCGCTTGCCGCCCTTCACGCGTATCTTCTTCTCGGTCGGCACGATGACATCGAAGATCTTCCCTTCCATGCCGAGTGATTCGATGCGCTGTTTCAAGTTGCGTTCAACTGCGTTCTCATAGCCGGCGTAGGTGTGGATGGTGTACCAGCGCGCATCTTCCGGTTTAGGGGCTACTTCGTCGCGAATTTCTTTGTGTACCGCAGGCGCAATGTCGGCCATGCCGATCTCTTCCGGCAAATCCATTTCTCCGCTGTGCATGTGTTGTTCGTCCATAGAAAAGAAATTAGACGCCGGCGAAGTAACTCACCGCGAGGCCGAACACATAATCAAGAAGGCCGACCATAAGCGCGATACTAAGCGCGATGAAAATGACGACGAGCGTATGCGCGAGCGCCGTCCGGTTGCTCGGCCAGACGATGTGGGTGAACTCTTCGCGAACATGCTTCAGATAGGTGAATGGTGAGGTCATGTAAGTGGCATTCGGCAAATAAGTAAACTTGTTTCCGGCGCTCGCTCGCAAAAGACAGATAAGAATCTCCCTTTTGCTCACTCGCTGGGAAATAAAAAAGCCCTGCGGGCTTTCAACAATGGCAGTATACCAAGAGGCAGGAATGCGTCAAGTGACTGTTGTAGAACCCACAAAAAGCTTCAGATGCTAGGCGTAAACGAGCACCGCGCCGAGCCGTACTTTGAGGTACGGTGAGGGCGGAGCGGAGTTTACAACGAAGCAGGTGGGACTTTTTGTGAGTTCTACCGAACTTCGTAGGTGATGGAGACGGAAGCGTTATAGGTGTTTTCACCTGTTGGAACACTTGGTGCGACAGACGCTTTCGATTCACCGCCGCCCAAACCGTAGGCCATCATTGGATAAGAGTACCCGCCTGATGACTCGGAGAAGTTCACTATCTTTCCGAAGTGAACACCGAGCTGTTTCTCAAGGAGTTCTGCTTGCGCTTTTGCCTTTGCGATGGCATCCGCGCGCGCGGCATCATAGCCGGCCGTTGGATCATCGAGTGCGAAGTCCGGGCCGTTCAAGTTCTGTACACCCTGCTTGCCAAGTCCCCCAAGCATCGCGCCGACTATCGTGAGGTCATGAAGGGTCACTTGTACCGTCTCCGACACTTGGTAGCCGGTTATCTTCGGCGCACTACTGTAATCCGGACAAAGGGCTCCTCGCGGGCAGGGATTCGGATAGGAATACTGTGGGGAAATATTGTACGAGAGCGTTTTTATATCTTTGTCGGCAATGCCCTGGCTCTTCACAAAGTCTATCGCGGCATTCGCCTGTTTCGTCGTTGCCGCTTGTGCATCAGCCACTGCTGCCGCCGTATTCTGCACGGTGAAAGAAACGCGCGCGACGTCAGGTGGAAGTGTGGCTTGGCCGGTACCCTGCACCGTGACGGTGTCGGTTGCCGGTACGCCCGGCCGCCCGAAGTTTGCCGCAATGGTTATGGTCTCTGCGAGAAGGAATAACGCGAGAATGCAAAGCGTGCCGATAAGAGCGAGGCGTACGCCGCCGTTCTCAAAAATCTCCGAAAAAGGATTATTCATTGTGAAATTGATTATGTAGTAGTACTAACAGTATACTCTTTTGTTCAACTCCCTCCTTGCAGGGTTGTGAGCAATTTCGCCAGTGCCGAATGTGCCGGAAGTGCCGAGACGTCGAGGTTCGGATTGGTCCAGTCGGTGCCTCTATCTATCGCATCAAAACGCAGCACATTGGTTCCGCGCGCGAGATAATATGCCGTGTCTATCACACCCTCGAACCGCTCTATTGATACAACGGTAAAGCGATGATTCCCGAGAACTTTGGAAGTGAACGAGGTGACGCTTACCGGAGCGCCCGAGGTACCGCTGATGGCCGTTTGTTGTATGGTCGCGAGCGCGGTGGAAGATGCGGTAATCGGAAAACGGCGAATGACAATGCTGTTATTCTCGGTGGTGGAAGCGGTCGGCATTTCATAGGCGGCAATACTTGCGGCATCGGGGATCTGCGCAACAACGAAACCGGTGGGTATCGCAAACGCGATACCCACATCGGTGAGCGATACATTTGGCGCCGGGCACGCGGGGAACGTGCAAGAAGTACCAGTACGCGAGACCGACGTGCCGTCCGGACAGACCATTGCATCAAGCGGGCATGTGATTGGCTGAAGCGGGTGCTCAACGGCATTTCGGTACACCAAACCGCCGATGCCTATGATAATGATGGCTAAAATACCCAGAAGAAGGCTTTTCATGCGCGAATAATATCACGCGTGAATTTAAATCGCTGGGGTGGTCGATGGGTCACGATCCCACAACCTTCTGCTCCACAAGCAGATGCTCTACCAATTGAGCTACGACCACCATGTTTCGCACAGATTTTTTATAACACGAAAACCGAAAATGCGCCCTAATATCGTGGAGTTTCCTCCGCGACGCCCGCGAGATGATTCGCGAAACGTGCGAGAGCAAAGAGGAGGGAGGAGAGACGATTCAGATATGCCATTGTTTCGGATGAGAGTTCACGCAAATGCAATTCTTTGACCGCAATTACACGGCGTTCGGCACGCCGTGCGAGCGTCCGCGCGACGTCCAGCAAGGCGGAGAGTTCCGTTCCGCCCGCGATTGAGAATCCTTTGAGGTGAGGAATCTCTTTTTCGATATCATTCACTATGTTCTCAATATTTTTTACCGCATCCTCCCCCACTTTTTTATCCGCGCCTGCGACTTCCGCTTGAATGATGAACAGCGTCTCTTGCACGTCGCGCAAAGTATCCATGATGCGCGGTTCCGTACTCGCGCGCATCTTCACGAATCCCACATACGCATTGAGCTCATCAAGCGCGCCGAGCGCTTCCGGCAGTTCGGACGATTTGGATATCCGTTGCTGATTACAACCGAATGCTGTTGTGGTCCCTGTATCTCCCTTGCCTGTGTAAAGAGCCATATATCCCCAGTATACAGGCCATTTTGGAGCTATTGACTTTTTATAGCAATAGTGCTATTATAGAAGGGTATAAACAACAGAAGAGGAATTCTTTATGCTGTTCATTGACTGGAAGAAGAATCCCTATCACAAAAGCTGGTGGGATGAGGAGATCGGACAGTTGGTAATACACGTCAACATCAGTCGGAACGACGTGGTACTTATCGGCATTGTCCTCGTCGCCCTCGTCGCCCTTTGCTTCGACATTAATTGGGATACGGTCTTCGGACTTCGCCCCCGGTAACTGTGGCCAAACAAAAAGCCCGGCGCATGCGTCCGGGCTTTTCCTTTTTCGGCTGATCAGTGTATCAGCCCTTGGTGGCGTAAATTCTTCATCCCTGTTTTTTCCGTCTTGGCTTGCTTGCGCCGTTCGCGGCTTTCTTTGGCTTCACGCCGTCGCGACTCTTTGAGTCGATTTGCTTTCTTTTTCGCAATCGCCTCTTTGTCGCGCCACGGTGTTATCGACTTCGTTGTTTCTTCCTTCTTTACGAAACGGATTGCCTTGATGCCTCTTGCCGCCAAACTCTGATGACACATTCTTATTCCTCCGTTGTTGTGGTTGTACAGCTACCGGCGATGCTAGCACGACATCAATACTGAAATCAAATTTGTGCCCAGGAGAGGCTTGGTCAGGAATAATTTGCTCGTTCGGCGTTGTGTCTTTTGTGGTCACGGATAATCCGATTGCCGTCGCAATCGGATTTCCGCTACCCCGGCTCGCGGTTTTGCGTGCTCGCAAAACATCGCTGCGCCAGGCACAAAAGCTCAAAACGCGCAGCAGTGCGCGTTTTGTGTCTTTTGTGCCCGGGAGAGGACTTGAACCTCCACGGCCTTACGGCCACAGCCACCTCAAGGCTGCGCGGGTACCAATTGCGCCACCCGGGCATTTGAAGCTTTAGAGCTTCTCACCCACTGTAGCTAACATCTTCATTATTTTCAATCTTTTTCTAGTGAGCGATAAAACATTCCGTGAGTAATACACCGCTCGAAGCAATTTTAATGAGTCCGCTTTCGCATATTTAAGTTGATTAAAAGAGCGTTTGTTACTCATATGTATATGCCCTTTAATATGAATCCTTCTGTGTATTTCCTCTCTCAACCAAATTATGTGTGCAGGACTTGCCGATACAAAACAGGTATAGAACATGTAGCTTGAACGCCAGCGCGGGTCGAAATACGAATAGGTACAGCCGTCTCCATCAAAAGATCCACGAAGAAAGTCAAAAAAATATTTGGCTGGAATTTTTACCTCTCCTATAACCTTGGATTTATTCGGCATCAAACCGATGTCCATAAGAAACTGATAAAAAAGGACATCACTGAATTGGGCTACGTAATACGACTTATCTTTTGGTGACAACCCCCTGGCCTTTTTGCCAATATGTATCTTTATGCTCAGCGATTTTTGAAACAGTTCTATCAATTCCAGATCCTTGGACGTAAAAATAATATGTCTGCCGTCAGGAGACAGATTTCCGTCAGAAACCAGTAATCCGATTGCGTACGCGAATTTAGGAGACCATCGAATCTTCACTTTCCCTTTTGGTTTAGGTCCTCTCATTCCGAGTCTGTTCATCTTTCTATAATACTAGATCTCAAGTATATAGCGTCTACCAATTGTGGATAAAGAAAATCCGAGTGGGTAACTCGGATTTTCTGTTCTGGCTATTGAAAATTTATGCCGCGACTTCTACTTTCTCTTCGGTAACCGGCGTCTCGATTTCAGCTTCCGGAACTTCTTCGGACACAATCGTCTCATCGCTCTTCATATGCATCATGCGCGCATTGCGGAGCTGGCGGCGGACCGCCTTTGCCGCCTTCTCGCGAATGAAGTAGAGCTTCGCGCGGCGAACTTTTGAACGCTTCACTATCTCAATGGAATCGATGACCGGCGAATAGAGCGGGAAGGTCTTTTCCACACCGACGCCCGAAAGTGTCGCGCGCACGGTGAACATCCCTCCTGCTTCGGCACCGTGTTTGGTGGAAATCACCAGCCCCTCGAAAGTCTGTTTGCGGGCATTTTTGACCGTCTTTTCCTTCTTGTCGTTTCCTTTACCCTTCTTGAGTTCCACGATGTTCTGAATCACGCGCACGGTATCACCCGCGCGAATACCAAGATTCGCGCGCCCTTCGATATTGACCGGAGTTATCACCCGCTTCATGTGAGAGCGACTGTAGCACGCACTTTACGAGAGAGCAAACCCCGTAGTGAAATTTCGGTTTGTGCCATAGGCACGTCGTTTCCGATGAACCGAAATTCTACTACGGGGAAATTTTCAGGGCGCATCCGGGAAATGGGCGTAGGCGGCAGCGAGGTCTTCCGGAATGGGGGCCTGGATGAGCATGCGGCCACCTTTCGGGAGCGGCAAGTCGAGCATATAGGCATGCAGGCCGAGCCGCGTAATGCCAAGAGCGGGCTTGTGGTTTGGCGCGTAGAGCGGATCGCAAATGATAGGGTGATGAATGGCCTTCAGGTGCACGCGCAATTGATGGGTCCTGCCGGTCTCGGGGCTCATCTTCATGAGTGCGAACTCCCCGTACTCCCCCACTACCTCATAGCGCGTAAGCGCTTCACGCAAACGCCCTTTTGCTTTCGGTTGGGCGCTCCGCAAACGGAAGTCTTGGCGTGAACGTCCGATGTCGAAATCGATAACACCTTCCTTCTCTTTCGGTGCGCCGTAGGTGAATGCAAGATACGTCTTCTTCACTTCGTGATCATGAAATGCTTTGCGCAAAAATTCGTACGCTGCCGCGTTCTTTGCAAAAACGAGCACACCGGACGTATCGCGGTCGAGTCGATGCACATATGGTCGCTCTAGCAAGGCGAGGCCTTGATATTTTTTCTTGAACCAATCTTCCGCGGTTTCTTCCTTTGTCCGCCCATCGGAATGGGTGATAAGCCCTGCGGGCTTCGCGACCGCAACGACATCTGTGTCTTCGTAGAGTATGGGCAATTCCATCACTTCACAGTAGCACTTTCGATTATTTCCCGTGCCGGCGCTCGCGCTCCGCAAATTCGGCAAGAATTGAATCGAATTCTTCTTTTGAGAAGTCGGGCCACAATGTTTTGGTGAAAAAGAGTTCGCTGTAGACCGATTGCCAAGGCAAAAATCCGGACAAACGCATTTCGCCGGACGTGCGGATGATGATGTCTGGGTCCGGCATTGCTCCGGTCTGTAGATGTTCGGCGAAATACGCGTCAGTGATATCTTCACTGCGCGGTTTTTCAGAAACAATGGAACGAACCGCGGATAGGATCTCCTGACGCCCGCCATAGTTCAGAGCAAAGTAGACGTGGGGGCCGGGATTATTGGCGGTCATGTCCTCGGACTTTTTAAAAATCTTCTGGAGGTCAGCAGAAAATTTTGAAAGGTCGCCGACGTAATGCAACACACCGCCTTCAGTATTGAAATAATCCAATTCTTTTTCTATGAACTCGGTGATCAAATTGAGAAGGTAGGACACTTCTTCTTCCGGGCGATTCCAATTTTCGGTGGAGAAAGTATAAAAAATGACGTGCCTCACCCCTGCGTCTTTGGCCCATCTGACCGCTTCTTTAAGCGTCTTACTGCCAGCTCGATGACCTTCAAATGCCGGCAAGCCCTTCGACTTCGCCCAACGGCGATTACCGTCCATGATGATGCCGATGCACGCCGGCGCCGCAGAAGCTTCGTTCATACTCATATCAACCTATATAACACGCTTTTTGTTTCAATTTCATTTTGTGGGCGATGCAGGACTCGAACCTGCGACCTTCTTGGTGTAAGCAAGTTGCTCTACCAACTGAGCTAATCGCCCGTGGGCATGGAGGGACTCGAACCCTCAACCCTTGCGGGACACGCTTCTGAGACGTGCGCGTATACCAATTCCGCCACATGCCCGTGCCCCCAGCTGGAATCGGACCAACATCAACGGCTTAGAAGTCCGCTACTTTATCCATTAAGCTATGGGGGCGAAGAGAGGAAGAAAGAAGGAGTGTCTTCACTCATTCTTTCTCTCCGAACGAGCCCTCATATCGAGTCTGAGAAGATATGGGGGCGTATGGAAAATCTAACCTATTTCAGCATCAAAGCGAAGGGTCAGTGAATGAGTAGACACCGGTCATGTACTTCGCTTCCTCGGCGGCGCGATTCGCAAAGATGGTGCGGATGGTGTCCAGCGCGGCCGGATTGAAAGCCGGCGGTGCCTTGATCGTTGGCGCGCCGATAGTTCCGCCGCCTGCGACCGTATCGAATGCCCACACATTCCAAACAACAATGCCTGCGAATGCGATAAGTGCGAAAGTAAATAACATGAGCCAGTCGCGTATCGGATCTACGCTCGCGCCGGAGCGCATTCTCTTAAAAAAAGAACCGATGGAATTAAAAGTATTCATGGCTGGAAATTGAAGGAGCGAATGCGGTTGACGGTATCGGCGCGACTGATGACGACTTTGCCACCGGTACCGAACCGACAACAATCTTAAGATCAGCGTGCCAGATGTTCTTGTCATCCTGCGTTATCGTGAGTGATGAAATAGAAAGGTCATAGGGAGCATATTCGATGGATCCAACCGTTCGCATTACCGCATCGAATGTTCCCTTAACCGAGAGTGCGAGCTCAAGCGAAGGTTTCGCGGGCGTGCCGCTCGTTCCGACCGACTGAACGCTCACCGTGGATCCAAGCGTCTTCCCGCTCGTCTCGAGCGCATCGATGAAAGAAACGACGCCCGCTTCCGGCACAAAATAATTTTGTACGACCGATTCGTCGCTCGCGACGTTTGCGAGCGTAGCACGCGCGGCCGCGATGCGATTTACCGTCTCGGTCTTTGTATCGATCTGATTTTGAAGAGCCGCAACGGACGCACTCTTTGCAGAAATAGCGGCATACCACATACCGTAACCGGCTATGGCGGCAATGCACACGGCAACGGCGATCATAATGTGTGAAAAAGGAGATTTCATGGCGCAAGAGTCACGGTGATCGTGAAGGTGATATTGGCATCTTTTGCGTACGCCGAAACCGGAAGATTCGCCTCCGCAGCAAACGGGGCGCTTTGCACGGCGAGCTGGTAGGTGCGTAGGGCATCACGCGTTGCCGCGATTCCCGTTATGGCGAGCGTTCCCGGAACCTTTGCCTCCGCAGGGGTATATGCCAAACCGGACAGCGCGATTCCGGGGTGCGGAACGGCGAGCGCGGTGCGCAGTATCCCGCTAGCGGAAGGAATATCGCCGAGCGCAACTAAAGCCGCCGCGTCGCGCGCAAGTGTTGCGAGTTGCTCAGAAAGCGTTTTTTCTTCTGATGAAGAAAGAGTGGATTCTATGCTCGCAAGACGGGTCGCCTTTGCAGAAGCGCTCTGGTTGAGAAAAATATATGTCGGCACCAGCAAAAGAGCGGCGGCGAATGTGAGAGCGGTTATCATCACCGCAACTACCACGCCGAGGCGCAACAGATATTCCCGCGACAGTGCACTCTGCCGTTCCGGAGGAAGCAAATTGGTCAGTTCGTTATCCATGGGAGGGGACATGTTCGCGAAGCGCGAGGCCGACCGCCGTTGCATATGCGAGTGATTCCGTGTAATCGAGCGTCGGTATCCACGTATCGCGCGACGCAAGATTCGTAAACACCTCGCCGGCAGTCACTGGTATTTGCAGCGCTCCTTCGAGATATTCCGGAAGCCCTCGCAACGATGCGTTACCGCCAGCCAGAACAGCGCGCGTCACTGGAAAATGGGGACCTTTCTCCGTTGCTTTTTCCTGCCAATAACTGAGACGACGGGAAATCTCATCGCGTATTGCGGAAACGGTCGAGAGCATCGCGGCAAGATAGTCTTCATTCCCCGGAGCGGGAACAATGCCACGTTCCGCTTTTACCTTGCGCGCTTCGGCTTCCGTCACGCCGAAGTGTTTCTGCACGGCGAGCGTAAGTGCGTGTCCACCGATGCCTATCGTTGTTGCAAAGTGCGGTATGCGGTTGGTGACGATGGCCATTTTCGTCGTCGTTTTCCCGACATCGATGATGAGTGTTGTGGAGTTGTCCCCTGCCGGCAGAAGCGCGCGCACCATCGCGAAAGTTTCTTCTTCGAGCGCGCGCACCGGTATCCCCGCCTGATCGAAAACCATGAGTGTTTCGTCCACCATGCGCCGCGCAAAACCGATACCGACGATGGATTCGTCGCCTGTTTCCGTTTTTCCTACGCCGATGATGTCGAAGACGGTCTCCTGCGGCGGCAGCGGCACCAATTCATCGAGGTGCTGCTCGATGGCAATGCGCCAATCGGCCTTAAGGATGCCCGGCGCCGTGGTTTCAAAAAGATACGCCTTGGATTCCGACAGTGAGACATTTGCCGATGAAATGCCGGCGGCCTTTGCGGCGGCCGTGATCGCCTCAGTTATGGCTTTGCGATCGATTATCTCACCGTCAGTGAATACGCCGAGTGGCAACCGCACCTGCGCATAGTGCGCGAGTGTGAGTCCGTGAGGGCCTTCCGTAAGACGAGCTACCTTGACCCCGCTCGTAGAAATATCAATGCCGGAAAGTGTGGGCGCCAGATAGCGCGGCGGCGCGAAAGCAGCACGCAAGCGTTCACCGAAAACAGATGACATGCATTCATAATACAGGCTCCAGGCGCTAGACCCTAGGGCTCGCGTTGCATTAAGCTAATGCCAAGTGCCTGGGGCCTAACGAGCTAGTTCAATGTGCACTCGTGCCGGGTGGAACTTCCCTATCGGGAGTGAGAAATGCGAACGTTTCATCAGAGCCGACTGCAAATAGCATTCCATTGCTTTCAAACCCGCGTATCATGCGCGGCTCAAGATTCGTGACGAATGCGAGCTGGCGACCGACAAGCGTCTCGGGTTCCGGAACGTATGCAGCGATGCCGGAAATGATCTGGCGCGGGGTCTTCTCTCCCTCGGGAGAAACTTCTCCAAAGTCCACCATGAGGCGAAGCAGTTTATCGGTCTCCGGCACACGCTCGGCGCTTCGGACCGTGCCGACTTTTATTTCGATTTTTGAAAATTCATCTATTGTTATGCGGGGCTTACTTGCCCCGTTAGAACTGTCTGCATTTCTAATGGGGTCCATGGTCGGTGCGTGAAAGATAACTAGTAAGGATAAGTGCGGCGGCCGATGCATCAACCTGTCCGCGTTTTTGGGGCGCGCGAGTCTTCGCCTCTTTCGCAGGCGCACGGCGCGCCTCGGCGCTCGTGAACACTTCCGATTCGTAAAACACCGGCACACCCGCACGCGCCGTGAGTTGTTCACCGAGCAAGCGGGCGTCTTTCGCTATCGGATTCTCTCCACCCTCTAGTGTGCGCGACTCGCCGATGACCACTGCTCCGACATTCTCTTTTGCAACGAGTGCACAGAGTTCATCCACGAGCCGCGGTGTGTTGGAAATGATGGCATGCGGGAAACCCATCGCACCTCCTTCATCAGAGAGCGCGAGGCCTATTTTCGAACTCCCATAATCCACGCCGAGATATCGCATAGTAATGAGTGTGTGGTATAATTTGCGGATATGCAACCATTCACCCCGTTTTATTCGCCATTCGAGCCCGCGCTTTTTGCGACGTTCATACCGTTTATGATGATCATTGTCCTCTGGACGTTGGTCCTTAAAGGGTTCGCTCTCTGGCACGCTGCCCGCGGCGAACAAAAGTGGTGGTTCATCGCGCTCCTCGTTATCAACACGCTTGGCATCTTGGAGATCGTGTATCTCATTTGGTTCCGCCCTGGGGTTTCCAGTTCTCATCACGCGCATACGCCTGCGCACCACTCATCAACGCAGGCGTAGCAACCTGTTCAACACCTGGTGTTGAACAAGGGAAGGGTGCTCCGAATGGTAAGGAACCAGTCTTGAAAACTGGCGGGCCGTAAGGCCCTTGTGGGTTCGAGTCCCACCCCTTCCGCCGAGATTTTTAACGAACGAAGTGAGTATAAAAATCCAAGTGGGGTTGCGCATTGGCAAGCCCCCGCAATTGAATTCATATTTGTGATGTTATACTTTTCTCATGCCTCGCGACGCACTCGCAGAATGGGAAGGGAGGGAATACGACCATAATCCGAAAAGCTCCGATTGGTATTGGGCGCTCGGTATCATCGCGGTTGCCGGTACGCTCTCCTCTCTCTTGTTTGGCAATTATCTGCTTGCGGTGCTCGTCATCATCGCTGCTGCCGCGCTCGCGCTCCACGCCGCCAAAGTACCGCCGGTGCATCGTTTCCGTCTCGTCGAGCAGGGCATTCTCATCGGCGATGAACTTCATCCGTTCGAGAAGATGCTTTCTTTTTCCGTTCTTGAAGACGTGGAGGGGACGCTCCCTCCTATGATTTCCATCAAAACCGAGAGTTGGCTCTCACCGCACCTCATCATCCCGCTTGAAGGTGTTGATGCGGACGCGGTCTACGCATACTTCCTTCAGCATGTTGACGAGGGAGAACATCGGCATACGTTTACGGATTTGGTGGCGGCGTGGCTCGGATTCTGATATATACGTCTCTTTTTTATTTATCCACATGTTGTACCTAGATTAGTAGTTCTAGTAGTCAAAAGAGGTACAATGAAAACATGGCCGGAGCAAGACATTCAAAAGAAATCCACGCGCGAGTTTTGAAAATGGGCCTCTCGGGAAAAACGTATACGCAAATACGAGCGATATATCCTATTCCGAAAAGCACTCTCTCATTTTGGTTTAAACGCGCTAACTCACCTCGTACATTGGATCGAACACGCCAACTTGCTCATCTTGAAAACATAAGGAAAAAAGCAAGAAAAACTATCATGGACCGCCGCCAGGCATGGATAGCCGAGGCACAGCAAACGGGCATGAAAGAGGCCGGCCGGTTTCCTTTGTCCAATATCCTCATTCTGAAGGCATTGCTCGCGATGCTGTACTGGGCAGAAGGAGCCAAACATGAAAAAGTATACGGCCTGGTATTCGTAAATACGGATTCGAAATTACTGAGCTTGTATATTTCTCTGCTGCGCAGAATATATCCGCTCGACGAAAGCCGCTTCCGTGTGCGCCTTCATTTGCATTATTATCATAAGCACCGAGAGGCGATCGCATTTTGGTCCGACCTGCTCCAAATCCCTGCCTCGCAATTCGGCAAGATTTATGTTAAAAAACGAAGTAAGAGCAAGCGATTCCGCAAAAACTTTCAAGGCATTTGCTTTGTAAAGTATCCGGCAAACCCTGCGAGAGAAGAATTGCTTGCACTTGGGAGGATACTCTCGGAAAGAATGAAAATATAGCAGCTCCCGTTGTTCAACGGATAGGACACTTCCCTGCGAAGGAAGAGATCCAGGTTCGATTCCTGGCGGGAGCACCAAGAATAAAGATGTAGTATCGTAAGCGTTACGGCCACACGCCGCTCTCGTCATTCAACGGATAGGATAGCCGCCTCCGAAGTGGCCAATGCCGGTTCGATTCCGGCCGAGAGCACCTGAATAAAAAAGAACGCCGCGGGTACGCGGCGTTGGAGGAACAGGTTGAATGTAGTTGGCGTTCGCACTAAATATCGAAAGGCCTATTCCAGATATCCCTCTCGACATCGCGTGCCGACCTGATCCGACCAGAGGAAATCATCCTGTTTATTTCGGCATTCATTCCATCGTGGAGCTCAATAAGATGCACAAGCGCTGCCTGAAGTTCCGGTAATGTGCAGGATCTCGTCTTTAAAGTCTTCAATTTCAGTCTTGGTGCCTTCGTTCCCATGATTCCTCCACACGTTGTCGCCATCCGAGCCAGTCTCAGACAGCCGCAAATACGGAGGAAAAAATCCCCGCTATGATTCGTGTTTATTCAGTCAAAAAACACACTACGCCTTCGTGCGAGCGACAGCAAGGGCGAGGCGGGACTTCTTGCGGGCGGCGGTGTTGGCTTTTATTACTCCCCTCTTTGCCGCTTTATCTATCGCCTTGAAGGCGGCCGGGAGAAGCTTCTCGGCTGCTGAAACATCTTTGGCGGCGAGCACCTTCATAAGCGACTTCGTCGTGTCGGTAAGGGTGTTCTTGCGGCGCAAATTGAACACATGCTTCCTTGCGGAGGCACGGATCGCTTTCTTTGCGGAACTGGTGATTGCCATGTCTGCCAAATGTAATGCATATACCCCAGATACGCAATAGCCTGGGCACCTTGGGTTACCAAGTGCACTTGGATTTTTATAGTCGCACCGCAAGGGCACTTCCGAAAACATAGTCGTTCCACTCCTTGTTTTCTAGGTCGCTTTGCTCCTTAAAAATCTCAGCGCAAATGTAGTACGATAGTTCTATGATCCGACAGATTCGAGGAAAGGTTCTTTCGGTCGGCCCCGTAAGCGCGGTTATTGAGGTCGCCGGCTTCGGTATTGAAGTACGCATGAGCACTCCCGACACTCTTTCGGTAGGAAGTGATGCGCAGCTCGCGACGCATCTTGCCGTCAAACAGGACGGGATGGAACTGTACGGCTTTCCTGAAACGGCCGACCGAGATTTTTTCGAACTCGTTCTTACGGTATCGGGCGTGGGACCGAAGACCGCACTTTCAGTGCTCCGCCGTGCACCGCGCGAAGCGCTCGAAGGCGCCATCGGGAAACGCGACCTCGTGTACCTCACCAAGGTCGTGGGGCTCGGTAAAAAAAGTGCGGAGAAAATGCTTGTGGAACTCGCCGATAAGGTCGGTCCCCGCTCGCACGACAACGCCGATGGCGAGGTCTTCGATACGCTCGTCGCGCTCGGTTACACCGAGCGTGAAGCGCGCAAGGCATTGCAATCAATTCCGGAAGATACGGTCGGAAAAGATGCGCGACTTAAGGCGGCGCTCTCCGCAGGATAATTATGTACGGGATTGTCGAGCGCATCGTTCGCATTCTGAAAAAAATAGTGCCCGAGTGGTTGGTGCGGCCATTACGACCGCTCTACCATCGCGTACTCGCCTCGGTGATGGCGTTCACCTATGGCTTCCCTGCTCGGGAACTCACCGTCATCGGCATCACGGGAACAAAAGGAAAATCAACGACCGCCGAGATGGTCTTTTCAATTCTCCGCAAAGCCGGATACAAAACAGCTCTCCTTTCAACGATACGGTTCGCCATAGAAGATAATTCTGAAAGGAATCTTTTCAAAATGACGCTTCCGGGGAGAGGCTTTGCGCAGGCATTCATGCGTAAAGCGGTCGATGCCGGGTGCACGCACCTGGTCATTGAAATAACGTCCGAGAGCGTCCTGCAATACCGGCATTTGTTCCTGTATCTTGACGGGCTCATCGTGACCAATATCCAACGCGAACATATTGAACGGCACGGCTCGTTCGCGAATTACGTTGAAGCAAAACGTGCCATTGTAGAAGCGCTTGTCCGCTCCGAAAAACGCAAGCGGGTTTTCGTGACGAACGCAGATGTCCCGGAAAGTAATGCGTTCCTCTCCGTACGCGTGCCGAAGGCGGTCAGATTCAGTTCTCATGAACTCGAAAATGTGTCGGAAAATGATCGAGGTACTACGTTTGATTACCACAATGTGCATTTTTCACTGCCCATTCCCGGAATGTTCAATGCGATGAATGCGCTCGCCTCCATTAAGCTTTGCGAAGCGTTCGACATTCCTCTTCCCACTTGCGCGGAAGCACTAGCGGCGCTTCCGGTCGTGCGCGGCCGCGTGGAACGCATTGATGCCGGCCAGGATTTCATTGTCGTCGTGGACTACGCACACACGCCTGACTCACTCGGCGCACTGTATGAGGCATTCCGAACGCAACGAAAGATCTGTGTTCTCGGAAATACCGGCGGCGGTCGCGATACGTGGAAACGGCCGGAGATGGGGCGTATTGCGGATGAAGCATGCGAGAAAGTCATCCTCACGAACGAAGACCCGTATGATGAAGACCCGCGCGCAATCGTGAATGCGATGATGCATGAAATGAAACGCACACCGGAGATTATCATGGACCGGCGTGAAGCGATCCGCGCGGCGCTTCGCGCCGCGCGTTCTGGAGACGCTGTTCTTATTTCCGGCAAGGGCACTGACCCATTCATCATGGGGCCCCACGGAACGAAAACCCCGTGGAGCGATGCGAGTGTTGTTCGCGAAGAACTCGCCAAACTAGGCTCTAGGCCTTAGGCACTAGCAGGACTAAAGCCTAGCGCCTAGTGCCTAGTGCCTGCTATTATCCTTTTATGGAAATGCATGATGCGTGGTTTTTCATAGGCGTTTTCGTCTTTATATTCCTTATCTGGATAGCGACCGGTGGGCCACTCCACCCGATCGCCTTTACCGGCCCGCGGCTCGCCGAACCGCAAGAACTCGGCGGCGGCACCTATCTGCAGTTCCCGCGGGCGCCGTTCGGCGTCGGCGGCACGAACATTTCCCTTCCGGGTTCGTCATCGGGCGGCGGGAGTGTTCAATCGAGTACCGAGGCTCCTCCTACTTCTTCTTACTCAGGCGGTAGTGGTAGCGGTAGCGGTACGTTCTCCCCTCCTTCTGCGTATGGCAATCTCGTTTCGATGGGTCACTATGTATCGAACGCCAGTTCATCAGACCCAAAGAAAGAATATGTTGAAATCTCTGTTGCGCAAAACTCGAACCAATCGGTGAAGATCACCGGATGGACGCTCGAGAGCGGAGCGACCTACAAAGCGGAACTCATTCCTAAAGGGACGCGCGTTCCGACTTCCGGCGTGGTGAACGCGGCGGAGGATATCGTGCTTGAACCCGGTGAGCGTGCGCTCATCATTTCAGGCGAATCGCCAGTCGGCGCATCTTTTCGCGAAAATAAATGCATCGGATATTTCAGCGCCTTCCAAAAATTCTCACCGTCGCTACCCAAGAATTGTCCGACGGCATCGAACGAACTTTCTTCTTTCTACGGTCCGTATATCCACGACCCTTCCTGCATCGATTACACAAATACGCTCTCGCGCTGCCAGGTTCCGCTGACACGAATGAGCGCTCTTTCAGACTCCTGCCAAAGCTTCTTAGAGACGCGCCTGAATTACAACGGCTGTATCAACACGCATAGGAATGATTCGGACTTTGACGGTACCACGTGGCGCATTTATCTCGGCCGAAAGTCCCATTTGTGGCGCGCTCGGTATGAAATCGTGAAGCTTCTCGACGACCGGGGAAAAACGGTTGATACGTTTAGCTACTAGCTCTTGAAGGATTTTATTGCTTGCTTGAGCAATTCCCTTTTCTCCACGTGCTTCTTCCAACGGCTGTTTGAGCGATTCCCGTTCATATACACACCGGGGGAGAAATTTATCTCTCGTTCGAATTTCATCAGATTTTCTTTCCCTACAATCACCACTTCGTTAGGAAGCACTATCCGTGACGTGATACCAAAATCAGCTAGTAGCGATTTTATTATTTTCAGAATCCGCACATCCTTTTGATACCCGCGAACGCTCCGTCTATTTTCCTCTGGCCGGTAATCTATACACCCTTCATCATCAAAAAATGCTCTCACGAACTCTCGTTTTAAATCGAGTGGCATTCTTTTAATTTGCCGCAGTAGCTCGATTGATTTCGTCTGTATATAAGCACCGAGACCTACATTGTGATAACTGATTCGATAAACACCCGTTAATGGATTCTTATACCGCTTCGGCTCGAAATCGTACCATTCACGCATAAGCCTCGCCACACGCGCAATGAGCACTTCACTACGATTGTTATAGACACATCTCACTCTGACAATTTCTCCATCAAAAAGCAGGTGCGCGACCAGCAGCACCGCATCGGCAGACCATGCTTCAAACGGCCTGAACAACCGTGTACTTTTCCCTTTCCGAGCGATAGCAAATTTCCTAATCCGGTTACCAGAAGCCACACGAATCTGCTTCATACGTTCCTTGCTTAAGGGAATATCTTTTATATACGTATGGATAGAACTTTTGGCTCTTCCTGTTACTTTCATGATTTCAATGATGCTATAGCCCCTCTTACGCAAGGATATGCATTTCTCCTCGAAATCGTTCATGTGCGCCCGGCAGGCTTCGATCCTGCGACCTTCTCGTTAAAAGCGAGCTGCTCTACCAGCTGAGCTACGGGCGCATGTATTTTCTTATGACACACTAGCATTTCTCTCACATTCAGACGACTCCCTTTATATAGTACCACATGGAGGTTCGTATATCTGTCGCGTATATAAATAGGCTAAGATACACGTATGAATTATGACTGGCATATCGTGCTCGGAAGCGCCGCAAGCATTTTATTGCTCGCTCTTATCGTTCCCTATATCAGAAGCATTGTGACCAGCACCACGCGGCCGAGTGCCGTATCGTGGTTCGGCTGGGCGACCCTTTTCATCATCGCCACCGCCGCACAAGCATCAAAAGGCATCGATTGGTCTCTTGCCGTTCCCTTCATTTCTAGTATCAGTACGACCATCATCGCCTTCACCGCGTTGTATATGGGCCGCGCGGTATGGACGCGTGCTGACGGAATTTGCATTGTGCTCGCTGTCCTTGCAATCATTCTCTGGGCCATCACGAAGGAGCCTCTGGCGGCTCTTGTTTTGAGTATGATTGCTGACCTCTCCGTAACTGTACCGACTATTATCAAAACCTACCAAGATCCTTCGTCTGAACCGGCGGCTCTTTGGGTCTTGTATGTCATTGGAGTGACACTAGAGGTCGCTGCGACACAGTCATTCACTGTCTACAACTTTCTCTTCCCCGTCTACACGGTCATCGGCTCCGCCATTATCGCGGGACTCGCATTACGTGGCCGTCTTATATCTCAATAAGGAGAGGTGCATGGTCTGAAACCTCATTAGGCAACACTTTAAAATCCTTAAGGTCTACGTCGCCGCTGATAAAAACGTAATCTGCAAATTTTTGCGGTTTTGTATAGAAACTCGTTCGTGTTGAGGTAACTCCAAATTCTTTAATAAGATTTCGCAGTCCTGCATCTTCAAATTTTCGTATGCTTTCAGTGTCGGGAAGTAGATTAAAATCTCCGCATAGGACAAATGGATTTTTAAGTTGTTTTGTAAATTCAAGTATCTTCTCCGACTGCTCTAGGCGTTCCGGACTATCTTTCTTTCCTTTGCCAGGCCCTTCTCCAGTCCATAATCCATGGAAATTTATGACGGTAATCAGACCAGATGCCGTCTCGGCGGTTATATATTGAATATTGCGTGCGTGGTTCCCCACATCCCCGTCAGGCACATATCCCCTTTCTTTGTATACGAACACATCTCCCTCTTCTATGACGGAAAGATTTTTGTTCACCAACATCAGAAGACCGTAGTGGTCACCATGATGTGGGCGGAAAAATGCAACATGGCTTGGTAGTGCTGCCGATATTTCTTGCAGGCCGTACACCATTATTTGTTCGTTATCTATTTCCAAACCGCCCGCAAGATGCCCTTCGAGATGTTCATACGGCGCAGACCATATTTCCTGCAGACAAAAAATATCCGTGGTATCCGCATGCATTTTGAAAAATGCCAAAAGCCCTTCCTTTCCTGCTCTTCCACCCCAGGTATTGAGAGAAACGATCCGCATGCTCCGAATTCTAAACTGAAAGCGCGAATTTCTCGAGCGCGAGGTCGAGTTCGAGCCCGCCACGACGAGAGGACTGCAGGAGTTCGATAAGCGCGAGTGAAAGTGAGCGCGCTTCCTGCGGTTTCCATGCGCGGCTCCCCTTTTCCATCAGATCGCGTGCTTTCCAGTGGAGGAGGCCGTGCAACATTTCCGGCGCATCACCCGCGTAGAGCGCGCGATTTACTTCCAGCCATAGTTTTCCGCGCGAACGCGCGGAAAGTGCGTTGACGAGATTCGAATTGAATCCGCGTGCATCCTCGCGCGCGGCTGTTGCATTATATTTGTATTCAAGTTTTGCTTTGGCGATCAGTTTCTTTGCTTTCGTAGCGGCAAGTTTCGGTGCGAGGATGACGATGGCATTATCAGACGCGGCGAGACTATCAATATGTTCTTCAAGCACAGTGCCGACGGTCTCTTCTTCACCGTTCTCGTCCTCGCTTTTCGCCCGTGCGGCCGGGAATGGGTCATCAATGAGTATCAGGAGACGTTGTACGAAAAGCCCGCCAGAGAGCGCAGCATCTTCAAGCGTTGCGTTCGTGAGTTCCTCGCGTGCAAGGCGCACATACGCGAGATTCGGTTCTTTTGCGCGCGCCTTCGCAACCCACTCGAACGCCTTCGAGCGTACTTTATCAACATCGGAGCCGTGGAAAAGGTAGATCATACCGAATGCATTGCACCCCAATCTGGACCGGATTTCATCGTCGCAATGATAGGCACGCCGTGCGTCTCTTTTGCCGGCAACACTGACTCCATAATCTCTTTTATCTTCGAGCTCAAAGCGTCGACGCGTTCGGTGCGTATCTCATACACTAGCTCATCGTGCACTTGAAGAAGCAAATATGCATCTTCCTGGGCGCGATCCTGCGACAGCATCTCGTCCACGCGGACCATCGCAAGCTTTATGATGTCCGCCTGCGTTCCTTGTAAAGGCGCATTGATAGCCATGCGTTCAGCCTGCGCGCGTACATACGGCAGAGATGATTTCATCTCCGGGAATTGGCGGCGGCGGCCAAAGAGCGTTTCAGTGTAGCCGTGCTTGCGCGCGAAGCCGCGCGTGCTTTCCAGATATTCGGAAAGCGTTTTGAATGTCGAGAAATATTCTTCAAGATACTGATGCGCCTCGGCGGTCGTAGAGCCAAGCTGAGCTCGAAGCGCATTAACACCCATGCCATAGAGAATGCCGAAGTTAATTACTTTTGCCCGGCGCCGCATTTCTTTATCAACTGCTTCAGGTGCGACGTTGAATACGAATGCCGCGACTTCCTGATGTACATCACGACCGCCCTTGAATATCGCGCACAACTTTTCATCTCTCGAAAGAATGGCCGCGAGGCGCAGTTCTATCTGCGAATAATCAAGCGACACGAGTTCAAATCCCTTTGGCGCGATGAATGCGTGGCGAATTGCCTGCCCGCGCTCAGAATGGAGCGGGATATTCTGCAAGTTCGGATTCTGTGAAGCCATGCGCCCGGTGGTGGTGCCGGTCTGCAGGAATTCGGCATGCAAGCGATGATTCTCATCGAGCAGAGGCGGGAGATTATCAATGTAGGTAGAGAGTAATTTCTTCAATTCTCGGTATTCCAGAATATCTCCGATGATCGGATGCATGTCGCGAATCTTTTCGAGCTCACTCTCGCGCGTGGAGCGTTGGCCGCCCGCCGTCTTTTTGTGCCGATCCGGAACCAGTTTTAATTCATCAAACAATACATCGCCGAGCTGTTTGGGAGAGCTGATATTGAATTCGTGCCCCGCGTCCTTATAGATATGTTTTTCGAGCGCTTCAAGCTCAGTGCGATATTTCTTCGCGAGCTCATCCAATACTGCCGTATCAATGAGCACTCCCCTCTTTTCCATCTTATCGACGACCGAAATGAGCGGCTCCTCTATTTTTTCATACACTTCTTGCAGTTTGCCGGTCTCGCGCACGAACTTAGAAAGCTCCGCGTCCGCTTCTTCAAATTTCGTTTTCTTCGTGTAGGCGAGAATGTCGTCAAGCGTCGGATTCGTAAAGTCCGAAGCGAGAAGCCAAAGCTTCACTTGCGCCTTGGCGAAACGAGTTGCATCCACTTCCTCAGAAGCGGGTGCGGAAGACTCTTCCGGGACATGTTTTTCTCCGAGAGAATGCGCGAGCACGGTGCGTGCACGATCTCTGAGTGAACGAAAACCGAATTCATCAAAAAGCGCGAGCACTTTTGCGAGATCGACGTTCTCATTCCATTCATGTTCGGGCAATCCGAATGCGATGGGAGCATCGAGACGTATCGTCGCAAGCGATTTTGAAAAACGAGCATCTTCTTCGTGGTCTTTCAAAAGACCTATCATCCGAGTTTTTATTCCCTTCTTCACGAAAGCCGCTTCGCCTTTCTTAAGCGTTGCGTATATTTTTTCAATGGAGCCAAATCCGGTAATGAGTTCGGTTGCGGTTTTTTCGCCGATGCCGGGAATGCCTTTTATGTTGTCGGACGGGTCGCCGCGGAGCCCTTTCCAATCGGGGATAAGTTCCGGCGGAAAGCCGAACCGCGCCTCCACCGCCTTTTCGTCGTACAAAATCGTGTCGTTGATGCCCTTCTTCAGGGTGTACACACGGACGCGCGTTTTATCAACGAGCTGGAGCGTATCCATATCGCCCGAAGCGATGATGACGTCTACCTCTTTCTCATCGCGCATCTCATGCGCAATGGTGCCGAGCAGATCGTCCGCTTCAAATCCGGCCCGTTCATAGGTTGGAATAGAAAATGCCTCGAATACTTTTCTGGATTCCTGTATCTGAAGTGCGAGTGCATCATCGGTCTTCACGCGCGTGCCTTTGTATTCGGCATACGCTTCGTGACGAATGGTCGGCTTCGGCAGGTCGTAGCATGCCGCGATGTAATCGGGTTTGAGATCCGCGATTATCTTGAGCAGCATGGACACAAGGCCATAAAGCGCTCCGGTCGGAGCCCCGGTGGGACTCGTCAGTTCTGCCGCTGCGAGTGCGTGATACGCACGATGAATGATGGCATGCGTATCCAGAAGTACAATGCGTTTCTTCGCGGTCGATTTTTTAGTCATACCCGGTGAGCACAACTTCGGATTGTGCGTTTTGATTCTTCGTATGATTCATCATGTAAACGTTACCACGGCACATATATCATGTTTTTGGAGCGAAATCCTGACGCACAAAGAATCTATCTGAAGTTGTTCTACCGGGCATATGAAATTAAGCGCGACCCATTCGATTGCACGACAAATGATATTCGTACGGCGGGGACCGGAAGCGCACTCGCCACCTTCTCCGGCCATTCAAATAGAACAAGATTGTCAGAATCCTTCATAAGTTCATCGAAACCGAGTGGTGCGAGATCGTCTCCTTTTTCCAAACGATATGCGTCGATATGAATAAGTCTCTTGAACTTGGAGGCTTCGCCTCCAAGTAAGTATATCTTTTCGAGTACGAACGTCGGGCTGGTCACAGTGTCTTCAACGCCGAGCGCTTTCGCAACGGCTTTTGTAAATGCAGTCTTCCCCGCCCCGAGCTCGCCCGAAAGCGTGACGAGGGTCGCACTTCCCGTAATCGGCGCAAGTGAGCCCGCGAAACGCGCGGCTTCGGCTTCAAATTCTGACAGTGCCTGGACAGCCTTTCCCATAATGGGTTCATTGTACCGCCCAAAAAGAAAGTGCGCCTACCTCGTGATAGGCGCACTGGTTACTGCCCTGCGGCGCAGCATTAGCGATGGATGCCATGATGCCTTCCGTTGTGCCCGCCACCGTGGAAGTGGCCGCTGAATCCGAGGTATATGCTTGGCCCGTAGTAAAACGGATATGCGTAATACGGGTGAACATATGCCGGCGCGTAGACTTGGATGGGGCGATAGCAGATGAGCCTGCCATACTGGTCCAGCCGACCGCTCGAATACGTTCCGGGCGGACATGCCGGACGAGGGGCTTCATATACCACCGGCGGCTGTCGCGGGACAGCCGGCGTTTGGGGCGTTACGGCTGGCTCGGGCAATACTGAGTTGTCGCAATATTGCTGGCCGTTGATGATGTTGCAGGCCGCGTACGCGGGCGAAGCTGCTAGGCTTGCGACGAAAAGAACTGCAACTGCCATTAAGAACCTCATAGCCTGGTACCTCCATAAAATTAAACCGTTCAACTCCTGGGGGACTTCTGATCTGCAGTATACCACAGTATTTCTATCCGTCAGTTCATTCCCGCGTGTAGTGCGATGGTAGAATAATGCGCATATGGATTCACCGTTTGATACTGCCGGCGAAGAAGCGAAGCTCGCCGGCATACACGAGCGCGAGGAAGAGGACGTGGCGCGCATACTCTCCGATAAATACGGTCTCTCGTATGCCGACCTTTCGCTGAAAGAGATAGACGGCGACGCGCTCCGCATCATTCCCGAAGAGGAAGCGCGCCTCGCCGAGGCGGCGGCGTTCGCAAAAACGGCGAAGGTACTTTCGCTCGCCGTACAGAACCCGAATAATCCTGCGCTTGCGAAACTTCGCGAAGAGCTCGTTGCACGCGGATTTGCGCTCAAGGAATTTCTCGTATCAAAGAAAAGTCTCGAGCGCGTCTTCTCGCGTTACAGCGATCTCTCCTATGCATCCGAATCAAAAGCCGGTGTTTTTATCGTTGCGCCGGAAACGCTCGCAAAACTTACGAGCGAAAGCCAGACGCGGAGCTCACTCACGCAAGGGCTTGATGCCGCTATTGCGGTCAAATCCCTCGACCGTGTCTCGCACATATTTGAACTCATCCTTGCCGGTGCATTCGCACTTCGCGCCTCGGACGTCCATCTTGAGCCGGGAGAAGAGAACACGCTCCTCCGTTTGCGCATC
This sequence comes from Minisyncoccota bacterium, assembly GCA_041666305.1. Classification (GTDB taxonomy): domain Bacteria; phylum Patescibacteriota; class Minisyncoccia; order Phycocordibacterales; family Phycocordibacteraceae; genus C7867-001. The sequence continues at coordinate 127,151 of JBAYHD010000001.1, read as the reverse complement.
GACGGCCTTCTTTCCGACACCTATCACTTCGATCCCGCGGTCTATCACCAGCTTAATTCGCGCATCAAACTCCTTTCTGGAGCCAAGCTCAACATAACCAATCGTCCGCAGGACGGGCGGTTCAGCGTTGCAAAAGGAGACTACCAAGTAGAAGTGCGCGTGTCGTTCATTCCGGGAAATTACGGGGAGTCCATCGTGATGCGCATCCTTGATCCTGCGACGACCAAAGTGTCGTATAAAGAATTAGGGATCCATCCAAAACTTCTTGCCCGCCTTGAAGCAGAAATACGGAAATCGCACGGCATGCTGCTGACCACCGGTCCTACCGGTAGCGGAAAAACGACGACGCTCTATTCATTTCTCCGCGAAATCCATTCGCCGGAAATAAAGATCATCACGATCGAGGATCCGATCGAGTACCATCTTCCGGGTATCGTACAAACGCAAGTGGAGGGCAAGAAATACACATTCGCCGAAGGCTTGAAATCAATTGTGCGCCAAGACCCGGACATCATCATGGTCGGCGAAATTCGCGACGGCGAGACTGCAGACATCGCCATCCAAGCGGCGCTCACGGGCCACTTCGTCTTCTCCACGCTCCACACGAACGATGCCGCCGGCACCTTCCCGCGCCTCGCGGATCTCGGCGCGGACCCGAAGTCGTTTGGTTCTGCCGTCACGGTCTCCATGGCGCAGCGCCTCGTTCGCACGCTGGACCCGAATAAGAAAAAAGAACGCCCTCTCACCGCGGAAGAGAAAAAAATGATTACGAAAGTGTTTGAACCGCTTGCCGATAAATCTTTGATACCCGAGAACATTGAGACCGTGTGGGAACCAGCTCCGGCGAATGACGAAGAAACCGGCTACAAAGGTCGTATTGGTTTATATGAAGCGATATTTATGGATGACGAGCTCGCGGAGTTCCTGCGCGACAATCCGCCTGAAAACGAAATTGCGAAACTCGCTACCAAACAAGGTTATCTCACTATGGCGCAAGACGGCATCATCAAAGCGCTCGCCGGCATCACCTCTCTTTCCGAAGTCGCCGCGACCGTCGACCTTCCGCGCTAAAAACACAAAATCCCGTCCATAGTCCTCAAGGCAATAACCCGCAATTAAGCGGGGTGGACGTAGCACCTGAGGAACATCCCAGCATCGGTACCGGAGTACCAAACCAGAAAATCCTTGGGGAAACGCCCGAAGCCGTCAAGCCTTGCCTAGAGGAGTATGAACAGGAACAAAAAACCATGCCCAGCATGTAAAGACGGTGTTATTTTTGCTCTCTTGCCTATTGTCGAACTCACACACCGGGTGCATGATGCACTCGATGCGCAAAATTGATTATTTGACACAGAGGAGCAACGCCGTCTTTTACTGTCTGGGTGTGATAAGATAATAGCAACACAGTAATTTTATGTCAAGAGCACCGTCGCCCCTCGCTTCCCTACCGAAATCGCTCGATGCGGCGCTACGCCCCGGTAATTGGGACGAATACGTCGGCCAAAAGCAGGTTAAAGCGAACGTGCGCATTTCTATTGATGCCGCGAAGAAGCGCGGCGGGATGCCGGAACACATTCTTTTCTACGGACCACCGGGCGTCGGCAAAACGACACTCGCACACCTTGTTGCTGCGACCCTTGATGCACCGATGAAGAGTACTTCGGGTGTTGCCATTGAGCGCGCAGGCGACCTCGCCGCGATTCTCACCAATCTTGAACCGGGTACCGTGCTCTTCATTGATGAAATTCACCGTCTCTCACGAAAAATTGAAGAACTTCTGTATCCTGCACTTGAATCCGGGCATCTTGATATCGTGCTTGGGAAAGGGCCGTCGGCACGCACGGTAGAACTCGCTCTTTCTCCTTTCACACTTATCGGCGCAACAACGCGCGTCGCCGAACTTTCAGGACCGCTCCGTTCTCGTTTCGGCGGCGGCATCTTCCAGCTCGATTTTTATAACGACGACGATTTACGCGACATCATCCGCCGCTCCGCACTTCTCCTTGATCTTAAAGCTCCGGAGAACGTCATCGAGCGCATCGCGGCGCGAAGCCGTGCGACGCCGCGCGTTGCGAACGCTCTTCTGAAACGCGTGCGCGATTTCTCCGAAGTCCACGACCGGAAACTTTCCCCCGAACTATGCGATGAGGCGTGCGAATTGTTCGGCATCGATGCGCGCGGGCTCACTAAAGACGACCGCCGATATCTGGAAACCCTTCTCAAAAGTTTTCGCGGCGGCCCGGCGGGCGTTCGCGCTATCGCATCCGGCCTGCACGAGGATCCGGACACGGTGGAGCACGTCTATGAGCCCTATCTGCTCCGTCTTGGCTTCATCGAACGCTCGCCGCGCGGGCGTATTCTCACACAGCAAGGTCGTGCGTATTTGAACGGTGAAGATGCCGGTGCTATGTTCTAGCTATGTCCGGTCACAGCAAATGGTCCCAGATAAAACGGCAGAAAGCCGTCACCGATTCGGCGAAAAGTCGCGTCTTCTCGCGTTACGCACGTCTTATCGCGCTTGAATCGAAGAAAGCGAACGGCATCCTCACCGCCCCGGGCCTTACCGTCGTCATCGCGCGCGCCAAAGCCGCAAATATGCCGAAAGATAATATTGAGCGCGCCATCGCAAAGGGCATTTCAAAAGATTCCGGGAATCTCGAACAGGTTGTGTATGAAGCGTACGGTCCGGGCGGCACCGCGCTCATAATCGACGCCCTCACCGACAACAAGAACCGCACGACGCAAGAAATCAAACACTTGCTCATACTGCAGGGCGTTGAACTCGCAAATCCCGGCGCCGCAAGTTGGGCATTTACAAAAACAGGAAACGAATACATTCCGAATGAGCCGCTTATGGAAGTCAGCGGCGATGATGAAACGAGTCTCGGCGCCATCCTCGAAGCGCTTGACGAGCATGATGATGTGCAGCAAGTGTTCACCAACGCTCGCGGGTATGAGAATATTGGCGATTGACCCGGGCTACGACCGGCTCGGCATCGCCGTCATCGAAGGAGATCCGTCGCGACCGACGCTCTTGTGGAGCGATTGCATTATTCCCGACAAAGGGGCGCGCGAAGACCGCCTCGCGCGCGTGAGTGGCGGCGTCACCGATGCGATCACGGAATACAAACCAGACGCGCTCGCCATAGAAACTCTTTTCTTCAGCGTGAACAAAAAAACCGCACTCGGCGTCGCGGAAGCGCGCGGCGCAATACTTGCCGCAGCCGGCAGTGCTTTTCTTCCGGTCATAGAGTGTTCTCCTCAACAGGTAAAACTGGCGGTCACCGGCCACGGCGGAGCGGACAAAGGCGCGGTCGCCCGAATGGTCCCCCAACTTCTCACCCTTTCGAAAAAGAAACGGTTGGATGATGAGTTGGACGCCATAGCAATAGGCATTACCGCGCTCGCTTCCGGCCTTTTGCGCCGGTAATCCACAGGATAAGCAAAAGATGCTTGCATACGGGAAATAATTTGTTCAAATGTAACCGTCCCTTCGCGGGATTAAATCTAAATCTATCCATATGGGTGATACGAATCCTTATGAGGACATCGATGGTGAAGAAGAGATGACCCCCGGCATCGAACCAGAATTCGAAGACGAAGACGAAAAAGATACATACTAACTAAATAGAGCGCCCGCCGGCCCCGCACTAAAGCGGGGCCGTGTGGTACCATACGCGGAATGGCTAGTCGGCACGCCCCATGGCGCCATACGCTCCTCGCATCCGTTCTCGCCCTCTTTGGGCTCGGTTTTTTTCTGGCAGGCGGAATCTTTGTGGCGGTCGCCGTAACTCCGGTACCCGACATCAGCTCCTTCGCCTCTCGGCAAGTAGATCAGTCGACAAAGATCTACGACCGCACCGGCCAGGTTCTGCTCTACGACTACAATCGCGATGCGAAGCGCGAAATTGTGCCCATTACCAATATTTCGCCGAACACCATCAACGCCACGATAGCGGTTGAGGATTCAAGCTTCTATGAACACGGAGGAATCCGTCTTACCTCAATCTTCCGCGCCATACTCGCCGATGCCGCGGGGGGATCTTTATCCCAAGGCGGTTCCACCATCACCCAGCAGGTGGTAAAAAACACCCTTCTCACGAGCCGAAAAAGCGTCATCCGAAAGATCCATGAGTGGGTGCTCGCCATCAAACTGGAACAGGTGTATTCGAAAGAACAAATTTTGGAGACATACCTCAACAACATCCCGTATGGAGGCACGCTCTATGGCATCGAGGCTGCCTCTGAGGCTTATTTCGGCATACCGGCAAAAGATCTCTCCCTTGCTCAGGCCGCGTATCTCACGGCAATGATCCAGGCTCCTTCATATTATTCCCCGTATGGTTCTCATCGGGCTGAGCTTGATGCACGAAAGAATCTTGTGCTGGAGCGGATGCAGACGCTTGGATTTATCGACGCTGCGACCTACGCGAAATCTTCTTCCGAACAGGTATTGTTCGCTCCCGCAGGACAAAACGCCATCATTGCTCCTCATTTCGTTTTCTACATCCTCAACCAACTTGAAACGATGTACGGACCGAATGCTCTTATGTCAGGACTGCGGGTGACAACAACACTCGACGCCGATCTTGAGGTCAAAGCCGAATCTATTGTGAATGCGTATGCGTTGCAAAACGAAAAAAGTTTCAGAGCTTCGAACGCCTCTCTTGTCGCCATCGATCCTCCCACTGGGCAGATCCTCGCCATGGTCGGTTCTCGAGATTTCTTCGATAAAGCCATCGACGGCCAATACAATGCGACTCTTTCTCTTCGTCAACCAGGTTCGACGATGAAGCCGTTCATTTATTCTCTTGCGCTCATGCACGGATATACGCGCGACACGGTCATCTTCGACACGCCGACGCAATTTTCAACATCGTGCAAGCCGTCCGACAATTTCAACAATACCCCTCCTTGCTATGCGCCTTCCGATTACGATGAAAAATTCCGCGGCCCCATGACATTTGAGACGGCACTCGCCCAATCTATCAACATCCCTGCTATTAAAACTCTCTATTTGGTCGGTATCCAGAACGCTATAAATCTCGCGAAATCATTCGGACTTACCACCCTCGGCGACCCGAACCAGTACGGCCTCACACTCGTGCTCGGCGGCGGCGAAGTGCGGTTACTTGATCTCACGGGTGCTTATGCCGTCTTTGCGAACAGTGGCATCACAAACCCTCCAACGGGCATCTTGGAGGTTACTGACGCTGGAGGGAATGTCGTCACGCAATTCACCCCCCAGCCCTCACAAGTACTCCCTGAGAATATCGCGCACGATATGTCGGCGATGCTCTCTAATGCGTATGCGCGCCTGCCAGAATATCCGCTTAATTCCCCCCTTTCGTTCCAGGGGTACGATGTCGCGGTAAAAACTGGTACGACTGATGATACGCGCGATGCGTGGGTGATCGGGTATACCCCATCCATCGCGCTCGGCGTGTGGGTTGGAAATAACGACAACTCAAAAATGGTGAAATCCATCGCCGGCTTCATCGCTGCACCGATGTGGCACGAGGTCATGGCCTATGCCCTTTCAAAATACCCGAAAATGTATTTTGGAGAGCCGAGCCCTATCCTAAATACTGTCCCGCCCATGCTACAAGGAAACTGGCGCATCCCTGATGGGCAAGGAAACATTTTTCCTCATGACCTATTGTATTGGACCGACAAGAATAATCCGCAAGGACCTTCTCCTTTGAGTCCGGCACAAGACCCTCAGTTCGCGTATTGGGAATACGGGGTTTCTTCGTGGTATTTCAATCATCCCGACCTTTTTTCGGGTGGAGTGATGCTTCCTGTTCCTTTGTCGGCCCCTACCGTTGCGACAACTACCTGATCACTGATTCATTGGGGATACAAGATAGAGAAGAGAGGTGTCTCCAACTCCTTTTATGATGAGGGGTCTGCCGATGCCTGCAGCAAGAATCGAGATGCTTTCTGCAGAAGTAAGCGCCAGTACTGCGGAAAGATATCGATGGTTGAAAGAAATGTCGAGGTCACTCCCTGATATTTGAGCTGGGAGTGTTTCTGTCGATTCTCCTATGTCCGTATTTTTAGCGAAAAGTGATAGTGTTTTCTTTTTTGGATCAAAACTGACTCGAACTTTCTGGAATGCATCCGAGAAGACCGTAGTTCTTTTTAAGGCTGTTTCAAAATCTTTTCTGAGCACCACTGCTTCTACTATTGATTCTTTCGGTATAATCTGTCGGTAGTCCGGATACGTGGCGTTCGTGAGCCGCGAAACAAGCATCCCGGTATTTCCGACGAACGCACATTGATGTTCGTCAAACGACATAATAATGTCATCGTCCGGCAACGCTTGAGCTATTTCCATTGCATTCTTTGCCGGTATAAGGAATTTTCCTTGTGTTCCTTTGTTCGAGAGTGGAATTTTTTTCTCCGCCAGTCTGAACGAATCTGTTGCGACTGCGGTCAGTACCCCTCCTTCGATGGATAAATAAATACTTGAGAGCTCCGGACGAACGGTTGAGGTCGAAGCGCAGGATGCAACGGTAGTAAAAAGAGTACGGAGGAGCACTCCGGGAAGCACTATCCTGTTTTTAGGATTCTCCGGGAAAGGAATCGACGGAAAATCGTCATACGGGACCGTTTTTATGGAGCTTTTTCCGGTACCGCTTACCAAAGAAACAATATCCCCAGTATGTTCCAGAGTGATATTTCCCTCTTGAGTGAGAGAGCTGGCTATTTGTTGTAATACGACAGCCGGGATAGCGACGACCCCATTAGATTTCACTTCACCTTTGATCTTGAGATCGATACCTGTTTCAAGATTCGTGGCGCGCATTTTTATACCATCATCACCGGCAAGGATCAGAATAGATGATAGGACCGGGAGTGTTCCGCTTTTCCTTTCCGCAAAACGAGATGCGATGTGTACTGCTTCAGAGAATTCTTTTTTTTCTATTGAAATATTCATACATTCTTTATTAGGACTGTTGATAGGTGGAGAAGTACAGAATAGTCATATAGATACCGCGGATTTCTTTGTGAAGAAAAAACAGAACGTGTTGATAACATAGGAGAGAGTGTCATACAAGTAGTGTTCGAATGTTTTGAATCTCTTTCGCCAACTCACTATCCACAATCACTTCGCGCTTTATCTTCTCACAGGAGTGGATAACGGTCGTGTGGTCACGACCTCCAAGCTTGGTCCCGATCGTCGGATATGAAATACTAAAATCTTCACGCAAAAGATACATAATCACCTGCCGCGGGCGCACCACCTCCCTTCTTCGTGTCTTCTCATAAATACTTTCCTCATCGATGCCGTAATATTCAGCGACCTTATCGACCACATTCTTAACAGAAATATTTTTTTGGGGTCGCGTGAAAGAACGGAGGGACTGACGCACTTCGGCGATGTCAGGAGCGAAACCCTTCACCTGAGCATGGCATATGATGCTGTTGACCATCCCTTCCAATTCTCGTATTGAGCCGGACATAGAGGTTGCCACATATTCTATAACCTCATCCGAAAGAATGACACCATGAGAAGCAGCTTTCTTTTGGACGATAGCCATACGGGATTCCGGGTCCGGCTCCCCAATATCCACAGCCATACCGCTCGCCAAACGGCCCTTAAGGCGCTCGGCGATGTCAGGGATAGCCGCAGGGGCCCGGTCCGAGGAGAAAATAATCTGTTTATTAGTATCGTGGAGAGCGTTAAAAAGATGAAAGAGCTCCTCCTGGGTTTTTTCCTTTTTGGAAAGGAATTGTACGTCGTCCATAATGAGAAGATCATATTGGCGGTATTTATCCTTGAAACGGTTTGCCGTTCCCGCCTGGACCGAATCGGTGTAATCAACTGCGAATTTCTCGGATGTGAGATAAAACACTTTTCGTCCCTGGTATTGTTTTTTAAATTGATTGCCGATGGCTTGAATAAGATGTGTCTTTCCTCTCCCGGTGTCCCCATAGATAAAAAGAGGGTTGTAGGTGATGCCGGGGCGCGTGAGCGCCGCTTGAGCCGCCGCATACGCGAGATTGTTGAATGATCCGATGACGAACGTATCGAATGTATAGCGCGGGTTCAAACTATCGCTCTTGTTTATATAGAATTCATCCAGCGGAAGTTCCATAGCACCGCGCACATTCTTGGTTTCCTTGGGGATTTTGCGGTGCTCGTCCTTCACGATAAGATATTCGATATTTCGGAACTCATACGACACGTCCCGGACGATCTTCAGAAGAAGAGAGTGGAATTTTTTGAGGTACCAGTCCTTGAAGAACTGGCTTGGTACGCCGATATAGATAACACCATCCTCTCCTATCTTCACAATAAAACTATTACGGAACCACGTGTTGAAATTTGCCGGAGATATGGAGAGTTCGACCTGAGTGAGTACATATTCCCACAATTCTCGAGGATTCCCTTTGTCCATAGTTTCTGGAGTATACCTTTCCGGGAAAAAGAAAACACTATGGTTTTTCGGGGAGAACCTGTTAGTATTGTGTGTACAACCTAATTTTCTACCTGTATGGGAAAAATGACCTATCAACCGAAGAAGAAGAAGAGAGCGACCACCCATGGTTTCCTTGCGAGGGCAAAGACGAGCGCCGGCCGCAAGATCGTCAAAGGACGTCGTCGTGCCGGCCGTACCCGCCTCGCGGTCTAATCCCTTGTGTTTCCGCGCCGAAAACGGCTTTCACGGGACACCTTCCCTTCCGCGCTAAAAAATGGAAGGAGGATATCATCCGAGCATCTTTCCGTTGTTATCCCGGCAGAAGGAAGGGGGTATGCGGTCATTGTGCCGAAAAAAATCGCACGGCTTTCCGTCACACGGCACAAAATAAAACGCCGGGTGCTCGCCGCGCTCCGTACACTTGACCTCCCCCAAGCTCTCATCGTATTTCCAAAAGCGTCGGTCAATAGTGTAAGCTATCAAGACATTCAATCAGAACTCGCCGCCTTACTTTCCAAAAAACACTACTAATACACTTCTGTGATCTCAACTTTCTTCAACGCCGTTTTTTATAATCCGATTTACAATGCGCTCGTTGCGCTCGTTGCGCTCGTTCCCGGGGGGGACGTCGGCGTCGCGGTCATTATCGTCACCATTATCATCCGGCTCATTCTTCTCCCCTTCTCTCTTTCCGCGGCGCGCACACAGCGCGCGATGAAAGTTCTCGAACCAAAGATCAAGGGATTGAAAGAAAAGCACAAGGGCGATAAGGAAAAAGAGGCACTCGAAACCCTGGCGCTCTATCGCGACGCCAAAGTGAATCCATTCGCAAGCATTTTGACCGTTTTCATTCAGATACCCGTCCTCCTCGCGTTGTATTGGGTTTTTTATAACGAACCATTCTCAACGATTAACGCCGCCCGTCTCTATACACTTACGCCGACACCGAATACCATATCGCTTGAATTTCTCGGATTCATATCGGTCGCGGGCAAGAGTATGGTACTCGCGATACTTGCCGGCATTACGCAATTTTATCAAGCACATTTAGCACTCTCCGGAACCATGAAACCGTCGGGGGAGAAAAGTATGCAAAACGATTTTCAAAGAGTTATGGGGCTTCAGTTGAAATATGTTTTTCCTTTCCTCATTGGCACCATCTCCTACACGACCTCCGGCGCAATAGCTCTTTACTTCATCACCACCAACCTCGCGGGCTCGCTGCAGGAGTGGCACGTGCGCCGCACGATAGTGAAAGAAGATTCAGAGGGAATAACTCCAAAGTGAGCCGTCGTTCTTATTGACGAATACGAGCGCTGTACGTAAGGCGTCGATTGCGGGCGATTCAACATCCAACGAGACTTTTGTTTCAGCGGTGAAATCAAGGACCAGCTGTGCATATCGGCCGGCAGTATCCACTTTCCAGATGCGGTCGCTGAAATGAACCGCACCCTGATACCAGTCATCAGGATAATTAAAAGCGGCAGAAGGGTTCATGGGGACGCCGCAATACACCGATGCGTCGTTGCTCGCCCACACGCACTTGTCGGCAATGGTCGCGACAGGAAGAGGAAGTACGTTGCCGGTCGCGGTCTCGATGAGCTCCATGCGCATGATGTTGTTGAGCACATAGCTCACGAGCACCCATTTCCCTGACGGGCTTGCGCGCGCAACGAGACCGGGAAGCGGTCCTGCAATGCGGGAGAAGTTTCCCGTACTATCGACAAGGAACGCGTCGCCATCAAGCGTGCTTGAAGGCTTGGTATACACGAGATACTGATTTTTCCCTGCGAACGATGCGTGGACAGAGGAAAGAGGGGTTGTGAACACCTCGGAAGAGTGAGTTCCGTCGGGGCGTGCCACGGAAACAGAGGATCCATTGACGCCGGACGCGAGGGTGAGGATGCCGGCTGAAGAAACATCTATGCCGGCGAGGTTTTGAGGAAGAAAGAAACCGGTCGCGCCGTTCGCCGGCAACGCGTAGGTATTGATGGTGGAGAAATCATCGCCGGAGAGATAACGTACAAACGTGGTTGACGCATTCGGGGACCACTGTGCGGACTGAATCCCCGGTATTGTTTTATTGGAAGTGCGCACCAACGTTTGAGTGAGCGTGCTATAGGTAAAAACATTGCCGCTCTGGCGCTCAACGAAACTAACAGTGGCTTCTGGAGAGGAACTTGCATTCGCCGCGCGGCTTACCACCACCTCGCCCGGCACGACCGGTCCCGCACTTATCTTCACCAGCCGCGCAGTGACCGGAGTTGCTACGCCCGGGGCTTCCGAGGTGGCGGTAGGAGCTTCTCCTGGCGCCGCTGTTTCTCCCGCAGGAGGCGTTCCCTGCCCTGCTACCGGGAGATTAGCGCTCGTCGTGGGACTAGGCGCGGTCGTAATGCCGGCAGTACCCTGGAAGAAGTAGAAATATGCAACGACGCCGAGCCCGGCGAGGACTATCACGATGGCGGTGATGATAAGGGTGCGTTTCATATTTAATTGCAATTCCCGCACACAAACGTGGTGTTTTGGCGGGTGCAGGCTAAGCGCGGGGCGGCAGTTCTACCCGGCTCACATGTTTGACAAACGAATCTTCTCAATGTGGTTTGTAAAGAAGCCGGCAATATGATACCAGGTCCTCCAGTTGCATTAGTACATTCTGATAGTTTTGCATTAAGTATCTGAATTACCGCGTTAGGAGAGATATTCGGATCCACCTCGAATGAAAAAAGAACATTTGTACCGGCCGGCCGATCCGCCACTTCTGTGGCCGAAGGTGTGTATGGCGTTGTTGTTTGTGCCGTTCCCGAAGTTGTCGGAGGACCCGATGCCGTTTTGAGTTCCGGAAGATTGAGCGAGAGGTTCAGAATGCTCGGATTGATGATGGAGAACACAAGCACGGGCGAGAGGACGAGCACAAGTCCGAAGATGGCATTGTAAATTTTCCCCTTGTCGTCTGTTATCGCACCCACCGCATCTTTGTGGAAGATAGCGATATCAAGTCCGGCCCAAATGATCTGGATAATCGCGAGCGCCGCCGCAAGGCCGATGGAATATTTATAGAGATTGTTAAAGAATGTAGCGAGCGATGCTGAATTTACGACACTCGTCACTTCACCGCTCGTGAGGCCGGGGATAGGTGCGAGAGGAACAAACCCCTGGGCGAGTGCAACAACAGGGACGACTAACAAAACGGTAGAGAGAAGAAATATTTTTTTCATAAGCCAAATAAATTAAAGCCGGATGATTCGCCAAAGGACAGTAGGAGGTTCGTGGTCGCTGTCGTAAAAGAACCGGACGAGGAGACGAGTGAGAGCGAGGCGCTCCCCTGCCCGCTTCCGGTCGGACGCAGTGTTATGAAGTTGCCGGTCTGGGCGGCGGAACCGTTGAGAAACCACTGTAAAAGCGGCGAGCCGTTCGTCGTCGGGAAGGAAAAGGGTGCGGCATACAGAGTCGCTTCGCTTCCGTTGATGGAGTACGTGTTGGAAAGTGCGCGGTCATAGCGGATACCGAGCAGAGGGTCGTTCTCATAGATGCGCACCGAAGGATCGAGGGGCAAAAGAGAAATTGACGCTCCTCCCACCAGACTACCGTCCGAGCTCATGATCGCGACCGAGACGTTGCGTGCGCTGTATTGGATCGGCGAAGCGACCATGATCGCTTCTTTCCCGATTCCCGAAGAGTTCGAGATCTTGATGTCATCGACCGTCCAGCTGTACGAAAGCGCAGCAGGATTGAGAGCCTGTCCGCTTACGTTCCTGAAGCTCGCCACTGCCACGACACGTACATCTCCCTCGAGAGGTACCGAGGACTTCCCGGGATAGAGAGGCGGACTCGAAGAAATGGGTTCGGCAACAAGTGCGACATCCTGCGGTTGGATGCTTAGGGTCTGTTTGTAATTCGTACCGCCGGCGACTATCGTTGCCGCCACATTCGTTATGCTCCCGGTTTTTCCGAGAGCAACGGCTACCGGTCGCACGACTCCTTGATAAATGCTCTTACCATCCACGTTCACGGTGAGCGTTGCGTTCGCAAGGTCGAGTGAGTTTGAGAAGAACGACAGCGTCGCGGTGCTAAGCGGAACCGGGTATTGCGGAGCTGCGGAGATGGTGAATGTTTTCCCCGTCTCACCAAACAGACTTCCCGAAGACTGAGCCGATACCGCGAGAGGCAGTAGAAGGGCGAAGGAAAGAGTCGTAAAAAGGCCCAAACGCATACCCACAGTATATAACCTGCACGAGAGAATTACGCGGCCTTACGCACCTTTTCGGGGATTTCCTCGTCAGCGTATCTTTCATCGTTTGCCGCCTGAGCATAGACCGCATCGTTCGCGGCTTCTTGTTGCGCGAATTGCATCTGCTGCGCCGCTTGGATCTGCAGGAGTTGTGATTGTTGTTGATTACGTTCCTGGAGTCGGGCGTCGGCAGTTTCTTTCTCCCATTTCTTATGGGCGGCCTCTTCGGTTCGTATCTGAGCCCCATACAACCTCCAAAGAATGAACGAAAATACTGGAAGTGCACCGAGGAAAGGAATTTCAGCCACTGCAAAAGCGCCCGCGAACTGGATTGGCCCGGTCTCGACCGCTTTGAGAATGCGCATGTTCGTCATGACGATCCACATGCCGAGGACGAGGAATCCGAAAAGGCCGACCGCATCCGCCATGATAATGCCGAACGGGGCGGTGAATGCGGAAATAGCGGTCCCTCCCGTGATGGCGGCCGCAGAACATAATGCAGCTGCAGTTTTTGTCCCGAGTAATCCAAAGGTCACCGAGGATGCTATTTCGCCCCCTTTCACCGTGCAATATAGAGCGGCAAGCGCCGGTCCGAAAAACCAAAATAGAGTAAAAAATCCACGCATCAAATCGAACAGAACCGCAGCCACGATGATCGGCATAGACTTCGACCGCGTCATCATCGGCGGTTCCGGCTTAATTTTTTTCTGCGGCATAGCGCGCCTTCTCCTGTTTTATCGCGAGAAGTTGCGACGGGTCGGAAGTAATGATCTGGTCCTCGGTGTAGCTTGCCACAACCTTGATGGCGACATGTTTCAGTCCCGCGAAGAAAAGCCCCTCCCCCACTCCGGCCTCAAGCAGAAGATATTTTTCTTCATCGGTGAGATTGAATGTCTGCTGAAGGACATCGATCGTCGTCGGGGATTGCTTGAGGAGCAATTGAATGGATGAGTTCGTGAGGATAGGCCGCCCGTACGGACTCTTCAAGAAATCTTCCACGTCCTGCGTGATGGTGCACACGCCGAGGAAATATTTACGTCCGCGCTTGGCGACCGAGTAAAGGAACGATGCGGTATCTTCGCTCTTCATCATCCACCACGCCTCATCGATGATGAGCAGGCGCTTCTTCATCTCATGACGCACGGCATTCCAGATGTAGTGCGTGATGATGTACATGGCGACCGGTTTCAGCTCGTCCTCCATATCACGCACGGAGAAAACGACAAACTGCTGATTGATGTCGATGTTGGTCGGCTGATTAAGGAATCCTGCCCAGGTCCCGCGCGTATATTTGGACAGCCGTTCGACCAAAGACTCGCTCCCTTCCATGCCGGAAAGCACCTGTTCGAAATCGGAAAGGACCGGCGGCTCGGCGCCGGTAAAGTCCGCATCGCCGGTGATGTCTTTGAGCGCATAGGTCTCGCTGATAGCACGGTCAATGATGGCGTCCTCTTCCGGGGAAAGGCCGGAGAGCATGATGCGGAAGAGTCCGACGAGCGCGATGATGTTGGAACGCAAAATGTCCTTTGGGTCTTCATCCTCTTTCACCGGCGGAAGGTCGAACGGATTGATGTGATTATCGGAAGAGAGTGAGATGTGGAACGAACGTCCGCCGGTCGCTTCCGCGAGCTGTTCGTATTCGCGTTCCGGGTCGATGACAATGACGTCCGTGCCGAACATAAGTGAACGAAGTATCTCCAGCTTCGTTGCGTAGCTTTTACCGGAACCGGATTTTGCGAACACGACCGAATTGTAGTTCTCGAGCGAGAAGCGATCGAAAAGAATGAGCGAGGAATTATGACGATTGATGCCGTAGAGAATGCCGCGGTCGCTCGTGAGGTCGAAGGACACGAACGGGAAGATGGACGAGAGCGGCGAAGAATTCAATTTGGAATTAACGAGGAGTTCGTCGGTACCAAGCGGGAGGCACGAACGAAATCCTTGTTCTTGTTGGAACAACGCAGGTTTCGTATAAACAAGTTTCGCATCGAGGATGCCGCGGATATCGCCTTCGGTCTTGTCGATCTCTTCCTTGGAGTCGCCGTAGAGCGCAAGGTAGAGCCCCACGTCAAAGAGTTTTTCTTGCGCCTGCTGCAGACTGTCACGCAAGCTTTCCAGGTCTTGGTAGGCGGTATCCAAAAGAGGGTCGCGCACGAGTCCGCGCGATTCGCGCTCGTTTATCTGGCTTTGCACCTCGGCCACTTTTTTCTGGAAACTGCGGAGCGCCTGCTCGGTCTCAATGGGGTGGATGAATATAGAGGCATCAAGGACCTTATCCAAATTGATGACCGGCGAGAACCAGCTGTCGGAAAGGAAGCGCGGATAAGAAATCGTGTAGAAAGCGCGTACGAATTTTTCTCCGAGCTCAATCTCGCGCGAGCCGATCTTGAGCGCGGTGGGCGCGATGGTGTCTACAAGGTCCAGAGCGCCCTGCTTGTAAATATCTCGCGGAAGCACCGGCACGACCGTCGGTGTCTGTTCGTTCTTACGCTTCAGGAAGTCGAGTAAGGCCATAATTAATTGTCGAGGCGGATAGGATTTTCAAGCTCCCCCGGATTGAATGAACGATACAGAAGCTCGATGATCTCTTCGGTGCCGAGCGGGACTGCGCGCACGCCCGTGCCGGAAAGGCCCCCTGCAACGAGCGACAGTCGTTGTTCGAGCTGGGCGCGATCTTCCTCGAATGAGGTTTCCGCCGCAGCATTCTTTACTGACGAACTTTCGCGTCGCAAAAAACTCGTGGCACTGGTCATCGAGGTATGAGGAGAGTACGGCACGACGATGTAGAACGACTTCGTCATGATATTCGCCTGGTCGGTGAAGGAACGGACGAACTCGATGTATTCATGCAATTGGATGCGCATGAGTTCGGATTTTTGTTCGGGAGCTTTCTCCTCGAGAAGCGCGAGATACGGACGCAAATCCATTTTACGGGAATTGATGACGATTTGGATCGAGAAATCTATCGTATTGAGGAAATTCTGGAAACCGAGCGTGATGGCGTGCTGTTCATCGGCCGATTTCAGTCCGAAGTTCACCGAAGAACAGATGAGCACGCCGCGATACCCGCCGTCCTTGAGTACAATGACGCCGTTCCGGATCTCTTTCACCGGAACGAACTGCTGTGTTGCGCCTGCGGGTTTCGTTGCCATATCAGGATTTTGAATTCGGCGACAAACCTCCCACCGGTTTTACATCAAGCGACCACGCGAGTTCGGAAAGTTTGCCGCGCGTGAGCTTTGGAGTGCCGCGCGGGACGCGGGCGGCGCTCTCCGCGGCTGCCGCTGCGGCCGCCGCGGCGCTCGTTTCCCCTGCCGTCGGCACCTGATGCTTCCAGAGGAACAATTTCGCACCGACGTAGTAATTGAAACCCGCTTCAAGCACTTCAATGAATGGTTTTCCGTTCAACCGGTAAAAAGCGAGCGCCACGGCGAACGCTACCACTGGCAGGGAAAGGAAAATCGCCAATATGATTTGCAGATACGCGAAAAAGACGATACAAAGCCCGGCTGCACCGGCGAGGTAAATGAACTGTTTCAAGGTCAAAGGCCCTATAATCTTGTCCTCAACCTCAATGAACTGCGGGACCTGATACTCCATTGCCCCCAGTATAGCAGTAGTGCACAACGACTAGCGCGTGCGGTGTTAGTTATATACTTCTATTGTGCGGTTTGATCTTTGGGAGGAGAGACTATGGACAGGATATCCGGTTTTACACTTTCGCTCTTAGAGCGGGCGGAACGACAAGCCAAAGAGCAAGAGTGGCAAAAGTTGCGATGCGGTAATTGCCACGGACTGTTCGTTTCTGGTTTTGGCACGCGAGAGATAACGCAGGACGTCCGGGTTAATGACCAGATTATTACCATGGTCACAGAGGTCCTTTGCGTCAAATGTAGTTCAGGCCCAGTCGACAACTGGTTCTAGAGGCGATGAAGCTAGCACCACTTCATCGCTTCATCGTTTTATATCTATGCCCCGCTCCCTTTTATGTCTTTGGATTGCAGCGGGCTTTCGATGCCGGGAGACCACTTCGCATTAATAGGGCCGAATTTCTTTTCGTATTCTTCCACTTGGTGCGAGAGGCTCTGCACGAGGCGCTTCATATGAGCGGGTGTGAGCGCGTAGGCTTGCGCATTTTCTCCGACGCTCATCAGCATCACGAAATTTTCTTGCGAATGACCTGCGACAACGTTCTCGCAAAACTGTTTAGGTATTTTATTGAAGTCCATACGCGCACTATATCCCTGCACCCGCGATAAGTCCAAAAACCCATACCACTAAATTGAAGAACGGTCCGGCGAAGATGTAGGAGAAGGCGAGCAAAAAAAGAATGAGCGAGAGGGCCCCCATCGTGCGAACCTTTTGTTCAAAACGGTTCAAGCCGGAAGCGAGATGCCACGGAAGCACAGAGCGAAGTGCGGTGAACCCGTCCAAGGGCGGGAACGGAATGAGGTTGAAAAGGCCGAGGAAGAGATTGATGAATGCGATGGTCGCGGCGAACGAAAGCGCGGTTTGGTCGAGTCCGAGCGTTGAAGAAAAACGCACGATAAGTCCGAAGATAACAGCGAGCAGGATATTCGTCGCACTGCCGGCAAGCGCGACAAGCGCCTCGCCCCACCGGTGATTCGTGAGGTTGTAGGGATTGTATGGCACCGGTTTTGCCCAACCGAACATGATCGGTGATTGAGTGAACACCAAAAGTGCCGGAATAACGACAGAGCCCATAAGGTCGATGTGCGGAATGGGATTGAGAGTGAGACGGCCGGCAAGACGCGCCGTGGGGTCACCGAGTGAATTGGCGGCGTAGCCGTGCGCCACCTCGTGGACGATGATGGAGAGAATAAGGACAACGAGGGCTAGAATAGTGGCCATACCCGGTTAGGACAAAATGGCGTTGCTCCTTATGCCAAACGGATAAAATTTTTCCATACGGATATAGTGCATGTTTTGTATTAGAAGGGCAATCTATGTCAGGAGCACAAGGCATGACGCCATTTAGTCCTACCGGGCATGTTTGCTGGTTTGAGTTCTTATGCTACCATGCGGGGACTATGGCACGCGCTTGTGAAATCACTGGCAAAAGCACGCAAATCGGCGGGCGGTACTCTAATCGCACCCGCGCGACGCAATACAACCCCACCGGCAAAGTCCGCCGCAAGGCAAATCTCCAGAAGCGCCGCATTTACGTACCCGAGCTCAAAAAGACCGTCATCGTCGACGTCTCCGTGAAGGGACTCAAGACCATCAAGAAGAATGGCGCTTTCGCCGCACTCAAGAAAGCCGGAGCTATTTAAAATTAAGGGTTTCGTAAATCCTTAATTAATCACACCCGCGAGGCGGGTGTGATACATTTTGAGCATATGACCTACACCGCAAAAACATTCAACCTCTCTGCCCTCTCGGGGCTGTCGGAGAAACAAATTAAAGTGCATCTCGCATTGTATGAGGGCTATGTGAAAAATGTGAATCTTATTATGGAAACACTTAAGGGCTATGCGGCGTATGGCGATAAGGCGACCGAAGGCGATAAGCTCGCAATCTCGGAACTTCGTCGCCGGCTCGGATTTGAGTTTGACGGCATGCGTATGCATGAGCTGTACTTCGCACAGCTGGAGGCAGGAGGCAGTGAGCTGGAGGCAGGGAGCGCACTCTCAAATGCTGTGAAAGAAAAGTATGGAGAAAAAAGTTTAGAGGCACACATTAGAGAAGTCGCGAGCACGCGCGGCATCGGCTGGGTCGTGGTCTATAAAGACACGCAGGGAAACACCATCCACACGGCATTCGTCGCGGATCACGAAGTCGGTCAGCTCGCCGGATTGCCGATACTGCTCGCACTCGACCTCTGGGAGCACGCCTATATGGTGGATTATGTGCCCGCTGATAAGAAAAATTATATTGACGCTTTCTTCGCCAACTTGAATTGGTCGGTGGTTGAAAAGCGTTTTGACGACGCAAAATAAATAAGGATCGCGTAGGCAGCGAGCACGAGCCCGAACGAAAATAAGGGCAAGTTGAATGCTGCATATGGCAGTGCGGAACTTTTTTCTGCGATGAATATGAAATAGCGCGTGAGAAGATAGGCGGGATATCCCACAACGGTCGCGATAAGAGGAACAAACGAGCCGATGGTCATACCAACGATGCCCGCAACGGCCGCGAATGCCATCGCAAGCGGGACAAGCGGATTGACGAGCAGGTTCGCGGGTATCGCGACGAGCGAGAAGAGGCCGATGTTGTAGAGCAAAAGCGGAAGCACTGAAATTTGCGCCGCGAGTGTTGTCGCGAGAACGTTGCGCAGGAATGGCCAGAGACGCATGAGACGCGATTCGATAATTGGTGCGAGCCAAATGATACCGGCCGTCGCGGCGACGGAGAGGCCGAAGCCGGGATCAAAAATGAGATAGAGAGGATTCCAAATGAGCATCAGGAGAACGGCGAAGAGGAGTGCACGGCTCGCGGCGTAAGAACGCCCGGTCGCACGAGCATAAAGCGCGATGACGGCCATAATAGCGGCGCGCACGGCTGTGGAAGAGATGCCGGCGATGCCGACGAAGAGCAAGAGCCCTGCCCCGCCGGCGGCGTAGCGGAGCCAGCGAGGGAGTGCGAAGAGCGAGAGAAATATCATCACCCACTCGGCAACTATCATCACGTTGTAGCCGGAGAGCACGATTATTTGCACGAGCCCCGAGCGAGTGAACGCATCTTGAAGCGCAGAACCGAGCCCCTGCTTCCCGCCGATGACGATGCCGCCTGCGAGCGCCGAGTCAGGTTTCGGCAGTGCGCGGTTGAGCCCATCAAGGAATGCATGCTTCACGCGCGCAAGTGCGGCAGGGAGTGAATGCCACGGAGCCGGTTCCACTGTATGAATTGAACCGAATTGGATCAAGAAGCGGATACCGCGCGCCTGCAGATATTTATCGTAACGGAATGTTCTCCCATTGTCGGTCTCAAATGCTTGCGGGAGCGAGAGTGTGCCATACACGCGCACGCGGTCGCCGACTTTTACATCAGCTGAGAGCGGCATCACCGCAAGCATGCCGACGCCCTGCACTTCAATCCCAATTCGTTGATTCTTTTCGCGCACATCAGGATCGCTCACCACCACACCCTCATATTGCACGCGATGTCTCAGGTCGCGCGTAAACGCCTCCGGTGCGGGAGTGTCGGCAACTGCCGAACGCACCATCCCGAACGCAACGCACAGCAAGAACATCGCGGCGAGTGAGTACACCCGTCGCGATTCTGCAAAAAGTATTGCTCCGCCAAACAGCGCCGCAAGAATCAACACAAACGCCACTGGCTCCCAGCTAAACAAAAAAATTGACCTTACCCCCACCCCGCTCGCAAATCCCGAAACGATGATGACGAGAGCAGACATGCATTCAGGTGGACTGTTGTCTTTTGGCAATTTGCAAACGCCACAAATCGATTAGTTTAAGCCTAGCTTTGTTGGCAGCCCCGAGCCACATTCGAGCGTCTGCTGGTTTTTGCCAATCTAGTGTATATCTATCGATAAGTTCTATAAAATATGCGGTTGTCGAAATAGTAGTTGCGGCTACCCAAAAACGCTCGTTGTGACTTTCTCCCGTATATTGGTATGGATTTCCATGCACGAATTCTGAAAAAGGACCATACATTTTATCAACCACACCACCCACAAAAACATCCCGAGTATAAATCGAAAGATCTTTAACGCGCTGAATTTCAAGGAGATCCTTCATTTTACCAAACGAAAGATCTCTCTTCCAAATGTGGTCCCTCTCATCAAATAGAGCAGGATCTTGCGGAAACAAAACGCCTTTCTCTGAGAGAAAAGGGCCATAAAGCTTTAGGGCATTTGAGTACAGAGGTATTTCCCACCTGCAAGTTTTTAGTTGGTATCCTATACAAATCAAAGCTTGCTTTACTGAGTCACATTCCTGTAGACGCACAAAACGCGAAAAAATATCCAAAAGAGTACGAGTATGAGGTAGTAAGAAATAATGCGAATAAGCATCGCCTCTTTGAATCTCACCAGCCAGAAAATTAAGAATATCCGCGTAAAGCCGGATTGATCTTCCTTTGAAGATACGCACTGTTATATCTTCCGTCGTGAGCTTTTCATGTACCTGAGGAGGAATTTTTTTCTTTCTGACCTCCAGCAAATTCGCAGCAGATCGCATCAGATCCGCTTGTTCCATAAAAATTTCCTCAACCCCCATGAAATTCTTAGCTGCGAGCAATCGCTTCGTTCGCGAGGGCGTCAGCCATTTTCGTTCTGATTTTCTCAAGCACTTCTGGCGGCGTCACAAAAGAGTGGTCGGTGCGGTAATTGTGCCCCCACTGCTCATCCTTGAATAGCACCCCCTCAAATTCTTTTTCTGCGGAGTAGCGCGGTACGAAATGGCAATGCAGATGAGGCGTTCCATTTCCAAGAAATGCAAAATTGAACCACTCGCCGCCGAAGGCGGCGGCCGAAGCGTTCTGAAGTTCTTTCAATATCGAGAATAGCTCGTCGCGCTCCGCCTCTGTGGCGTCAGTCAGATGTTTCGCGTCCGCACGATCGCACCAGACGACGCACCGACCGAGGTAGTTTTGATTCTCGTGCACATAGACGCCCCAGTGTTTGTACTGCTTTACTAAAAATTTTGAGAAGTCGGTCATGGCTATACTCCCCTATCCATCGCTTCGTTGGCGAGGGCGTCGGCGTCAGAGTTTTCTTCGCGGAACACATGAGTGAAAGATATTTTTCCGAATGCGCCGATGATTTGGAGGAGGCGCGCCTGCTGTTCTTTCATCACCGGATGCTTCACTTTGTATTCTCCTTTCATTTGCTTCACGACCAGCTGGCTGTCCATCTTCACGGCCACCTCCACCGAGCCCGTCTTCCCTTTCAAGAGCTTCGCCAATGTTTCAAATGCGAGAATGACCGCCTCATACTCGGCGTAGTTGTTTGTGCGGGTACCGAGGAATTGCGAAACGCTCGCGACCGAATTCCCCAAGTGGTCGCGTATCATCGCACCCGCGCCGCTGGGTCCCGGGTTCCCTCGCGACCCGCCGTCGGCGTGGATGGTGAATTGCATGTCGGTACTATACCCCAGCGAGCAAGAGTTTGACATTACTCCTTACGGAAGTACTGTTGCATCAGACGGGACTGTTTCCCGAGAAAGGAGAGCGCGATGGAGTCCAATG
Organism: Minisyncoccota bacterium; assembly: GCA_041666305.1. Taxonomy (GTDB): domain Bacteria; phylum Patescibacteriota; class Minisyncoccia; order Phycocordibacterales; family Phycocordibacteraceae; genus C7867-001. Next base: position 105,323 of record JBAYHD010000001.1, on the reverse strand, counting down.
ACATTAAGAATTGTGGCAGAAGATTGCTGACAATCTTTAGACAACTACAGTACACCGAACACGGTAATCGCGGGTGCATGTGTAATGACTGCCAGGCCGACATGGCTGCAGCAATCAAAGAACTACTGAAGGAGGGGGTCTTTCTAATCGAAAGGACGCCGCCGGGGAATCATATCAATGTGGCTTGCATTCGCCCCCAACTTGGGGCAGACATTGCGGAATCCCGGCAAGAGTGAACTGCACCGCCAATCGCTTGAACAAACCGCGTCTGTTCGAGCGGTTTCTGTTTTCATGTTAGACGAATATCCAAAAGTCGCAGGCGGACCCCGAAGGGGCCCCTTTGGGGCGGGTTGCCGCGGGAGAAGGTGTCGCGTTCGAGGTGCGCGAGAAGGTTTGCGCGGCTGCCGCGTACGAGTGCATCAGCCGTGCGTGCGATTGCGCCTTTGACGAAAAAGGTGACGGCATCGATACTCTCATTGCCATCGTTTACCTCAATCTTCAATTTCAAATGTTCCTGTGCTTTTCCGAAGCGGGAAACCTCGCGCACGGCAACCTCGCGGAGCAAGAACACCGGTTTGGGATTGCTCATGCCGAAGGGAGCGAGACGCTCGACCTTTTTCAGATACGCGAGCGTCGCTTCGAGTGGGGTGATGATTGCATCGGCGCGCCCCATTAGAGACAGGTCGTCGTCCTGCTCTAACGGGGCAAGTTGCTCGTAGGTGGCATTCAAACGGTCTTCGAGGAAGAACACTTCAGTATCAAGGACAGTGAAACCCCCTGCGGCCGCGTGTCCGCCGAACTGCGCAAAGACGTTTTCAGTCGCGCGCAAAAGCTCCATCGTCTGCGTGAACCCACCGCTTCTGAATGAGCCCTTCAAACTCATATTTCCTTCCCTTCCCCAAAGGAACACCGGTCGCTCATATTCGTCGGCAATATTGCCCGCGACGAGCCCAAGCAATGATGGTCGCCATTCCGGATCGCCGAGTGCGATGATGGCGCGAGGTTCCCCGCGCTCTTTGAGTCGCGTGTGCACTGCTCGCGTGATGGCGCCCGCAGCAGCTTTTCGTTGCCGGTTTGCTGCTTCCAATTTCTTCGCAAGCGCATCGGCCTCGCTTTCATCGGTCGTCGTAAAAAGTTGAAAGGCGTCGCGTGCTTCTCCCATTCTGCTCGCGGCGTTCACGCGCGGGGCGATCATAAAACCAATGTCGTCCTCGGTAATACTTCGCTGGTTCACGCGCATACCCCGGAGCAATTTCTGCAATCCAATGCGCGGAGACTTTCGCATCACGAGAAGGCCGTAGGTAGCGAGCAGGCGATTTTCACCCACAAGCGGGACCATATCGGCGATGGTCGCGAGCCCTACCATATCGAGGAGCCACTTCTCCCACCCCGGTACCAAATCTGATTTGGTACCGGGCAAGCCTTTCATAATTTGTATCGTTGCAACGACGAGCTTCCACGCGACGCCCGAGCCGCACAGACTTTTGAACGGATATGTTTCGTCCTCTCGTGCGTTTGGATTCAGAATCGCGAATGCGTCCGGCAATTTTTCTCCCGGTAAGTGATGATCAGTGACAATAACCTCCATACCAAGTTCTTTTGCACGCGCGATGGGCTCTATATCAGTGATGCCAGAATCGACGGTGACGATAAGTTTCGCGCCGCCCTTCGCTAATTTTTCTATACCCGCGACATTCATTCCGTATCCTTCTTCATGCCGATGCGGAATGTAGTTCTCAAAATTCGCTTCGACTTTTTTCAAAAAATCGTGGAGAAGCACGCCGCCGGGGATGCCATCGCAATCATAGTCGCTCCACACCGCAATTTTTTCTTGCGAGAGAATTGCGCGCGCAAATCTCTCCGCGGCTTTCCGCATGTCCGTCATCAGGAGCGGGTCATGCAGATGCAGGTCATATGACGGATTGAGGAATTTCTCGGCATCTTCTTTCGTCACGACGCCGCGGCGCGCAAGCAGCGCCGCGGTTAAATCGTCGTATGCAGAAAGTTCTGCGCGCACTGTGTCATCGAGCGGATCATGGAGCGGGAACATGTGCAGAGCATTGTATACCCTGTAGTGAAGCAAAGCTCTACTACGGGGTATACTGTTTCGCAATGGATGACCCCATTAGAAAGCTCGAAGACTCGCGTTCAAACGGGGCAGGCTGTATTTTTTGCAAAATTGTCAGCGGGGAGATTCCCGCGACAAAAATATATGAAGACGAGAACTATCTCGCCTTTTTGGACATTCACCCACAGGCTCCGGGACATGCTCAAGTTATTCCAAAGACGCACTACCGCTGGGTCTGGGACGTGCCGAATGTCGGAGAATATTTTGAAGTAGTCAGAAAAATTGCCAAAGCGCAGCAAAAGGCGTTCGATACCGACTGGATACTCTCGAGAATCGTCGGCGACGAAGTCGCACACGCACACATTTGGGTTTTCCCCAAGAATGGTGCAAAGGGAGATAAAAATAATTTGTCAGAAAACGCAGAAAAGATACGTCAGGCGCTCGGCTAGCCGAGGGCATCAATTCCGGGAAGCGTGCCTTTGGCGAGGAAATCAAGCATCGCGCCGCCGCCGGTGGAGACAAAAGAGAAGCGCGGCAGAAGTCCGAGGCCCTCAATGGAAGCGACTGTGTCGCCACCACCGACCACTGAGTGTGCACCGGAAGAGGCAACGGCGCGCGCGAATGAATCGGTCGCGTCGATAAATCCGTTCTCGTAATTTCCCAAAGGACCATTCCAGAGGATGGTCTTCGCTTTATGGGCGAGATTGTGCAAGAGCGTGTTAGTGCCGGGTCCGTGGTCGAGAATGACTTCATTGGGGCGCACTTGCCCCAAAGACGCGACGCGCGCTTCGGCGCGTGCGTTCATCGTCCCGACCGCAGTTGAAGGTATGACAATGGAATCCACCGGCAACACAAGTTTTGGATTTGCGAGAAGTTTTTTAATCGCGTTCTCCTCGGCATTCGAAACGAGTGAAGCCCCGACTTCCTGCCCCGAAGCCTTGAGAAAATCATTCGCGAGCGCACCGCCGACGAACACATGGTCGTATGCCTTGAGAAGGGTGGAAAGAACATCCTCCTTCGTATTGAATTTCGCTCCACCAATGACGGCGAGTGCCGGATGTTTCGGTGTGAGCGCCTGCGACAAGGCTTCGATTTCCTGCTCAAGCAAAAGGCCGGCATAGGAAGGGAGCAATTTGGGCACGCCGACGATGGACGCGTGCAAGCGATGGCACGTATCAAAAGAATCCTCCACGAACACATCCGCGAGTGCGGCGAGCTCTTTCGCAAATACCGGCTCATTCCTCGTTTCCCCCTTGTCGCGCCGTAAATTTTCCAACATCAAGACTTGCCCGGGCGCGAGTTCGCGAATGGCGGCGCGCGCCCGCTCACCGACGGTTTCAGGGAAAAATGAAATGCCTTGGACGAGTCCTTTGAGAGCCGCCGCAACCGGCGCAAGCGTCTCGGTCCCCTGTTCACCGATGTGGCTGATGAGAATTACTTTTGCTCCTCGCGCTTGCAGATACGCGATGGTCGGTACCGCTCGGCGCAAGCGATAATCATTGACCACGTTTCCGTTTTCAATAGGCACGTTCAATGCCGCGCGCACCAGTATCGGAATATTTTCAAAAACTTTTATGTCGCGAATAGTTCGCATTGTCAGACGAGCTGCTTTACGAGCAGTGAGAATACACGAGGATCATCCGCCGAATGTCCGACGAGAAAACCGTCGACACTTGAACTCGCAGCGAGCGCGCGAATGTTTTCCGGTTCGACCGAACCGCCGTAGAGTACGAGCGAATGCGAAGAACTTTTCCCCGGCAAGAGTTCCGCGAGCACTTTGCGGATGTAAAGCACCATTTCAGCGAGGTCATTCGGTCTGATGGCGGCATCGGCGGTCTTCCCTATCGCCCAAATCGGTTCATACGCGACGATTATTTTTGAACGCTCTTTTTGCGTAAGAGACCCGAATGCAAGCGTCAGTTCTTCACGGACCACCGCGAGATACCGTCCTTCGCCATCCCGTTCTTGCTCGCCGACGCAAAGAATAGGAGTAAGGCCATGTGCAAGCGCATGGGCAAGTTTTTCCGCGACGATAGCGTCGGTGTCTCCCGCTGCGCGCCGTTCCGAGTGTCCGAGAATCGCGTACGAGGCACCCGCCGCCGCATACGCTTGCGCGGTTACTTCGCCCGTGTGGGCTCCGCCGGTCGTGAGAGACACATCCTGCGCGGAAAATGCGACCGCCGACCTATTCCGTACTGCAAGCGCGCCGAGAAGCGGCGCCGGCGGCGCGAGCACGATGGAGACATTTGTTCCGCTTACAAGGCGCTTCGCAAGCGCAAAAAGCTTTTTTGCTTTCGCAAATTCTTCCACGTGCGCCTTCCAATTAGCAATAATGAGCATTGCTACATAGTAGCAGGCACTAGGCGCTCGGGCAGGCGCTAGGCACTAGTAGGAATGACCTAGAGCCTAAAGCCTAGCGCCTGCATCTCTGGCCTATCTCGTTATGGCGTAGCTGCCCGGCACAAAACTCCAACTTCCGCCCGGACCCGTTTGGAATACCGCGCTCGGCAGGCCGCTGTCGTAGGTTACGTTCGCTGAGTTTTTCAGACGAATCTTGTACGCAGTGGCTTCTTTCAGAGAAACGGTATTCTCAAGCGGAATAAGCCCGTGCGCCGCATAGGCAACCAGCGCCGAAGCACTATTGCTTAACTCAAAGGCCTCTTCGCTCCCGCCGGTCTCAGCACTATTGTTCTGGGAAATCAGGAAAACGAATGAACCGGGCGTCCCGGAGTCTTCGAATGTCGCCGTATTTTTTACTTTTATAGTGCTACTCGTGAGCCGGTTGGCCGGGTTGTCGGCTATGATCGCCACATTGGTTGCTCCCAAGGCGGGATCCATTTTCACCGTAGCCGAATTTTGGACTACAATATTGCCGGTCACCCATATATGGCCCTGTATCGTCACGACAGCGCTGCCGCTAATATCGAGGTCACAGGGAATTTTCACCGGACCAAGGCTCTCACTTCCGGAAGAAATATTGTATGAACCGTCCGAACAGGTGACTGTTCCTCCGGCCGCCGCCGTCTCCTCCCACTGGTTTATCTGATCGTCCGATATTGGCAAGTCTACGACCGGCTGATCGGGACTGCCCGGATGCGAAGTTCCCGTCACAGTCGTGTTAGTTTTGGTGGTGGCATAATACGCATCTTTGTCGACGATAGTGCTTTCAGAAGCATTCCCGATACTATGGGCATAGACCGAGCTGGTTGCATGGATGCCGTACACGAGTCCGCTCGCGCCGGAGGAAATGACGTCACCATAAATCATATTTTGACTTGTACCGATAACCGAACCGCTCGAGAATACATTTCCTCGGACCAGAGAACTGTTATCCATGAAAAATCCCCCGTTGCCGGATTGGATGCCGTAATGGAAAGAAATGGCGGAATTATTGATGCCGACATTTGCCTTTATGACCTTGGTCGCCATCGGCGTAGTGTTATTCGGTACCGAAGCGGTCACGGTCACTCGTTTCGTCTGGGTATCAATGGTAGTCAGCGTAACGGTGAATGTGCCGCCGCCGAGTACCGTATTTGTTTCTCCGGCGTATGCGGGATTTTGGTTCAACTTCCCTATCGTATTTTCCAGGGCGCCTTCGGCGATGGCGAGCGCTTGGGCAGAGGCGACGGCTACGCGCTCCGCGCGGCCGTACGAATTCACGAATCCCACGAGCGCAGTGGAGACCATCGCAAATACTCCGGCGAGGACGAGCGCGAGCAGTATGATTTGGCCTTTTTTGTAATGAACGAAGAAAGAATGGTTCATGGCGTGAGGGGGAAGTTACGCAGATATATCTGTTCATTCAGATGGCCTTGCACCGTTTCTTGTTTGAATTGCGCCTGCGTGACGATATCGACCGTAACGTTCGTGACTTTCGTAAAGTCGGCGTCGTCATACGTGAATGAGAGAGCACTCAACGTCGTACTTAATTGCTTCAGTCCGGAGACGCGAGAGCTGCCGGCACCCGCTTGGATCAAACGATACAGATTGGCGGAAGAAGCATAAAACACGATGTAGTCCTCCGTGCCCGTAATGATATTTCCGGAGCTGTTAACTGCCGGAAGACTGAGTACCAGGGTCGATGCATTTGAGGAATATGTGGTCCCGCTGAAATTGTGCGAAGTGAGCACGTGGTCCGCGGGCATGATCGCTGCTTCGAGTGCGTTCATTGTGCCGCCGGCGGAGCCGGCGGCGGCCATAAATGCCTGCTGATTCCCATACGTGGTATTAAAAATAAGAAAAAGATTCACGAGTGCGGCAAGTGCGATCACGCTTATGGCGATAACGACGACCGTCTCTATTAGAGTGAATCCGCGCTTAATCATAGGCCGGAGTTTTGCGTGATAAGCGTGGTGAGCAAAACCGAACGTGTGACGGAACCGTTTCCTGTCCATGACACATTCACATCGGCTCTCTTTGTCTTCGCGTCGTACACAGCAATCGTTACGGATGCCGAACCGGAGGTGAGCGAATTCAACAATGGATTCGTGAACGCACCGCTTGCCGGCAAAACGTCATAGCCGCCGGCGCGCAGCGTCTCTATCTCATTTCGCGCTATCTTGAGCGCGAGATCCTGATCGCGCACTTCCCGCCCGCTTACCGGAATCCGCTGCAAGAGCGTGCTCGTCGCAAGTATCATCATGCCGATAATACCGATAGCAACGGTGACTTCGATGAGCGAGAATCCTCGAGCGAGGCGCCTGGTCATGCCCGGTGAGGACAACATGTCATTACTCCTTGTGTCTAATGCGAAGAGATGTTTATGACCAGTGGAGACTTTTAAACTGTCCGGACGTATCCGGGAGTTTGGAGTAAAAAAACGATGCCATGTTGTACTACCGGGCATACTAGATAGCCGACGAAAGCTGATAAATAGGCGAGATCACCGCGACCGCAAAGATGCCGACGGCCGCGCCGATAACAAGCATAAGAAGCGGTTCGATGACGGTTGAAAGGTCTTTCGTTTTTTGTGCCACATCCTCTTCGTAAAATTCCGCTATCTGCTTCAGCATTTCGGCGACTTTGCCGGTCTCCTCCCCCACCGCAAGCATGTCGCTCATGAGGATCGGATACAACTTCGGATGTTCACTGAACGCAGTGGAAAGCAATTCCCCTTTTTTCACATGCGCTTCCGCCTCAGCGACGACTTTCGCAAATGATTCGGCATGCACGACCGCTTTGGTTATGGAAAGCGCATCAAGCACCGGCACGCCGGCGGAAAGAAGCGAGGAGAGCGTACGAGAAGCGCGCGCGGTATACGTCTCGCGCACGAGCTCATTGATGACCGGCAGATGAAGCGCGACGGCGAGAACGATCCGATTCCCGATTTTTGAACGAACGAAGAGAATGCCGCCGACCACGATCGCAAGCAAAGAAACAAACACGAGCGTTACATTCGACACCATAAAATTTGAAAGCGCCACGATGACGCGCGTCGCAAGCGGAATCTTCACCCCGAGAGAAGTGAACGTGCTGGTCAATGTCGGCACCACATAAATGAGCATGAGGATGCCCACGAGGATGACCGCAGTGATGACGATAGCCGGATAGATCATCGCACCTTTTATTTTGCGGATGAGTTCTTCGGAGCGTTCCATCTGGAGTGCCACAATGGTGAGCGAGTCCGCCAGAGAGCCCGACTCCTCTCCTGCCCGCGCCATGGCGATGAATATTTCCGGGAATACATCCGGATGCAACGCAAGCGCCTCGTGGAATGACGAGCCTTTTTTGATCGATTCCGCGAGGCCGACGGCGATCGCTTTCAAATGCTTGTTGCTCGACTGCCGTTCGATGACCGAGAGCGCGCGGGAAATAGAAAGCCCGGCGGAGAGCATAGCGGAGAGGTTTTTTGCGGTCCGGATGATCTCCATGCGCTTGATGCCGGTGCCGATGGAAATGTTGAAACGGGAAAGTGCGCCCAGGCCAAAACCGCGCAGCTCTTCGATCGCCGTGACAAACCCGCCCTCATTCCGCACTTGCTCATACACATCAAAACGCGATGACGCCTCAATGGTTCGTTTTTCATCCGGCGTCCCTTCTTTCCGTACCGTAATGCGGAATTTCATGTTATTCGGATATCGCGCGCAGCACTTCTTCAAGGCTGGTGATGCCGCGCGCGGCTTTGTAGAGACCGTCCTCAAGCATCGTGAGCATGCCTTCCTTCTTCGCCTGCGCTTCGATGGCGTCACTCGTGCTTGAGTGAAGAATGATGTCGCGAATGGTCGGCGTCACGGCGAGCACTTCGTGGATGCCGATGCGGCTCTTGTAACCGTCAACGCATTCAGGCGACGGCACCGGCCGATAGAATGAGAGATCATCAAGCGTCGATCCCGCCTTCACGAGCTTCTCATCCGTGAGCGCCTTGAATGCAGAATTGAAACTTTCTTCGTTTGATACTTTTGCGCGTGTGGTCGCATCAAGCGTATATGCTTCCTTTCCTTCGCAAAGTTTTCGCACGAGCCGCTGCCCGATGATGACGCGGATGGTGGACACAAGAAGGAACGGCTCCACTCCCATATCAATGAGGCGCGGAATCGCACCAGCGGCGCTGTTGGTGTGGATGGTGGAAAGCACAAGGTGACCGGTGAGCGCGGCATTGATAGCGAGCGATGCGGTCTCGCTATCACGTATTTCGCCGACCATGATGATGTCCGGGTCCTGGCGCACGAGCGAGCGGAGCCCGTTCGCAAACGTGAAGCCTATCTGCGGATTCACCTGCGTTTGGTTCACGCGCTTCATTTGGTATTCAATAGGATCTTCGACGGTCGAGATATTCACGTCCGGCTTGTTGAGAATGTCGAGCATCGTGTACAGGGTGGTGGTCTTTCCGGAACCGGTCGGTCCGGAAACGAGGATGATGCCGGTGGTCTGCTTGAGCGCATGATGGATGCGCTCCATATTTTCGCCGTGGAGGCCGAGCACATCGAGAGTGAAGCCTTCGCCGGTCTCGCGCAAAAGGCGCATCACGGTCTTCTCGCCGAAGAACGTCGGCAGTATGGACACGCGGAACGACACGCGATCCGCTTCCGTTTCCATTTTGAAGCGGCCGTCTTGCGGGAGGCGTTTTTCGTCGAGTTTTAAATTGGAAAGTACTTTGATGCGCGCAACAATACCGGCGGCGGCGGCTTTTGGCAGGGTCATCGCATCATGCAGAATGCCGTCAATGCGATACCGCACGACCACTTCGTTCTCCATCGGTTCCACATGAATGTCCGAAGCGCCCTGCACGATAGCGTGGCGCAGGAGCGTATCCACGATGCGCACGATGGGCAGATCTTCCGCCATTTTTTTGAGGTCGTCGCCCGAAAGGTCCTTGTTGCCTTCCGCGATGACTTTTATTTTGCCCGCTTCGGTCGAAATGATGTCGCCGAATTCATCCTTGAGCGATTTTTGATATTGCAGAAGCGCGTACTTGATACTCTCGGTGTCGGTGAGGCGCGATAAGATTTTGAGACCGGTCTTTTTGCGCACCGAATCAATGGAAGCAAGGTCTTCCACATCGAGCATCGCCACTTCAAGCGAGTCCGGACTTTTTTTGTACGCGATGATGTTGTGCGTGCGGGCGATCGGTTCCGGAATGAGCGAAAGCACATCCACGGGAATGCGGTGGTCCTTCAAATTGACGAACGGAATACCGAGCACATAGGCTTGAATGCGCCGCAGTGCATCCTCGGTAAGCGAACCGCGCGATACGAGCACGTCGCCAAGCGACTGCCCTTTCTTCTTCGCCTCCTCGTCCGCCGCATCGATCTCTTTTTTGGCGACGAGGCCGGAATCAATAATGAATTCTTTCAGCTCGCCTTCCGAAACGTGCATATGTTCATTAGTATAGCGCGTCCACGCGCCCTCGGCGGCGCATTTCACACACATCGCTGGAAAACTTGCAGAAGAATGATTCTCTCGTTATACCTAGTTTAGGTGCAGTTCGTGCCTAGATCCTTCAACTTTTTGGAAAGGGTAAGAAAATGAAGAATAGAATTCAGATGTACGGCGTTACGGCTGAAGTAGATCACCGCCGAAAAACCATGACCGAGGAACATCTGAGCAGGGTTCCTTTGCGGGAATGCGGACCGAATGACGAGGTCCTCGAGGAATTGGTTCTGAGTAGGATTCGGCGCCTTCGCGCCCTGCAGCATATGGGACAAGAGGACTGCGAGCGGATCGCCGCAAAAAACGGAAGGGAGAGCGTGTACTGGCAGATGGAAAACGAAATTCTGCAAGTCATAACGGCGACCCTCAACGTTGAAGTGTGGATCCAGTATCCCGAGCTCATCGGCCACACGGACTACAAATTCTACAAGGGCTGGGCCATCGGCCGAGAAAAGGTCGAAGCCAAGAACGGCGATCTCTTCAATCCCGCCGAAGTGAAGAGGGCCGAAACCAGGACCAGAGACGTCACCTTTGCCATGTCGGATGACGTCTTGCCGAACGTCGAAAGGTTCAGGCATCCGGAACCGGCGTCCCGCCAGTAAGCGGCCGGAAGGCCTTATACAGCCGCTCCTTCGGGGGCGGCGTTTTTATCCGCCATTGACGAGCAGGGGGTGTCTGGTATACTTCCCCCCACAGATGCCCTTTCGGGGCTTTCTTTATAAAAGTGCGACATACACAATCCATATGATAGACCTCAAAACAATCAATGCAGTGCTCGGGGAGTTCGAGGATCGGGGCATCAGCCGCGACACGATGATAGAAGCCATAGAAAGCGCAATGGCCACTGCCTACAAGCGCGAATACGGCAAGCGCGGACAAGTCGTTCATGCGAAGCTCGATCTCAACACCGGCACCATCTCCTTTGAACAAGTAAAAACCGTTGTGGACGACACGACGGTGCGTTTCCCTGTCGAAGGCGAGGAAATTCCGGAAGAACACGCGCACGCGCACGGCTATCATACGGACGAAGAGCAGCTCGCCGAGGGAGAATTGCCCCGTTTTGACACGGAAAAGCACATCCTTCTTGAGAACGCGAAACTCATCAAGCGCGGCGCCACCGTGGGTGAAGAAATTATTTTCCCGCTCGAACCGCAAGATGATTTCGGCCGCATCGCGGCGCAAACCGCAAAGCAAGTGGTCATCCAGAAGGTTCGTGAGGCTGAAAAGCTCTCTATGATGGAAGAATTCGGGGAGAAAAAAGGCCAGATAGTCTCGGGCATCGTGCAGCGCATGGAGCGCGGGGCGATATTCGTGGACCTCGGCCGTACGACCGGCATCATTCCTTACGAGGAGCAAATCCCGGGCGAGCGGTATCGCATGGGCGAGCGCATTCGCGCGTACTTGTATGCAGTGGACGAAGGTTTCCGCGGCGTGTACCTGCGCCTTTCCCGCGCGCATCCGAAGTTCGTCGTGAAGCTTTTTGAAATGGAGGCACCGGAACTCGCGAGCGGCGCGATAGAAGTGAAGGCGCTTGCGCGCGAACCGGGCAGTCGCACAAAGATCGCTCTCGCTTCTACCGATCCCCATGTGGACCCCGTCGGTTCTCTTGTCGGCCAGCGCGGGGTCCGCGTCTCCACGGTTATGAGCGAGCTCGGCGGCGAGCGCATCGACATCATTGAATGGAACGACGATGCAAAAGAGTTCGTGAAGGAAGCACTCTCCCCCGCCACGCCGATCGAAGTGGTGCTTGATGAAGCCGATCATCGCGCGACAGTAACGGTTGCCGAAGACGAGCAATCGCTCGCCATTGGTCGTGGCGGACAGAATGTACGGCTCGCGGCGAAGCTCACCGGTTGGAATATCGACATCGTCTCCACCGGCGGTTCAGAAGTCGCGGAGTCCGACGGGGAGACGGTCGCGATGGCGCCGGTCGAGGAAACTCCCGCTGAAGAGGCTGGCGTTATGCCGACCGAGAGCATTGAAACTGTTGAGAACGCGGCTCCAGAGGTCACTGAACTTCCGGCTGAAGAGGAACTTACAGAACTTCCCGCAAGTGACGAGACCGTCGCCGACAAAGAGGAAGACCGCGACAAAGCAACGGACGAGTAACTAGGCACTCGGACAGGCGCTAGGCACTAGTTGGAATTCGCTAAAGCCTAGCGCCTAGCGCCTAACTTTGCTAATTTATATCTATGAACTTACTGCACGATATTGATCCGGGTACGAAGGAAGAGATGAATGTTATCATCGAGATTCCGCACGGCTCACAGAACAAGTACGAGATTGATAAGAAAACCGGCATGATCGCGCTCGACCGCGTCTTGCACACGGCACAGACGTATCCGTTCGACTACGGATTCGTGCCGCAGACCCTTTGGGACGACGGCGACGCACTCGATGTCGTCGTGCTCACCACCGTACCGCTCTTTCCCGGCGTGCTCGTGCGCGCCCGTCCGGTCGCCATTCTTCCGATGGTGGATGGCGGCGAGGCGGACGAGAAAGTAATCGCGGTTCCTGCGGACGACCCGCGTTTTGCGGATATCAAGGATCTCGCGGACCTCAACAAGCACAACCTAAAGGAAATCGAGCACTTCTTCGTTACCTACAAGAAATTGCAAAACAAAGAAGTGACGGTCGGCGAATATGAAGGCAAGGCAGCGGCCGAAGCGGCATTTGAGCGAGCACGGAAAATGTACGCTGATAAAAAATAAGTATGGAAAACGAAAAAATGCTCCCCTTGGGCGAACCGACAATGCATCTCAATCCTCCCCCGGAGGTTGCGGAGGCGCGCATCGAGGAGAAACTGGATGAAATAAAAGAGGAAATCAGCAAAGAAAAGACCGTTTCTCCCGCCGCTTCTTTGCCCGGCGTACCGTCGGCAAAACAGCAACAGTGGGGCGTCGTCATCTCTATCGTTATCATCATGCTTATGATCATCATCGGTGCCTTCTACGCATGGGGTCAGCGCATCGCAGAAAATCGCGGAATTATAGAAACCTCAGTCACCCAATGACCTGTTTAACTTTCTACCTATGAAATACACCCAACCGCGTGCGTCGATGCTTGTCCCGATGGTTATCGAGAAGAGCCAGTTCGGCGAGCGCGCCTATGACATTTACTCGCGCTTGCTCAAAGAGCGCATCGTATTCCTCGGCGGGCCTATTGATGACGATGTGGCGAATCTCGTCATCGCCCAGCTTCTCTTTTTGGAAGCGGAGGATCCGAAGAAAGATATTTCGCTCTATATCAATTCCCCGGGCGGCTCGGTCACCGCAACGCTCGCGATGGTGGACACGATGAATCACGTGAAGCCGAATGTCTCTACCGTATGCGTCGGTATGGCGGCTTCCGGTGCTGCAATACTGCTTTCTGCAGGCCAGAAAGGAAAACGGTATGCGCTTCCGAATGCCGAAGTGATGATCCATCAGCCGCACGGCGGCGCCGAAGGCCAGGCGACCGACATTGAAATTACGGCGAAACAGATTCTGAAACTTCGCGCAGTGCTGAACAAGATACTCTCGAAGAACACCGGCCAACCGCTCGCAAAAATCGAGAAAGACGTGGAACGCGACTTCTTCATGACGTCCGAAGAAGCGAAGAAATACGGCCTCGTGGACAAAGTATTTAACTAAAAAGCAAAAAGAAAACAAGAAGGGCGAGCCGCGATGAATTGCGGCTCGCCCTCTTCAATTAGGAAGCGATGCTCTGCTCGAGTTCGTACTGCACTTTGCGGAACGTCCTGGTCCCCTGTTGCTCATTCGCCAGTTTTTCCAGAAGTGCACGCGCTTTGATCCTTTTATGCGGCTTGTCTGCCGGCAAGGCTTCAACGCATTTTTCGAACTTCTCGATCAGGTCCTCGAAGGCACTTTTCTTTTGAGCCTTGGCTATCGCTTCTTCCGCAAGCGACAAATTGTTCGCTGCGATGTGACTGCGCACCGACTCTTCTATGCCAAGCTCACTCGCACGTTCAATAACCTGCACAGTTTTTGCGAGTACGATATCTGCTTCTACGATCGCGCCCGACTGTATGAGCCATTGAACGATGCTAGTACAGGAGTAGCGGCCGGCACGCTCCAGAAGTTCTCTCTCGTGCTTTTTCTTTGCGACAACAGCGCGCGCACGGTCGATGTCTTTCAGGAGTTCGTGCATTTCCTGCTCATCAATACCGAGGGCGATGCCTTCGGTGGTCAGATTGGATGCCTCACGGATTTTCCGTGCGGCACGTTGCTGGCGCTCTTCAGCGGCTCTCGCCTCCGAAGCGGCCTGGCGCTCCGCGCGTTCCACCGACATGCGCCCCGCGTCTAAGCCTTCGGTCGCGAGAATATTTTTTATATCGAGCTTCGGGAACGGTGCAGCCCGCTGCAGGATTTCCTGAACCATTTTCTCGGCACGAGTAGCATCTTCTTTTGCCAATTCCCATGACATTCCCTCAACGAAGAAAGCCGTGGCAAACGATATCATCTCCGGTTGCCCGACGACCATCCGTATCTTTTTCATATGGTGGCGAACGACTACCGCATCGACAATGAGCCACAAGATGAAACAGATATTACCGAAACCTGCGATCAGCATGAGTACGGTCGTTAGGCCGTCCCAATTCTTTACGAACAGCAGGATCAGGACAGAAAGAAGCGTAATGATGATGCTGTGTGCGGCAATAAACCTGCGAACATAGGCACGTGATTTATTCATGTCGCGAACTCCCTATTCAAGTGAATGGACCAACCCGGCGCGATTATGACACAATAGCTCGAATATCGCAAATGAATCGGATTTATGGTATGTTTCAATCATACCGATCCACTGATTGACTGATACGAAAGCCCCGCCGTCTTTCCTCTTTATTGAACCTGGAGCCGTCCTGTGACGGATTAATTACAGAGGGCTATGTCACTCAAAATCATATTGCTGATGCTTGCGCTTTCGGGCGTCGGCGGCATCGTGCTCGGGTACGTTTTGCGCGTGCTCATCGGCCTTGCCCAGCGCGGGTCATTGGAGCTCGATATCAAGCAAAAAATGCTCCACGCGAAGGAGCAGGCGGCGAAGATCATTGCCGATGCCGAATTCCGCAGTGCGGTCGTGGAGACCGAGCGTCTGGCGCCGGTGGAGGAGCGTGAAGAGAAGATCACCGCGCGAGAGGAACGTCTTGCCACGCGCGAGGAATTTTTGGATTCTCGCCAGCGCGATTTGGATGAAAAGGAAGTTGAGGTGCGTGGCCGCGAGCAACAGGCACTGCACGCAAAGAATGAAGCGGAAAATCTAACGGCCCAGCGTTCGAAAGAACTCGCAAAGGTCGCGAATCTTTCCGAGGACAAGGCGCGTGAAGAACTTTTTTCAGAAATAGAGCGTGCATATGAGGAAGCCATACTTTTGCGTCTCCAGAAACTCGCCGCAAACGGGCGTGAACGTCTTGAAGACAAAGCACGTGACATCCTCACGACCACCATTCACCGTTTGGGGAACGCCGTGAATGCGGAAGTGATGTCGCTCTCGGTCACGCTTCCCTCGGAAGAGATGAAGGGTAAGATCATCGGCAAAGAAGGCCGCAATATCAAAGCATTTGAGCGCGCCACGGGCGTTGACGTGCTCATTGATGACGTGCCGGATCGCATCACGCTCTCCTCGTTTGATCCATTGCGCCGTCATATCGCGAAGATAGCACTTGAGAAACTTATCGTTGACGGCCGCATTCAGCCCGCGAAGATAGAAGGGACGGTTGAAAAAACTCGTGCAGAGATTGCTGAGATTGTGAAGCAAAAAGGAGAAGCGGCGGCGTATGAGGCCGGCGTCATCGGTCTTGATCCGAAACTCACGGCCCTTCTCGGGCGTCTCCACTTCCGTACGAGTTTCGGTCAGAACGTACTGCAGCACTCTATCGAGATGGCACACCTTGCAAATATGCTTGCGGCCGAGCTCGGCGCTGACGCAGCGGTCGCGCGTTCGGCGGCTCTGCTCCATGACATAGGAAAGGCGGTTGATCACGAAGTGCAGGGTACGCACGTGGAGATCGGCCGTCGCATCTTGGAGAAATTCGGCGTGGATAAAAAAATAATCATTGCGATGCAATCGCATCACGATGAACATCCGTATGAGACACCGGAGGCGGTTATCGTACAGGTGGCGGACGCCATCTCGGGCAGCCGCCCCGGCGCGCGACGTGACACGGTGGACCGTTATCTAGAGCGCCTCGGCGACCTGGAACGCCTCGCAACCGCCTTCCCCGGCGTGGAAAAGGTGTATGCCATTGCGGCAGGACGCGAGATACGCGTTTTTGTGAATCCCGGCAAGGTGAACGACCTCGCGATGCACAAACTTGCGCGCGATATCGCGAAGCGCATCCAGGAAGAGCTTAAATATCCGGGCGAAATTAAAGTAAATATCATCAGGGAAAACAGGGTGGTTGAGTTCGCCCGCTGATTTCACGTTATTCACGCAGAGTTGTAAGCTACCGCGCAACAAAAATTCCGTTGCGCGGACCGGGGTAGCTTGCTGGATAAGGATGCGGCCTCCGCCGCACAAGTTTAATTTTGGGTACAGCTTTCAAAAAGCTCATTTGAACACTGTACCCAATGCCAGTAAAGCCCCATTGCGTAAAATGGCGCATTTCCTATACTTTCTCCCATACCCACCCCCATGAGGTCGTGGGAATTAACAAATAACAGAAACTCATGAACAAAGCAGACATCGTAGACAAAGTTCACGGCGTCCTCGGCACAACGAAAGCTGATGCAGAGCGCGCCGTCGAGACCGTCATCGACTCCATTGTCCACGGCCTCAAGGGCGGCGATGAAGTCTCTATTGCCGGCCTCGGCATCTTCGCAACGAAGGCGCGCCCGGCACGCCAGGGTCGCAATCCTCGTACGGGCGAGACGATTCACATCAATGCTTCTCGCACCGCGAAGTTCCGTGCCGCGAAGGCACTCAAGGACGCAGTTAAATAAGAGCACTGGGCTTTAGGGACTTGACTCTAACAAAAAACCCGCATTTCGCGGGGTTTTTGATTATCGAGAGCTTTCTGCGGCTTCTAGCATTTCGTCGTCATTCGCACCTTTTTGTTGTAACTTCGCCAGAGCCTCTTCGGCCTCTTGTTTCTTCTCCTGCTCCCTACCTATCTGCTTCTCCTTCCATTCCGGCTTCAATGAGTCGCTTTCCTGTAGTGCCTCTATGAGCCTCTTCTCCTCGGCGATGATGCTCTCAAGCTCGGCAATCTTCTCCTCTCGACTCTGTAGTTTGTATCCTTCCATACCAACAAGCATATCACGACTGTTTCAAATACTTCTTTTTGTTGAGTTTGTCGGGCACCCCATTAGAAAGCTCGAAGACTCGCGTTCAAACGGGGCAAGGATACTTATTTGAGGTATTTTTTATTCTTGAGTTTGTCTGGTAAATAGCTCTCCGTATCTTCGTATTTTTCATATCCTTTTCCGTAATCCAGTTCTTTCATCAGCTTCGTGACTGCGTTGCGGAGTTTCTTCGGCACCGGCAGGTTGCCGTATTCGTGCACATCGCTCTGGGCGGCGCGGAGTGCGTTGTATACAGAGCGGTCTTTCTTCGCCTGGCAGAGGTACGCCACGCCATGCACGAGATTGATAGCGCATTCCGGATAACCGATGGTCTCGCAGGCGCGGAACACTGCATTTGCCACGACGAGTGCGGTCGGTTGGGCGAGACCGATGTCCTCACTCGCAAATATGACCATCCTTCGTGCTATGAAAAGCGGATCTTCCCCCGCTTCCACCATCCGCGCGAGATAATAGATCGCTGCATCTGCCTGCGACGCACGCATACTTTTAATAAACGCCGAGATAGTGTCATAGTGTTCTTCGCCTTTCTTGTCATAACGCAGGTGCGGCGATTCAAGGGCATTACTGAGCGTTTCCGGCGTCACCTTCCCATACAAACTTTCCGCGCCTTCCATCATCCCGAGCGCCTTGCGCGCGTCGCCATTTGCATAGCCGAGGAGCCAATCGAAAGCGTCCTTCCCCATCCCAGTACCAGAAGGCCTGCTGGCCTTCGCTACGGGACTTCGCCCTTCGGGCTTCGCCTTTATCTTCTCGAGGTTGAGCTTCTTATATGCCTTATCGACGATTTGTCTAAGTGCTTCTTCAGAAAGCGGTTCAAGCACGAACACTCGGCAGCGTGAAAGCAGCGGCGCGATGATTTCGAACGACGGATTCTCAGTCGTTGCGCCGATGAGCGTGAGTTCCCCGCTCTCGACATAGGGCAATAAGAAATCCTGCTGGGCTTTGTTGAAACGGTGTATCTCATCAAGGAAGAGTACTTTGTTTTTTCCTTTTGTATCCGCGGAAATTATTTTTCGGATATCTTCCTTTCCCGCCGACACCGCCGAGAGCTCAAAGAGTTCCGCATCAAGCGCGCGCGCATAAATGCGTGCAATGGTCGTCTTCCCCGTTCCCGGCGCGCCCCAAAGCACGAACGAAAACCGGTGTTTCTTCTCCACCGCCACACGAAGCGGTTTCCCTGCTCCCACAAGGTGCTCCTGCCCGACCACATCATCGAGTTTTTTCGGGCGTATTCGTGCGGCAAGTGGTTCCATTCGCCTATGGTACTCCTCCGTGGGGTTTTTATCCGCCACGAATTGAAGGCCGTTTGTTCTAATCAGCCAATGATACTTATCAGATCACCACCTGGTGCGGACGGCGGGAATCGGACCCGCGCTGACTGCTTGGAAGGCAGCCGTCATACCATTAGACCACGTCCGCATTTTGAATCCCCAATGAAACCGCCTCATTCCAGAGCTGGATCTTTCGGAAAAAGAGGACCCCATATTCCTTCCGTCCTCTACTTTGAATCGTCAATTGAGCAGTACCAAAAGGAAGCTTCCGTCGCATCTTCGCTTTTTTGTCAGTACGCCTGTCGATCTGATGTTTTTGGAATTGGGATAATGGAATGCTAGTGGTATGAGACCAAAATTGCAAACTTTGTTTCACATCGCTATCTGGATATAAATGCAGACGAAGCTTGATTTGTCTTTTTTCTACACCAAGCATTCTAAACCACGCAATGATTGTCCGAATGATACATGGATCAGAATTCATGACGCGAATCTGACTATTTGTTTTGCACCCCTCTCCCATATATAGACCAAGCCCAAGCATAAATAAATCTCTTTTGCCGATTTTTCCGATATCTTTCGTAGCTGTCTTTCTGATTTCTTGAATTGATTTTTGCCGTAACTCGGCCCGACGGGCGCTTGCGGCAGCTCTGGCTTTTCCAAATGACAGCACAGTCTCTTTATTCGGCGTATAAGGTACTTCTGTGAGCCATCCGCTCAAAGTGGCTTTCGAAAGCCCAGTCTTTAATGAAATGTACTTATAAGAAAATCCGCTCTTTCTTAATTCCAAAGCCTTTTCTCGAATTGATGGGCTATGCATATATAGATTATATATCTGCACAATATATATACGCCAGTTCGATATAAACACACTGTCTTTCAATACGGTTTTAGAGTAGCGTATGAATATGTCCCGCTTCGCGCCCTATCTCGGCATAGTCGCCGCCTTCGCTTTTTTCGCGATCATTGTGATCATCGCGAATGAAACCCCTATTCCGCAGCCGGCCACTTCCGGCATCCCTGTTGCTTCGTCGACGCTTTCCGTGGAACAAGGCTTCGCGTTGCCATCGATAACATTGCCGAGTCTTGGATCCGCAACGAGTACCGACGCCGCATCTTCAACACCCTCTTCGAAGAAGACCGCACAATTCGCGCCTAAATCAACGCCCGCGCCCGTTCCCGTACCGGCATCCAAACCGGCCGCACCCACCGCTGACCAAACGAATGCAGCCCTCGATGTTGCTGCAATCCCATTGCGTGATGCTCTCGCAAATATCATTTGTTTTGCCCCAGAAAAAAGCGGATTGCATTCTATTTCCGGCAGCGGCGTTTTCATCGACCCGAAAGGTATCATTCTTACCAACGCGCATATAGCGCAGTACTTTCTCCTCGCAGACAGAGGAGCGAGGTGTTTCATCCGCATCGGTAGTCCGGCCACAGACGCGTATGACGCAGCGCTCATGTACATTTCACCCTCGTGGCTCAAGGCGAATGCAAATGTACTTACGGAAACCTTACCGATCGGAACCGGAGAATATGATTTTGCCCTTCTCGCAGTCACGAAAAGTATCACCTCTTCCGCACTCCCCGCGTCATTTCCTGCACTACCGCTTGCGACAACGCCGCGAGACATAGGAACGCCAGTGGCCATAGCGACTTACGGAGCGCAATTTCTTGAGGCCAGCCAAATCCAGTCCAGTCTCTTCCCCACCATCGTGTTTGGTTCAGTGAAGGATGTATTTACATTCGATACGAACACAATCGACGTGTTTGCTCTTGGCGGTTCCGCTGCTGCACAAGAAGGTTCTTCGGGAGGCGGCGTGGTCGATATGGCTGGCCAAATGATCGGCACTATTACCACGAGCACCGTTACCGGTACGACCGACAAACGTTCACTCGACGCAATCACCGCGTCCTACATTCGTGCCGAATATGCGAGCGAAACCGGAAAAGCTCTCGATCTTCTTCTTGCACAGCCGACCAGTATCTCAATTGCCGATTTTGCACCGCAAATACCAGTGCTCGAAAAAATAGTGACTGCGGGATTACCTTAGTCGGGGTGCGGAGAATCGGACTCCGTCATCTTGCTCCCAAAGCAAGCGTACTACCGGTATACGACACCCCGAATTCGCTTTGACCACTACACGACAGGCGTACTTCGGCCCGTTCGTTCTACCATATCACCATCAGACGATTTGCGGCAGGTAGCGGACTTTCGCTATGCCGTCGCGACGGCGCAGCCACACAAGGATTCCGTCCACCTGCCACTCCCCTTCCCAGTCTTTTTCAAGGACATACCACTCTCCTGTCCGCGCCACCTTCCGTATCTTCATTTCATGCAGATTGAGCGACGGATCGTACTCATCGCCGAAATATTTTTCATCGGGAAACTCATCAGTGAGTATCGTCTTCACTTCAACAAAATGCAGGGTATCTTCCGACTCTGCGATGATATCCAATTCACCGGTTTTGCGAGCGACATTGCGGTCCCGAATGCGGAAACCGTGCCGCTTGAGGTACTCGGCAGCCACTTTTTCACCGATGGCACCAACCTCTTTCCGGGTCTTAGAAGAAACATCCACGGCCCAGTGAGGACAACTTCGAATAATCGCCTTTGTTCCTCTCCATATCGTTATTATAAACTGTATGATTGCCGCATTCGCTGACTTTCTATCGCACCAGTGCATTATGCGATAAGGAACAATCCGAAGTTGTCCTACCGGGCACGGCTTTTAGAAAAATGGCTCATTTGCTTACTATTTCACGGACCTCCCAGAAAGTCATTTGTCCTTTATCCCCAGTGTCCACAGACTTTTGCACACCTGTAAAAGTCGTTTTGAAATCACTTTTCCCCGCACAAATTTGTGCGTGTATGGAAATGCCCATACCCGCACCTCGTTCGGCGCAAAAGAAAAGCACGAGTTTTGCTCGTGCTTTTCTTTTGACCTCTCTCGGTGCGGGTAAGCAAGCTTGCCCGCTTCGCTCTCTCGGAACACCTAAAAGCAGACTTTCAGGTGTTCGCTCATTCGCTGTGCGGGTAGGGAGAATCGAACTCCCATCATTTGATTGGCAACCAAATGTTCTACCATTGAACCATACCCGCGCTAGGCAGCATGATAGCATGCCGCCCACTTATCTTTCCAGTGGTGCCCCGACCAGGAATCGAACCTGGACCGTCAGTTCCGAAGACTGATGTGATATCCGTTTCACCATCGGGGCGTGTCTTCTATAGTACTACCAAGCGAGTCGAGACACGAGCACGTGTCTTCACATGCTCGTGCGAGGCAAGCGCGGGGAGAAAGCTCGTGCGAGCTTACGGCACTGTGCTACGATTTGGAAATGCAATTTCGCATCCCATCTGAAATCAAAGTAGTGGGAGACGGCCTCCGCAAGGCCGGCTTTGAGTCATACCTGGTCGGCGGATGCGTCCGTGACCTCATAATCGGCCTAGAACCTAAGGATTGGGACATAACCACCAATGCTACGCCGGGGCAGATCCAGGCCGCCTTCCCCGACTCTTTTTATGAAAATGACTACGGCACAGTCGGCATAAAGACCGGGTCCGAGGATCCGCGCATCTCAATCATAGAAGCGACTCCTTATCGCACCGAATCCGAATACTCGGATAAACGCCGCCCCGACTCGGTTACATTCGGGACTTCCCTATTGGAAGATCTCGCCCGACGCGACTTCACCATCAACGCCATCGCGCTGGAGGACTCTAAAGGACAGCTAATTGACCCATACGATGGTCAAAAGGACATAAAGGACAAACTGGTGCGGGCCGTTGGAAATGCCAACGAGCGCCTCAACGAAGACGCTTTACGCATGTTGCGAGCCGTTCGTCTCGTGGCCGAACTCGATTTTGGTATAGATGGCGATACTGCAAGCGCAATTAGCCAAAATAGTGAGCATTTAAGCCACGTTTCACGTGAAAGAGTTCGCGACGAGCTTATACGGATTCTGAACTCAAGCAAGCCGATGAACGCGCTTGTCCTCGCGAATCAGCTCGGCATACTGAAGTACATCAATGCGGACCTCATCCGCGGCATCGGCGTCGAGCAAAATCAAGCCCATAGCTATGACGTCTTTGAGCACCTTATGCGCACCATGCAACATGCAGCTGATAAGGACTGGAATTTTGACATTCGACTGGCCGGTCTCTTCCACGATGTGTCTAAGCCCGAGACCCGCCGAAAGAACGAAAAAGGAGAATGGAGCTTCCATGGTCACGAAGTCGTTGGTTCACGTGTAACAAAAAAGGCGCTTGAGGGCCTTCATTTTCCCAGGCAAACTATAGACAAGGTAGTCAAATTGGTGAGATGGCACATGTTTTTCTCTGATCCAGAGCAAATTACCCTCTCGGCTGTCCGCCGGATGATAAAGAACGTTGGCGAGGAGAACATCTGGGACCTTTTGAATTTACGCATTTGCGACCGTATAGGCACTGGTCGACCTAAGGAACAGCCCTTTAGATTTCGTAAGTATAAGGCGATGGTGGAGCAGGCTCTTCGCGACCCTATTTCTGTGGGCATGCTAAAGACCGACGGCGAGCACATCATGGAAATGTTCCACGTGGAACCCGGGCCTCGTATCGGATGGACGCTTAACGCACTTCTTGAGGAAATACTTGATGATTCAGCCAAGAATACAAGCGAATACCTTGATAAAAGGACCGAGGAACTCCTCAAAATGACTGAAGATGAGCTCAAAAAGCTTGGAGAATCAGGAAAAGAGCGTCGAGAGGCGGCAGAAGATGAGGAAGTACGCCAGATAATGGAACGCCACCACGTTTGCTGACACAGCATGTGTTCCACGTGGAACACTTTTCATATAATACAAACAACGAAGCCACCCAATGGTGGCTAGAGCGTAAAAGGAGCAGGGGCGTAAATGGTGCTCGAGCCGGAGAAATGAGGGCGGCTTGTTTCGATTGATGATATTTTGCACACTGGCACTTCCGAAAACAAGGAAGTCATGCCGAATGGCTTGTGTAGCGGATCGCCGCAGCGCAGGCAGACGCCTCGCACAGAAGGCAGAGCGCCGATGGAAAGACCAAGAAAGAACACCCGCAGGAAGCAACTCCTCACCGAAGTAACGAGCCGCTGCCTCTGGAGTAGAGGATAGTCTACTAAAGGACATTGTAAAGGACACCCTGTGGATAAGTGTCCTTTATAGATTATGAGAGAGTAATGATACCCACTTCGCAGGAGTACTTGCTACGGGGCATCAGTCCTCTCGAAGACTCGAGGCTGAGAACAGTTCCTATCTCAGAGTTACTGAGATAGGACAGTGGTCGGAGCCGTAAATATCGGGATGGATCTCGGCACTTTTGACGCGCTTCATGAATTCGTTAGCGACAAAGAAGTAGTCGATGCGCCAGCCATCATTACGATCTCGCGCGCGGGTGAAAAGGTCCCAGTAGGAATAGGCGTCTTTGGTATGCGGATGAAAATGACGGTATGAATCTATATAACCGGCACTCACGACTTCATCTATCCATGCCCGCTCATCGGGCAAAAAGCCGGTACTGTTCTCATATTTCTTCGGCTGAGCGAGATCGATTTCTTCGTGGGCGGTGTTTACGTCGCCGCAGAAAATAACGGGTTTTTGCTTGCGCAGTTTTTCTGCAAAAGCGAGGAAGGCATCGTAAAAACGCATTTTGTAGTCGAGCCGCTCGGGACCCTGACCGCCATTGGGGAAGTAGGCATTAATGAGCCAGAAGTCGTCATATTCTGCGCCGATGAGGCGGCCCTCCTGGTCGAATTCCGGGATGCCCATGCCATAAATCACTTTCAGGGGTTCAGTTTTCGAATACAATGCGACACCACTGTAGCCCTTACGTACTTGGCAGGAAGAAAAGAAGGCAGAATATCCGGCAGGGGAGAGGAACTGCTCGGTAAGTTGGTCGGGATTCGCCTTGGTTTCTTGGAGACAGAAGATGTCGGGCTTAACGCTGTTCAAAAATGATTCCCAGTACCCATTATTGGCGAGCGATCGCAATCCGTTCACGTTCCACGACACTATTCTTGCCCCGTTTGAACGCGAGTCATCGAGCTTTCTAATGGGGTTCATTCCCCAAGAATATCATTTTGCAGGGTACTGCAACAAAAACTATTTCTCGGCAGTTGTAGGAGATGGGTAATTGAAAAGGGGAGACGGACCATGTACACACAGCATAATGCAGTAAATCTTTTGTTTGACGAAACCATCGCGCACTTTAAGAAGTCAGGCAAGCCAAATTTTCGCGAGTACCAGATCTTTGCGGAGGTGCTTGGCGATACGCAAGAAAGACGCGATGCATTCCTGAAGTTCTTGCACGATGTGTCGACTTGCCCGCCGGAAGTGATCCGCTGGTGCCAGAGGCAGATCAACGTGAAAGCAAAACTTCACGCAATGAAGTAAAAAGGCGACCGCGGTCGCCTTTTGTTTTTGTGGAATGTGGGTTTATACTCCCTGACGGTTGCCCTTTATGAGGAGAAAGATGTGGCTAAGAAGAATGGAACCATTACGATACCTGCAACACATGCCAGCCCCGGATCTTCAGTTTTCTACCCCATACATCATCTGAAGAGGCCAGCGAAAGAAGTGAACTGGGACGAATGGGGAATATGCGAATACGGATGCAATTTTTGGGTGGGGAACAAGGCCTTCATCGCCGGAGAGAACATTCTGCGGGTCTCGCTTCTCGAAGTGTTTGATAAAAAGGACGAGGAATACCCAGAGTGGGAAGACAAAGAAACTTTTCTACTCGTGGGCCGCGACAAAAACGAGATATTTCGGTGGTGCGTGCTCAATAGAGAAGAACTTCAAGAGATGGTAGCGAAGGTACAAAGTGCGAATTAACCCAAACCACCTGCGGCGCTCACGAGAGCGCCGCGTTCTTTTTATTCAGCCACGATGTTTCCCGTGGAATTTTTTGTGGACCCCGGTACCACAAGCATCAGAATGCTTGGCTACTATCAAGCGAATGAGGAGAAATTGAAGTCTGACTTCAATATTCCCGAATGAGCGCAGAGAGAAAGCTTTGCTTACGGGGCAGGTCTCGCTAACTACGATTCCGACCATGGAACTTCTTGTGTATTTCTCGCAAATGACTATCCGTAATGTGCGTGTAAATTTGCGTGGTGTTGATGGAGGCGTGGCCGAGGAGCTGTTGGACACTGCGGATGTCCGCACCATTCGATAACAAGTCGGTGGCGAAGGCGTGGCGGAGCGTGTGAGGCGTCACGACGTTCGTGATGCCGGCGCGGGCGACGTAGCCCTTTAAGTGTCGCTGGATGTCGCGCGGAGTTATGCGATGAGGCGCGTTCGGCCGGCCGTCCACGAATAATGCTTCCTCCATATCTTTGCGGACTTTCAAATAATCGCGCACGGCTTCTTTCGCGGCAGGGGAGAGGAATACAACGCGCACTTTCTCGCCTTTTCCTCGTACTGATAATTCATCGCGCGATAGGTCCATATCAGAGTTAAGCGCACAGAGCTCGGACACGCGCAGGCCAGTGGAGAAGAGTAGTTCAAGAATGGCGCTGTCGCGCAGGTAATGGAGCTTTTTATCCTCGTCGGGCTCTTTCTTGTAGGCTTCGCCGGGCGCTTTCATAAGCCGTTCCAGTTCCGCGGGCGTGATGAGATCAAGTTGGCGTTCGGGGAGCTTCGCGAGCTCTATCTTTTCCGGTGAAATGGCTTCGATATCGCGTTTGCGGAGGAATTTGAGAAATGCGCGAAGCGCAATCATGTAGTAGTTCTGGGTGCGACGCTTCATCCCCGAAGGGGCCCCTTTGGGGTGCGTCGTGCCTTTCTGACGGTTGAGCCAGAGGCGGAATTCGCGGACGTTCTGTTCGGTGATGTCCCCGACATTCTTGATTTTCATCTGTTCGAAAAAGCGAGTGAGGTAGCGGTCGTAATTCTCGATAGTCTTCACCGCGCGCCCGCGCTCTATCTCTATGTATTCAAGGAATTGGCGTTTTGCGGCCTCAGCATTCATAGGGAAAGTATAACAATATTGTGCGCACTTCATTCTGCGACACTTGCGCGTTTAAGCAAGGCGTGGTAAGGTAGTCCTACTCATGCTTACTACTAAGAAAAAGGCGGCAGTGATGAAAAGCACTGCCCGGCACGATACTGACACCGGCTCGCCGGATGTGCAGGTCGCGCTTCTTTCCAAGCAGATCGACGAACTCGCGAAGCATTTGAAGAAGAACCCGAAGGATTTCCATTCTCGCCGGGGTCTCTTGCAGATGGTTGCCGATCGCCGCTCGCACCTCCGTTATCTCGAAACCAACGACAAGCGCCGCTACAACGCGCTTATCAAGAAACTAGGCTTGAAAAAATAACAGGCCTTAGGCGCTAGAAAAAGAGTGGTAGTATGAAGAAGTGGCAAGTGCCGCATTTACATGAATTGCTAGGTTCCTAGAGCCTAGCGCCTAACTAACTAGTTTATATGGCAGTTATCAAACATCCAGCTCAGCGTGTGGGCGTATTCATCGACACGCAAAATCTCTATCACAGCGCCAAGCATCTCTACAAAGCGCGCGTGAACTTCGCAAAAGTCCTTGAAGAGGCAGTCGGCGGCCGCATACTCGTGCGCGCCATCGCCTACGTCATCTCCACGGAGAGCGGGGAAGAGACGAACTTCTTTGAGGCGCTCACTAAGATCGGCATTGAAACAAAAGTGAAAGACCTCCAGGTCTTCGCCGACGGCGCAAAGAAAGCCGACTGGGACGTCGGACTCGCGGTAGACGCGATAAAGCTCGCAGACAAGCTCGACACCGTCATCATCGCGTCCGGCGATGGCGATTTCGTGCCGCTCATCGAATATCTCGATATGCACGGCATGCAGGTGGAGGTTATTTCTTTCGGCAAATCTTCGTCCGCGAAATTGAAAGAAGCGGCGCACGCATTTACCGATATGGACATCGATCCACGGAAGTTCACCATAACTAGCCGTTAGGCCAGCGAAGCAGGCGCTAGGCTTTAGCTATTCCCCCGCTAGTGCCTAGGGCCTAGTGCCTAGAGCCTGCTAGAATTGGAGGTGAATGGATATGCCGCCGACACTACCCACACCACTAAATGCGCCGGCTGATGCGGAAAAACCGAAGCAGCACATCCGCACGTTTCATGGCGATCTGGAACTTTTAAAGAAAGGCGGTGCGCCCGCACAACCGGTACCGGCCCCTGTCTCCGCGCCTGTATCAGCGCCGGTCCCGGCACCAGTGGTTCCGGAAGCACCGGTTTCACCGCCCACAGAACAACCCCTTCCTGTTTCGACTCCCTTGGGAACCGTCGCGATAGCTCCGGGTGAACGTTTCGTTCTACAACATCCTGCAGTTGAGGAACCGAAGGCGTCGCCGATACAAACATACGCGAGCGACTTCACCGAGCGCATGAATACCATGCAGGCTTCGACGGCGACTGTGCTTGCGGCCGAACAAGATTCGGCCCCAATGCTTGTGCAGGTACAGCCGTCGAAATTTTCGCGCAGCAATATTCTGTACAGCATCGGCGGGGCAATACTTATCATTGCGAGCGGGGTGGGGGCATACTTTGCCTATACGCAATACATCGCTTCATCCGTACCCGTGGTACTGATTTCCGGCGCAATTGCTCCGATATTCGTTGATGATAGAAAACCGGTGGCCGGCACCGGTACGGCGCTCATGCAAGCCGTACAACAATCGGTTGCAAGCCAGCTTGCGGTGGGGAATGTGCGACTTCTGTATCTGGAAAACGCGACTTCCACAAGCGTCTTTTCCGCATTGCAATTGCCGGCGCCCGGCGCTCTGTTGCGCAACATCAACGCTTCGCAAAGCATGGCCGGTGTTGTGAATGTGGGCGGCGTGCAGAGCCCGTTTTTCATACTTTCCGTCTCGTCATACAGCAATACGTTCGCTGGTATGCTGTTGTGGGAAAAATCGATGCCGCGCGATCTTGCCAAATTGTATCCACCCTATCCGTCACCGGTTATTGTGCAACCTCTGGCAACCTCTACGGTTGCGATAGCCTCAACCACTTCAGCGGTGTCGACCAGTTCACCTCGAGTCACAACGCCGAGCGTACCGGCGGGCAAACCTGTGTCGCCTGCACCAACGACTGTGCCGTCGTTTTTTGATGCCACTGTCGCAAATCATGATGTGCGCGTCTATCGTGACAGTAATAGTCGCACGGTGATGCTCTACGGATACTGGAACCAAACGACGCTCATCATTGCGCGCGACGCCGCGGCGTTTTCCGAAATAATCGCGCGTCTTGCGACTTCCCGTACGCCCTGACGCCAGTCTGCTATTATCCTTGCATGAAGACTGAACACTTTAGGAAAAAACTTGAGGCCGAAAAGGCGAAACTAGAAGCAGAAATGGGAAGCGTCGGCCGCCCCAATCTTTCGGTTCCCGGAGACTGGGAAGCCATTCCGTCCGAGACCGGGAATGAAGCCGACCTCATAGATCAGGCGGACGCCGTTACAAGTCGCGAGACAAATACCGCCATCCTTGCCGATCTCGAAGCTCGATATGACTCTATCATTTCGGCGCTTTCTCGTATCGAAAAGAAGACGTACGGGATATGCGAAGTCTGCGGCGAAAAGATGGAGGAAGAACGGCTCGAGGCCGATCCGGCCGCAACGACCTGCAAGAAAGATTTGTAATTCATGGCAGTGGCACGCTTAAAACCTGCTTCTCCCAAACGCGTCGCACAAAAAAAGGGCTACGCGAAAACATTTGCCGCACAACCGGTCGGCTCTGCCGCGGAAATGGTAAGCGTTGAGGCAGACATTACACGTGGGCTCCATGCATTTTCCATTGTTGGTCTTGCGGATAAAGCAGTTGAAGAGGCTCGAGATCGCTTGAGTGCGGCAATTCGACATTCCGGCATCAAGTCGCCAAAGAAGCAGAACAAGCTCATTGTGCTTTCGCTTTCGCCTGCGGATCTGAAAAAAGAAGGCTCGCATTACGACCTCGCACTTGCGCTCGCGTATCTCATCGCTGCGGAAGAGCTTGCCGAACTCACCGAAGAAATGCTTTTTGCGGGAGAACTTGCGCTCGATGGGACACTTCGTGCAGTGCGAGGAGTGCTTCCGCAAGTGCTTGCGGCGAAACGCCGCGGAGTAAAGACGATTTTCGTACCACAGGGAAATGCGCGCGAAGCGCTTCTCGCCGATGGCGTCGCCGTGTATGCACCAACATCGCTTACGGAACTTTTACAACATTTGAAAGGAGAGAAACCGTTGCCTATACAAGTGCGCGACAGGCGCGCGCCGACACCTCCGCCGGCGCTCGACCTCTCTGACGTAAAAGGGCAGGAAAGTGCGAAGCGCGCCTTGGAGATAGCCGCCGCGGGGAGGCATAATATCGTTTTTTATGGACCTCCCGGCACCGGGAAAACAATGCTCGCCCGTGCGCTTGCCGGCATTCTGCCTCCACTCACCGACGACGATATGCTCGAAGTGACGGCGATACATTCAACGGCCGGATTGCTCTCCGAAGGTGAGGCGGTGTACTGGCCGCCCTTTCGTTCGCCTCACCATTCTCTCTCGCATGTCGCGATGGTGGGCGGCGGAGCGTTTCCGAAAGCGGGAGAAGTGACGCTCGCGCACAAAGGCGTTTTGTTTCTGGACGAATTTCCGGAATTCGATTCAAGAACACTGGAGGCGTTACGCCAACCGCTTGAAGATCGCGTGGTCACCGTCTCGCGCGCACGCGCGAGTGTTACTTTTCCGGCCGATTGCATGATAGTTGCCGCAATGAATCCTGCCGACACGCTTTCTGATGATTCGCGCGTGGCGATACGCGCGGCACAGAAGCAAGCACGCAGGATCTCTCGGCCCATTGTGGACCGCCTTGATCTTTGGATAGAAGTACCGCTTGTGCCGCATAGCACGCTTGCGAAACTTTCTAGCGGCGAACCGTCAGAAAGAGTGCGCGAGCGCGTGGTTGCCGCGCGTGCGCGCGCCACGAAGCGCACCGGCAAGAAAAACGCGACAAACGCCGCGCTCACCGGCCGCGAGTTGGATGAAAAAAGCGGATTCACGCCCGAAGCAAAAGAAACACTCACCCGATCTGCCGCGCGCCTCAATCTCTCGCCGCGCAGTTATCACCGCACGATGCGCGTCGCACGCACCATCGCCGACCTTGCCGGCACTGAAGCCGTCACGCCCGCATTTGTCCACGAAGCCCTCCAATACCGCCCCCGCGGCCTCTTCGGATTTGAATAATCTGAGCAAGGGTAGCCCTTGCTCACCCACCCTGTTTCAGAGAAAGACCGTAGGGCGTCTATTATGAAAGCGAATCCAGGGATGTATCTACCGAAAGCATTAGTGTGAGTATATAATTCAGTCGCTACTGATATAAATGCCCCTTAGTGCATAAAATCTTAATCTCGTGCAGAATACCCATATATGAAAAGAACAGTTTTTTACTCGTGGCAGTCCGACCTCCCGAACTCAACTAACCGTACTCTCATAGAGACGGCTTTGCAGGACGCAGCCAAAGCAATAGCGAGCGACGAGAATATTGACATTGAACCTGTCATTGATCGAGATACGAAAGGGGCAGCTGGCGCACCTGATATCGCCACAACAATTTTCGGAAAGATTGCCAGTGCAGACTTGTTTGTGGCGGACATCTCATTCGTCGCGAATACAAAGAAACGCGCATTTCCCAATCCGAATGTACTCATTGAGCTTGGGTACGCGCTTAAAGCAAAAGGGCATGAGGGTCTGGTACTCATTTTCAACGAAGCATACGGAAAACTAACGGATCTCCCATTTGATTTGAAGATGCGGCGTATCCTGACCTACACAGCAAAGGAAGTAGAAATGGATAAATCAACTATAAAATCCTCCCTAACAAAGGATTTAAAGGCAGCTCTGCTAGACGGCTTCGCTGGAATAAAACCCTCTACACCTCGCATCTCCATAACCGACATTATTGAACAAAATCCAGCGGCTAAGATTATCCACTTGAGGAAACATCTTACTGGGGTACTGACCGAACTTGAAACACTGGAGCCCCGAAAAGCAGTTGATGGCGGGAGTGCTGAGGAGCTAATGACGGCAATCTCCAAAACAGCCGATATCGTAGCCGACTTCGGAAGACTCACTGAAACAGTTGCTGTAATGAACGATATGGAATCGGCAAGGGAGATATTTCAGTGGTTCGGTAAATTGCTACAACGATATAATCCTCCGCATAATGAGCAAGGTCGAGGAACGAACGCCGATGGGGATTTCTACAAGTTTGTTGGGCACGAAATGTTTACTACGTTTATTGCGCCGTTCTTCAAGGAGGAGAAGTGGGATGCACTACAAGAACTTCTGAAGGGAACCTTAATAATAGGACCGTCTAGAAATCGGCACGAACCCTCTAAGCAAAGCTGGACCGAACTCTCCGAACATCTCCCACTCCTTGCAGATGAGAGTCCGAAGAAACAGCGGAAATCTCTGCATGCCGACTTGCTGAGAGGTAGACATGAAGTTGGTCCACTTTCAAGAGAACTTCCATTCAGGGACTTCCTCGATATTGATTTTTTCCTACATCTATACGGACCAGGGGAGAGGGGGCAGTATGGTGGAGACTGGTATCCGCGAAGTGTATTGTTCCTCGACCATACCCCAACTTTTATTTATGAGGCAAAAGACTATCCTTACGCGATGCGCATGTGTCATGTCCTCGGCATTTCTGATATAGATGAACTAAAAAAACGACTCACCCCTTCCTCTAAAAGTCTTATGTAC
The DNA here is from genome assembly GCA_041666305.1 of Minisyncoccota bacterium. Classification (GTDB taxonomy): domain Bacteria; phylum Patescibacteriota; class Minisyncoccia; order Phycocordibacterales; family Phycocordibacteraceae; genus C7867-001. Next base: position 73,085 of record JBAYHD010000001.1, on the reverse strand, counting down.
GACAGACATGCACCCTTCACGGATATAGAAGTCCAAAAAATAGGAAGTGAGGGCGGAGGGGCAATTATTCAGTAGGATATGCAGAAACGTATTTTGATAACAGTGAGTCGCTTTTAGTCGCAGAAAGTAATAAATATAAGGATATTTCTTTGTTTTTGCATACCAACCATCCTGAGGGATGTTCTGCAAAAGATACTGATGCATTGAGGAGAAGTAGCAGAGTGCTATAGTCGCCATATGTCAGAAGGAATTCCAAATCAGGAGGGGATGACGAAGTCGGAATATCTACGACTTGCAGTTGAGTTGAGTGAGCAAGTCGAAGCACTTCCATTTTTCGGCATCGATGAGGGAGCTTACCAAACGATGAAAAAGGGAGAAGAGGAAGTGGACCCGGACTATCCAGATACAACGACACCAATTGACGCACGCGTCGCGAGACTACAGTTGCACGGAATGAAAATAGTTCTTGGCAAAAATCCGCAAAGCGGAATGGTATACGTGTTGCCCGGTGACAGCGACGATATAGAAAATGACGGCCTGTTCCCTCGCCACTTGAGCCTGCACAGCGACATGGACGCTCGACTCAAGAAGTTAATCTTGGCGAACAAGAAACCCTCTCTTAAATAATATGAGAAGTTATTGAGGAGAACAAACCGAACCGACCGAGCAATTACGAAAAGGATTTGCCGCACCGCGAACTTCAAAGTGGAGATGGACGCCCGTGACCTTGCCGGTTGAGCCCATGTACCCGATAACTTGTCCGGAAGAGACTTGTTGTCCGGAGGAAACAATCACGGATTTCAAGTGGGAATAGAGAGTTTGAGTACCGTTGTTGTGCGTAATGACGATATAATTGCCATAGCCTCCGTTCCATGCGCCGCCGCCGCGCGCGATGATGATCATACCGTCCGCCGCGGCGTGTACTGGCGTGCCGCGCGCTCCGCCGAGGTCAATGCCGTTCTTGCCATGAATGCCTTGTGTGACTCTGGCACCGGGCACTGGATTACTGAAATAACCGGCTATAAATGTTCCACCTCCGCTGTTCACGATGGCGGGGGAGGATTGCGGACGCGGCGCAGGCGCAGCTATTTCTCCGCCCGGGATAATGATTGTGGTGCCGATTGCGAGTGGCGCTTCCAGATCGAGACCATTGTACTGCGCAATTTCTTCCGCATCTGCAGAGTATTTCTTTGCCAGAGATTTGAGCGTATCGCCCTTTATAACCGTGCGCTCAACTCCTGAAATAGGAAGAATAACGAGCATATCACCTGGGTGGACATCACGGGAACTCTTCAAGTTGTTTGCCCACAAGATGGTATTTATTGAAACGCCGAACATATCAGAAATCTCGGAAAGGGTATCGCCGTTACGCACCACATACACCGAGATTCGGTCAGTTTGGACCGAACCGGCGACGTCCGCCACGGTACCGTCCGGTCCGTTATATGAGACGAGCGCTGAACCGCCGGAGGTGGCGAGCGCTATCGGCGCAGATGAGTTCGGATTGCTGTTGAGCGGGGCGCGAAGGGTCGGCGTCGAGGAGCTCGGTATGAGAGCCGATGTTGCGGCGTCTGCATTTGTAGAAAAAGGCCAGAACGCACTTGCGTGGTCCGGCAGGAGCGCCGTGGCAGACAGAACAGCCACGAGCCCGAGTATGAGAAATTGTTGGTTGGATTTAATGGGAAACTTGGGGGTTCGGTTGGTCTTTCTTAATACAAGAATGGCTTACATACGCCGTATATAAGCCATTCCTTGATTTCATCCGTATCAGTCGATATTGGGAGTATAGCCCCCCAGATTTGGGAGTCAATCACCCCAAAAGTGACCTGTGGAGAGCCCCGAAGGGGCCCCTTCGGGGCGTTTTAAGGTATACCCCGTGAGATAAAGTACTCCCTTGATGTTGTGTTTAGGATAAATGTTATCTTATGGGGTATATTTCGTAAGTGAAATACCTCGAAGGATTGAATGACGCCCAAAAAAAGGCGGTGCTCGCTACCGACGGCCCGATTTCAGTTTTGGCCGGTGCCGGAAGCGGGAAAACGCGTGTCCTCACGACGCGCATCTCTCATTTGGTCCGCTCGGGCGTGCCCGCGGGCGAGATACTCGCCGTCACCTTCACCAATAAAGCTGCCCGCGAGATGCGCGAGCGGGTGCGGAGGCAGCTGGGCGAGGACGGCCGCCCCGAAGGGGCCCCCTCGGGGCTCCCGTTCATCGCCACATTCCACGGACTCGGTCGAGAACTGCTTGAAAGCTACGGGAAGGCGATCGGCATTCAGCGTTTCTTCAGTGTGTATGACCGCGACGACTCCGAAAAAGCGATTGGCGCGGCACTGAAGGCGCTCGATGTCGGCGCAAAGGAGTTTTCCCCGCGCGCAATCCTCGGTCGCATCTCACGAGCGAAAGGGGAAGGCATGCAAGCGCATGAATTTTATGAAAAGCACGGCCGGTCCGGTTTCGGCAACCGCATTGCCGCCGAAGCATGGCTCCGCTATGAAAAAACATTGAAAGAAGAGAAGTCTTTGGATTTCGACGACCTCATTGCGCTCCCGGTGAAGCTCCTGGAAGAGCACGAAGACGTCCGCGCGCTCGCGCAAGACCGCTGGAAGTACATTCACATCGACGAATATCAGGACACCAACGCACTTCAGGGGCGCCTTGCGAATATGCTTGCCGCAAAACATCGGAATCTCTTCGTCGTCGGCGACATCGATCAGACTATTTATACGTGGCGCGGGGCGACGATAGAGAATCTGCTCGAATTCGACAAAACGTATCCGGAGGCGCAGACGATCATCCTTTCTCAGAACTATCGGGCGACGAAAAATCTGGTGGACGCCGCAAATGCCGTCATTGAGAAAAATAAAAATCGTAAAGAAAAATATTCTACGACCGAAAAACTAGCCGGCGCTCCTATCGTCGTGCACATGGCGCGGAGTGCGGAGGACGAAGCGCGCTGGGTGGCGCTCAAAATACGCGAATTAATGAGGAATGGAGAAAAGCCGGAAGAAGTCGCAATACTTTTCCGCACCAATTTCCAATCACGTGCGCTTGAAGAAGGGCTCCTCCGTGCGGGCGTGCCGTACAAACTCATCGGTACGAAATTCTTTGCGCGGAAAGAAGTGAAGGACGCTCTCGCGTGGATGCGTCTCGCGATGGACTCTTCGCGCGAGGTGGATAAGCTCCGCGCGGCGGCAAATCCGTCGCGCGGCATCGGAAAAGTGACGCTCGGCAAACTCGCCGCAGGGCAACGCGCCGCGCTTCGCGCCGGTGAACTCGTGAAAGTGGAAGCATTTGAAGCGATTATCGATGAACTTTCGCGCGCAGCAGAAGCACTCATGCCTTCGGAGTTCGTGCGACTCGTCGTCGAGAAGAGTGGCATGCGTCGCGCGCTTTTCGACGAAGGAAGTGCGGAGGACCGCGAACGATTTGAAAATGTGGAAGAGCTTGCGTCAGTTGCCGCGCGGCATGATGCCATGCCGGGGAAGGAGGGCATTGCGACATTCCTCGCCGAGGCGGCGCTTGCGAGCGACCAGGACGAGATGGATCAAGGAGAAAAGCGAGGAGTGACGCTCATGACCGTGCACGCGGCAAAGGGTCTTGAATTCGATACGGTTTTTGTGACCGGCATGGAAGAAGGACTATTCCCGCACCAGGGCATGGGGAATGAGACCGACCGCGACGAGGAAGAAGAACGACGTCTTTTTTATGTGGCGATGACGCGCGCAAAAAATCGGCTTTTTCTCACGCTCGCGCGCGTCCGTAAGATATACGGCAACGATTTCGCATCGGAGCCATCGTCATTTCTCGCCGATATCGACGGCTCACTAATGCTCTACGACGAGACCGATGGTGAATTTGTTATTGAAGCTTAAGCCGCTTTTTCGTGTTCCCCGTCATGAGCGTCATTCGCCGCATCGGGCATCGGGTTTGATGGTTTGATCTCAAATGATTTAAGTTCAACTCTTGGTGCCGGCGCCTCAACTTTTTCCTCGATCACGGGCGCAGCCGGCTTTCGTTTGAAGAATATGTCGAGAGAATCCTTAATAACCTCCTGTTCTTTCGGTTTTCGCATTAAGGCACGTCGATCTTCTTGCCCGTATTTTTTTGACGTTGAGAATTTTGCAATGGCATCAGCATGGGTACCGGCGACACCGTATTGTAGATGGAATTTCTTCGCTTCAGCTTGGACGCCTGCCTTGATCGCAGCTTCAACACGTTCCTTACCTGCGGCGGTGAGGTGAGCATTGTACTCCTGCTTATTTAATATTTTGCGGAGCGGCCCTTTATTAAAAGCACCTTCAGTGATTTTACGGTCAGTCATATACCGAGTATTGTACACCTATACGTATGCAGGCAAAAAAATCCCTCGGACAGAACTTCCTCATGCACGCGCGCATCGCGGAGCGCATCGCGCTTGTCGCAGGGCTTACGCCGAGGTCTGTGGTGTTTGAGATAGGCCCTGGAACGGGAATGCTCACACGAGAGTTATTGAAACTCGCGAAGAAAGTCATCGCCATTGAAGCCGATGCGGAATTATTTGAGAAACTGCAAAACGATTTTGCGGATGAGATTTTGTCGGGACATCTTAAGCTCGTGCACGGCGACATTCGCTCATTCAATATCGCATCGCTTCCGAAGGGATACGCGCTCGTTGCGAATATTCCGTACTACCTGACCGGCGAAATTTTCAAAATGTTTCTTACGGCGGATAATCAGCCGAGTGCGATGACGCTTCTCGTGCAGAAAGAAGTGGCCGAACGCGTTGTTGCTCGGGATAAGGAAAGCATCCTCTCGCTTTCAGTGAAGGCGTACGGCACGCCGAAACGCGAATTCAATGTACCGCGCGGGGCATTCAATCCCGCACCGAATGTGGATTCCGCTGTGCTCACTATCCGCGATATTTCTCGGAAGAATTTTGCAACGAAAAAAGAGGAAAAACTATTTTTTGAACTCATTCATGCCGGATTTGCGCATAAGCGTAAATTCGTCCGGAAAAATCTCTTGGAAGCGAAGCTTCCAAGCGGTGATATTCCGGAAAAAGCGAGAGCGGAAGACCTTTCGCTCTCAACGTGGCTCGAAATTACAACGGAGAGGAACCGACCACTGGCGTAATCATTCCTTCATTCGGTATTGGCGGTGTGCAACCGGAAGGTATGACATATGAACATGCGCCCGCTCCGGGTATGTAGTTACCGAGGAGCCATTTAGTAGCGGGGATATTGTAAGAAAGGAACGCCTGCGAAAAAGGAACATAGGTAAGAAGAACGGCAAATGTGGGAGGAAGAGGCGTGATACCAAGGATCCACGTGAGGCTGCAGGTGCAATAAGAAGCATAGACGAAAGCTCCGCCGAATGGGACCCCTGTAGCCGCGCGCGCATGTTCCGGAAGGAAGACACTGCTGAACGCGTGTTCGATGATCGCTAACACCTGTCCGCCAAACGAATCATTTGTGGCTGATCGGCGAGGCGCATATCCTACTTGTTTCATGAACTCGGCGCGCAGGTCGGTCGTCGTTGCGGCTTCTGTCACGATTTGTTTTTTAATAGTCGCGAGTTCAGATGCGGAAAGTCCTTGTTTTGTTCCAACTTTGTCGATGGCGGCCAGGAATATGTCGAGATTCTGCGAATTCGAATTTTGAGCGGCAGGTGTCGAAGCTGAAGACGGCGAAGAAGGGAGAGAGGGAAGGGTTGATGTAGTCGCAGGTTGCGCACTCGCGCCAACCGAGTTCGTTGTCGGTGAAGAAAGTGCATTGAGTTTTGCCCGCGTATACGCTCCGACATATCCGTTACCTTGGAAGAGTCCGGCGGGCGCCAAAACATCCTGTGCGTATTTTTGCTGGAACAGCACGACGGCTGTTTTGGTGAGCGAACCGAAATAACTTGTTTCATTTCCCGGAGAGCCGACGCCTGAATTTGCAATACGCGTATCCGGGTCTCGATTGAGGACTTGTTGGAGCAGGAGTACCTGTGTTCCTCTAGAACCCAGAGAGAGATTCGTCGTGAACATGTTTTGAACACTCGATTGCGCACTGGCCAGTGCCCCGTATGAGAGCACGAGAAGCGCGACCGCAAAAGAAGAAAGCAAGATGCGCATGCATACAGGGTACCACGCACCTATTCATTGCTAATGCACCTTTATACAGATACTGCCACTCCTTTTTCTGGGTGTGACTGCTATACTTTAGAGCGATACTATGGGGGAAAGGATACTTCCACATTGGCGAGTTCTAGCTGCAACGCTTTTTTCGGCAGTACTGGTTGTTGGCGCATATATCCTCGCGCGCGGCATCGAATCCCCATCGCTTGCGCAAGCGTCTACCGAGACCGCGCTTCTTCAGGCCATCGCGTCGAAAGATTCCGACAGCGACGGGCTACCTGATTGGGAAGAGGCGCTCTACGGCGCCGACCCTCACGCGACGGACACTTTTCATCTCGGCATGACCGACGGCGAAGCGGTCGCGAAAGGCCTCATCGTACCGAAGGCGATCGCGGATATTCAGACAGTGACATCGACCGGAGCGACCAGTAGCAACATTGACTACGCGGCGAACGGGGTCGCGGCACCCACCGAAGGCTCGCTCACTGACGCGTTCTCTAAAAATTTCTTCTCGCTCTACGTTGCGGCGAAACAAGCGAATGGCGGCGCCGATCTCACCGATGCTCAAATACAGGACGTCGAGAATCAAGCGCTCAAAGCCCTTACGACTTCCGTCGCTCCCGCACCGGATTTTAAATCTCTACGGGATCTTACGATCTCAGGCGGAGGAGCGGAGGCGCTCAAAGCATTTGCTGTTGATGCCGAGGCGATTTTCCTCAAGAACAGTACGACCGCAACAACGAGTGAGCTTGTGTATCTTCAATACGCGGTCGACAATAACGACACCGTAGCACTTACGCACCTCGCCGCGATAGCGAAAGCATATCGGAACGGCGCTGCGGGGCTTTCGGCGCTCACAGTGCCGCGCGAGCTTGCGGCACAAAATCTCGCACTCGTGAATGCGCTCATGCGCATCAGTGAAGTCATAAATGATTTCGCTCATGTGAATGCCGATCCGCTAACCGCGATGCTGGCGCTCCAACAATATCTGCCGGCGTCGCAAGCTCTCGGGAAAGCATTCGCCGACATTGGGGATATGTATGCCGCCGCCGGTGTCACGCTTCCCGCGGGAACACCGGGCGCATTGTTCCTTACAGCGGCCAACAAGCTATGAGTAGAAACCCTTTTGCTGGTGCACTTGCGACAGTACTCATCACCATACTGATAGTGCCTGTCGCATTTTTTGCCGCACCGCAAAAGGCACGTGCCGCAGGAGGCATCTTTGGTGCGGTGAGTTGCGTCGGCGGTCTTCTCGGCATTGGCAGCACCGCTCTCACCTCCACGGTCACCGCGCTTGCGGGAGTTCCCGTGACCAACCTGTTGATGCAATCCAACACCTCGGTCTCCGCGAGTTCGAATGCGACCGACTGCATTACTACCAGCATCATCATGCCGCTCGCTCGCGCGCTCGCGCGCATGATCCTGCAACAGATCACCGCAAGCACCATAAATTGGATCAATGGCGGGAACGGGACCGGCCAGCCCTCATTCGTGCTGAATCTCGGACTGCATTTGCAGAGCGTCGGCAATGCGGTTGCTATTCCTTTCATCAATCAGATCACCGCCGGCTTCAATTCTCCTTTCGGGCCGGCTATCGCTTCCTCACTGATGAAAAATTATTCCCAGCAGACGAGCATGGCGGGCTTCTTTGCCGCAAATCAGTCCACACTCGCGAAGTCGTCGCCGAATCAAACGGCTTTTCTCACCGGCAATTGGGTGCAAGGGGGTGGTATCCCCGCGTGGTTCGCGCTGACGACTCAGGACCAGAACAATCCTTACACGTTGTATCAAGTAGCGCAGAGCCAGCTAGGCAGTCAGGTGAATCAAGCCCAGACCAACCGGCGGCAAGATTTGATGCAATCGGGAGGGTTCCTCTCGTGGTGCGGCGTCGACAACACGACCTCTTCATCGGGTGCCGCAGGTGTTAGTCCTGGAGTTTCCTGTATCAATAAAGACAACACGCCAGGTAAAGTTCAGACTCCCGGTTCAGTCATTCTCGGATACACGCAGAAGACGCTTGGTTCGGGCATCGACCAGCTTGTGAATGCTCAAGATCTTGACGCTGCGCTCGGTGCAATCGTGACCACTCTTATCAGGAACGTTCTTGGTGGCACGGGACTTTTCGGCGTGTCGCAATCGTCAAGTAGCGGAGCCGCTCCGATTACAACGCAATTGCAGAACTACGCAGCGGATAATGCGTCTGCGTCCGCATCCGCCGCATCCATCGCGCAATCAAAGGCCGCACAGGTTACTTCCTATGTCGATGCGTGGAATACCATCGCTATAGCAGCGGATACGGCTTCCACGACTGCCGCCGGTTTGGCGACGTTCTGCGTCGCTGCCGCCGACACTGCCGCGGAAGCGCTCATAAACTCCGGGAACACAGCCGAAGGTGCGGTCTTCATAACTCCATCGCCAGCGGCCATCGCCAGCACCCATTCCGTCTTCATTGACGCGAGTCGCGCGCAAGCCGTGGCTGCGCATGAAGCGATCACAACTTTGATAGATCCCGTGCTCATACAAGCATTGGCAGCACCCGGTTCTGTTTCCGCCACACAAGCGTTCGCTCTCAAAGTGGAGTCGGAAGCGCTTGCGTTAACTTCTCTCACCACGGTAAACACCGCCGCCACAGATGCGCTCACTGCCGACACGCAAACGCTTTCAGCGATGCCTCCTACGGCGGCCGATGTTGCGACGATACAAGAAAATGCACAAGCATTCGGTGGAGCAAGGGCGACCCCGGACGGTTCGCTCACCGTTGCAGGGAGCTCGATCGTTGACCGAATGAATCTCATCAAAACCAATGCAGAGGCGCTCAAGACCACGGTCTGCAATCCGAACTCATCCTTGTATGTGACGTATGACACGACCTATTCATCCGGCGGCTAACGGTATGAAACGCTTTTCCTTATCTTTGCTTATACTACTCGCGCTCGTTGTGGGCGCGGCGGGTGCTGCACAAGCCGCAGTCGGTGATCCTTGCGACGCTGATGGAAATGCAGGAACGATACAAGCGAGCGGGCTATGCGTTCCCAATAACGCTTCGACGGGAGTTTCTTGTGATGCCGACGGCAATCCCGGGACACTGAATGCCGCAGGACTCTGTGTTCCGAACGGCGCGGTTGCGGCTTCACCAACGGATCCGGCAACCGCCAAAACGCCGTCCACCTACAAAGGTGATACGAGCCCCAGCTCGCCCTACAACTTCATCATGATAAAGATCATGGAGCTTTTTGCGTGGCTCCTGGGCGTCGCCGCGCTCACGCTCAATTACGCGGCGTACTACACCGTCGTCACGATGGGGAATTATGTGAACCATCTCTCCGCTATAGGCGTCACGTGGCGCATCTTGCGCGACATCGGCAACATCATGCTCATATTCGGTTTTCTCGCGGTCGGCATCACGACCATTTTGAACGTGGATTGGTATGGCGGCGGTAAAAAAATGCTTCCGATGATGCTCGTTGCCGCCGTCTTCCTCAATTTCTCTCTTTTCATATCCGAAGCCATCATCGATACCGGCAATCTCTTCGCGACACAATTTTATAAGCAAATCGTCGGCGGTACCCTGCCGACGCAATCAGCGTCCGGCTTGTTAACTACCGCGTCGGGTGCCACGCTCACTACCGCAAATGAAGGCATCTCAAACGCGATCATGTCCAAATTGGGGCTCCCGACCATCTACGGTAATGGCGTCGCGAATTCACAAATATTTCAAGGCGGCAACCCGTGGCTTATCGGTTTCATGGGCATCATTCTTTTCATTGTCACGGCGTTCGTGATGTTTTCGCTTGCGTTCGTGCTTATTGCGCGTTTTGTGGCGCTCGTTTTTCTAATTATTGTCGCGCCCATCGGTTTCGCGGGCTTGGCGATACCTGGATTTGCCGCGCGGGCAAAAGATTATTGGACGACGCTCTTTCACCAAACCATTACCGCGCCCATTTTGCTTCTGATGCTCTACATCGCGCTCGCGGTCATCACCGATGTGCAATTCCTCACCGGTTTTGGTTTGAATAGCGCAAATACTGTCAGCGGAGGATGGTGGACAGGATTCGTGAACAACGCCAATCTTCCCGGTTTCGCGGGCATACTGCTTTCGTTCCTCGTTGCGATGGGACTTCTGCTCGCTGTCACGGTGTATGCGAAACGATGGTCCGCCTTCGGCGGTGATTGGGCGACGAAAACTGCAGGGAAACTTACATTCGGCGTCACCGCATGGGGAGTGAATAGAACGGTCGGACGAGGCGCGTACTTTGCCTCGCGAGGATTGCGACAGAGCGCGACGTTTAACAAAATAAATGCAATGACTGGACGCGCGCTCTCAGGAACTCTCGATCGCGTCGCAACAGGAAGTTTCGATTTGCGTGCAAGCGGAGCTTTGAAGAATGTTCCATTTGCTTCAACTATTGCTCTTGGAGAGGCACAGAAGGGCGGTTTTACAGAAGCGCGCAAACAGAATATCAAGGCGCACGAGGAAGAGGCGAAGAGAATTGAAGAAGCGCACAAGGAAGCCTTTAAAGGAGGCACCGAAGAGGATAAGAAGAAGGCCAAGGAGGCGAAGGCTACGTACGACAGAGCGGTGTCCGGACGAGATGTTACAAGAAAAGAACATGAAGCGGCAATTCAGGAGGTGAAAGACCGCCAAGCAGAGCTTAAGCGGATTGAGGAAGAAAAGATTATGACTCCTGACAGAGACGCTCGGCTTGCGGCCGCGCGCAGTGCTCTTGATGCGAGTACCAAGAAGCAAACGGACTTGAAAGACGCTCTCGGTAAATTGGATGATATCGTCAAGAATCTTGGAGAAGCAGAGAAGAACGCAAAGGCAGCGGCAGAAACAAGAATGAAAAAGGATATAGAGGCAAGTAAAATCGCATATGCCGAAGGCATTGATCATCCGTTCAACCCAATTACCTTTGTCGCATATGGTCCGGATACTGCAGCAGCAGCACGAAAGATTAAAAGTTCCTTGAAGGAAAAACCGACTAAGGACAAATTGGTTGATTTGATGAAAAATCTAGCAAAAGAAGAAGAAAAACCGCCAGAAGAGGCACCGAAACCAGAAACAAAACCTGAAGCAGAGAAGCAATAGAGAGATCATATGGACCAAACAAAACCGGAACCGACACTCGAACAGAGCATCAAGCAAGTGATGCAAATTTTGCCGCCGCCGGTGCGGAGTTATCTCGCGCAAGGTAAGTACACGGCAGTTGCTCAAAGTTTGACGGCTAAATATGGTCTTCGTGTTGACCAAGGAGGAGTCCTCGAACGAGAAATAATGTTGCTCTTGATGGGCATCGAAAATCCTGAAGAATTCAATCAAGCGCTTGTTACCGAAGCGAATCTCAATCAGCAAACGGTCAGCAGTATCGTGCAAGATGTGAATGCGCAGGTTTTTTCGCCCTTGCGGGAGGAAATGCGGAAAGGCGTGGAAGCGCTCGGAAAGAAACCGCCACAGATCCCGCCAGCCGCGCCTGCCCGCCAGCCGGTTGTTGCACCGATACCCGCGCCGGCAGCCGGCGCGGGACAGTCCACAAGCCATTTTCATTTGGAAAATAAATTGCCGCCATCTCCGCGATCTGCAGAAAGTGCCGCGGTGCGCCCCATTCCTCCACGACCGTCTGCACAAGTGCCCGTTGCGGCGTCGGCTTTGAATGCACCGGTTCCGGCATTGTCGCAACAACCAATCAAACCGATTCCGGCGCAGCCGCCGGTCGGAGCGCAACCGGGCTCCGTTAATGTGTTACATACAGAACCGAAGCCTGTGCAACAAATACCGGTGCCGCCACGTCCGCCGGTTTCCAACATTGCCCCGCTTCCGCCCAAAGTAGTGCTTCCAAGTGCGGTCGGAGCCAATTTGCGACCGAATGCGCAGTCATTTTCGAAACCGATGGACGGCAGCAAATTGCTTGAAGATCATGAGGAACCGCATATCGAGCTGAATAAGAACAAAACGCCGAGTTCTTCCGCAGAAACTCCGTTACAGCAAGCATTGCGAACGGTGCTGCCTCCACCGCGAAATCTTCCGGGCGCGATGCCTCCGCCGGACATCATTCCTCCATCCCGACCGGCTCCTTCCGCGCCAAAAGTTCCTCAAGCTCCGGTGAAGCCATACTCCGCCGACCCCTATCGCGAGCCGATTGAGTAATGCGTCGTCAGCAACTGGTATGATATATCATACTAGTTGCATTCCAGCGCACTCTTATATATAGTGTCCCTATCCCGCAGTTCGCGGGTTTTCTAACTAAATGTCCACCATCAATCAGCTGTCCAAGAAGGGACGCAAGACGAGAGCGTCGAAATCAAAAGTGCCGGCACTGGCACGCGGTTTTAATGCGCTCAAAAATCGTCCGACCTTCTATCCGTCGCCTTTCAAGCGCGGCGTCTGCACTAAGGTGACTACGAAGACCCCTCGCAAACCGAACTCCGCCATCCGTAAGATCGCCCGCGTCCGCCTCACCAACGGCATGGAAGTCACCGCCTACATCCCGGGCGAAGGCCACAACCTCCAGGAACACTCGGTGGTGATGCTCCGCGGCGGCCGCGTGAAGGACATCGGCGTGCAATACACGATAGTACGCGGCAAGCTCGACACGAGCGGATTGGAGAAGCGCCGCTCCGCGCGCTCTCGCTACGGCGCGAAGCGTCCGTCTGCCGCTAAATAAGTATGCGCCGACCTCTTAAAAAGAAGCGCGAATGGCGTCCCGACCTCAAATACGGTTCGGAAACTTTGACGCGTTTTATCAATGCAGTGATGTGGAGCGGCAAGAAAGATACCGCACGCGCCGTGGTGTACGATGCTCTCGCTGAGATTGAGAAGGGAGGCGCAAATCCTCTGGAGACATTTGAATCCGCGCTCCGCAACGTGTCGCCTTTGATGGAAGTCCGTTCTCGCCGTGTCGGCGGTGCCAACTATCAGGTGCCTCGCGAAGTTCCACAGAACCGCCGCCTCGCGCTCTCGTTCCGCTGGCTCATTAACGCCGCACGCAACAAGAAAGGAAAGCCGATGGCGGAGAAACTCGCCGCCGAACTCCTCCTCGCCTCAAAGAATGAGGGCGACGCGATTAAAAAGAAGGACGAGATGCATCGCATGGCCGACGCCAACAAGGCCTTCGCCCACTTCGCGTGGTAGTTCTTCGCTAGCTGTGTGCTAGCATTACGTATATGAAATGGTCAGGATTGAAAATATTCGGCGCTTTTCTGTTGCTAATCGTTTCTCTCTACGTCCTAATTGGTTTTGTAATTCCAGGTGGTGGCTATTTTATCAACGATTTAGGTTTAGGCGGAGGGTTAGAGATTGTATTTTATATCCCGATTATACTTGTAGTAGGTGCAGTTTGTTTCTTAATGGGCTAGCTGCCTCTTTGCATTTTCCTGCATTTCAGCTATTCTTCACTTAACGCCCTCGCGCGTTTTCTTTTTACCACTTACTGCTCCTGCTCACTGCAACTGCTTACTACTAACATATGAACAGAGACTATCCACTCGAGAAGGTCAGGAACTTCGGCATCATTGCGCACATTGACGCCGGCAAGACCACTGTCAGCGAGCGCATCCTTTTCTATACAGGTTCCCAACACAAGATCGGTGAAGTGCACGAAGGAGAAACGACCACCGACTGGATGGAACAAGAGCGCGAGCGCGGCATCACCATCACCGCCGCCGCCATTACCTGCTTCTGGACAAAAACGATTGAGAAAGACAAGAAGGATATCTCCAAGAAATATCGTTTCAATATCATCGACACCCCCGGACACATCGACTTCACGGCAGAAGTGAAGCGCTCCATGCGCGTGCTCGACGGTGCGGTTGTCGTCTTTGACGGCGTGGCCGGCGTGGAACCGCAGTCCGAAACAAACTGGCGTTATGCCGACGAAGCCGCGGTGCCGCGTGTTTGCTTCATCAATAAATTGGATCGCATAGGAGCGTCATTTGAGCGTTCCTATGCAAGCATTTTGGACCGGCTCTCGCCGAAGGCCATTCGCATGCAAATTCCTATCGGAGAAGAGGCACAGCATGAAGGTTGCGTGGATCTGCTCACGATGAAGGCATACACCTTTACCGGCAACATGGGCGAAGAGGTGGTAGAGGGCGAGATTCCCGCGAATCTCCTTGAAGACGCGAAGAAGTACCGCGCCGAACTCATTGAGCGCATTGTGGAGCAAGACGATGCGGCGATGGGTGCGTATCTCGAAGGCAAAGAGCCGAACATCGATGAGTTGAAGGCGATTTTGCGCAAGGCGGTCATCGCGAACGAAGTGTTCCCGGTGTACACCGGTTCTGCCCTTAAGAATAAAGGCGCACAGCTCGTACTTGATGCGGTCGTGGATTATCTCCCGTCGCCCTTGGACCTCAAGCCCGTCACCGGCATAAACCCGAAGACGAATGAACCGGTTGAGCGTCATGCGTCAGATGATGAACCGTTTTGCGCGATGGCATTCAAACTCCAGACCGATCCGTTTGTCGGCGCGCTGACTTTCTTCCGTGTGTATTCAGGCACACTCACCGCCGGCTCGTATGTATACAACTCAACGACGGGTTCCAAGGAACGCGTCGGCCGCATCGTTCGCTTGCAAGCCGACAAGCGCGAAGAAGTCGCACAGGTGTTTACCGGAGAAATCGCGGCCGCAGTGGGTCTCAAAGATACGAAAACTTCGCACACGCTCTGTGATGAGGCAAATCCTATCGTGCTCGAGGAAATTAAATTCCCTGAACCGGTGGTGTCGCTCCGCATCGAGCCCAAGACCAAAGCCGACCAGGAGAAAATGGGCATTGCGCTCCGCAAACTTTCCGACGAAGACCCGACGTTCCGCATCAAGACCGACGAAGAGACGAATGAAACGATTATTTCCGGCATGGGCGAATTGCACCTCGAAATCCTCGTGGACCGCATGAAGCGCGAGTTCAACGTCGTTGCGGATGTGGGAAAGCCGCAGGTGGCATATCGCGAAACGATTATGGGTTCTTCGGAAGCGGAAGGGAAGTACATCAAGCAGACCGGCGGCCGCGGCCAGTACGGTCATGTGAAGATCAAGATGAAGAAGATGGAACCGGTAGATTCGGAGAAGAAGGTCGCGAAAAATATTACGCGCGAAGACCATTTCGAATTCATCAATAACATCAAAGGCGGCGTCATTCCTCAGGAATTCATCTCGCCAATCGAGAAAGGTCTCCGCGAGGCCATGGCGCGAGGCTTCCTCGCCGGCTTCCCGATGGTGGATATCTCAGTCGACCTTTACGACGGCTCATACCACGATGTGGACTCCTCAGAAATCGCTTTCAAAATCGCGGCATCCATGGCATTTCAAGAAGCGGCAAGCAAAGCAAAGGCCGTCATCCTTGAGCCGATTATGCGAGTGGAAGTCATTATTCCGGACCAATTCATGGGCGACATCACGGGTAATCTCTCCGGCAAACGCGGACAAATCGAGGGAATGGAAGAACGAGGTCTCAACAAAGTCGTGAAGGCGAAAGTTCCGCTTTCCGAAATGTTCGGCTACACCACCACTCTCCGCTCCATGACCGAAGGCCGCGGCTCGATGACGATGGAGTTTGACCACTACGATGTAGTTCCTACTAATGTGGCCGCGGACATCATCGCCTCCCGCAAATAATTTTGTTCAACACCTGGTGTTGCACACCAGTACAACGGCCACCCGAGAGGGCGGCCGCTTTCCGTTTGAGTTTGCTGCAGTTGTTTAAAAGGTTGCGTACAGTGCAGGCAAAATAAAAACCAATGGACCAAAGATAAAACCAATCGCAGTCAACCAAGGAATATTAACTCTCTTTTTTATGAAGAAGGGTAGAGGTAGGACGAATCCCGCACCCCAAAGAGCCATCGAAAGCAGCTCGGCATAGGGTCGTGGGGCACCAGTATCAACGAGGAAGAATGGTAGTGAGATAAGCAAAACTGCAATCCCGCAGGCGGCGGTGTCTTTATAGGCTAGTAAGATATTTTTTGTTAAACCTTCCGTAGGTTTGCCACGCTGACTCAAATATGAACGCAACCCATAGTAATCGATTGCAAACAGTCCGAGAACTGCGATGAGGATATTCATTGAACTTTATAATATCACGTCAAGAAAGCGGACTTTCTACGCCACCACGCTTCGCTCCATGACCGAAGGCCGCGGCAGTATGACGATGGAGTTCAATCACTACGACGTGGTCCCCACCAACGTCGCGGCCGACATCATCGCATCCCGCAAATAATTTTGTTCAACACCTGGTGTTGCACACCACCGAACAACGTTGCCGCCGACATCATCGCATCTCGCAAGTAAAAAGTTAGGACACCGGGTGTCCTAACTTTCGGCACAACAGCCGCCCGGAGGGCGGCTGTTGTGCACGTTGGGTTCTTTACAATACATAAAAGGGGAGTAGTGTCAGAAGCACCCATATCCTTGGGTTTCCGAAGGAGGTTCAGGTGAAAAAGATAGCCCTTTTGTTCTGTTCGATGATTGCGTGTTTCGCTCTCGCGCTGCCGGCCATTGCTGCCTCGCCGACCAACCAGTCCGGCCAGACGATGCTCGCCGCTGCCGACACCAAGGCCAAGCCCGATGCCGCCAAACCGGCTGCCAAAGCTAAGACCGCCAAAGCCAAGGTCAAGAAAAACAAGGCAAAGAAGGCCAAAGAGAAGAAAGCCGAGAAGAAAGCGTAAGTCGATACCGGCGCCGCACCACCACGGGAGACTCTGTCTCCCGTTTTTGTTTTCCCTAATGATTTCTTGACCTTTCTCTGGCATTTGTGCTATCTTTCACCTAACGCATCTTGGCGTCGCTCTTTGGCTTGTCTGCTTTTGTGAGTCGGCAAGCTTTGGAGTTTGTTCCGACTCACCCCAGTACCACAAGCATCGGAATGCTTGGCTACGGGGCAGGCGTCGGATATTTATTCGTGAATTAATCACCTAAATTATCCGTTATGGCAGAATTCAATCGCAGCAAGCCGCACATGAACGTAGGCACCATCGGTCACGTGGACCATGGGAAGACGACCCTCACCGCCGGCATCCTCCACGTCCTCTCAATGTTGACGGCGGATGGCTATAGCGCACGCGTCGAGGGAGTTGATAAGATCGACAGCGCACCTGAGGAAAAGGCGCGCGGTATTACTATTGCGCTCCACCACTCGGAGTACGAGTCGCCGAATCGGCACTATGCGCACATCGATGCGCCGGGACACGCCGACTACATCAAGAACATGATCACTGGCGCCGCCCAAATGGACGGAGCGGTACTCGTGGTCGCGGCAACTGACGGCGTGATGCCTCAGACGCGCGAGCACATCCTCCTTGCGAAGCAAGTGGGCCTCAAAAAACTCATCGTCTTCCTCAACAAGGTGGACATGGTCGCAGAAGCTGACCTCATCGACCTCGTCGAAGAGGAAATCCGCGAGCTTCTCACGAAGCAGGGTTATGACGGCGTGAATACGCCGATTATCCGCGGTTCGGGCCTCAAGGCGCTCGACGCGAAGGACGTAAGTGACGAGTATGCCCAGAAAGTGAAGACACTCGTCGACACAATGGACACATACTTCGACATGCCGGAACGCGAGCTCGCAAAGCCGTTCCTCATGCCGATTGAGGACATCTTCTCGATTGAAGGTCGCGGGACCGTGGTCACCGGCCGCATCGAGCGTGGCGAGGTCAAGGTCGGAGATGAAGTCGAAATCGTTGGCATCAAGGCCACGGCCAAGACGACCGTCACCGGCATTGAAATGTTCAACAAGCAACTTCAGAGCGGTCAGGCAGGCGACAACGCGGGCATTCTTCTTCGCGGTACGAAGAAGGAAGACGTGCATCGCGGCCAGGTGCTCTCCAAGACCGGTGCCGTCACGCCGCACACTGACTTCGATGCAGAGGTGTACATCCTCGGCAAGGACGAAGGTGGCCGTCACACGCCATTCTTCTCGGGCTACAAACCTCAGTTCTACATCCGCACGACGGACGTCACGGGAGAAGTGACGCTCGCCGAGGGTAAGGAAATGGTTATGCCGGGAGACACCGTCACCTTCAAGGTGAAGCTCGTCGCACCGGTTGCGCTCGAAGAACAACAGCACTTCGCCATTCGCGAAGGCGGTAAGACCGTTGGCGCAGGCGTTGTGACCAAGATCACTGCGTAAGCACTCATCTACTACTCATATGGCAACAGCGGCGAAACCTAAAGCAAAGAAAGTCGCGGCGCCCAAAGCGCCGCGGGCGAAAGCCGCAGCGAAGAAAGCTGTAGCGTCGGCTCCGGTGGAGCACAAGCTCCGCATCCGCGTCCGTGCCTATGAGCACAAGATATTGGACCTCTCGGTGAAGCAGATCATGGACACCGCCGCTCGCTTTGATGCGATCGTCGTGGGCCCGGTTCCGCTTCCCACCGAGATAAAGCGCTGGACCGTGAACCGTTCGACCTTCGTCCATAAAGACGCACGCGAACAGTTCGAGATGCGCATTCATAAGCGCCTCATCGACATCATGAACCCCTCGCCGAAGGTCATCGAGGCCCTCACGAACCTCAACCTTCCGTCAGGAGTGACGATAGATGTGAAAATGGTGTAGCGCGCTTCCAAAACTACTGCATCTGCGTTGTTGCGACTTCGAGAACTTCTTCCGCCGTACATTTGAGTACGTCTCCAGAAATTCTCTCGTCGCGCCTAGCATCTACAGTAGTTTTGAAACCGCTAGAATTCCAAAGACAGCCAAGAAACACACAACCGCCCTCACGGGCGGTTGTGTGTTTTATGCTAGACTCGCCTGCAGAAAGGAGGGCTTAATCATGGATCTAAGTTCGGTTTATTGCGGCATATGTCATGATTTAATCGACGGACCACATATTGAAGGGGAGTTGGAGTACATTGTCGTCGAAGGTCAAAAGGTTGCGGTGCATGCCGATTGTTACTGGGCAGAAATGGGTGATGAAATCGAGAAACATCCGATTGGTCGGCCTTCGCCGCACGGATGCAGCTGAAATACGGGGTTGCGAGCAAATCACTCGCGACCCCGGTTGTTTTCTTGCATCTTTGGGCGGGGTAGGGCAGAGGAGGCCACGCTCCGCTCCCATATTTGTACACATCCTATGTTCGTTAAGTCCAACGACCGTGTACAATAACGAACATGGAGAAAAAGAAACGGCTCTTGAATATTGAGGAGAGGGTTCAGCGCGGGACAAAGCGCACCAAAATTAAAAATGCTGTTTTGCTCTCGGCGTATCTCACGATTGGAGTAGGTCTGATAGTTATGGCGCCGAACGCAGTGAGACTACTCAAATATGTAGAGAAAGTCATTGGGCCTTCGCCTCGTCTTAAGAGGCGCGTGAGTCAAAAATATTCTGAGCTGATTAAACAGGGTATATTTCGGCGAGTGAAGGGGCAAAACGGCTTTCATATAGAGCTAACAGAGAAGGGGATGAAGATTGCCGAAGAACTTGCAGAGCGCGAAGAAGTGCGGCCTAAAAATCAGAAGAAATGGGATCAGAAGTGGCGGATTATCATGTTTGATGTGTGGGAGCGGCGACGGGAAGTGCGTGACGAATTACGAGAGACGCTCAGAGAAATCGGCTTCGTTAAGGTACAGAACAGTGCATGGGCATATCCATATCCGTGTGAAAAACTCCTTGTCTTTTTGCGCACGCATCTAAAACTTGGTCACGGTATTCTCTGTATAGTCGCTGATGAGATAGAACACGACGAAAAACTCCGCAAGCATTTTAATCTCCCGCTAGTAGAGTAACCAATGTTCGTTATCTCCAACGGTCGTTAGAATTAACGAACACGATGGTAATTAGCAAGAAACACACAACCGCCCGCAGAGGCGGTTGTGTGTTTTTGAGAATGTGCTTTACTCTGCCTGGTTACATAACGAGGAGTATGAAATGAGCAAAAACTTGGATCTAGCGGCGCTTGGCATTAAGCCACTGCGCAAACCAGGATGTACGGGGCGGGTTGGTCCGCAGGAGATGGCGTGGATCATGCGCCAAGCCGAGAGAACTGTTCCTATCGAGGCTCGGGTGGAATTACGTCTGCGCGAATTGCACGAGCAGGTTAACGGCTTTACGGAGCGCACTCGTGTTACACCTGAGGACTGGAAGATTGTTCGGCGGCGTACTCGGCACGGCCTCCGCGTTGCCAAGCGATTTGGGAACGAGTGGTACACCCAGTTTTTTCAGACGCTTTACAGCACTGCCGCAGTCCACTGCCATCAGCAAGGCTACTTGTAGCACCGCACCATATCAACAGAATTACGGGTCGCGAGCCACACCTCGCGACCTTACGCTTTTGAGGATGACTTTTCCTGCCGTAATTCCTCTATTTTCGTTTCTATTCTTTGAACCTCTTGGTCTTTGCCTGCAGATTCAATCAAAGCTTTTATTTCAGTAGACCCCCCAATTGCGGTTTTGGTTTCGAGTTGCTGTAGCTTGATTCTCAAGCCCATAATTTCTAAATCAATCGCATTTTTGCTTCTGAGGGCTCTGTTTTCCGGGCCATCTTCCATTACGTAAGCCTAGCATAGTGATTTGCATCTTTTAAGAGGCTCGTGTAGAGTGCTCAAATCGCTATGTCCCCCGCGGGACCTCCAGCAAATCGCGCCCAGCGATTGCTGTGGCGCGATTTGCATACACAATGAAATTCATCCTCGCTAAGAAAGAAAAAATGACCCGTATCTTTACGGCGGATGGCCTTGCGCATGCGGGGACTGTTCTCTTGGCCGAGCCGATTACCGTCACGCAAGTGAAGATGGCGGACGGCAAGGATAAATATTCGGCGGTTCAGGTCGGCCAGGGCGAACGCCGCACGAAGAATATTTCTAAGCCAGTCCTCGGACACACGAAAGGCAAGGGCTACGAAGCAATTCGCGAATTCCGCACTGACAACGCTGCCGCCGTTGGCGATACGATCGATGCATCAATTTTTGCGGTCGGCGACGTCGTGCAAGTTTCCGGCATCACGAAAGGCAAGGGCTTCGCCGGCGTGGTGAAGCGCCATGGCTTCCACGGCGGCCCGCGTTCTCACGGCCAGAAGCACACCGAGCGCTCTCCGGGCTCTATCGGCGGTTCGGGTGGTCGCGCGGGCGGTCGTGTCGCAAAGGGCATCCGCATGGCCGGTCGCATGGGTTCTGATCGCGTCACGGTGACGAACCTCAAGGTGCTCGTGGTCGATGCGAAAGAGGGAAAGATCATCGTCAGCGGCGCCGTTCCGGGTCGCCGCGGCACATTGCTTGAAGTAGTCTCCGCATAATTTTAATACCATGACTACTCCTGAAAAAAAGGTTGCGAAGAAAGTAACAAAGAAAGCAAAGGCAGCGTACGTGGCTATCGAGGCGCCTATCTTCTCCATGGACGGCAAGAAAGTCGGGACCATTTCTCTTCCGGAGAGCATCTTCGGCGTGCCATGGCGATCTGACCTCGTGCACCAGGTGACCACCGGCATGCAGGCGAACCTTCGCCAGAACCGAGCACACACCAAAGACCGCTCGGAAGTCTCGGGCGGCGGCAAGAAGCCGTGGGCACAGAAGGGTACCGGCCAGGCGCGCCACAGCTCCACACGCTCGCCGATCTGGCGCCACGGCGGCATCACGTTCGGTCCGCGTTCCACGCGCGACTACAGCGAGAAAATCAACAAGAAGATGCGCATCGGTGCTTTGCTCTCGGTGCTCTCGCGCAAAGCGAAAGACGACGAGATCATTTTTGTCGACCAATTCAGTTTTGCCGCTCCGAAAACAGCGATCGCAAAAACTTCGCTCGCAAATCTTGCGAAGGGTGCGGATGCGGGACAGCTTGTGACGAAGAAAAAGAACGCTGCGCTCTTCGCGCTCGCTTCGTACAACGTGAATGCGATAAAGAGTTTCCACAATTTCGGCAACGTGATGACCGAGGAAATGCGGAGCTTGAATCCGGTCGAAGTGATGAGTCACAAGTATCTCGTCATAGAGAATCCGGAAGCGGCATTCAAAATGCTCGCTACCCGCGCAAAATCTAAATAATTATTTATGGCACTCTTCGGCACCACTAAGAATACGAGCACGAAAGCGAAAGCTAAGAGGGACAAAGTTGTTGTCCGTCATCGCACGCGCTCCACGGCCACCGCAAACGGTGTCGCACACGAGATCATCCGCGCACCGTGGTTCTCCGAAAAGGCGCTTATCGTGACCGAGAAGGGCATTTACACATTCGACGTATCCGAGCGCGCAACGAAGGCTTCCATCGCGAGCGCCATTAAGGAGATCTACAAAGTGGAACCTCGCAAGATACGTATCGTGAATCTTCCGGGCAAACCGAAGACGATGCGCACCAAGCGCGGTGTCGGCCATCGTGCATCGCGCCGAAAAGCGTACGTGTATCTCAATGCTGGCGACACCATCCAGTTCTCATAAACCAGTATGAAAACCTACAAACCTACCAGCAAGAGCCGTCGCCACATGACCACGCTTCCGTACAAGGAGCTTCTTTCGGGTGACGCACCGCACAAGCCTTTGCTCAAGAAGAAGTCGAGCCAGGGTGGGCGAAACGGCTTCGGCCGCATCACCACACGCCATCAGGGAGGCGGACACAAGAAGCGTTTCCGCGAAGTGGATTTTTCCTACAACAAGAAGAACATTCCCGCGAAGATAGAAACGGTAGAGTATGATCCGTTCCGATCGGCATTTATCGGCCTCGCGCTCTATCGCGACGGCGAACGCCGCTACGTTATCGTCCCGAAAGAAATGAAAGTCGGCTCCACCTTCGTCGTCGGAGAAGATGCACCGCTCACGGTCGGCAACCGCATGCCGCTTGGGAAAATTCCCGTCGGTACGTTTGTGTACAACATCGAGCTCCAGCCGGCCGCAGGCGCCATTCTCGTTCGCAGTGCAGGCAATTATGCCGAGGTAGTCGCGCATGATGCCGGCTATGCGCAGATCAAGCTTCCTTCGACCGAGATCCGCAAGGTGTCCGATCTCTGTTACGCCTCCATTGGTGCGGTGGGCAACGAAGAATACAATCTTGTCGTCATCGGCAAGGCTGGTCGTTCGCGCTGGCTCGGCATTCGTCCGACGGTCCGCGGCACCGCCATGAATCCGGTAGACCATCCGCACGGCGGCGGCGAAGGCAA
Organism: Minisyncoccota bacterium; assembly: GCA_041666305.1. GTDB lineage: Bacteria > Patescibacteriota > Minisyncoccia > Phycocordibacterales > Phycocordibacteraceae > C7867-001. The sequence goes on along the minus strand of JBAYHD010000001.1, from coordinate 49,921 downwards.
GCAGGGCCGCGGTCTGCGCCGCGCCAAGAGCAAATGGGGCAAGCCCACCGGCAAGGGTCAGAAGACGAGGACTCCCAAGAAATACTCAAACGTCTTCATCGTCTCCCGCCGCAAGGTCGGCAAGAAGCGGAAGGGCTAACGTTTAGCGAAAATAAATAAAGCCCGCCTAAGTTTTGGCGGGCTTTTCGTTCATCGGTGGGCGGGTTGCCTACACGAGCGTGGGCATGAAGGTAATTTGTTCTCGGCTGAACGTAACGAAGCCGAACGTCACCGACTCTTCCCCGAGAAACTTTCTTTTTTTCTCCTCCGCTTCCTCAGGCTCAACTTCAAAGATCTCCTGCTTCCGTTCATACTTGGGCTGTTTCTGGCCGTCTTCCAGCGGCAGGGGCTGCATATATACCAATTTGTACTTCATTTTCATCTGCGGTTCCTCCTCAAATGGGTCCGAGGTAGAGGGTACTCCATTGCACAGAAAAAACAAACACGCGACGAAATGCAAAATACGTGCACATTTTGGAAATTGTCAAGGTTCTGGAACGGATTAGGATTTATGCGGGTGTTTTGGAACGGTACGTTTGACTTTGCAAATGACTTCCTGTATCTTTGAGCTATCCCGCAGTGCGGGCTTTTCATTACTTTTATGTCACGCTCGATAAAGAAAGGACCCTTCGTGGACGCCAAACTCCTCAAGAAAGTCCAAAACCTCAAACCCGCCACTGCGGGCGTGGTGAAGACCTGGGCGCGTCGCAGCCAGATAAGCCCAGAAATGATCGGCTTCACCTTCGGTGTACATAACGGCAAGTCTCATATTGAAGTCCTCGTGAATGAGGATATGGTCGGACACCGTCTCGGCGAATTTTCCCCGACCAAGAAGTTCCTCCGCCACGGCGGCAAGATGCAGAAGGAGATGGAGGCGAAAAAGGCTGAAGCTGAGATCGCATCTGCGAAGTCGGCGAAGGAGTCTACCGCCGCCGCGCCCGCAAAGAAATAATATATGGCAAACGCAACACTCAAGAGCCATAATCAAACGCCGCGCAAGGTCCGTCTGGTGACCGAGCTTGTGAAAGGCAAGAAGGTGCCGGCTGCGCTCGCAGCGCTTGAATTTTTGCCGAAGCGCGCTTCGGAGACCATCGCGAAGCTCATCAAGAGCGCGGCCGCAAATGCAAAAGATCGCGGGGAGAACGTGGACGACCTCGTCGTGCAGTCCATCATCGTGGAGAATGCCGGCATGTTGAAGAAGTACATGCCGCGCGCGTTCGGTCGCGCTTCCATGATACGCCGCCGCAAGAGCCGAGTGATCGTGAAGCTTTCTTCAGGCTCGACAAAAAAGAGCGTAGAGACCGTAGAGACCCTCGACGATTAAATTTATATGACACACATCGTACATCCTTACGCACATCGTCTCGGCATCATCCGGGATTGGAAGAGCCGTTGGTTCGCCAGCGATAAAAAGGTCTATCGCGACAACATCAAGGTAGACGAGACCATTCGCCGCTTTCTCAAGAAGCGCTTGCGCGGGACCTACACGAGCGGCGTCGAGATAGAGCGTTCCGCCGGTGAACTGCGCGTCATTCTTTCCACCGCGCGCCCAGGCCTCGTCATCGGCCGTTCCGGCGAGAACGCCGCGAAACTGCGTGCGGAATTGACTGAAGTAGCGCGAAAGGCCTCCCCGAATGCGCTTCCCGCCGGCAAACAGGTCAAATTTGATATCAATGAAGTCCGCCAACCGGAAACGGATGCGGCAGTCGTTGCGTACATGATCGCGGAAGGGCTCGAGAAGCGCATGCCGTTCCGCCGCGTGCTGAAGTCGACCGTCGAGAAGGTCATCGCCGTGCGCGAGGTCGAGGGTGTGCGCATCGCGCTCGCGGGACGCTTGGGCGGCGCAGAAATGAGCCGCAAAGAGGAGATAAAGAAAGGTCGTATTCCGCTCCAAACCTTCCGTGCCGACATCGACTTCGCGCACGACGAGGCGCAATTGCCGTACGGCGTCATCGGCATCAAGGTGTGGATCTTCCGCGGCAATGTCTACCAGGACAAGAAAGCACCGGTACGCATGCCCGAGGCATCTGCTCGCTAATTAGTTGCATATGTTGTTCCCCAAAAAAGTAAAACATCGCAAGTGGCAGACGCAGCGCATGAGCGAGAAGCATCTCAATCGTCCTGATACGCGCGGCATCACTGTGGCGTTCGGTTCGTACGGACTCAAGGCGCTCACTGCAGCTCGCGTGACGAGCAACCAGATCGAAGCGGCTCGCAAGGTGCTCACGCGCGCAACGGCGAAGACCGGCAAGCTCTGGATCCGCATTTTCCCCGACCGACCGGTGACCGCAAAGCCGGCGGAAGTGGGCATGGGTTCCGGAAAGGGCGATCCGAAACATTACGTCTTTCAGGTGCGCCCGGGCCGCATTCTTTTCGAGATGGACGGCGTCGACGAGAAGATCGCTCGTGCTCACATGCGACAAGCGGGCATGAAGCTCCCGGTGAAGACGACCATCGTCACTCGAAGCTAATTCCTTGCTTTTCCTTCATTTCTATGACAAAAAAAGAAACAATGGCATCAAAGACTGATCAGGAGCTCGTGAAGCTTCTCATTGAGACGCGCGAAACGCTCCGCACCGAGCGCTTTTCGGCTGCCGGCGCTCGCGCCAAGGAGAGCAATGCGCCGAGCAAGCTTCGCAAGGTCATCGCCCGCGCGCTCACTGAGCAGCGTGCGCGCCAATTGAAGGCCGCATAATACTATGGAAACAAAAACCCTCCGCCCCCAAACGTTCGTCGGCACCGTCGTGAAGACGGCGATGAAAGATACGGCCACGGTCAAAGTGGACCGCTACGTGAAGAATGCGAAATACAAGAAGTATTTCGTGCGCTCCAAGAAGTATCTCGCGCATGATCCCGGCAACACCGTGAAAGTCGGCGACACGGTGACCATCGTTGCGACACGTCCTATTTCCAAACTGAAGCGGTTCGCCATTGATCCGACGAAGACCGTATCCGCTGATTATGAGGATCAAGGAGACACCTTGAAGCAAGGAGTCACTGATAAGGATCGAGGAAACACCTCGAAGCGAGGAGTTACCTCGGCTGAATAATATGTTGCAGGCTCAATCCATCGTTACAGTTGCAGATAATTCCGGCGGCCAAGTCGCGCGTATTTTCAAAATACTCGGCGGCAGCAAGCGCCGCTACGCGGGTATCGGCGACACGGTGGTCGTCTCTATTCAGACGGCGGCTCCACGAAAGGCGGTGAAGAAGAAAGATATCTTCCGCGCGGTCGTGGTGCGCCAGGTCAATCCGTTCGCGCGCAAGGACGGTTCATATATTCGCTTCGATGAGAATGCGGTCGTACTCATTGAGAAGCAGGGCAAGGAAATGGGCCCGAAGGGGAACCGCATTTTCGGTCCGGTCCCGCGCGAGCTTTCCGAGAAGGGCTGGCACAACATTGTCGCTTTGGCGCCTGAAGTCGTTTAATACATTGCATATGCACGTAAAAAAAGGAGACAAAGTGAAAGTCATCGCAGGCAAGGACAAAGGTAAGTCCGGCGTCATTCTGCGCGCACTACCGCGCGAGAATAAAGTCGTCATCGAAGGCGTTGCGCTCTACAAGCGCCACCTGAAGGGCGGCCAAGGGAAGGTCGGCAGCATCGCGGAGCGTCCGCGCGCCATTGATGCATCAAATGTCGCTCGCGTTGAAGCGGTGAAGATACAGTCGGCACTCGATGCGCCGGTTAAAAAGGCGAAGAAGACTGCTAAGCCAGCCGCAGGCGCAAAATAATATTGCAATTATGTCTATTACCAAAGAACGCCAACAGACCGCCTACCTCGCCCTCGCGAAGGATTTCGGCTACACGAGCCCGATGCAGGGCCCGCGCATTATGAAAGTCGTTGTCTCCACCGGCGTCGGCAAGAAGCGCGACAAGAAGCAGATCGAACTTATTGAGAATCGTCTTGGAAAGATCACTGGGCAGAAACCGGCACCGCGCGCCGCGAAACAATCCATCGCATCCTTCAAGGTGCGCGAAGGCGATACCGTTGGGCTCCAGGTGACGCTCCGCGGCGCCCGGATGTATGACTTCCTCGACAAACTCATCCACATCGCTCTCCCGCGCACTCGTGACTTCCGCGGCCTCTCAGCAAAAGCCATTGATGACATGGGCAATATCACCATCGGCATCAAGGAACACACCATCTTTCCGGAAACTTCCGACGAGGACCTGAAGGACGTGTTCGGGCTCGCTATGACCGTGGTTACGACCGCAAAATCGAAGGCCGAGGCCGAGGCTTTCTTCCGTCACTTGGGTCTCCCTCTTATCGTCGAAGCTCCGAAAAAGTAGTTTTATTTTAATACAAACCACTAATGTATCCCAATAATGACCCGACCGGGTCAAAATGGGGATAGTTATTTAAGGGGTAGATTAAAGTGTTTGCGGATCCACTTGTCGTTTTCTATTTCTTCTACAACTGCGTAGAGAATATCCTTACCAACCCGCAAGTCCGCCTTAAGGAGTGTGATGAACTCTTCGCAATCAAAAGGGTAGACCCAGACGCTGTCCTGTATACGCAAGAAACCGATCTCCCGCATCTCAAAACGTAAGAGCTTGCGGATGTTGTTCCGTTTCTCCGGTATATCGAACATGACCAGCCGGTATCGGCGATCCCACCTTTTCGGTTTCTTGTTCGTTAGATTTAATTTCTCGCGATTGAGATCCAACATTTTTTCACCCTTGTCGGTTAGTCGTACATATTTCTTCCCGTTCTTTTCTACAAATTCGATCTCGCCTTTGTACTTCAATCGAGCGAGTACTCCCTTACTGCGATACTTAAGACGGGTAAGTAGACCGGTCTTTCCGAGGAGCTGGAACATGTTTGGTGCAACGGCGGCGACGGCGATAGTCCCGGCCAAACCGATGGTGATGAGCGCTGCACTCCGCAGATCTCTCTTTCTTCTTTTTATTTTTGCCCCCACTTCAACTGTCCCCATCGCTTAATCATACTAAACCACGTATCCCAATAATGACCCGACCGGGTCAAAATGGGGATAATGGTAATTTTACTTTTTTCGCCTATCGGTCTACTATTGGTTGGGTTCGGATTCAATGGTGAATCGGTATCAATATTTTTCCTGAAAAGGAGGAAATCATGTTGGGAAGCAATCGAAAGTTCTTTGCCATTCTGAAACAGAATGGCATCTCGACTGAGCTTGAAACCATGACTGTAACAATGCATCGCACGATCAGTTGCGGGAAAGAGACAGTAATTTTTCAGGGAGTAGGGAAGCCCATTCCTGCAGAGATCTTGAAGGCGATCAACGAGGAGGTCATCCCACTCCTTGAACTTGAACAGCTCGCTGGCTACGAATACGAAACCACGATAGGTAGCGAAGTTCTCGAACTGGGCGAACCTGCTCGGCGACAGGCGAGCTGGGCTGCGTGCATGTCAAACCTAGATGGCTAAAAAGCAAGTCGCTCGGCGGAAACTGCTCCACCCGAGCGATTTCCGTTTTCTAAAGCAGTCGGTTTGACGGGGTAGGAGCTAGGTGATACATTACTTGCACGCTCTTCGGGGCTTTATTTTTTACATGGCAAAGAAATCCCAGCTCGCGCGACTCGTCAAAAAGACGAAACTCGTAGCGAAATATGCAGTCAAGCGCGCGGCCCTCAAAGCCGCCGGTGACTCTGCTGGCCTTCAAGCCCTTCCGAGGAATTCGTCTCCTGTTCGGCTGAAAAATCGCTGTGCCATCAGCGGTCGCTCTCGCGGTTATATGCGCACTTTCGGTCTTTCGCGCATCCAGTTCCGCGAGCTCGCACGCGAGGGGAAGATACCGGGCGTAAAGAAAGCGTCATGGTAACTGACCGCGTCGGAGATTTCATAATTCGTTTGCAGAATGCCGCGATGATCGGCAAGAAAGAAGTTTCTCTACCGTATTCGGAACATCTGCTCACTATCGCGAAGAAACTTCGCGAGCTGGGTTTTGTTTCTCGTGTTGAAGTGAAAGAAAAAGAAGAGGGAAGTGTGAAGAAAAATATTATCGTAGAACTCGCCTACAACGAGCGCGGAGAAGCGAAGCTTCGCGGCGTGAAGCGCATCAGTAAGCCGGGCCGCCGGCTGTACGCGCCGCACACTGCCGCACACAAAGTGAAGGGCGGCACCGGCGCGCGCATTCTTTCGTCATCGCTCGGCATCATCACGGATGCCGAGGCGCGTAAGAATAGGGTCGGCGGCGAGGACCTCTTCGAGATCTGGTAATTATTTTTATATGTCACGCCTCGCAAAAAAGCCGATTTCAGTAGGAAAGACCGCCGTGTCGGTGGCGGGCGGTACGCTCACCGTGAAAGGTACTAAGGGCACGCTTACCAAGCGTGTGCATCCCACCGTGGATATCGCTGTCTCTCCGGAGGGTGTCATAATCACGCCGAAGGACGGCTCCCGCCTTTCGAAAGCGCTTACCGGCACCTATGCATCGCACGTGAAGAATATGGTGCAGGGTGTCGAGACGCCCTATGTGAAAAAGCTCGTCATGGACGGCGTCGGCTACAAGATGGAAGTGAGAGGAAAGGAGGTCGTGCTCACGGTCGGCTTCTCGCACACGGTCCCGCTCACGATACCGGAAGATGTTTCGGCAAAGGTTGAGAAGAACGTGATGACGCTCGAAAGCGTGAACAAGGAATCGGTCGGGCAGTTCGCCGCAAATGTGCGTCGCATCAAGCCACCGGAGCCATACCTCGGCAAAGGCATTCACTATGAAGGCGAAGTCATCCGCCGCAAGCAGGGCAAAAAGGCCGTCTAAGCGTATATGAATCACAAACCCACTACTACCAGTGAATTGCGCAAGCGCCGCCATGCGCGCGTGCGTGCGACGGTGAAGGGTACCGCGGAGCGCCCGCGTCTCGCCGTTTTTCGCAGTAACCGTTTCGTTTCCGCACAACTCATTGATGACGTGGCGGGGAAGACCATCGCCGCTTCGCACGGACGCGAATTCAAAGGCGCTCAGTCGGTGCAGGCAAAGGCGGTGGGTAGCGCGGTCGCCAAGGCGGCAAAAGCGAAAGGCATCACGACAATCGTGTTTGATCGCGGTGGCTATCGCTACGCCGGCCAGGTGAAAGCGCTTGCCGATGCCGCGCGCGAAGGAGGACTTACTTTTTAAATACTATGACTACACCCCTTAAGCCGGAGATCATACAGGAAGTGGAGGAAGTAACCGCGCCCGAGGCGGTTGTTGAAGTTGCTGCGGCAGAAGTCGCTCCAGCAGCTCCCGCCGCCGCGCAGCGCGGCGGCGGCCGTGGTGCTATGCGCGGCCGCGCTCCGCGCGGCGGCGGCCGCGGTCGGCCGCCGCGTGAGCGCGGCGAGTTCGACCAGGTGACCATCGATGCGCGCCGCGTGGCCCGTGTTATGGCCGGCGGTCGCCGCTTCAATTTCAGCCTCGTCGTCGTCATCGGCGATAAGAAGGGTCGTGTGGGGGTCGGCCTCGGCAAAGCTGCGGACACTGCGCTCGCAATCGATAAAGCGACTCGGGATGCGAAGAAGCATCTCTTCACCGTTGCTCGAACAAAGTCAGGTTCCATTCCGCATCAGGTGAAAGCAAAGTACGCTTCTTCCATCGTAGAAATCATTCCGTCCAAGGGGCGCGGGCTCGTCGCCGGTTCGGCGATGCGCACCGTGCTCGACCTCGCGGGCGTGACCGACGTCGTGACGAAGATCCACACGCGCACGAAGAATAAGCTCACCATTGCGCGCGCAACGATCACGGCGTTGAAGAAGCTTCGTAGCGCATAATCATTTTTGTATGCCCCGTATGATTACTCAACACATCTCTCGTAAGCAAAAATTTGTGCGATTTATCAGCGACCGCAATTGCGGCAAATAATCATACGGGGTATGCAACTCAACACCATTTCACCACGCACTAAAAATAAAAAGAACGCGCCAGTCGGTCGCGGTGGCAAGCGCGGAAAGACTTCCGGTCGCGGAGGGAAGGGGCAGACGGCACGCGCGGGTCACCACATCCGCCCGGAAGTGCGCGACCTTATCAAGAAGCTCCCAAAGCGCCGCGGACACGGCAAGAACCGAGCTCGCTCCGTGAAGGTCAACCGCATCGCGGTTTCCGCGGTGAATCTCGCGGCGCTTGAAGCCGCCTACAAGGCAGGCGAGACCGTCTCGCCTGCATCGCTGGTCGCGAAAGGTCTTGTACGTCGCGCAAAAGGACGTGCACCGATTGTGAAGATACTCGGCACCGGCACGCTTGCAAAAGCACTTGTTATAAAAGGTTGTACACTTTCCGTTACTGCACGCGCTGCGATCACTGCAGCCGGCGGGACCATCCATGCTTAATTCCTTCATTCACAAGCTCAAACTTGCTTTCGGCGCTTCCGAGATACGTTCCCGAATCCTCTTCCTCATTGGTGCGCTCGTGTTGTTCCGTCTTCTTGCCTCTATCCCGATACCGGGTGTTGATAAGAACGCGCTTGCGGCGTTTTTTTCGAATAATCAATTCTTCGGGCTTCTGAATATCTTCTCCGGCGGCGGGCTCTCTTCGCTTTCCATCGTGATGCTCGGCGTCGGCCCGTACATCACCGCATCCATCATCATGCAGCTCGGTACTATCATCTTTCCGCAGGTCAAGCAGGCGTATTTTGAAGAAGGCGAAGCCGGCCGCGCAAAATTCATCGAATGGAGCCGCCTGCTCACCATTCCTATCGCCGTATTGCAGGGCATCGGTTTCTTGCTTCTTCTCGAGAGCCAGGGTGTCATTGCTCACTTGAGCACGATCGCTCTCATCGCAAATATTGCCATTATCGCCTCCGGTTCCATGCTTCTTATGTGGCTCGGCGAGCTCGTGACGGAGTTCGGTATCGGCAACGGCGTATCGCTCGTCATTCTTGCGGGCATCCTCGCAAGCGTGCCCTCGAGCATTTCGCAGACTTTGTTTGCCGCATCCGCTGCGAACATCCCCGCATACGTCGCATTCATCGCACTTGCACTCGCAATGATCTACGCGGTCGTCGTCGTGTCGGACGCGGAACGTTCCATCCCGATTGCGTATGCGCGCGCGGTGCGCGGCGCAGCGATGTCGCAGGGTGCCGCGACGTATCTTCCGATACGTCTCTTGCAGGCAGGCGTTATTCCGATCATCTTTGCATTGTCGCTCCTGCTTTTGCCCCAGATGGCGCTCTCGATGCTCGGTGCTCTGAAGATATCCTTTGCCTCAAGTGCGGCGCTTTGGTACTCCTCATTCCTTTCCAATCCATGGCAATACGGGGCGGCATATTTCCTTCTTGTGGTGCTCTTCACCTACTTCTACACCGCCGTTACCTTTGAGCCGCATCGTGTTGCGGAGAATCTCCAGAAGACCGGTGCCTTCGTTCCTGGAGTTCGCCCCGGCCGCGAGACGGAGGACTACATCGGCAAGGTCGTGAATCGTGTCACGCTTCCCGGCGCTTGTTTTCTCGGTCTTATCGCCATCTCCCCATCAATCATTCAGGGACTCACGGGCGTCACCACGCTGGTGCTCGGCGGCACAGCGCTTCTTATTGCCGTGCAGGTCGCACTTGATCTTGCTCACAAGATTGATGCTCAAGTTTCGCTCCGCGAATATTAGAGCCCGTCCAAAAACTTCATCTGCTTTGTTGCGACCAAGAAAACAAGGAGTGTACTCACGACTATGTTTTCTGAAGTACTCTATGTGGTGCGGACTCCGCTCCTCCCTCACCGTACCCTTCAGTACGGCTCGGTTCGGTGCTCGTCCGCGCCGCGCATCTAAAGTTTTTGAACGAACTCTTAATGAATGGTAAAGTAATAGGAATGGAAACGCGCACGATATTTTTCATAGGGAAGCCGGGCTGCGGGAAGGGCGATCAGACAAAACTTCTCTCCGCTAAGACCGGCTGGGAAATCCTTTCAAGCGGGGATGGATTTCGCATGATTGCGACCGAGGATACGCCCGTTGGGCGGAAGGTGAAGTCGGAAATAAATGCGGGGCTTCTCGCGCCGCACTGGTTTGCTACCTATCTTTTTTTGAAGAATCTTTTTTCGCTCGCGGAAAATGAAAGCATCATTTTTGACGGATTCAGCCGGAAACTTCCCGAAGCGGAACTCGCCGTGGAATCGCTCGCGTGGCTTGACCGCGTATTCTCGGTCATACACTTGAAGGTATCGGATGAAGAGATCAAACATCGTCTCGCGTTGCGGAAAGATATCGAGGGGCGCGTCGATGATAATGCGGTTGATGAGCGCCTGAAGGAATATCGCGAATATACTGAACCGGTCATTGAAATGTTCCGGAGCAAGGGCATGTTGATCGAAATTGACGGCGAACGAGCGCGAGAACCAATTGCAGCCGATATCAATACGGCGCTCGGCATCTAATGACCATTTCCAGCGACACACAGCGTGCGGACTTGATTGAGGGAGGGAAACGGCTCGCGGAGGTGCTCAAGGCGCTGCGCGCGAAAGTGGCACCGGGCGTCACGGCCGAGGAGCTTGATGACCTCGCGGAACAGATGATTCGCAACGGCGGCGATGAACCGTGCTTCCTCGGCTATACGCCCGAAGGCGCGAATCGGCCCTATCCGGCGACGCTCTGCGTGTCCATAAACGATGAAGTGGTGCACGGCATACCGAACGAGTCCCGAAAAGTATTGAAAGAGGGCGATATCGCGGGGCTCGACCTCGGTCTCACGCACAATGGCGTCGTCGTGGATGCAGCCATTACCGTGCCGGTAGGCATTGTGGATGAACAGACGGAAAAACTTCTTCGCGCGACAGAGAAAGCGCTCGCTGCGGGCATTGCAGTGGCGGTGCCCGGGAATCACATAGGCGATATCGGGAGCGCGATACAAAAAGAAATTGAAAATGCGGGATTCAAGGTCGTACGGGAGCTCGGCGGGCATGGTGTGGGCGAGCACGTACACGAAGAACCTTTCATTCCGAATTTCGGCAAACCCGGCACAGGCGAATTACTAACTGAAGGCATGGTGCTCGCGCTCGAACCCATCTCCGCTGCCGGTAAGGCGTCCGTGACACTCGACGCCGACGGTTACACCTTCCGCACGAAAGACGGCTCTCGTTCCGCACACTTCGAACACACCATTTTGCTAGAAAAGGGAGGTGCAATCGTCGTGACGAAATAATTTTCCATGGAAACGCAGAGGATACCTGAATTTGGTATTAAAAGAGAAAATGAAGAACGACGCGACGGCGGATGTGCTGTCGTGTTTGACCCGATACGTCGGCGGTATGCAGTAGGGAAACGTGATCGAGACGGACTCCTACTCCTTTTCTCAGGTGGTGTAGAACCTGATGAGGACATTAGGGAAGGTATCTTGCGCGAAGTCAGAGAAGAGGGCGGCCTGTATGATGTTGAGTACACGGAGAAGATCGGTGAGGCGCTTACGCACTATCACAACAGCAATAAAAATGTGGACCGAGTTGCTCACGCCACCTGCTTTCTCATTATCTTAAAGAGTGCAGCGCTCGTGCCGACGCAGCTCGAAGCGCATGAGAAGTTCTTGCTTGCATGGGCGACCGCAGAAGAGATTCTTGCTTGCTGGCGCGAGCGCAATCAGAATGAGGATTACAGCCACTGGATTTATTTCTTCGAAAAAGCAGCTGTTCGCGTACAAGAAATTTTGTCCGAGCAGACACTTGCTGAAAGCTAGTTCATCGCTATACTGTCTGCATATCCGCCCCGACAGGGCATTTATTTTTCAAACTATGGCCAATAAAAATCCGAAAGAGGAAAGAACGTATGTGATGATCAAGCCGGACGGAGTGAAGAAGGGTCTCATCGGCGAGATAATCAAACGCTTTGAACAACGCGACCTCAAGGTAGTTGCGCTCGAGATGTTCCAGCCAACTCGCGATGAGATAGACAATCATTATCCGAAGGATGAAGCTTGGCTAACGCGGCTTGGAGGAAAAACGCTCTCAACATATGAAAAGTATGGCTATGACCCTATGGAGGACTTCGGTACAACGGATGCTGCTAAAATCGGACCCGAGATACGGAAATGGCTCGTTGACTACATGGTATCGGCTCCGCTCGTAAAAATGGTCGTTCAAGGCAGTCATGCAGTAGATATGGTGCGCAAGATCTGCGGTCCGACGCTTCCAAACATGGCCGATATGGGCACCATCCGCGGCGACTACTCGGTTGATTCGCCGGCAGTAGCAAATGCGGAAAAACGCGCAGTCGCGAATATTTTGCACGCATCGGAAACGATGGAAGAGGCCGCGCACGAGATAAAGCACTGGTTCGGAGAAAAGGGCGTATTCAGCTACAAGCGCCACGGCGAATAGTCGAAAAAGCTCCGCAATACGCGGGGCTTTTTAGTTTTCCACAGCGCCGTTTGACACCCCGTGTATACTTGTAAGTGGAGCTGTTCTTAAAAACGCAACTTGCTGTATTCACGGGAGCGCTGCATTAAGACTGTTTGGTGAAGTCCGCAAGGACATCCGAGAACTTTCGTTGCGCATCCCACCTAGCAAGATAAAGTTGCTTAAGAGGACGGCTCCGCCAATCGCCCTGTTTCTTCGGAAACAGGGCGATTGGCGTTACCTAAGCGCAAGGAATAGTTCAAACCCATGCTACGCTGTAGGTATGGAACCGCAAACTGATCCTCAAGATGCAAATCTGTTACTGGTAGCGATAAGAGCCCTCAGTCTTGTAGGATTGTATTCTACTGTCTCGTTTTTCCTTTTCGACTATCGCGCTTCTCCAGTCCTTGGACTGGATGGATTTACTCCCACGACCTTAACAGTAGGAGCCTATGTCTTTTACCTCCTAGTGTGTCTCGTTTTGGCCGTTATGTCCTCCCATCTAGATTTCCTGAAAATAATCTGGAAGACAGAGCTTTTAATTTTAGCTGTGGTCGCAATACTCACCTTTATTCCTGTTGGTTTTGGCACACTTGGGATGTTCTTTTGGGGACAGATGACTGAGATCACGATAGTGTTTATTCTTGCGGCAGGAGTATATGCAGTAACTCAAAAGCTGTCGATGCTTGGTAGGGGGTCGCTGCTGACTTTGGGGCTGTTATTGCTCATCCTCTCTACTGGCGTGGCGTATGCAGATTCCAACGATCTACTGGTAAAACAAGACTTGTTAACGGGAGATCATTTGTTCGGGATCAATAACAGTTACGATTACGTGTTTGTGTCTATCGATAAATGTGATGCCTATCTGTACAGCGCTCGCAGAAATGCCTGCAGAAGCGACAAGATCGTCCATGAAGCAGAAAGTAAGAAAGTCGATCAAGAAATGTTCTTGAGTCAAAATATTAATCTGGTTAGCGGGCAGAATCTCCCTGCGGGAAATGAAAACTATCCCTACTTCCCAATGGGAAATATTTCCGATGTGAAAATTGGAGATGGGGCAGTAGCAAAATATGGCGATAATGCCACATTCACAATTTTGAGCTCCACAGTAGACGGGAAGACTGATGACAGTGCACCTTCACGTCCCATTCAAGGAATATTAAGCCTCGAGACTATTAAGGGCGACGACTTTTATTCGTACCGATTAGGAGTCATAGGGATGAGGGTCGGAGGCGTGAGAAAAGTCACTTTTAAAACTCGCATGGGATACTGGCTTGATAGGGACACATCAATTAAGGGTGGGCAGTCCGCAACATTTACGATTGAACTAGTGTCAACCGCGAAATGAGATTCGTCCACTCCTCATGTCTTTAAAACTCAGTTTTTATGGCGGAGCAGGGAAGGTGACCGGCTCTAATTTTTTAGTTGAAGGTTCTCGCGGTAAGGTGCTTGTCGACTGCGGCATCGAACAAGGTAACGACTTCGCAGTGGAAGAGGTGTACGGACCTTTTCCGTATGACGTAAAGAATATCGATGCGCTTGTGCTCACGCACGCACATCTCGACCACGTGGGGAGAATACCCAAACTCGTGCGAGACGGCTTTAAGGGAAAGATATTCATGACACCGCCGACGCGCGACCTCGCGGCGCTTATCCTGCTCGATTCTTCGCATATCCTATCCGAAGAAGCAGCGCGTCTCGGGCGCCAGCCGCTCTATGACAGTAATGACGTTGAGGCGGCGTTTGCGCTCGTCGAGACGCTCGACTATCACACTGAAAAAGAAGTTGCGCCTGGGCTCTCTGCCTACTTCCGTAACACGGGCCATATCCTCGGTTCGGCGAGTGTGCGAATTAAAGACGAAGACGGAACGAGCGTCGCGCTCACTGGCGACATCGGCAACTCTCCCTCGCCACTTCTGCCCGACTGGGAGTCGGTGCCGGACGCCGATGCGCTTGTGATGGAAAGCACCTATGGCGACAAACTGCATGGGAAGGAAGACCGCAACCTCCTGCTTAAAGAGAGTCTTCAGCGTGCTATCAAGCGCGGCGGAACGATTCTTATTCCCGCCTTCTCGATGGAGCGCACTCAGCTCATGCTCCATGAGCTCTCGAACTTTTTTGAGGCAGGCGACTTGCCGAGGATACCGGTCTTCTTGGACTCCCCACTCGCCATTCATGTCACCGCCGTATATGAGAAGTGGGGGATGACGTATTTCAAATCAGAGGCTGAAGACGAGATGAAAAGGGAAGGAAGCATATTCCAGTTCCCGTTCCTGAAGCAGACGCTCTCTCGCGAGGATTCGATGGCGATAGAGCAGGTGCCGGAGCCGAAAATCATCATCGCCGGAGCAGGGATGAGCCATGGTGGCAGGATAGGGGGGTGGGAGACGCGCTATCTGCCCGATCCTGCCACAACGCTCTTTATGGTCGGCTACCAGGCGCCGGGGACGCCAGGGCGGCGGATGATGGAAAGAGCTTCTTCAGTGCGTATCGCCGGTACTGATGTGAAAATTAAAGCGACCGTAGAAAAACTCGAAGGATGGTCAGCGCATGCCGACCGCGATCAGCTCATGCAATTTGCCGAGGCGGCTCTCAAAGAAAAAAGGACAAAAGTCATTTTCACCGCCCATGGTGAACCCGCTTCCGAACGATTCCTCGCCCAGCGCATCCACGACTACCTCGGCGGTAACGCCATCGTCCCCGAATTTGGCGAAACGTGGGAAATTTCAAGAAACTCGATACGGAAGATTTAAGAAAACCGCCCTTTCGGGCGGTTTTCTTGTTTTAGACGACTTGCTTGGAGATGCGTTCGAATATCTCGGGATGCATCGTGGCGAATTCGGCGAGGACCTTGCGGTCAAGGGCGAAACCGTTCTTTTTCAACTTCGCGATAAATGTGGAATATGACTTGTGGCCATTCTCACGGACGGCGGCGTTAAGGCGAACGATCCAGAGCTGGCGGAAGTCGGTCTTCTTGTCACGGCGGTGGGCGAAGGCGTAGCGGCCGGCGCGCATGAGCGCTTCGTGAGCGGCATGAAGCTTCTTAGAACGGATGCCGCGGTAACCTTTGGCGCGTTCGAGAATATTCTTGCGACGCTTGTTGGCATGGATGCCTCCTTTGATTCTTGTCATACGAAAATGAGTACTAAATGAGATTAATTACTTCGCGCCGGAGCCCGGGAGGAATCGAGCACGCACCTTGGCGGTCAGATTGATGGCAACCGAGCGGCGCTTTGCCGAGCGCGTGGAGCCGCTCGCCTTTGCGTTGAAATGGTTCTGACCTTTCACGCGCACCATCATCTTCCCGTTGCGCGTGACCCGTATTCGTTTTGTATAAGATTTATTGGTTTTCATTTTTCGGTTTCGATTCTTTTTCGCGTTTCGCCTGGGCTACGAGATCGCGTTCGATAACACCGGCGAAGCCCTTCGGACTCCTCGTGATCGGCTCGGCGACCTTGTAGGCATAGGGGATACGCAGGAGAAATTTCTCAAGGCGATCCTTCAGGAATTTCTCCTCCATACCCTTGTAGCGCCCTTTCAGGAAAAGCTCGGCGCGGACCCGATGGCCTTCCTCTAGCCACTGCGCGGCCTTGCGGGCCTTCAGCTCCATATCATGGTCGCCGGTGCCCACTTTTATCTGAACCTCCTTGGTTTCAGACACTTTTACTTTGGCTTTTACTGCCTTTTCCTTCTTGCTACGTTCGTATTCAAATTTACCATAATCCATGATTTTCGCAATCGGCGGGACGGCCGAGGGCGAAATCTCGATAAGGTCGGACCCCGCCGCCTTAGCCGCCGCGAGGGCATCGGCGAGGGAAAGAACTCCCAAATTACTGCCGTCGTGGCTTATAACGCGCAATTCTTGCGCGCGTATTTCATTATTTATTCTTAGTCGTTCAGTAGCCACTTTTCAGCAACTCTAGCACAAATTTGGATAAAAGAAACCGCCGCATCAAGAAACGCCGGTGCGGCGGTTTCTCAATGTGGCGGAAGTCAGACGAAATCGGCATCGGGGTTTTGGACGCACCAAGCGATGCAGGCGTCGTACGCTAGCGCGACTGCCGCATCGACGACCATCCCGGCAATCATCCGATCAAAGTGGGATTGCACACCCGAGCAGCCAGACGCAAGGCCATCCCGCCACACACCACCCCAGAAGGGAGTGTCTCCCTCCATGAGGAGGTGAGGTTTCGCGTCGGTACCGCCGTCGTTGCGGCCGTGCCAGAGCTGAAGAGTCTTGCACTGCGCGATGTTGGCGTAATCGTGCGACCACTCGCTTTTGTTGCCATGGCTGAGCTCTGCAATCACGACCGGCTGAATCGGATGATTCGGGTAGCGGTCGGCTTCGTACTCCATTGCTGGAGCAATCAGAACAGTGTGGAATGTGTTTCGTTTGAGCGGGAACGCTCCCACTGCAATACTTCCGACTGAACGCATGGCCGTAAGTACGATTTCTTTCGTGAGGAATTTCGGGAGAAGCAATTTCACTTCGGACATGATGCCTCCTTCGCGGTGATGAAACGATTATTGAGGGAACTGCTTGCGAACTACAGTAAAGCACGACAGTCGTGTTGCGTCAATGCGAGAGCTGGCTTGGGTCGGAGAGGACGATTTCAGCCTTGCCTTGATACGAGGTATCTTGCCGGTGAGAGCTATTCATACATGCATGCTTGCACGCATCTGCGTGCATGCTGTACTGACCGCACAAAGTGCCGCAAGGCTCCGAGAAACCCCGCCGAAAGGCGGGGTTTCGAGTTTTACACACCCGTATCCTTCTCGAGGTGTGATAAAGTAAGCGCATGAAAAAGGTGGAGAAATCCAAAGTAATTAAAGAACCGACCATCGCGAATGTCATGAGTGCCGTTCAAGACTTGGCTGACGCTGTCCAAACGGGGTTTGCTAAAGTCGAAGACAGATTCGATGGCGTTGAAAATCGACTTGATGGTGTCGAGTATCGAATGACTGCACTTGAAAAACGAACGGGCTCTCTTGAAAACGGAGTTGAGGACATAAAAGAAACTCTTGATGGTATCGCTCGAGCAACGGATAAGGATGCCGTTGCGATTGTTAATCATGAGCGCCGTATTCGGCATCTTGAAAAAGCACAAGCCTAAAGAGAAGTAAGTTGGCTCGGGTCAGAGAGGACGATTTCGGCCTTGCCTTGATACGAACTGATCTTGCCGGTGAGGGTTATTGTCTTGCCGGCGAGCTTTGCTAAG
The DNA here is from genome assembly GCA_041666305.1 of Minisyncoccota bacterium. Taxonomy (GTDB): domain Bacteria; phylum Patescibacteriota; class Minisyncoccia; order Phycocordibacterales; family Phycocordibacteraceae; genus C7867-001. The sequence continues at coordinate 32,393 of JBAYHD010000001.1, read as the reverse complement.
TCGTCGAACTGCTTCGCATCGTCGGCGAAGATGACGCCCGAGAAGGGACAGGTCTTATAGTTTTTGCAGAAGTCGAGGAAGACCGTGCCGGAGGCCGAGGTATAGGCTTTTACGAGCGTGCCGCGCACGGATGCGAGGTCGCCCACGTGCGCTGAGGCATCAGTGTAGTCGATGGTGCCGATGGAAACAGGCGCGGCCGCGTTAGCGGCCGCGGTGTTGCCTGCGTAGGCGTCCAAAAGTTTCTTTAATATGTTTTCATACGCTTGTCGGAGTGCCGGATCGGTGCCGATCTCGAGCACTTCGTCATTGATGGTCGTCGCAGAATTCGTCCAGTTATAACTGCCGGTCGCATACGCCGATTCGGTGACGAGTGTCTTGATATGCATGATGCCATTACCGGTCGCATGCTTCTCGGTGACGACCGAGATGCCGGCGGCGAGGAGCTTCGTGATAATCGGTTTGCCGTAGCTGTCGCGGCTCTGCCCCGAATCGACGATGCCGCGCACATCCACTCCGCGTTTTTTCGCTGCGACGAGCGCGTCGGCAATAGAGGGAAGAGTGAAGGTGTATATCGCGAAATAAACATGGTCCTTCGCCGCGTCGATGAGCGCGATGATTTCTCTATCGTTTTGTTTTTGGTCCAAACTGTAAACGACACGTACGGAGTTTGCGGCCGGTGCCGAGACTGTCTGTGCGGGAACGTTGACACTCGCGACTTGCGTTCCTCCACTGCTAGCTGTGTATCCAACACCGCCTGCAGCAAGCGCAAGCACCAAGGCTACGCCCGCACGGATTATTCTCGTTCTCATTTTTGAACGATATCACGCATCTCGTCCTTCTTAGCGCGGTATGCGAGGAGATTGTGCCGTCCGATAAAGAATAGTGCGATGAGAAATGCGCCTGCGATGCCCCAGCGTGCGTGCCCCAGCCATCCGGCGGTCAAATTGCCGAACCAGTACGAAGCGGTGAAAAGGAACGTCGTCCAAACGGAAGTTGCGATAGTTGCCGTTATGATGAAAGTAGAGAGTGGGGAGCGAAAAAACCCGCTTGCGGTGTAGGTGGGGAGGCGCGAACCGGGAATAAACCTGGCAGAAAAGACCGTAAGCACGAAACGATTCTCAAGCCATGCCCGGAAAGGTGCGACAAAATCATGGTCCACGTAGCGCGCGAGTCGGGCGTTGGTGCTTGCGAGGTACCCGAGGAAATAGAGTCCAAGATCGCCGATCACGATGCCGGCGTAGAGCGAAGAAAGGGCGAAGGGAACTCCGAGAACGCCGTCGGCCGCGAGCATGCCGACGATGACCGTCGTCGTGTCTTCGAGCAATATCACGCCGATAATGATGATGAGCGTGAGGAGCGCTACACTGCCTGCAGCGCCGCCGCCGATGAGGTTTGAGATGAAGAGAGACATGTCAACCGCTTCAGTGTACCAGATTCTCTTATGCACAGAATTCCTCGTGGGTTCTCCGTACGGGAACGTATGACGGTATCATAATCGTATGGCAAAAACATTTACAATCATGTTCGGCAGCATTTTAGTGGTGCTTGGATTCTTGGGTTTCACTTCTAATGCGCTTATCGGTGCAAATGCGTATTTCGTGGCTGACGCGATGCATAACGTCATCCACATTCTCCTCGGTGGCATTCTGCTCATCGTTGCATTCCGCTCAAGCGGTAACTCCATCTTCTGGCTGAAGGTCATCGGCGCAATAACCTTCCTACTCGGTCTCATCGGCGTCCTCACCGTCCCATCTGCAGGCGGCTCCTTGCTTAGTATTGCCGCCACGAATGGCGGTTCCGACTGGTTCCATCTCATATTCGGCGTGGTCATTTTCGCCGCTGGCATATACGGCAAAGACACGGTGAATGCCGGAATGCCTTTCACGCCCCCAACACCGTAACCCCCTCAGTGGGGAATTGAATTCCGCGGCCATTTGCACAAGAACATCAGGACGCGTATCCTAGGCGCTATATGAAAAGGGTCGGCGTCGTATTCATCCTATTCTTTGCCTTTTTCGGCATTGCCGACTCCGCCTATCTCACCCAGCACAAGCTCTCCGGCACGCCGCTTTTGTGCGATATCGGAAATCTTTCGGGCTGCAACGTCGTTGCCTCGAGCCAATATTCCCAAATCTTCGGCATACCGCTCGCCGAGTTCGGCGTCTTGTTCTATAGCGTTATGTTCGTTCTTGCCGCGCTTGAGATCGTTCTCTTTGACCAACTTTTGCGTCGTGCGTTGCAAGCGCTCTCGCTCGTCGGTCTTCTTTCGTCGCTTTATTTCACCTTCGTCCAAATATTCCTCATAGGTGCATTTTGTATCTATTGTTTTGCTTCGGCTCTTTCCACGCTCTTCATCTTCATTTTCGCGAGCTTATTAGAACCCCTGCGAAGACGAACAGAGACTATGGCACCACCCGTATCTCCGCCGAATCTCGGAATGCCTCCAACAGCGTGACGTATCCATGAAAAAAATACTCTTCACGCTCCTCGTCACACTTCTCATACCGGCGAGCGCGTTTGCTGCGCGCGGTCCCGCATCATTTTTGGCCAGCCGCGCGCTCGTCGTGGCGAGTTCCTCTCCGGGAAACGCATATCTCGCCGGCATTTCGGTTGTCAGTACCGCGCCGGTCCTGGGAGACCTCTCGGCCATTGGCGGCTCGATCATTGCCGCGGCGCCCGTGGCGGGCGATGAACTATTGGCGGCCGGTTCCATAAGTTCGCGTGCGCCGATAGCCGGTGACTTGCGCGCGGCCGGATGGAGCATTGCTGTAGATAGTCCGGTGTCGGGGGATCTTGTCGCTTTCGGGTATTCGGTGAACAGTTCCGGGCGCACACAGGGAAGTACCTTCATCATTGCCGTGAATGCGACACTCAGCAACGGCGCCGGAGGACCGGTTACCATATACGGCAATACCATCTCACTCGCCGGTGATTTCGCGGGTAATGTCAAAGTTGTTGCGACCGGCCATCTGTATCTCGCCGCAGGCACCGTTATCCACGGGAAACTTTTCTATGAAGCGCCGGAGGAAGCGACCATTCCCGCGTCTGCAACGATCGAGGACGGCATCGAATACACCAACGCTTCGTATCTGCCGGATGCCGGGACCTCGCGCATACTGGCGCTCGTGAGCATCGGGTTCTTCCTCTTCGCCCGCATTCTCGGCGCACTCATACTTGCCGGACTCCTCGCAGGCCTTTTCCCGCGACTCGCGGAAGCGGTTGCCGAGCGTGCGTATGCGGAACGTCCGAGCAGTATTCTGCTCACGATGTTGCTCGGTTTCGGCATTCTCGTGGCCACGCCGGTACTCATTATCATGCTTGCACTCACCTTCGTTGGCATCGGTCTCTCGCTCCTTCTCTTCGTTGTATACGCGCTCCTTGTACTGCTTTCGCTTTTGTACGCCGGCATTTTGCTCGGCAGTATGTTCGCACGTCGTTTTAGAAAGCGTGAAGCGGTGTTGTGGCGCGACGGCATGCTCGGCATGCTCGCGCTCTCGCTCGTTGCGCTCCTGCCATACATCGGTGTTTTTGTAGTGCTTATCCTTACGCTCTTTGCCGCTGGCGCGCTACTTTTAATATTCTTTCATTTTGCTTTTCCGCACGAGGAAATTACTCCTGAACTGTTATGACGAGCCGTGCTGAGCGCGCGTTGCGCGCGAAGAAGATAGTCGCGTATCTCAAAAAAACGTACCCGAATCCATCAAGCGAACTCACACATAAAACGCCGTTCCAATTCGTCGTTGCCGTGATGCTTTCCGCGCAATGTACCGATAAGGCGGTGAACAAATTGACCGCGACGCTTTTCAAGAAATACAAGACGCCGAAAGATTTTGCGGAGGCGGATCCGGCAACATTCACAAAAGAAATTTCATCCATCCCTTTTTTCAATAACAAAGCAAAAGCCATTATTGGTGCGGCGAGAGCGGTGCAGGAAAAATTTAACGGTAAGGTCCCGAAGACCGAGAACGAACTTATTGAATTGCCGGGCGTGGGCTACAAAACCGCGCACGTCATTCTCGGCGAGCTCTACGATATCTGGGAAGGCATCGCGACCGATACGCACGTAAAGCGCTTCGCGAAGAAATTCGATCTCACCAACCAAAACGACCTTACTAAAATCTCAAAAGACTTGGAGGCGCTCATACCGAAAAAAGACTGGAAATACGTGAATAATGGCCTCGTCCTCTACGGCCGCTACGTCTGCCCGGCGCGTCCGCATGACTGCTCTCTGCATCCTTTGACCAAGCTCTGGCCGCCTGCCTCACATCGATGGCCGAAAGCAAAGTAATCGCGTTTCGTCGGCTGATCTGGAAGTATTACCGCGCGCATGGGCGGCATGATTTGCCGTGGAGAAGGACGAAGGATATATATAAAATCCTTGTTTCGGAAGTGATGCTTCAACAAACTCAAGTCGAGCGAGTGATCCCGTTCTATAAAAAGTTCATAAAACAGTTCCCGACGGCGAAGAAGCTTGCGGCCGCTCCGCTCTCTGACGTGTTGAAGGCATGGCAGGGGCTGGGCTATAATCGTCGCGCAAAAATGCTGCATCAAGCAGCAAAAGAACTTGCGTCACGGAAAATATCCACCGTTCCCGAATTGGAGGCTCTGCCGGGGGTCGGTCCGTATACAGCTCGTGCGATTGCGGCGTTTGCATGGAACGAAGATGTTGTTTTTGTAGAAACCAACATCCGCACTGCCATCATCCATCACTTCTTCAACCAAAAGAGAAACACTGCGATATATCGCAGTGTTTCTGATACACAGATCGAAGAAATACTTGCGAAAGCGTTACCGAGAGGGAAGGCGAGGGAGTGGTACAGCGCGCTCATGGATTACGGCTCACACCTCAAACACTCCGGCATCTCGCATAACGCAAAAAGCAAAACGTACGCGAAACAATCGAAGTTTGCCGGCTCGCTCCGCGAAGCGCGCGGCGCCATCTTGCGCGAACTCTCCCGGGGCGCGGCCGCGCGCCTCCGCCTCGTGAATCTGCTCGGCACGAAGCGGCGTGCGCAATGCGAAGCGGCGCTGGAAGCCCTTCAGGCGGAGGTGCTGGTGCACGTACGGGGGAGCCGGGTTGCCCTCGGTGCCTAGCGGAAATCTGTTATAAGCGCCGTCGCGGCGACGCCGGCGATGATGATGAATCCGCCGGTGAGTACAAAGAACGTGTGGTACCCGGCGACAAGGAGAATGCCGCTCCCGACGACAGGGCCGATAAGGTTAGCCAAGGGCCAGATGCCGCGGAATATGCTTATGGAATTGATGTCTTTTTCCGAAACGCGGCGGAAGAAGTGCCCTTCAGTCATGCTTTCTATGAGCGCGGCGCCCACGCGCGAAATGACAAGGATGCCGACGATGAGGCCGAGCGAGGACGCGGAGGTGAGCAGGCTGAAAGAAGCGAGCGCGCCGCCCGCAATCAGGAAGCCGCCGAACATAAGCTCCTTATCGCCGAGTATCTTGTCGGCGACCCACCCCGCCGGATACTGGATAACCGTGTATGGAATAAGCATGATTGAGAACATCCAGCCGAGGTTTGACCAGGGGACGCCGAGTACGGTATGCAGATAAAATGGGACATACAGCGGCGCCCAGATGTAGAAGAGGTAGAGAATGAGATGTCCGACGGTGACCGCGGCGAGGTCGCGGTCGTGCATGATACAGAAGAACGTGTCGCGCATGTGTGAAAGTTTCGGCGCGAGCCCTTTCGGGATGCGGCGTGCGGCAAACAAGACGACGAACGGCACCATGGTCGCCGCGGCGGCGAGGAACACGCGACTGTACTCATTATTGGAGCCCGCAAGCAGTGCGCCCATGAGAAGCGGCGCGGCGAGCGCGCCGATGTTCCACGCGGTGAGGAAGAGGTTGCGCACGCGGCCGGTCGTACCTTCCTCCGCGACGGTCGCTTCAAGGAGCAAGTCCATTTCATAATAGAGGAACGGCTGGAGCGAGATGGAGAGCGCGACCAGCAGTGCGGCCGCAATAGCACCGGGCGCTATTGCGAGCGCGAACATCGTAATCATCTCTGCGATGGCAAAGAGGAGCGCGAGCTGTTGCGCGCCGTAGCGCGCGACCAGGAGCGGCTGGAGCGGGAAGAGCGCGAGCGCGACGAGCGCCCCGCCACTGATGACGAGTCCGGTGTACGCCGCCGGCATGAAGAGGGAGAGATAGGGGAGGAGAATGTAGGTCGTAAGAGCGGCGAACATCGAGAAGAAAAAATTCCCGACATAGAGAATGACGCGCGGTTGCATTCGTTCGAGCATAGCATACGAAAAACACGGCTCGCTCATGGCGAGCCGTGTTTTTCAGAAACTTCACATGCCTATAAGGACAGGAATGACCATCGGCGCTTTGTTCGTTCGTGCGAAGAGAAATCCCGCCATCACATCCGTGAGATTATTCTTCACGTAATCGAGGTCAATAGGATTCATATTGCGCGTTGAGTCCTCAATGGTCTTCTTGATGAGGACGCGTCCCTCGTTCAGGAGATTTTGCGACTCGCGCAGATACACGAACCCGCGACTGATGATGTCCGGCGACTTTCGGAGCTTGCCGGTCTTCAGGTTTACGCTCGCAATGATGACGAACATACCGTCCTTGGCGAGCGATTGCCGGTCGCGGATGACCACCTCCTGAATATCGCCGATGTTGAAGCCGTCCACGACCATCGGAGACGACGGTACTCGTTGCTTGTGCACATTAAGCTTCACACCGTCTTCGATATCGATGACCGTGCCGTTGTCTGCGACGATGATGTTTCCGCGCGGGAAACCGGACTGTTCAACTGCTTTTGCGTGGCAGGTGGTCATAGAGCGGTAGCCGTAGCCCGGCATAAAGTAGTTCGGATGCACCTGCTTGTTGATCCAGACGAGTTCGCCGGTGTTGCCGTGGCCGGTGGAGTGCACGTCGGAAGAGCGGTAGTGGATGAGGGTCACATTATGGCGGTAGAGATTGTCCTTCAATTTCTGTACCGAGATCTCGTTGCCCGGGATGACCGAGGAGGAGAGCACAATGGTATCGCGCTCGTTGAGCGTGATGTATTTGTGCTGTTTCGTTGAGATACGCATCAGTCCGCCGAACTCTTCGCCTTGTGCTCCGGTGGAAAGAACGACAATCTTGTCAGGCGGATACTTATCGAGATCCTGTTCCGGGATGAACGTATCCTTACTGATCTTCAGGAGTCCGGTCTTCTCCGCGATCTCGAAGTTCGTTTTTATCGAACGACCGACGAGGACGATCTTCTTATTATGCTTCTGCGAAGCCTCCATGATGTGGATCATGCGCTCGAACTGTGAAGCGAAGGTGCCGATGATAAGGCGGCCGGAGACGGTCTTGATGATATCTTCGAGTGTTTGAAGGACGCGCGTTTCGGGGATCGAGAATCCGTCTTTTTCGGCATTGGTTGAGTCGGCAACAAGGAAGATGTTCTTATCCTTACCGAGGTCGCCCCACGTTTTCTGTTCGCGCTCGCTCGGAATGCCATCCTCGTGATCGAGTTTCAAGTCGCCCGAAATAACGACGTTGCCTTGCGGTGTTTCTACCGAGCAACCCATTGAATCAGGGATCGAATGCGTGACGGGGAAGAATTTTACCCGCGTAGAGCCGATGACTACTGATTGGCCGACTTCGACAACGATCATTTCAGACTTCGGCACATCCGGATATTCTTCTTGGCGCCGCGCAATCATCACCGAAGTAAGATTTTGGGTGTAGATGGGCGGTGTACCGAAGCGCGGGAGGATGAAGGGGATACCGCCGATGTGATCGAGGTGGCCATGGGTGATAACGACGCCCTTCACGCGGGAGGCATTCTTTTCCAGATATTTGGTGTTCGGAAGGATGTAATCAACGCCCGGAGAGGTGTCCTCGGATACGAACTGGAAGCCCGCATCAAAAACGATGATGTCGCCGGTAGCGCCGACTTCGACCGCGATCATGTTGCGGCCCACTTCCTCCACGCCCCCTAGGGGAATGATACGGACCGTGGTCGGTCCGGCAGGTTCCGGATAATAATCCGCTGAGCGACTTACGCGCGACGGATTGGATGCCGGACGCCGGAGTATCCGTTGGATACGGCGCGTAGCAGAGCCCGGACGTGCGGCTCCGCCGCGTCCGCCGGGGCGGCCGGGTGCGCGACTACCGCGCTCAAATCGCCGCGGCGGCCGAGCGGAACCCGGTCGCGCATCGGGAGAAGGATTCGGCCGTGATTCCGGAGGGCGTCCCGGAGCCGGAGCCGGCGCTGGTGCTGATATGGGATTCATAACAATTGATTGATTAGTTAATCGGGCTGTTAAATGTGTTACACGTAACCCGTACGAAAATAAATGAACCTAACGATGCGCAAAAAATGGCCATACGGAATCAGTTGAGCGATACCACGACGCAACCGTCGCAAAGCGATCGGCCGGTGTGATGATCTGCGGGAGGACCACGCCGCGAAGGTCATCCGGCACCGCATACGTGAAATCAGGCGCATAAATGAATGCCGCCGGATAATCCGCCGCGATCGTGTCCTCTATCTTTTGGAGGTCAGCAATGCGTGTCGACTGATTGCCGGTACTGCGCGCATCTTCAAGAAGCGCATCAACCGTCTTATTCGCATAGAGCGCAATATTAAGCCCCGGATCATTGCGTTCCTGCGAATGCCAGAAGGCATACAGATCCTGATCGCGGCCGATGACCATGCCATAGAGAAGCGCTTCGTACTTTCGCGGACGGATGACATTCTGCGAAAGGTCACCCGGTTCGTAGAGTTCGATGTCGACCGGAATGCCAAGCTGCTCCCAATCGTTCTTCACTGCGCTCGCGACATTTTTCAATTCAGGAACATTGCTCGTGCGGATGGTGACGCGGTCCAGGGCCTGCTTCGCGCCCGTGTTTTTCCACAATCGTGCCGTTCCGTCGTAGGTCCAGCCTGCCGATTGGAGCACTTGTGCGGCAGCCGCGGTCGGATCGGACGATTGCGGTACCGGTACTTGCTTCACGCTTTCTCCCGGTGGCACAGGACCCATGACCGCGGTCGCATAGCCGCCGAGGACCGTCTCCACAATGCGAGTTCGATCGAGCGCGAGCGAGAGTGCTTTGCGCACTTCCGCGCGTGCGTACACCTGCTTCTCGCTCGGATTAAAGAACACACCGAACACGCGAGCATAGGGTGCGGTCAAAGCTCCTTTCGTCCCGACATCATACGCGCTTTCCACCGCACCGTTCTGCACCGCTGACGCAAGGTCTTCGGTGCGCGAGTAGAAATCAAAACGGATGGCATCAAGATACGGGCGACCGAGCGCATACTGCGGGTTTTCCGCGAGCGATACGCTCTTGATAAGTCCGGACGCATCGCGTGAAATATCCACGACTTTGAAAGGGCCCGCACCGATAGGATTCGTCTCGAGATTTGAGAACGGGAATTCTTCGTTGCTGATGTTCTGCCAGAGGCGAGAGGGAAGAATGCCGAGCGTGGTGAGGCCCAAAAACGGCGCGTATGGTTTTGCGAGCGTGAAGCGCACCGTGCGCGCATCGTCTGCGATGACGCTCACGCCCGACCAGTTTGCGAATTCGGGGCTCTTAAGTCCGGAATCTTGTGCTTTCCGAACGGTAAAGACCACGTCTTGCGCCGTCACGGGCGAGCCGTCGATGAATTTCGCATTCTTGCGCAGGACGAATGTGTACGTCTTTCCGTCGGGCGAAAGCGTGTAACTTTCCGCAAGCACCGGTGTGAGTGTTCCATTGCCCGAAAGTCCCATGAGTCCGGCGTAGACCAGCGCGGACAGGTCGCGGTCGGCGTCGCTGATGGCGAGGAGCGGATTGATGAATTGCGGACTTCCAACCTCTCCTTCCACCAAGCTTCCGCCGTAGGCGGGGACTTCTTTGAGAAGCGATTGTTCAAGCGCGTAGAGACCCGAGATGGAGGCGATGCCGACGAGGATCGCGAACAGATAGAACAGAACACGGTCGCCCGACGAGAACGAATGTACATGTTCGCGCAAACGATCGAGTGACTGCACGCTCCGAGAACGCATCAACCGTTCTCGCCAAAGCCCGAAGCGTTCGTGAGAACTGCCGGTGTCGTCCATGTTCCTATCCTACTAAGAGAAAATTCAGTATCGCTGCGAGTACGAGCAAAATTGCAATAGCGATTGTCGCATTGAATAGGAATTTCTCAGCGCCCCTGCGCTTGTAAAAGGTCGATGCGAAATTGTCGCCGCCGAAAGCTCCGCCGAGTGTCGCGCCGCGCTGCTGCAGCACGATGCCGACGATGAGGAGTATTCCGAGGGCGATTTCCGCGTACGGCAGTGCCGATACGAGTGCCTCCATCTTGGATATGAGCATAGCACGGATGAGTAGAGAGATGCAACTTGCTTGTGGACGAGCGTTTCTCTATACTCCTTCAACACAGGGCGATTATTCATTTATATAGATACGTATGGCTAAAAAGCTTTCACTCAAGCCGCTTGGAGATCGTGTGGTGGTACAGCCGTCCGAAAAGGAGGGGGAGAAGAAGCTCGCTTCCGGCATCATCATTCCCGAGACCGTGAGCAAGGACAAGCTTCTTTCCGGAGAAGTCGTCGCGGTCGGCCCCGGACGCCGCACTGACGATGGGAAGCGCCTTCCTATAGAAGTAAAAGTGGGCGACACGGTCTTTTTTAAGAAACCGTGGGATGAGCCGATCAAAATGAATGAAGTTGAATATTATGTGCTTTCCGAATCCGATATCATCTTTACTAAAAACTGAGTATGGCAAAACAAATTCTTTTTTCCGAGGACGCACGAAAAGCGATAGCCAAAGGCATCGCGCAGGCCGCGCGTGCGGTGAAGGTGACGCTCGGTCCAAAAGGCCGCAATGTCGTCATCGAGAAGGGCTATGGCGGTCCGCGCATCACGAACGACGGCGTTTCCATCGCGAAAGAAATTTCATTGAAAGATAAGTTCGAGAACATGGGTGCGGAGATCGTGAAAGAGGTGGCGAATAAGACCAATGACACGGCCGGTGACGGCACCACGACTTCCGTCGTGCTTCTCGAAGCGCTTGTTGAAGCGGGGCTTTCGCGCGTGATGAAAGGAGCGAACGCGATGATGATACGGAGCGGTATGGAGAAGGCAAAGACCGCCGCACTCGTGGAGCTCAAGAAGATGGCGAAGCCGGTCTCGGGGAAAGCTGAAGTGAAGCAGGTCGCGAGCATTTCGGCTGAATCAGAAGTGCTCGGAAGCATCATCGCCGAGGCAGTGGAGAAAGTGGGCAGCAGCGGGGTGGTGACCGTGGAGGAAAGTCAGGGCATGGAACTCTCCTACGACATCGTTGAAGGACTCCAGATAGACAAGGGCTATGTGTCGGCATACATGGTGACGAATCCGGAACGGATGGAAGCCGAGATGAAGGACGCGCTCGTTCTTCTTACCGATAAGAAGATAGGGAATGTGCAGGAGATACTTCCGCTTCTTGAAAAAGTCGTGCAATCGGGAAAGAAAGAGCTCGTCATCATTGCGGACGATGTGGAAGGAGATGCACTATCCACCTTTATCGTGAACAAATTGCGCGGTACGTTCTCCGTGCTCGCCATCAAGGCACCGGGGTACGGCGATCGGAAGAAAGACATGCTCGCGGACATTGCGACGGTGGTGGGCGGACAGGTCATCAGCAACGAAGTCGGCATGACGTTTGAGAACGCAACGCTCTCCATGCTCGGGAAGGCAGCACGCGTGGTTGCGACCAAGGATGAGACGACGATAGTGGGCGGCAAGGGCAAAAAGGCGGATATTGCCGCGCGCGTGGCGCAGCTGAAGAGCCAGATGGACAACACCGATTCCAAATTCGACAAAGAAAAGTTTGAAGAGCGCATCGCGAAACTTTCGGGCGGTGTGGCGGTGATTTCTGTCGGTGCCGCGACCGAGACTGAAATGAAATATTTGAAAGATAAAATTGACGACGCGGTGAAAGCGACCAAGGCGTCCATTGAAGAGGGGATAGTGGCGGGAGGCGGTACCGCGCTCGCAAAAGTTGCAAAGAAACTCGCTGCGCAGGAACACAAGATGAGCGCGGACGAAAAGGCTGGCTACGACATCGTCGTGCAGGCACTTGAGACTCCGCTCGCACAGATCGCCATCAACGCGGGCAAGGACGATGCGGCCGTCATCGTCTCCAAAGTGCAGTCGGGCAAAGCGAATGCCGGCTACAACGCGCTCACTGATGAGATAGTGGAAGATATGCTTGCGGCGGGTATCGTGGACCCGGTAAAGATGCCGCGCATGGCGCTTGAGAACGCGGTCTCTGCAGCAGCCATGTTGCTCACCACCGAGGCAGCTATCGCCGAGATTCCCGAACCGAAAAAAGAAATGCCGCAGGGCGGCATGGGTGGGATGGACTTCTAGTTGTTGAAGTTAGACTTCAACAACTTCAACAAAAGCAAAAACACCGCGGCGCCAAAGGCGCAGCGGTTTTGTGTATTGTTCAGAAAGAAAGTTGCGGGATCATCGGTGCGTTGCTGCTACTTTCGTCCACTGCTTTTTCATTGTAAGAAATGATTTCCCAGCCGCGAGTGCGGTTGAACATCTTCCACGGATGATATTCGCATATGGTAATGCCGGCGTTATCCGAGATATTGAAGAACGAAAGCTTCACAAAGTCGGCGGCGCTGAGCCGTTCGCGGTAGAGCAGATATGCGATGAGTGCCTTGAGGAACACGTGGTGTGTGACGATACACATTTCTCGCGCGCCCTGGCGCGCGAGGAGATTCAGGCATTTGCGTGCACGCTTTTTAAGATCCATGAAATTTTCCTCATCGGAGAAGCGGTAATCGTCTTTGTGGTACGCGAGGTCTATTTGGTCCACGATACGCTTCACCTCCGCGTCGTCGCGGTTTTTCCCAATTATCTCACTCGGGTTCCTTCGTTCCACGAGAAGCGGCGAATACATAACGGGAACCGTAAGGTGGGCGTTAATGATCTCCGCAGTTTCTTTCGCGCGCGGGTACGGGCTTGAAAGAATGCGTTGTATCGGGAAGCGTTTCAAATACATTCCGACTTTCTCCGCCTGATGCCGTCCGCGCTCGGAGAGGGCGCCGTCGGCGCCTTGCTTGATATGCTGCGCATTCATGAGCGTCTCGCCGTGGCGCACCAGATAGAAGCGCCGCGGCCGCATGCGGGAAATGACGAATAGAACGACCAGTGCGGCGGCAAGAATATATTCCGGGGGGAACATGGTGCGCTCAGTATAACCGAGTGGTACACTCACCTCATAATGACATTCTCACTTGAACGTCTTGCATTTCCGGGGTGGCGCTATGCGCTCGCAGCGCTCATTGTCGTCCTCGCCGGATGGTATTGGTTCTTTATGCGGAGCAACATCGCATCGTACCAATTCATAACGGTCACGCAGGGCTCTATTACTGAAACAGTTTCTGTTACCGGCAACACGACGCCCGTAAAAAGCGTTTCGCTCGGATTCCAAAATGCGGGCGCGATAGCTCATGTGTATAAAAATCTAGGCATGCATGTGAGCGCAGGAGAGGTCATTGCGGAACTCAATACCGCAGCCCTTTCCGCAGCGTTGCAACAGGCACAGGCGGCATACAATTCCGCGGTCGCTTCTCGTTCGTCCACCTCTCTTCCCGAGGCTGAGACTCAGGCGAGAAATGCGTATCTCTCCGCGTACACCACGCTCGATACCTTGCTCCAGAACGACATCGACACATTCTTCGGCGATCCGTCCATCTTTGGACCGCAATTGCTTATTTCCGCACCAAATGACTACGGTCAGATCTCAAGAGAGCGTACGGCCCTCACCTATGAGATGCAGGCATATCAGAGTGCTCTCTCGAAGGCCGACAGTGTTGATCCGATGACGCTTCTTGCAAACGCAACGCAAGTCGCGCAGGACATTTCGGACTTTCTCGACAAACTTGCGGTGCTGGCGAATGACCGCGTGTCGAACGCAACCGCGACACAGATCGCCGCGCTCGCTACGGCACGTACCAGCGTAACGGCTCTGCTCGCTACGCTTTCAAGCGCGCGCGAGACCTACCGCACACAAAGCGTTGGGTCAACTTTGCTCACGGATGCAAGTGTCGAACAAGCCGCCGCCGGGATTGCGGTCGCCGAAGCAAATCTCCAGGGTACGCGAATTGTCGCACCGATCAGCGGCGTGATAACTGAACTCGACGCGAAGGTCGGACAACAGGCATCTCCGGGCACACCGCTCGTTTCTCTCATCGGTGATGGCGGATTTGAAGTGGACGCCGGAGTATCTGAAACCGATGTCGGAAAATTAAGCGTTGGAAATGCCGTGACAATGTCTCTCGACGCATTCCCGAACGAGACATTCTTCGGGACGGTGTTCTATATAGCACCGGCACAGACGAACACCCAAGGAGTGATCAGTTATCAAGTAAAGATCTCCTTCGACAAGACCGATCCGAGGTTGAAGAGCGGCCTCACTGCGAACATTGATATACAGACAAGACGTAGGGATAATGTGCTTATCCTTCCGCAATACGCGATCCTGCAGAACGACAACGGCACATTTGTGCAGATGCTTTCAGGGAAGACCGCAACAACCAGTCCGGTCACGCTCGGCATTCAAGATCAGCAGGGGAATGTCGAGATCCTTTCCGGAGTCACCGTCGGTGAACAAGTGATCAATATCGGACTTAAAAAACAATGATCGAGGTGCATGATCTGCGTAAGGAATACGTGGAAGAAGATACGCCGACCCGGGCACTTAACGGCGTAACATTCTCGGTTAACAAAGGCGATTTCATTTCTATCATGGGTCCGTCTGGATCTGGGAAGTCTACGCTTCTGCATATATTAAGTTTCCTTGATCGTCCGACCGGTGGGTCGTACACCTTTCTTGGGAAAAGCATTGACGACATGTCGGATCAGGAACTCGCCAAAGTACGCAATAAGGATATGGGTTTTGTGTTCCAGTCCTTCAACCTGCTCTCGCGGTTGAGCGTGTATGACAATGTGGAGATACCACTGTTATATTCTGACGTCCTGCCTGCGAAGCGTCGGACCTTTGTAGAGGAGGCCGTCCGCTCGGTCGGTCTCGAAGATAAATTGCATACTGAAGCTGGCAAACTTTCCGGCGGTCAAAAACAGCGTGTCGCCATCGCTCGCGCACTCGTGACCGATCCGAACATCATCTTTGCGGATGAGCCAACAGGCAACCTTGATTCGAAATCGGGCATGCAGATCATGGAAATACTGGAGGGACTCCATGAGAAGGGTCGCACGGTGATACTCGTGACGCACGAGACACAAACCGCCGAATTCGCCGATCGCATTATCAGGATGAAGGACGGGATGCTCGAAAGCGATCAGACAATTGCCGTGGACCGTGTGCGTCACCATTTGAAATAAATATGCCCCGTATGACTACAAAACACACATATTATATAGAACGTCAGCAAAAGTTCGTCGTGGAGATGAGCGTGCAATTTATTAATCTGCGCAATCGCGCACAGTAGTCATACGGGGTATGTTACTGAGAGACGCATTCAAAACAGCAACACGCAGTCTCGCACACAGTAAGATGCGCTCATTTTTGACAATGCTCGGTATTGTTACGGGCATCGCGTCGGTGATCGTCATTATGTCGCTGGGCGATTCAGCAAAGCTGTATATCGTCGGGCAAATACAGTCAATGGCGCCCAATATGATAAACGTACAGCCGGGAGCTCCCGTGATGGGCGGCGCGCCTCCGGCCATGATGGGTCTCGTTGTCACCTCACTCAGTAAGCGTGATGTCGATGCGTTGGAACGGGAACCTTCCATCACGAATGTGTCACCAAATGTTACCGGGAGTTCCCGGATTGTATATGGAGATAAGAGCAAATCGGCCCTATGGGTTGCGACGACGGCGAACATATTTAAAATGACGAACCTTAATTTCTCTAGCGGATACGGGTTCACCCGTGCCGATGAGACGGCATACAACCATGTGGTCGTCCTTGGTTCGAAGTTAGCAGACGATCTGTTCGGGAATACCGTTGAACGCGTCGGGAAGACGGTTCGTTTCGAGGGCGTTACCTTTCGTGTCATTGGAGTTCTAGAACCGAAGGGTTCCGGCGTGTTTAGTATGGACAAGTATGCGATGATCCCGATTTCTGTCGGGCAAAAGCAAATTCGCGGTATTGATTATTATCAGGAGCTGAACATCCAGATGGATCCCGCGTACGACACCGAGTTCGTCAAATCAAGGATTATCTCCATCCTCAGAACCTCTCACCAAATTACGGATCCGACGAAAGACGACTTCATGGTCACTTCCATGGACGAGGCATTGAACATACTCGGTAATGTCATGTATATCCTCACCATATTCTTGGCGGCGATCGCCTCGATCTCGCTCATCGTGGGTGGCATTGGCATCATGAACATCATGCTCGTGTCAGTTACCGAACGTACGAGGGAAATCGGCTTGCGGAAAGCAGTCGGCGCAACGGATAACGACATTCTTCAACAGTTCCTCATAGAATCAGTACTATTAACCTCCGTTGGGGGCATCGTCGGTATTTTGGTTGGTGCCGGTATCGTTGGTCTTGTGTACTTCGTACTCACGACGTTCTTTGCGGTAAGCTGGGTCTTTTCTTTCCCCGCCTCATCAGTCCTTCTAGGGCTCGCAGTATCTAGCATTGCCGGCCTCGTCTTCGGTATTTACCCGGCGCGCAAGGCCGGGAAAAAGAATCCTATTGATGCGTTGCGATACGAATAAGACGCAGAGCCGACTTCGCGGTTTTGCACAGGGGGCCACAAACACGTCCCCAATTAGTTTAAGAAGAGTCATACTTGTAGCTAGCGGACCACCACCCCCGCTTTAACCATCTCTCACACGCATGAAGTCAATGCACTATATAATGCACCTCCTCGTCATCATCGGCGGCCTCAACTGGGGTCTGTACGCCCTTGGTAACTGGATGGGCAGCAACTGGAACGTCGTGAATCTCCTTGTCGGCTCATGGCCGACGGTTGAGAATATCGTCTACCTGCTTGTGGGCCTCTCAGCGCTCATGATGGTCTTCTCTATGAAGAAGGACTGCCGCGAGTGCAACCCATCGGGGATGATGTAAGCCTGCAGAGCCGGGCTTTACCGGAATCGCCGGCGCATCTTGCGCCGGCGATTTTTTTTAGGGCGGAGGGGGAGGGATTCGAACCCTCGATACGGTTTTACCCGTATAGCGAGTTAGCAACCCGCCGCACTAGGCCTCTATGCGACCCCTCCTGATTTCGCCACAATATCAAATTTAATGCGCGAGAGCGAGCGGGATGATATGCTCGGCACCGGCTTCTTTGAGCGCATCAATGGCTGCCTGGAGCGTGGCGCCGGTGGTGATGACGTCATCAATGACGACATAGGTGCATGCGGGGTCGGCGCGGCGCGTTGCCCGGAACGCGCCGCACATGTTCTCTTCACGGGCGCGGCGGGGGAGCGAGACTTGCGAGGCTGTTTCCCGGGTGCGTTCCAAAAGCGTCGTGTCCATCGCGCAGCCAAGCAGTTTGGCTACACGGTTCGCGACTTCTTCTGCCTGATTGAACCCGCGCTCTCTTCGGCGTTTTTCCCCGAGCGGCACCGGCACAATGATGTAGGACCTCCGAGGTCCTACATCGTCGGCGTCGCGCAGATATTCAGCGAGCACGGCGGTAAGCAATTCGCGCGCATGTTCGGTCCCGCGATATTTTGCCTCATGAATTGCCGCCCGGACGCGCGGGTCTCCATAGGAAAGGAGTGCGACTGTTTCGGGCTGTGTCTGCGACACCAGCCGCGTATGCATGAGCGTGAGAAAATCGTCCGCAGAGACATCGCGCAAGGCGAATTCATCCACACGCGGCGGGAACAAGAAATCGAGCCAGCGCCTGCCCGAACACCACATCCGGCATTGCGCAGCACGTTTTACCCATTTCATAATTCCCATCATCTCATTATTATTGCGCACGCATACTTTCGCTTTGTGAAGTAACAGCGCAATAAAAAACGATGCCGGAAGTGGTGTGCGGGCATGGTACCATTCTCTCATGTCGTTCTTCTCCGATCTCTTCGCCAAAAAGGAAAAGAGCGTGCTCGGTGTTGATATCGGCACGTCGTCCCTAAAAATCGTGCAGCTGCGCAAGGAACACGGACGTGCCGTGCTTGAAACGTATGGAGAACTCTCGCTCGGTCCATACGGCGGGGGAGAAATAGGGCAGGCGACCAATCTTGCTCCGGAGCAGATCGCCGAAACGCTGAAGGATCTTTTGCGCGAAGCAAAGGTGACAACGAAAAACTGCGGAGTTTCCATTCCGTACGCGCGCTCACTTCTCACGCTCGTTGAATTGCCGTATCGCGCGAGTCCGGAGGAGCAGAAAACCGTCATTGAACTCGAAGCGCGCAAGTATATCCCGGTGCCCGTCTCTGAAGTCCAGCTCGATTGGTTCGTTGTGCCGCAAGCGAACCCGGCGCAATTCGTCGGAGAAGAGAATACCGAGAACGCCTCCACGCCGAGCGAGAAGATCACCGTGCTCCTCGTCGCTGTTCATAATGACGAGCTTTCTCTGCTCCAAAGAATCGTCGCCGATGCCGGCCTCGCCGCGAGTTTCTATGAAATAGAGATTTTCAGCACCATTCGTGCGGTCGTCGACGAACAAGTGAAGCCGGTCATGATCATAGACGTCGGTGCGGCATCGACCAAAGTGTACGTCGCCGAACACGGCGTGGTGGCGATCTCACACGCCATAAGCGCAGGGAGTCAAGACATCACGCGCGCCATCGCGGTTGCCGGCAACATTTCCATACCGCAGGCCGAGGCGCTCAAAAAGACGCATGGCCTCGCGCAAGACGGATTGGGTAGCCCGGAACTTGTTTTCTCACGCATATTTGCCGAGGTGCGGCGCGTCTTGATGCAGTATGAGACGGCACATAAGAAATCAGTTGCTGCCATCGTGTTCACCGGAGGCGGCGGCGTCACAAAGGAGCTCGGAGTGTATGCGAAGAATATTTTCTCCATCGATGTGCGCGTTGCGAACCCCTTCGCGAAAACTGAAGCGCCGGCATTCATGCGCCCGGTCCTGGAAGAGATCGGACCCGAATTCGCGGTAGCCGTCGGTCTGGCACTCCGCAAACTCGACGAGATCTGACCCCTTACCACTTTTTTGAAAAGTGGTAAGGGGTTTTGCACAGTTAGTGTGCGAAGCGCTTGTGTAAATAGCGTATACTGAACGGAAATGGCTCTTCCTCCGACGATACCCACATCGTTCATTCCCCATGCGGCTTCCGCTACGCCGGCGCACAAGTTCCGTGGCGACCTCACGGGCGCGTTCGGCTTTTTCGCCTATGGCATACTCGCGCTCGTCTTTGTTCTCGCGCTCGGTGTCTTTTTCTACGGCCGCATCCTTGATTCGAGCAAAACGTCGAAGGACGCCGAACTCGCGAGTGCTCAGGCCGCGATCGATCCGGTCACGGTCGACAATTTCGTACGACTGCGTAATCGCCTCAATTCGAGCAAAACGCTTTTGAATGGGCATGCCGCATTTTCGGGCCTCTTTTCAGCCTTGGAGAAGCTTCTCCCCGCAAGCACGCGCTTCACGACGCTACATCTCTCGCGGAGCGATGTGGGACCGTCAAAAATAGAAGGAACCGGCACAGCGAAAAGTTTTAACGCTCTTGCAGCGGCATCCAACGCCTTCGCGACCGACGGCCGCATCAAGGACGCGATCTTTTCGAACATAAGCGTGAATAAGGACGGCACTGTTTCCTTTGCGTTGTCAGCGACGATCGATCCAAAACTCATTACGTTCGAACCGACTTCTGCCGCCAATACCTTTGCACCGACGGCACCAGCGTCGGCATCGGCACCCGCCGCGCCGGTGGGCAACACTACGGCAACATCATCCGCAACACGACCATGAGCACGCGCATACTTCCACTCGCCGCACTCTTTGTTGCCATAGGCATATTTTTCTTCTACGTAAGTCCGACCTGGTCCGGCTCCATCGGGGCGACCAAAGACGCGATCGCGGTTGATGATCAAGCACTTGCAGCGGCGAACCAGTTCGCCGCGCAACAAAATACGCTGGCGTCGGCTCGCGATGCCATTGATCCCGCGGACCTCGCGCGACTCAGCGCTTTTCTCCCCGACTCGGTCGACAACGTCGGTCTCATTCTGGACCTTAATGCGCTTGCCGCGCGCTCGGGTTTCTCGCTCTCGAGCGTCGATGTCATGTCAAAACCGACGACTGCCGCCGCATCCGGGGGACAGCAAGGATTACCTGCCGCAGGGGCGAGCCCGATAGGTTTTGTGGACATGACGCTTTCCGCAGTCGGCACGTACACCGCACTGCAATCATTTCTCTCCGGTGTGGAGCGGAGCGCGCGTATTCTCGATGTGCGGGACATTGTCGTAAAAGGATCGGACACGGGCGTCTATAATTACCAGATGCTTCTGCGTCTCTACTGGCTGCGCTAAATTATGAAACTCGACTCAAACACAACACTTCTTGTCATAGCAACGCTCATTGTTGCGGCCGGGGCTTATTGGTATTTCTTCACGGGGACCGGCAATGAGCCGCCTCTTTCCACGACAACCACCACCGAGAATCAGGCACAGACGCAATTCGAGACGCTTGTGGGCAAGTTGCAACCCATATCGTTCGACACCGCAATCTTCGGGGACCCACGCTTCATGGCACTTTCGGATCTGGCGACACCGATCACACCCGAATCGAGCGGGCGTCTTGATCCGTTCGCCGCAATCAAATGAGTAATGAACTTTCTCGGACTACTTGTTGACAAAGGGTTCCTTTCTTCAGGCGACCGCACTGCAATCGAGGCCGAGCTGGACAAGAAGCGTCCGCTCACCGAAGCGCTTGCGGAGCACAACATAGTACTCGCGGACGCGCTTGCAGAAGCAGGGAAGGCATACGGGATCCCTTCTCGGGTGCTCGGTGATCCTCCCGCCGCGCAGGAAGTCTTCACCTATATCCCCATCGATTCAGCCCGCCATTACGGGTTCGTCCCACTCGATATTGTCGAAGGAGCGCTTGAGATCGGCATCACCGATCCCGACAACATAGAGGCGCTTGATGCGTTGCAATTCATTTCCGGGAAGATAGGCATGCCCTATAAAATATTCCTCATCACCAAGGAAGATTTTGACCGCGTGATAGACGCCTATCAGAATCTTTCGGGCGAGATCGGCAAAGCGCTCTCGGAATACGAAACGACCGAGAAGGCTCCGGGAGAGCAAACAAGGGAAGAAAACTCTCTTTCGGCGGTCAATGAAGCATCCGAGCTCGGCGAGGAACCGCTCGGGCTCACCAGTGGTCCGCACGAGGGTCTTAAAGAAGACGCACCGGTCACGAAGATAGTCTCCACGATATTGCGCTACGCGATCGATGGGCACTCTTCCGATGTGCACATAGAACCTTCGCCCACCAAGACGCGCGTCCGGTTCCGCATGGACGGCGATCTGCATACCTCGCTTGAACTGCCGGCGAAAGTGCACGAAGCCGTCGTCGCGCGCATCAAGATTCTCGCAAAACTGCGCCTTGATGAGAAGCGCAAGCCGCAGGACGGGCGTTTTTCGGCGACCGTCGAGAAGCGCCGCATCGATTTCCGCGTATCCACCTTCCCGACGGAATTCGGCGAGAAGGTCGTGATGCGCATCCTCGACCAGTCGGATGCGACCGCGACCTTGGAATCGGTCGGATTTTCCGCGGCACAGCTCGCGGAGATACGCGACATGATGAAAGTCCCGTACGGCATCATACTTATTGCGGGACCGACCGGTTCCGGTAAGTCCACGACGCTGTTCTCCATGCTCTCCGAGACCGACCGCGAAACGGAGAACGTCGTATCGCTTGAGGATCCGGTTGAATATCAGATACCCGGCGTCGCGCAGAGCCAAGTGCGCCCCGAGATCGGGTACACGTTCGCGAGCGGTCTGCGCTCCATTCTGCGCCAGGACCCGGACATCATCATGGTCGGCGAGATACGCGACAAGGAGACCGCCGTGCTCGCAGTGCAGGCCGCGCTCACTGGTCACCTCGTGTTCTCCACCATTCACACCAATACGGCGGTCGGCGCCATTCCGCGCCTCATCGATATGGGTGTTGACCCGTTCCTTATCGCACCGACCCTTATCGCCGTCATCGGTCAACGATTGGTGCAGAAGCTCTGTCCCGGTGCGGGCAAAGCATTCCCGGTCACCGACAGCATACAAGAATTCTTAGACCGGCAATTTGCCGACCTTCCACCGGAATTTCGGAAGACATTGCCGTCTTTCAAGGAGTTCTATCATGCAACCCCGACGGCGGACTGTCCGAACGGGACACGGGGCCGCACCGGCGTATTTGAAATATTGCGCATGGATAAGAAGCTTGAGCAGGTCGTGCTCAAGGAGCCGGTGGAGGAAAAGATCTATGCCGCCGCGCGGGCGGATGGCATGCTTACGATGCGCGAAGACGCCATCGTGAAGGCGCTTGCGGGCGAGATACCTTTTGAAGAGATCAACACGCTCGGCGGCGAACTTTTCCCCGAAACCTCCGAAGAAGGAGCTGCTTGACCCCGTACCACAATAGGTGCGAGGAACCTATTGTAGTACGGGGCAGGCTCACAGGGGATAACGTTTGTGCAATAAGTGCTTTTATTTGAGTTATACTTTACCAATGGCTTACCGCGTCTATTTAGTTGATGACGACCGATTTCTTCTCGACCTGTATGCGGTCAAGTTTAGGAATGCCGGTCACGACGTGAGCGTGTTCGGGAGCGGGGAAGATTTTCTTGCTGCACTCCGTAAAAATGACGCAGCCCCGGACGCCATTCTCCTTGATCTCATCATGCCGGGCGTGGGAGGTTTTGAAGCGCTTGAAACGATGCGAAAAGAGAATCTCGCAAAAGGTTCAAAAGTCATCATACTTTCAAATCAAGGTCAGGATTCCGACATTGAGCGGGCGAAACAGCTCTCCGCCGACGGATACATCATCAAAGCGTCCGCAATCCCTTCCGAAGTGCTTGCCGAGACGTTACGCACCATTGAAGCGGGTACATCCGGAGAGAAATCAAGCTGATACTCATGACCGCCGACAAACGCCTCGAAGAGCTTCTTGATCTCGTCGTTACTCAAGGCGGCTCGGATCTTCACATTTTCGCCGGCGGTCCGCCGATGCTGCGTGTGTCCGGCGCGCTTATACCCATTTCAAAATATCAGGCACTCACGAATGAAGAGACCGAAGCAATGCTCAAAAGCATCGTCCCGCCTGAGCGCTGGGATTCGTTTCTCGCGGATCAGACCATTGATCTTTCCTATGCGCACGGAGCGGATGCGCGCTTCCGCATAAACGGATACCGCACCCAAGGAGCGACCGCGCTCGCGCTTCGGCTCGTACCGCGCGCCATCCACACGTTTACCGAACTCAATCTCCCGTCGGTGCTCGAAGTCTTCACTCAGCGCGAACAAGGGTTTTTCCTCTGTGTGGGGCCGGTGGGGCAGGGCAAATCAACGACGCTCGCAACGATGATCGACCGCATCAACGATTCCCGCTCCGAACACATCCTCACCATCGAAGACCCTATCGAATACGTCTTCACACCGAAAAAATCGCTTATCCATCAGCGTGAGGTGCATATTGATACTCCGGATTTCAAGACGGCGCTCCAAAGCGCATTCCGCGAGGACGTGGATGTCATCATGGTCGGCGAAATGCGCGATTACGAGACCATTTCTTCCGCCGTGACCGCCGCCGAGACCGGCCACCTTGTCTTTTCCACACTCCATACCAACAATGCCGCGCAAACCATTGACCGCATCATTGACATGTTCCCGGCCGAACAGCAGGCGCAAGTGCGTGTGCAGCTCGCAGGCTCCTTGGCAGGCATTTTCTCCCAGCGGCTCATTCCGAGAGTTGCCGGCGGACTCATTCCGGCGTATGAGCTTCTCATTAACAACAATGCAGTGTCGACACTCATCCGCGACGCGCGTACGCACGAAATAAGTGCGGTCATTCAGACTTCGTCGCAAGAGGGCATGATCGACATGGATCGTTCGCTTGCCGAGCTTGTGCACAAAGGAGAAGTGACGGTCGAACACGCCTACGAGCATGCTATGGACCCGAAGACCTTCGAACGCTATCTCTAACTAGCTATTAGGCTCTAGGCGCTAGGCTTTAGCTAATACAAATAAGAACGAAAAGATATCTTTTAAACTATGCAGACATTTCGGGATCTCGTCGTTTGGCAGAAAGCGATACAACTCGCGAGCCGCACATATACGTTGACGAGCCAGTTTCCGCATGAAGAACGCTACGGACTCGCTTCACAGATGCAGCGCGCGGCGGTATCCATTCCATCCAACATCGCGGAAGGGAAACTACGAGGCTCGTCCAAAGAATTCGCTTATTTTTTACGCATCGCGTTCGGTTCCGGTGGAGAATTAGAAACGCAAATAGAAATAGCGAAGCAATTGCCCAAGATACAGAAATTGGATTTCCATCCGGCAGAAGTGTTATTAGACGAAGTGATGCGGATGCTAAATGTTATGCTATCTAAAGCTAGCGCCTAGAGCCTAGCGCCTATCATGCTATTTAAATATCACGCTATCGACCAAGACGGGCACGAACGCGACGGAACCATCGAGGCTCCGTCGCAGGAAGTCGCCGTCGGGGCGCTTCAGCGCCGGAATCTCATCATTTCGTCCATCGAGTCCGGTGAAAAGAAACAATTTCTCGAGATAAACATCCCGTTCTTCGGCGGACGCATTTCAAATAAGGACGTTGTCATCCTTTCGCGCCAAATAGCGACATTGTTCGAGGCACAGGTATCTGCGCTCCGCATTTTCCGCCTCCTTGCCTCTGAGGTGGATAACAAAAATCTCGCGACCGTCCTTTCCACCGTCGGCGATGATCTGCAGGGAGGGAGTCCCATCAGCAAGGCGCTCGCGCGCCACCCGAAGGTGTTCACTGCTTTTTACGTGAACATGGTCCGCGCGGGCGAAGAATCAGGCAAATTGTCTGAAACATTCGTGTATCTTGCCGACTATCTGGATCGCACGTACGATATCGTGAGCAAGGCGGAAAACGCGCTCATTTACCCGATTTTCGTCATCGTGGTTTTCTTTAGCGTGATGGCGCTCATGCTCACGCTCGTTATTCCGAAAATAAGCGCCGTGCTCATCGATTCCGGACAGGAAGTTCCGATCTACACCGCTATCGTTATAGGTTTTTCTAACTTTCTCGTTCAGTACGGCATTTTCGTGCTCATCGGACTTATCGCGCTCGGCGTCTATGCCTGGCAATTGGGCAAGACCGAGCGCGGTAAATTGGTACTCGATAACTTGAAACTCACGGTTCCGTATGTCGGCGACCTGTACCGGAAATTGTACCTTGCGCGCATATCGGACAACTTCTCCACCATGCTCCTTTCCGGCGTTTCCGTCGTGGAGGCGATAGAAATCACTGGCTCGGTCGTAGGCAATGCCGTGTATGCGTCCGTGCTCGCGGATGTGGGGGCCGATGTAAAAGGCGGATCTTCCATATCCGATGCTCTCGGGAAGCATCCGCAGATACCTGGCATCATGGTTGCGATGACGAAGGTGGGGGAAGAGACCGGCGAGCTCGGCAAGATACTCACGACGCTTGCCAAGTTCTATAGCCGCGAGGTAAGCAATGCCGTGGATACGCTGGTTGGCCTCATTGAGCCTATTATGATCGTGATGCTCGGGCTTGGCGTCGGCGTGTTGCTTGCCGCGGTGCTATTGCCTATATACAATCTCGCCGGTTCCATATAAGAGGGGTTGTCCACACCCTTGTTTTCCTTGCGGCGGCTATAGACGTACAATAGGGACATTATCCGCACAATATTTATCATGTATAAAAATCGTTCCCGGGGCGTTGTCCTGAGTAAGTCGAAGGGCTTCACTCTCATTGAATTGCTCGTCGTCATCGCCATCATCGGTATCCTCTCGGCGGTGGTGCTTGCGTCGCTTAGTACCGCGCGCTCAAAAGGCAATGACGCAGCTATTCAATCCGACCTTTCAACCATCCAGACTGAGGCGGAGATATTTTATGGCGGAGGAGGTGGCAATACCGGCACTAATACCTACGGCACCCTCGCCTTCACGACCGGTACCGGGTGCACCGGTGCCGCCGCCGGAACGAGCCTGTTCGGTGACCCGGTTACCAAGCGAGCGCTCACGGGCGCCCTGAGCGCGAGCGGAGGCACCGCAGGCAACCTCGCCTGCGTTGCGGCGGGCACGAGTTATGCCGTCGGTGTGAAGCTCCTCGCTCCCACGACGGCATCCTGGTGGTGCGTGGATTCGTCAGGGGCGGGGATGATAAAGACATCGACATTTCCTACCGCAACGTTCACTTGCTGATACATTAATCCTTATAAAAATACATCATGAAAAAACAAAATCGCGGTTTCACTCTCATCGAATTACTCGTCGTTATCGCCATCATCGGCATCCTCTCGGCGGTGGTGCTCGCGTCCCTTAACACAGCCCGTTCCAAGGGCAATGATGCGGCAGTTATGGCCGATGTCGGCGGCATCCGTACGCAGGCCGGTATCTACAGCGCCACGACCGGTAATTACGGAAATGCAGCGGGAGCCACCGCCGTCACTGACTGTGTTACAGCCAATACGCTCTTCACTGATACCACGGTCGAAAATCAGATCGCAGGTATCAAGAAGGCGAATAACAACGGCACCGTATCATGCAATGTCGGCGCCAAGGGCGTCAGCTACGCAGTATCAGCCGCGCTTACTGCAAATCCGGGTGAGTTCTACTGTGTAGACAGCACCGGCGTGGCGACCACGACCGCGACAGACACGATTGGTACCACTGGCACAAAGTGTAATCCGTAAACTAGGGCACGCAGATCATACCAGAAGCCCGCGGCGAAGCCGCGGGCTTCTGGTATGATGCAGTGAATGTCTCTTTTCTTTCCTGCGGTGTTTTTCGTGTTCGGCGCCATTGTGGCTAGTTTTGTCGGAGTGCTTGTTGCGCGATTGTATACCGGACAGAGTTTTGTGGTCGGCCGTTCGAAGTGCGATGCGTGCGGCTCGCCGCTTACGTCGCTCATGCTCGTGCCGATATTTTCCCATCTCGCAAGTGGCGGTCGTGCGCATTGTTGCGGTACGCACCTCTCGTTCCTGTCTCCTGCGACGGAATTATTGCTCGGCGTTCTGTTTGCCTTCGGTTATGTGCAACTCGGATTTACAGTCGCACTTCCATTCATGTTTCTTTCACTAGCGCTTCTTACGGCGCTGGTCCTTTATGATCTTGCGCATCAAATATTGCCGACGTCGCTCCTTGCTGCCTTTGTGCTTTCAAGCGCTTTGACCGGATTTTTTCTTGCGCCATCTCCAGACGAATTTTATACGAGTGCGTTCGTCGCACTTCTCATTGGGGGGAGTCTCATGCTCGTGCATCTTCTTTCGCACGGACGAGCCATGGGTTTTTCCGACGCGCCATTTGTCTTCGGCTTATCACTTATGGTCGGTCCCGCCGCACTCTCCGGGTTCATTTTTTCTTTCTGGATAGGCGCGGTTATCGGCATACTCATATTGTTGAAGAGGCCTCGCGGCTCTAGAATGGGTGGTGAGGTGCCGTTCGCGCCATTTCTTGCCGCGGGCTTTCTCCTCGCGTACTTCACCCAATGGAACCCTTTCATATTCATCGCATCCCTGCCTGGCCTTTAGTTCGTGGCTTCACGCTCATAGAGCTCATGGTGGTGCTCGCCATTATTGTTATCATCACGTCCGTTGTGTTCACTAATCAGAGCACGTTCAACAAGACGCTCATACTTTCCAATACGGCGTACGATATCGCGTTGACGTTGCGTTCCACGCAGACGTACGGGCTTAGCAGCCGCGCTGCGGGTACGGCAACGAATGTCGGCTACGGCATGCACTTGTCGAATACCGTCCATAATTCTTTCATCGTTTTCGCGGATACGGCGCCGGACGGGTCGCCCGGAACACTTTTTTGTTCCGCGGCGTCATCGTCCGGCGCGCCTGATTGTAAGCCGGGAGACGGTATATACACTTCAGGAGGCGCGAGTCCCGATGCACTCTCCGCTGTGCAGACGTACAATCTCAATAACGGCATACAGGTCAGCGATTTTTGTGTGTATCCGGCGGTCGGTAGCGGGTCATGCGCAGTCGCCGGCGGCTTAACCGCACTCGACATCGTTTTCACGCGGCCGAATCCGAACGCTATCATACGAGGTTCGAACGGCGGGCCCTATACTGCGTATTCGTCGGCGTGCATCACGGTCTCTTCTCAAAGCAATACGAAAAGATATATTTATATAGCGGCATCAGGACAAATTATTGCGAATGCCTCTTCTTGTTCACCATGAAAAAAATTCGCGGAAACCCCGGTACTGAAACTTCGGCTTGCGCCCGCAAAGCGGTGCGCGGCCTTCGGCCAAGCCGAAGTTCTAGTACAGGGTATACGCTCATCGAACTCATCATCGCGACCGGGCTTTTTTCGCTTATTATGCTCCTCGCTTCGGGTGCCTATCTGATGATGATAGGCCTCCAACGACAGGCGCAAGGCATTGCGACCGGTATCGACAATCTTTCTTTTGCCATCGAGACGATGACGCGCGATATACGTACCGGCACGGCCTACACCTGTCCGGGAGGAACAAGCAACTGCACAATCGATGGGAGCGGCATCGGCTTTTCGTTCACCGATTCGGACGGGTCCCCAGTGACGTACGCGCTCTCGAGCAACTCCATCACCCAGAATGGAAATGCTCTCACTGATCCATCGGTGGACATCACGGCTCTCACTTTTTACGTCTCCGGCACCAGCAAGAGCGACAATGCACAGCCGCACGTCACCATCACTATTTCCGGGAAGGTACTCTACGGACAAGGGAAAAGCGAGACGTTCCACATTGAGACCGGCGCGACGATGCGCGGAAGCGACCTATGACCCATACACCTAAAATGAAAAGAGCTTTTACTACCAAGCGAGCCGAGTGCCAAAAGAATGTCTTCATTCATTTGGCCGAGGCACGCGCAGGGAGGGAAGCCGTCCGCGGCTTCACTTTAATCGAGGCCATGATCGCCGTGACCATCCTTACGCTCGCTGTGGCCGGCCCCCTGTATACGGCGAACAGTGCCATTGTTGCATCAATGATTGCACGCGACAAACTCACTGCATCCTATCTCGCGCAGGAAGGCATTGAGTATGTGCGCGCGATGCGCGATTACGAATTTCTTGCCGCCTATAATGACCCGTCCGTTACGGATAAATCGGGCACTGCCTGGAGTAATTTCCTTACCGGGGGTGTCGATCAGCTCGGCTCTGTTGAGCGATGTCGGCCAAATGCAATTACTCCGACTGCGGCTTGTAGTATCGACCCATCATTGAGTATGGGTTATGGAACTGGCTCGTCTATCTTTCGGTGTACTGCCGGAGGAGCGTGCGCAAAACTTTATCTTTTCGATGATGGTGCCGGTAGATATAGATATGTCACTGAACGCAACAGTTCACTCGGGACAGCGACGCCTTTTTCACGCACGATCCAAGTGGTCGATATTCCTGGTACAACGGACCCCGCTTCCCCCGAAGCTCCATATCCGGACAAACGCATCGTCTCGACCGTATCGTGGAGCTATCACGGCACCCAACACACCGTGACCATATACGATCACCTAACTCGATGGCAATGAAAAAAACACAACGCGGGTTCGCACTGCTCGTCGCCATCATCTTCATGTCGGTGATGCTTTCATTCGGCCTTGCACTCGGCTCGATTGGCTATAAACAACAAATCCTCGCTTCCGCGGCCGTCGAATCACAATATGCGTTCTACGCGGCGGATGCCGCGCTTGAGTGCGCGCTGTACGCCGACCAGCAACAAAATCTGTTCGATTTTTCGACGCACGATACGACGACTCATCCGAATACCATCACGTGTGATGGCGCGCCGGCAACGGAGCTGAGCTACGCATACACCATCGGGGTCCAAATGGTCGTTTCGGAGCGTCTCTCGCTCGATTCCGGTAAACGCTGTGCGATAGTGACCGTGTACAAACCCGCACCGGGCACGGGCCTCACCTATATATTCTCTCAAGGCTTTGACGTATCCTGCACTACCGTGATCAGCCCGCCAACTGGGGCGCGGTTCGTGTCGCGCGGTCTCAATGCCCATTACTAATCGGTGTGATTCTGTATACTGTGCGCATGAAAGCTTCGAAAGTAGCCAAAGAAAGAGCCGCACAGCTGCGCGAGGCGATAACCAAATATCGCACGCTCCAGCACGAAAAGGATGTGTCGCCCATCTCGCCAGAGGCGCTTGATTCGCTCAAATACGAACTCGCTACGCTTGAGGAAAAGTATCCCGAGCTCGTGACGCCATCATCGCCGACGCAAGTTGTCGCAGGTGCGGCATTGCCGTTTCTAAAGAAAGTGAAGCATGCCGTTCCGCAATGGTCATTCAACGACGCGTTCACCGAAGAAGATATTCGCGCATTCGACGAGCGTGTACGCAAAGTAAGTGGGATGTCACCGACGTATGACCTGGAACTGAAAATAGACGGGCTTAAGATCATTCTGACGTATGAGAAGGGAGTGCTCACCACCGCGGCGACGCGCGGCGACGGAATTATCGGCGAAGACGTCACACATAATATCCGCACTATCCGCACCGTGCCTAAAGAATTGCCGCGACCTATCGATATCGTCGTCGAGGGGGAAGTGTATCTCACGCGTTCGGGACTGGAGAAACTCAATGAAAAGCGCCGAAAAGAGGGCGAACAGGAATTCGCGAATCCGCGCAATGCCGCCGCGGGTTCCATCCGCCAATTGGACCCGAATATTGCCGCGGAGCGTCCGCTTGAAGTATTCATCTATGACACCGCACAAACATCCGAGTCGTTTCCGCCGATACAGACCGAAGAATTGAAATATCTGACATCGCTTGGTTTTCCGGTGAATCCAGAGCATCGGCATGCTGATTCTCTCGAAGAGGTGTTTGCGTACTGGAAGAAATGGAAGGGAAGCGCCCGGGACGTTCTTGATTATCAACTTGACGGCGTCGTTCTCAAAGTTGAAGACCATGCTCAGCAGGAAATTCTTGGCTATACCGGCAAAGCGCCGCGTTTCGCTATTGCCTATAAATTTCCGCCCGAACAAGTTGAGACGGTTTTGGAAGACATTGTGCTTCAGGTGGGGCGCACAGGGAAGCTCACACCGGTTGCGCATTTGCGCCCCGTCACGGTCGCCGGTTCAACGGTCGCGCGCGCAACCCTCCATAATGAAGATTTCATTAAAGAAAAAGACATTCGCGTCGGCGATACGGTCATCCTGCAAAAGGCGGGGGATGTCATTCCCGAGGTTGTGTCGGTCATCATGGAATTGCGGCCGAAAGGAGCGAAAATCTGGAAGTTTCCGACGCATTCAAGCTTGTGCGGCGGCGACGGTAGCATCGAGCGTGTGCCCGGGGAAGCGGCTCATCGCTGCGTTGTCGCAGGCTCGTTCGAGATTCAAGCGCGCAAACTCGCACACTTCGCCGGTAAAAGCGCGCTCGACATAACCGGCATGGGGAGCGAAACCGTGCGCACGCTCATGGAACACGACCTCATCTCCGATTTCGATGACATCTTTGAACTGACCAAAGACGAACTTCTCTCGCTCGAGGGATTTGAAGAAACAAAAGCCGCAAAACTCGTCAAAGCGATAACTACCGCGGAAAAAGTTCCGCTCGATCGATTGCTCATTGGGCTTGGCATTCCGCACGTTGGTGAAGAGAACGCATATCTTCTTGCGACTCGCTTCGGCACGCTTGCAGCGCTCGGCAAAGCGAGCGAAGAGACACTTTCTCATAGTGAGGGCATCGGCCCCATCATCGGAGCATCAGTTGCCGAGTGGTTCAATGATGCAAATAATCGCGCACTGCTTTCGCGCCTTGCAAAGCATCTCAATGTGCAGAAGGTCGTTGCGCCCTCGAAGGGACCCCTAACGAGTCAGACGGTGGTCATCACCGGCACCCTGCCGACCCTCTCGCGCGAGGAAGCCGAAGCGCGCGTACGGAGGGCGGGCGGGAAAGCCGCATCAAGCGTTTCCGCCAAAACCTCGTTCGTCGTGGCCGGCGAAGACCCGGGAAGCAAGTTCGATACGGCAAAGAAACTCGGTATTTCCGTCATTTCCGAAACAGAATTCCTCAAGAAGTTGGGAGCGTGATAGAGTAGTTCGTATGGCGACACCTGAAGAGGTCAAGAAGCTCGCGGCTCTGGCGCGCATCAGCATAGAAGGAAGGGAACTCGAGAAATTCACGAGCGAATTCGACGCGATACTGGCGTATGTCGGGCAGCTCGAAAAATTGGAACTGCCGAAAAGAGGGCATGAAAAACCTTCATTGCGTAATGTGCTGCGCACCGATGGTGAACCGCACACCACTGGTGCGTACAC